>DATJPG010000179.1:0-23710 GCA_035506515.1 Acidobacteriota bacterium
GTAGAGCAGTGGGTGTCCATATTCCCTCCATGTTCCCTTTGATACGTTTCACTTCTGGCCTTGCCGATAAAGCGCACCTTTCTATCCGCAGGCAACATTTGTGATATAGTACGGGACACATGGGTTTGCCCCGGAAGGGGCAAAGAAGGCGAGTCCGCGCGTTCGGCGAAGACGGAAGATACATAAGCCATCGAGCCCATAATCATACAATAAAGGAGGAGCTATGTCGGCAGAAAGAAGGCTTGCACTGGTAACGGGCGCCACCATGCCCAGGGGCATCGGAAAAGCGACGGCCCTCACTCTCGCGCGGGAAGGGTGCGATGTGGTCGTTACGGGCTTTAACAACATGGACGGGGCCAAGGCGGTTTCGGATGAGATAAAGGCAATGGGCCGCAAATCCCTCGCCCTCAAGATGAACGGAAGAGATTACAGCGATGTGCAGAAGACCTTCGCCACCATCAAGCAGGAGCTTGGGCCAGTCGATGTTCTTGTCAACAACGTCGCCCAGATGCGCCGGATGGTTACGATCGCCAAGACGACCATGGACGACTGGGAAAACGAGTTGAAGCTCTGCCTCAATTCCGCCTTCTACTGCATCAAGGAGGCCTGGGAAGACATGTGCGCCAATAAGTGGGGGCGCATCGTCAACATGACTTCCGTTGCGGGAGTCATGGGCGGATATGGACAGTCGAGCTATGGCTCCGCCAAGGCGGGCCTCGTCGGTCTCGCGAAGTGCGTGGCACTGGAAGGCGCACGGTTCAACATCACGGCCAACTGCGTCCTCGTTGGCATGGCCCAGACCGAAGCGTATGACGAAACGATCGGTGAAGATGTCCGGAAAACCATCGAGCGGAAGATCGCCTTCCGCAGGGCAGCATCTCCCCAGGAAGTGGCCGACACTATCGCTTACGTCGTCTCCGAGAAAGCGAAGTACATGACAGGCAGCATCGTCGACCTCATGGGCGGCCTCGATCTCTTCATTATCTAGCCCGCATTGTTTGTGAAGGTTTGTAGCGAGGCGGCGCATAGGAGTCTGCCGGTGAACAAGCTGTCCAGTCTGAGCGATGCCGTCGCCTCTATTCCCTCCGGTTCCCACGTGGCGGTATCGGGTTTTGCTATTACCCGGTGTGCCATGGCCTTCGCGCGCGAAGTCATCCGCCAAGGCATCAAAAAGCTGACGATATCGCAGTGCCTCGGCGCTATGGATACGGATCTTTTGGTAGGGGGTGGTGCTGTCGAGCGCCTGATTTACGGGGGCGGCGCTCTCGACCGTTTCGGGAGGCTCGCTTGCATAAATGCCGGGATCGAAACCGGGTCGCTCCGCGCCGAAGAATACAGTAGCCTGTCGATTGCTTTCCGTTACCTGGCTGGTTCGCTGGGCCTTCCGTTTATTCCCATCAGATCTCTTTCCGGTTCGAGCCTTCTGAGCCAACTCCAGGAGCGATCGGGGTCGGATATTGCTTTTGTCAACGATCCCTTCTCAGGCGAGCGCTGGCTCACGCTGAAACCTCTGTTGCCCGACGTTGCCGTCGTTCAGGTACAAACCTGCGACGAGGATGGAAACGCCTGGATCATGGGCCCGAAGTGGGACTCCCCGGAGCAGGCAAAGGCAAGCGCCCGAACAATCGTCATCGCCGAGCATGTAGTGTCGACGGACGTAATCCGTCGGGAACCGGAACGATGTGTCATCCCGAATCTGCTGGTTTCCCACGTCGTGGAGCTTCCTTTTGGTGCGCATCCAACTTCCCTGTACCGGGAGTACGATTACGATGCCGACGAGATCAAGAAATATGTCGAGGCCACTAAGAAACCGGGTTTATGGAAGGCGTACCTCGACACATATGTATATGGCGTGAAAAACCACCAGGAATACCTCGAACTCATCGGAGGCTCGCCTCGCCTCACCAAGCTTCGAGCCGATCCGACTCTGGGATATTAAGAGGTAAGTATGGATTTTACTCCATCCGAACTAATGGCAGTTTCGGGCGCCCGTGAATTGGAGGATCGCCAGGTTGTGGCTGTGGGAATAGGCCTCCCGATGGTGGCTTCGTTCCTCGCGAAAAAGAGCCACGCCCCCAACATGACTATCTTGTTTGAGCTCGGAGTGATCAATCCCGAGCCGATTCACACCGGCGTTGGAATCGCCGACCCCAGGGTCTGGTATCGGGCTACAACTCTAAACAGCTTTGTCGATATTCTGGGAGCTATCCTCCATCGCGGACGCGTCGATGTCGGTTTCCTGGGAGGGCTAGAAGCAGATCAGTTTGGCAATTTGAATACGACGCTGGTCGGGGATCCTAAAGGAAAATTTCATCACATGATCGGAAGCGGCGGCGCAAATGACATCGCTTCCTGCGCAAAAAAGACGATCCTGATTATGCGCCAGGAGGAACACAAGTTCCGGGAAACGATTTCTTTTGTAACCAGCCCCGGATTCGTGAAGGGGGGCAATAGCCGGGAAAAAGCCGGATTGCGCGGCGGCCCGAGCCGCGTCATAACCGACAAGGCCATTTATGGGTTCCATCCGCAAACCAGAAAAATGATGCTGATTTCTATACATCCAGGGAACACCCTGAAAGATGTTACCTCGACACTTGGTCTTCAGCCTGTTGTTCCATCTCTGGTTCCATTTACTGAACCACCCACATCCGAGCAGCTTCGGTTGATTCGTGAAGTGATCGATCCCGAACGGATGTACATGGGATAGTGTGGGGAGGTATTGCCATTAGAACCGTACTCCCGGCAGCTTGACAGTGCTGGAGGCGCAGCTATAATTACCCGTCCAACGCAATTGCATTAAGGAGTGAGGATGCCTGTCTCTGTACTGAAGGATATCACGGTCGTCGAATGTGCCACCTACGTCACTGGCCCCTACGCAACGGCTCTGCTGGCCGACCTGGGCGCGCGAGTCATAAAGATCGAGTCGCCGCCGAACGGCGATCCTTACCGTTACTTTGCGCCCGGCGAGTACTTTAGCCCGAACTTTGCGCACCTGCATCGCAACAAACAAAGCATCTTGTTGGATCTGAAAACGCCTGAAGGCAAGAACATATGCCTCGATTTGGCCCGAAAGGCCGATGTCTTTGTCGAGAATTTTCGTCCTGGCGCCGCTGACCGTCTCGGACTCGGTTATGAAACCTTGCGGGCACTGAACTCCAGACTTGTCTATTGCTCCATTTCGGCTTTCGGCAAATCAGGCCCCTACGCGTCCAAACCGGGATTCGATACCCTTGGTCAGGCAATGAGCGGCCTCTTGGGTTTGCTCGCCGATCCCGAAGATCCGAAGATCATGGGCGTTGCCCTGTCGGATTACATAACGGGGTTTTCGGCCGCTTACGGGATTCTCGGCGGACTGATGGCGCGGCAGACCTCGGGTCAGGGGTTAAGAGTAGAAACATCGTTGTTGCAGGCGACCTTATCGTTCATCGGCGAAACTGCTGCCGGTTATTTTAGCACCGGCACAATTCCTAATCGTATTGCCAGAGTCAAGAACGGCCACGCGTTCGCGTTCGTTACGAAAGATAATCTGCCCCTGGCAATCCATTGCTCGGTACCGGAAAAATTCTGGCTCGCGCTCCTGAAAGCCTCAGATCGAATGGATATCGCGGAGGATGCGAGGTTCAAGACGCGTGACGACCGGCGCCGGAATTTCGAGCAGCTCGAAAAGGAGCTGGCGCCGACTTTCGCGACCAGGGATCGGGAGCAATGGCTGCGTCTTCTGGACGAAAACGATGTCCCGGCGAGCCCGTTATATAACATGAAAGAAGTTCTGGAGGATCCGCAAGTCCTTCATCTCGGGGTAACAGAAGAAGTGGAGCACCCGAAGACGGGCAAGGCGAAGTTCGTCGGGGGCCCCGTGCGCTACGAAGGTCTGTCCGTGGAAAAATCCGGGCCGCCGCCCCTGCCCGGCGAACACACGGACACAATCCTCGCGGAGCTCGGTTACAGCAGGGCAGATATCGAAAAACTATCGAAAACGGGCGCCATTCCGCTGCAAGCAAAATCCTAAGAACCGGCAAGCCCGGAGATCCGCAGCTCCTGCATTTTTCTATTCAACGAAATTTATCAAAGCCGTGTTCTTTTAAGATAGCCCGGTGCCAGGATTATTTCTTGAATTCGCGTATTACAGGAGAGTATCGTGGGCGGGGTTATGCGTATTTGAAATCCCAAGTCCCCAGGCGTGTGCGGCATACACGGGGGGGCGTTTGCGCATTGCTTTTCGATTTGAAAACAGACGGAGGACAGAATGGCTAATGATAGTGATCCGGTTGCCAAATCAGGAAAAACATCAGAGCCGAATAGAATGACCAAGGAGGAATTGCTGGCGAAAGCCTACAAGCCCGCGGAAGATGCGATGAAATTGCACCCGTTTTTCACGGGAAAGCTGGAGACTTCCCCCAAATGCTGCATTCGCGACTTTGACGACTTCGCGATTTGGTACACGCCCGGTGTGGCAGAAGTCTGCAAGGACATTTTTAAGAATCCAGAAAAGGTGTACCAACATACAAACAAGGGAAATACCGTCGCGGTAGTTTCGGATGGTACTCGCGTCCTGGGCCTTGGCGATATCGGGCCCGAGGCCGGTCTGCCGGTTATGGAAGGAAAAGGCATTTTATTTAAATATCTAGGCGGCGTGGATGCGTTTCCCATATGTCTCAATACGAAGGATCCAGAAGAAATTATTCGAACGGTGGAGCTGATTCAACCATCTTTTGGAGGCATCAACCTCGAGGACATCGCTCAACCGAAGTGCTTCCACATTCTCGCCGAGCTCCGCAGGCGCTGCAAAATCCCGGTCTGGCACGATGACCAGCAGGGAACGGCGACGGTCTGTCTTGCCGGATTGATCAACGCTTTGAAGATCGTCGGCAAGCGAATTCAGGACGTCAAGATCACCCTGGTCGGATCGGGCGCGGCGAACATCCGCATCGGCGCGGTTTACATGGCCTACGGTGCAAAGCCGGGCAATCTTATTTTCGTGGATACAAAGGGCACCCTACACAAAGGGCGCACGGAGCTTCAGAAAACTCACAAAGATAAGTGGGAAATGTGCCAGATCACGAACAGGGACAATCTGGTCGGCGGGGTTGAGGAAGCGATGCGCGGAGCAGATGTGGTCTCCGCTGCGTCCACCCCCGGGCCGGATACTCTCAAAAAAGAGTGGGTGGCCGGAATGGCGAAGAATCCGATCGTCTTCATTACGGCCAACCCGATCCCGGAGATGTGGCCTTGGGATGCCAAAGAAGCAGGGGCCGTGGTCGTAGGCACCGGGCGGTCGGACTTCCCCAACCAGATCAACAATTCGCTCGGATTCCCTGGCATCTTCCGCGGGACGCTCGACGTGGCGGCGACGACGATCACCGATGGGATGTGCATCGCGGCTGCGACAGAGCTGGCGAAATGCGCCGAGGACAAAGGCCTTAACCCCGACTATATCATTCCTAAAATGGACGATCCGGAAGTTTTTATTCGCGAAGCGGTCGCCGTCGGATTGAAGGCTATCGAGCAGGGCGTGGCCCGCAAGACTCTGACCCGTGATCAGCTGTACAGGACAGCCGAGCTCATGATCCACCGGGCGCGAAGCGAAACCAAATTGAAGATGGATGGGAAAATCATCCCGAGCGTACCTCCGGGGTTTTTGAAATAAACAGTGCCAAAACCAAAACCGGGAACGCCCCACTCATCCACCAGATTTCCGAAAAGATCAGGCGGAGAGAGTGGAACGTCCCCGGTTTTTCTATTTGTGGAATGGAGACGCAATGATTTTTAAGGATCCGATTCGAACGATTCAGGGTGAAATTCCCGTGGGCTGGGCATACGACCCATTTTATTCCACGCTCACAGACATCGTGTTTTCCCGCTGGGACCAGCCGCAGGAAACGCTCGCAATCCACGCGCGCCGCGCCTCCATTCACTCCAGCCAGCCCGACGAGGACTGGATCGGGAAAATTCAGTCCGAGACCCGGGGAAATGCTGCGTTGACAGATTTGGCTTCCGATCACGGGCGCGCGGTCGTCGCCGAATTCAAGTCGAATCGGGGCTGGGTGCAGCGCGTGGCGTTCGTGCGGGGAGCGTACGTCGAGCTGGTGGTTGAGCAGAGAAGTGCGCTGCCGCCCGCGCAAAATACATGGGAACCGCTGGAAAGAGCCGTTCGGACCGCCGTATCAGGAGCAAACCTGGAACCACTCGAGGGTGGCGGCACCGAGGAATTCAACAAGTCGGTCCAGACGGTAAATCAGGCTTTCGAAAAGGACGATCATGCCGCAATCGAGGCTGCGCTCAGGCAGTCCATAGACTTGGGAACATCTGCGTGGCTGCGCAGCATGGCGATGCCCGACCGGGCACTGGAGATCAACGCGGCTCTACGCGTAGCCCAGGCTATCATGCATCTCGGCCAGTTCACTGGAGATCCATCCCTGGTGCGCGATGCCGACTTCATTCTGCGCCGGACACAACATTCTCTGGAGGCTGTCAAATCAGACGGGGATTGGGTGCAGGAACTCGGCAGGCAGATTTCCGATACGCTCAAGAACATCTGGTCCGAGCTCCTCGAGCAATCTGAGCCTGAATGCAACGAAGAGATGGCGTCGATCCTGTCTCTGCGGGAGCGCGGCTTTCGTTCCGCTGGTGCGGCTGCCAAGGCGTTCGAACTCGGCGATTTTGAGATCGCTCGAAGCGTAGCGGGGGAGGCCGTCGACGACATTCTCTCCCTCATTGTCTTCCTGCGGCAAAATCGCAACCAGGAAATTCCTCAGGACATCGTGGCGCATCTCCTCGAGCAGGGGATTACGGATGAGGAGCAGCAGCGAGACGCCATACAGAAAGCTCGTGAAACTCTGTTGCTCCCCCCGTTGAATACGGCCATTCAAATACGTTATTGCTGTGCGCTGGAACGCGGGGATGTCGAAACCACGACCGAAGCAGTCGCGTTCCGAGTGCCGCTGGCACAAATGATCTTCGATTCCAATCCGGATGACACAGGCACCAGCTTGAATCTTGCGCTGGCTATGATGGATTGCGCGGGAGCGGCAGCGCTTCATGCGGACGGCGCCAGACTTGACGAAGTCTCGCATTGCCTGGACCAGGCAGACCGGATTTTACGCTCCGTGGGTGAACGCCGGGGTGGAAACGATTTCTGGATACACTATCATAAGCAGCAGATAGACGCCGCGATCAGAGTATTCAATCGAAGGCTCGCTGCTGCGGAGAATGAAAATTCAACGATTGATGCTCAGAAGCTGTCCGCTCTTCGGTCCCGGTTCCAGACCGTTGCCTCAACGTTTCAGGAGGCAGCCGCAATATGAATTTCGGTGGCAGGCTACTCAACCTCGAAATTATGCACAGGCGGAACCGGCTTTCATTTGGCGGCAATTTCGAGGTTGAGTAGCCTGCCACCGAAATTCATTATGGGGCGATCAGGGTGAATGGGGTGATCCCGGTTTTCAGGTATTCGCCGACCCATCGCATGATACGTGCATTCTGCTCCGGCGCAATCCAGTGTCCTGTCTCCAATTGGAGCGTGAGTACTTTGGGAGCAGTGATCACATTATAGGACGAATAGGTCGAGACGGGCGGACAGGTTTCATCGTTGTAGCCCCACGAATAAATTCCCGGGACTTTGACCCTTCTTGCGAAATTGACGACATCGTAGAAGGCAAAATTATCCAGTCTTTCTTTAGTGCGATTCGCGGGATCCTGAAACAGCTCCGGGGGCCAGCCGCCCGCTCGTCCATCCTGGACATATCCTCCTGAATCCGATAGAGCCGGATGAATCGATGCCAGCGCTCCCACGCGCGGATGCAGCGCTGCCGTCACGATTGCCAGAGCGCCGCCCTGGCTGCTCCCAATCACGGCAAGGGTTTTACCATCCCAGTTCGGAAGCGCGGCCAGGTAGTCCACTGCACGGACGCAGCCCAGGTATACGCGACGATAGTAATACATGTCCCTGGATTCGATATTGTAGATATAGTAAGTATCGATGGCTCCCCGGGAAATGGAGTTATATACCGAAGCATCCAGCGTCAGAGGGATGCCGTGGATGCCGATGCTGAGAACGATCGTGTCTTCGAGGGCTTCTTTGACGATTCCGCTGACGCCGTATACTCCCGCTCCCGGCAGGCGCAGCAACGCTGGATATTTCCCCGGGGCTTTGGGTTCAGTAAGGATTCCGTAGATGCGGCTTGCTCCGCGGTTGCTGGGTCCGGCAACATTCTGAAAACTCACCTGGTACGCGTCGAGAGTGGCAGTGGATTTTTCCGGATAGGGCGTGCGCTGCTCCGCGATAGGAATTTTAGCCAGCGCATCCTTCCCTTCCTGCCAGAAACTGTCGAAACCTTCCGGATCCTGCACCACGGGCCTGATTTGCTCGGGGGCGAAACCAACGGTGCACATCCCGCGATACGAGCGTCCCTCATCGGCCACGGTCACCACAAACCGGAGGAATCCGGCATCTCTCCTTGTGCCTGCATTAACAGTAGCAGCCCCGTCCGCTGAAAGGTCGATTGACCCCGTTCGAATCGGCGGCAGCAACTCAGGACCAACCGCCCACGAAGCGCCGGCCGCGGCAAGTGGATTTCCATTTTTCAGAGCTTTCACGGAGAACACGGCCGATTCTCCCGGAGCATACTTCCAGTCGGCATGATCCGGAGTCACAAGAACCTGCACCGGCCCGGTCCGGAACTGGGCACTTCCCAGTACGGCGAGGCAGAGGATAAATGTCGCGATCGTAAAACGAAACAGAATCCAGCTGCGTCGTGGATTCCTGAACATGCTTGTTCTCCTGGAATGCCCGATCTATCTGAAAATAATTTTTGGCACTCTGCGCTCCGGGAGTCGGAAGTACTTTGGCTCCGGATATCCGACCATGATCGGGTAATGATGCGGATGAGTCTCCGGTATGCCGACAGCGGACTTAATGGCCGGCGAGTTCAGCAGCGCGCCCTGGAGCAGCCCCGCCCAGCAGGTTCCCAATTTCATGGGTGTGGCATATAGATCCAGATACGAAAGCGCCAAAGTCAAATCCACCAACCCGTTCATTGCTTCTCTGGGAGCCATCGCGGTGATCACAACCGGTGCGCCTCGGAGCACCGAATCGTATCCCGCATCCCACGCGGCGACGACCAGGCTCAAGTACGGGCTTGCGGCAATCACCTCAGGGTTTTTCACAATTTCGCGCAACCAGTCCACCGTGAGTCCTGCGATCTCCTTTATCCGGGACTTGTCATCGATGACGAGCCAGTCAACCATCTGGCCGTTGCCGCCCGTAGGGGCATATCGGGCTACTTCAATGAGTCTGCGAATCTTTTGCTTTTCTACGGGCCGATCCAGGAAGCGGCGCACGGAACGACGGGAACGCAGGAACTGGGTCGCCTGTTCCTCGCTCACCTTTAGCCGGTCTTCGATCGCGGGAGATTCCTCGATCGGGATCCTTATGTGACTGAGAGCTCCGAATGGGCACACAGCAACACAGTGGCCGCATTCGAGGCATGAGATCTCCATCTCCGGCGCGATTTCGGGAAAGCCCTTCTCCGGCAGCGTGATAATAGTGGTTGGACAATCCCTCACACAGAATCCGTCGCGATTGCATTTATTGGCGTCAATTGTGATCAATCCCATCGTTTCATCCTTCCTGCTCTTGGTGGTTTATCTCCAGATCGTTTGATGATATAAAATCTGCGTTCAAGGAGCCGAGCATAGTGGGATTGGGCTTCTTTGTCAAATTCAACCAAAGCTGCTCTGGCGCACATTTTTCCTCTAAGGAAACGGCAGCCAGCGACCGATTGAACGAGAATGAACAGGCGAAGCCGAACACGATTCAGGACCGACCTGACCGTAAGCGTGACGTGTTCCGATCTGCCGGACAGCAGCGTCAAAGCAAGACTGGCGAATCTTTCGGTCCACGGACTCAGCCTTATTATGGGCAAAAAACTACACGTGGGTTCTCTCGCGAAAGTGGAGTGGGGAACCGTTACGTTTATGGGCGAAGTGGTTTACTGCAAGCCTCATGGGAACGAAGTGATCGTCGGTTTGAAGGTGGACGACCCCGTTTACGAAACCGCCAAGAGATACGCAAGCCAATAATGGGCCGTTGGCCGGCCTCTCCCGCCGAAACATTTGTTTGTTGCAGTCGTATTTCAGCATGGCTGAAGGATCCGCCGCGCAGTCGACAGCTAGGAGCCTGTCCGAGTAATAGGAGGGGTCGCACGCATGGGGCTTACACGGCGAGCGCAAGGCGCGAGGAGGAGGCGATGTCGATGCACATCGTTGACGACGAGCAACGAAGCGATCGCCGTGTAACCCCCACGCGCCCTTCGGGTTCCGGCCTGGCAGGGACATCTGCTTTGTTGGCGCTCCTCGACGATGTGCAACGACATCGCCTGCGTCGCGCCGCCTCGCATCTGCCCCTGCCAGGCCAGGAACGCGGCCCCTTCTATTACTCGGACAGGCTCCTAGGCACGATGCGGCGGAGTGCGCGGCATTTTCCGCGTGGACAACGAGGCTCCCAATCTTCATTGCGGCGAGAGCCCCCTTTTGATATACAATCCCCGCGGTTTAGGCATGATCTTCGGCACCAGGAGGTCCGGATGAAGCAGCAACTATGCAAATCAGCCCTATGCGTCGTATTGTGCATTCATTGGCTGATTCCTCAGACGTTCCTACTTGCCCAGTCAGCGAACGGGGATTTCCCCCAGATAGGGCAGTATAAAACGGAAAGCTCCGGAAAATTTTCGGGCATTTTCAGCATATTCCAGGCAAAGGCCGTTCCGCCGCCGACATTAGAAAACTCGCCAAGAATTGAAAGTTTGATACACGACGGGAAACTCGAGCTCAGCCTGTCGGACGCTCTGGCTCTGGCACTGGAAAATAACCTGGATGTGGCAGTGCAGCGCTATATTCCGGAGTTTTCACAGACGGATCTGCTGCGAAGCCAGGCAGGACAATCGCCCCGCGGGTTTACAGGCGGAACGACGCCCGGAGGATTAACCTCGGGTGCGTTGGGAGCCGGCATCAGCGGATCCAGCACGGGCTCCGGTGTTGGCAGCGCCGGCGGCATCACCGGCGGCGGTGGCGCGGTTCAGGTCGGCTCCTCGGGCAACTTCGATCCGGCATTGAGCGTGAATTTCAGCTATGACCACGTTACTTCTCCTTTGAACACGAATGTCGTATCCGGCATTTATAATGTCGTCGGTGAAACGACTGCCTTCACTACGAGTTATGCCCAGCTTTTCGCCCCGGGCACAAGCATTTCTTTGACGCTTAACGGGCAGCGGCAGAGCTCGACGCAGGATTTTCTCCTGTTTAACCCTGCATCCGTTACACGCTTTGCCTTCGGTGTGAACCAGCCCCTGCTGAATGGCTTCGGCCGCATGTCCAACGAGCGCTACATCATGGTTGCCCGAAACAACACCACGGTCGCCGAACACGTGTTCCGGTTGCAGGTGATCACGGTTGTCGTCGCAGTTGAAAACGCCTACTGGGATCTGGCCGCTCTGCAGGAGAGTGTGCGCGTTGCGGAGCAGGCGCTGAGCGTTGCGCAGCAGCTATATAAGGACAACCAGGTGCGTCTGGAGGTGGGCACCATGTCGCCGCTGGACGTAACATCGGCAGAATCGGAAATGGCTGCGCGCACCATGGATTTGACGATTGCCACAACGAATCTTGAGTTGCAGGAAACCACGCTCAAAAATATGCTGGTCCGAAGGGTGAGCCCGCAATTGGACGCCGCGCGCATCGTTCTCAGGGACTCGATGCCTGAACCGCGGCAAGCGGACATTCCGGATTTGGAAAAGGCTCTGGCAGCCGCAATGGAAAACCGCTCCGAACTGCGGCAGACCGACATCAATCTGAAAAACCAGGATATTTCCGATCGCTACACGGATGACTCCCTGAAGCCGATCGTGTCCGTTTTTGGCTTCTATGCGGGATCGGGATTGCAGGGAAAAAGCAGCGACAGCGAATCCAACATGTGGGATGCTTTTGGGCAGAGCTTTTCGGGCAAGTATCCCGAGTACGCAACCGGATTGAGTGCGACCATTCCCCTGCGAAACCGCACGGCACAGGCCGACAGTCTTCGCTCTAAACTTGAAATGAACCAGCTTCTGATCTCCCAGCAACGGTCGCGCAACACGATTTCGATGGAAGTGCAGAAGGCGATTATCGGTTTGGTCCAGGGCAAAGCGCAGGTGGAGGCGGCCCACAAGGCTTCGTCGCTGGCGCGTGAAATGTGGGAAGGCGAAAAGGTCAAATTGGAAGCCGGCGCGTCCACTTCCTATCAGGTGATTCTGAGAGAACGGGATTACACCAGCGCCCGCTATGCAGAAGTTGGCGCCATGGCTACCTACGCCAAAGCGATGGTGGAGATGGACCGTTCCAGCGGCGAAACCCTGAACCGCAACAGCATCGAATACGCGGACGCCCTCAACGGGAAAGTATCCAAACCTCCCGTGACGCCGTTCAATAATCGCGGGTCGAAGGAGAATCCGTAATGTCGACGCCTGCTGCTTCATTTCACTCCGGACGCTGCGCTCCCGGGAGTTGCCGGCTCGGAATCGGCAAAAGATTTCGCGACGTATGGCGGATCCTTCTTCTCACGTGCTTCGTTGCGACGGCGGGCGCGCAACAAAAATCGCAAAGCCTTCCGGATTTAAGCAAAAATCCCGAGTGGTTTCCCCGTGTATATAAGCCGTACCAGGCAAAAGAAATTCCCCAAATCGATCTGGCAAACTCGGCCGGTCTGTTTCAGTTGATTCATGACGGCAAGCTCCAGATTTCGCTGAAACAGCTGAAGACCGCCGTCAGCGAGAATAATCTCGATATCCTCTCGTCGAGCAACAGTGCTCGATATGCGCAGACGGATCTATTGAGAGTGAAGGGCGGGGGCGCTCCGCGCGGGGGCGCAGGAGTGACGATTCCCACCAGCCTCTTTTCCGGCGCGATTGGAGCAGGCGTTGGAGGGGTGGGAGGTCTTGGTGGCTTTGGAGGAGCGGGCGGAATTACCAGCGGCGCCAGCCAGGTATTTGGAGTTTCGCGCGGGAGCTACGATCCGTCCTTATCGCTCGGCTTCAGCATTGATGCAACCACGTCTCCACTGAACTCCATCATCGTGGCCGGAGTCCCTGAAGTAACTACGCATTCCACGGCTCTGCAATCGCGCTATTCCCAGGCTTTTACTTCCGGTTCGAGCTTAAGCGTGTCTTTCAACAACATGCGCCAGAGTTCGACGCAGCGATTTCTCCTCTACAACCCGGATTTCGTGTCCCGGCTTTCCATCAGCCTCACACAGCAGCTGCTCAGCGGTTTCGGGACGTCTATCGGCCGCCGTTTCCTGGAAGTGGCCCGGAATGAAGAAAAGATCATGCAGGAGGTCGTCCGCCTGCAAATCAACACGACGCTGGCACAGGCGCAGTCAACGTATTGGGACCTGGTTGCCGCGCGGGAGAATGTCCGCGTTGCGGAGCAATCGCTGGCAGTCGCCGTGCGTCTCCGTGACGAGAACAAAGAGCGCGAAGACATCGGCACGGCTTCCGGCCTGGATGTCGTGACCGCAGATTCCGAAGTAGCCGCGAGACAGAGGGACCTTGCGGAAGCGCAAGCCGCGATGCAAATGCGCGAGGTCGAGCTGAAAGACCAGATCAGCAAAAACCTGGCCGGCTTGTTGAACTCAGTCCGGATCGAGCCGACCGACGCGCTGCCCGAACCAAAAGACGCCGACATCCCCAAACTTGATGACGCGCTGGCAGCCGCCTTTAACAACAGATCTGAAATAAAACAGGCGGAAACGAACCTGCTGACTCAGGACATCGCGGTCCGCTATGAGAAAGACTTGCTTCGGCCGACGCTGCTCGTTTTTGCCAACTTTAACAGTTCCGGATTGTATGGAAACCAGGCCTTGACGGACGCTTTCGGAAACACGATCGTCTTGCCGGGCGGAATGTCTCAGGCCATGCGACAGGTGCGCAACTGGACCTATCCCGAGTATGCGGTCGGATTTTCGTTTTCGCTCACTATCCACAATCGCGCAGCAAAAGCCGACCTATACCGGGCGAGGCTGGAAAAGCAACAGACGGAAACCAGTCTTCAGCGCACGCGCAACAGCGTCGCACTCGAAATACGCAAGGCCATGATCGGGCTGATACAATCGAGAGCACAGGTGCAGGCAGCGCACAAAGCCGTGCAATTGAGCCGAGAGTCCCTGGCAGCCGAGGAAACAAAGCTGATCGAAGGTTCTTCGATCCCTTATGAAGTGATTCGGCGGCAGCGAGACTTGAGCTCCGCACAGTTCGCGGAAATCCAGGCTCTGGCCGCATATGCCAAAGCCCTGGTGGAACGCGACCGCTCCATGGGCGTAATATCAAATTGACGATTGACGATTTTCGATTGACGGTTGAAAACATACGTCTTTATTAGGGCATAAGACTTTGCATGAATGCATGTTTCAAATCGTAAATCGTCAAACGTAAATCGTCAATGTGCCCTTTCTTGTTCCTTCAGCAGCTTGTATCGGATGCCGTCGGCGAGCGCATAATAGCTTGCTTCCAGAATGTCTTCCGACACGCCGACCGTCGTCCAACTCTCGTCCCCATCCGTATGCTGGATATGCACGCGCACTTTGGAACCTGTGCCGTGCGTTCCCTCGAGAACGCGGACTTTGTAATCGCTGAGCTCCACGCTACGCAACGGCTCGAAGAATTGATTTAACGCCAGGCGCAGCGCCCTGTCCAACGCATGCACGGGGCCATCGCCTTCAGCCACCGTATGCACGGATTTGTCGCCCACGCGGATCTTGACGGTCGCTTCGGACCTTACTTCCCCGGACCGATGCATATCCGTGATCACCCTGAAATTATCGATGGCGAAGAATTCCTTTTCGCCGCTAATGGCGGTTTCCATCAGCACGCGGACGGATGCTTCTGCAGCCTCAAATTCCCATCCTTCGTTCTCGAGTTTTTTAATCCGGTTCAGCGCGGGCTTCAGCCTCTCTTCATGTTCCGCGATTTCCAGGTTCATCTCCCTGGCCTTGTACAGCAGATTGCTTCGACCGGAAAGTTCCGATACCAGGACGCGACGCGCGTTGCCGACTTTTTCAGGCAGAACGTGCTCATACGTCGCCGCATCGCGGATCACGGCGCTGACGTGCACGCCTCCCTTGTGCGCAAATGCGCTTTCCCCCACGAAGGGCAGACTTTTGTGATGGGGCAGGTTTGCAACCTGGCTTACGAACTTGGATGTATTCGTCAGGAACTTCAGGTTTTCGGCCCCGATCGCCGTGTACCCCATCTTCAGCTCCAGGTTCGGGATGATCGAGCACAGGTTCGCGTTGCCGCAGCGCTCGCCATAGCCGTTCATCGTTCCCTGCACCTGGATGACGCCGCACTCGACGGCAGCCAGCGTGTTTGCTACGGCAAGTTCGGAGTCGTTGTGGCAATGAATACCCAGCGGAAGATTGACCACAGCCTGCACACGCCGAATCGATTCCTTGATGTGTGACGACAGGGATCCGCCGTTGGTATCGCACAGGCAGATGAGATCCGCCCCGCCTTCCTGGGCCGCCTGCAGGGTCTGCAACGCATACTCAGGGTTTGCCGCGAAGCCGTCGAAAAAGTGTTCCGCGTCGTAAATGACTTCACGCCCCTTGGATTTGAGATAAGCGACCGAAGTCCGGATCAGCTCGCAGTTTCGGTTCAGCGGGATGCGCAACGCGGCGTGCACATGAAAATCCCATGATTTGCCGAAGATCGTCACGACAGGCGTTGACGCGTCGAGCAATGCCTGCAGGTTGGGATCCTCCTCTACGGCATTTTTAGCCAGAGCCGTGCTGCCGAACGCGGCAATTTTTGCATGTTGCCATTTCTGCGAAGCCGCCCGGTGGAAAAACTCGGCGTCCTTATCGTTGGATCCGGGCCAGCCGCCCTCGATATAGCTGACGCCAAACTCGTCCAGCTTGCGGGCTACCCGGAGCTTGTCCTGAACCGAAAATGCTACGCTTTCCCCCTGAGTCCCGTCCCTCAATGTCGTGTCGTAGATCTGTATTTTCATGTGAGCCTCCATTTCAGCTCAAACAAAAAAGCCCTCACCCGCCTGGCGGATGAGGGCTTGGTGCACACACCTGTGCAAGCCTCTATCCGCCGGGCGATGCCCCGGAAATGTCAATAATGGCGATATCGATAATAGCGAAAGCCGTGAGTTGAACCATATTCAAACAAAACCCGTGATCAGGCCTACATTGCCATACGGGATTTCCATTTGCAAATGGAAACTGGTCGGATACTAGTCGGCCACGCGCGGGGCGCGGGGATTTTGGCCGCCTTGGTGCAAGATCAGAGTTGCCGCCGGTCCTTTGCCGTCGGATTCAAAGGTGATCTGCGCATCCACAACCTTGTAAAAGAAATCCTTTTCGCTTTCCGGGAATATTTCGAACTTCGGCTGGCCGGTCAGCTGCGCAAAGATCCGATCCTCTTCCACCGTAATGTCGAAGATCACTGACGGCGCCAGCTGATAGCGACCCACGTAGTTTTTATAGATTGCCGTATCGATCTTCTTTTCATGGTGCCCATACCAGTCATTGAGTGGTTCTGCTCCACCGCCGATCCGCACCGCCAACTGATCCCGACCGAGCTGGCGAAGCACCAGGGCATTTGCCCTGCCTTTGCTGTCGGTCTTGAAAAGTATTTGAGCGTCCACAGCCTTGGCGAAGAAATCGGTCTTGCTTTCCGGAAAAATTTCCGCCGATCCCTGCCCCGTCAGCTGAACAAAAAGCTGATTGTCTTTGCGTGTAACCGCCATGATTACACTCGGCCCGAACTGGTATTCGCCGACGTAGAGGTCCAGAATATCCGAGCTGAGAGTGATTGCGGTATGACTCGCCGGCGGCAGAATGAGTGGCGAATTGTTCGGCAACAGCTGGGCGTCAGGATCCAATAAGTGAAATCCTATGTCATCCACACCGGCCTGAGTGTTCACGTTGCTCAACACGACGACGCCGATCCGGGATTTCGGGTCGAAACCCACAAACGAACGATAGCCGCCGGTTCCGCCATTATGCCAAACGATCTCCGAGTCTTTTTTCGGGCGCATCAGCCAGCCCAGGCCAATCTCCATTTTCCCGTCCGCAGGCATCCGCTTGGCGCGCGTTAAAGCGATCGCCGGATCGAGAACGGTGCTTTTGTATCCCAACTGAGCCGCCAGGAAGGACAACATGTCGTCCGCCGTCGATCGCAGCGCGCCGGCGCCGGCGAGTGTCGGGAGGTCCCAGTTCGGGGTTGCTTCGTACCGGTTGTCGTGTCCGGTGGCCAGCCTCGCTTTCAGTTCCGGGGACAGCATAATCGCCGTGTCGATCATACCGAGCGGCTGGCATATCCGGGTCCGAACAAGAGTTTCATAATCCTTGCCGGCAGCAAGCGTTAATACATGTCCAAGCAGCCCAACGCCAAGATTGGAATATTCAAATGCGGCACCAACATCCCGGGGCAGCGTGTATCCGGAAAGGAATTCGTACAGCTGTTGAACAGAGTACTGCGCATATGGATTGAGAGGATTCGCGGCCGCGTTGAAATTGGTTGGCAGGCGGGGCAGTCCGGACCGGTGTCTCGCCAGGTCTTCCAGCGTGATCGCACGGCCGCGCTCCGGCACTTTGACGTTCGAAGGCAGATATTTTGCCACAGGGTCGGACAGGGCAACTTCTCCGTGCTGCACCATATCCGCCAACAGAAGCGAGGTGAACACCTTCGTGGTCGAACCGATTTCAAATACCGTATTCCCGCGCACCGGACGCGCATCGTTTTTGTCGAAACTTCCATAGGCAACGGTTCTGCGGCCTGCCGGTTCGATAATTCCCACGACTATCCCGACGCGGTCCTTTCGTTCGCCAAGGCGGTCTTCGAGAATCTTCTGAATTTCTTCGTTCGACAGCACCGCAGAGGGAGCCATCTGGGCTGCCGCCGTCCCAGGGTGGACAGACAACAAACACAGACCCGCAAGGAATGAACAAACCAGCCTATGCATGATAATTCCCCCTTAATAACAAAACTATTATACCTGCATTTTTATCCGCAACGTCCGGTCGGATTCCCAATTTCCAATTCACAATTCCAAATTCCAGAGGCACAGCCCAAATCGAGAATCTGGAATCCGGAATCGGCGTTTACCCCGCCGCCATTTTGGCCGGCTGAAAAATATTCTTAAACATGAATACGCCGATCCCGCACATTACGACCGGAATCACCAACCCCCCCAGCACGGCGAACGGCGCGACGTTCATCTGCAGAATCCAGCCGCCGATAATCGGGCTGAGAATCGCTCCGATCCGACCGACACTGGCTGCCCAGCCGATTCCCGTTGCGCGAATGAGAGGCGGATAAAAGGTCGCGGACAGCGCGTTCAGTGCGAACTGATTGCCCGAAATGCCGCTGCCGACCACGAACAGAAGCATCCACCAGAAAAAACCGCTGGATGACAGAACGGCAAAGAGTCCAAAGGCTACCGCCGTGACCACATACGCAGTGATCATCCCCATCACCGTTTTACCCCGATCCACGCACCAAGACAGGAAGATGCCTCCAAATACTCCCCCGGCCTGTATCATGCCGGTTCCCTGCGATGCGTGCGAGGGAGACCAACCCTCCGCTTTCAGAAGCGTTGGCAGCCAATTCACCAGAAGATAGAGAATAAACATATTGAAGATAAAGACAACCCAGAGCAGAAGCGTGCCCCGCGTATACGGGTCGCGCAGCAGTTCGCCGACCGATTGTCGCCGAATCTCGGATTTCTTCGCGTATATATTCTGCGCCTCGACTCCCCGTGCCAGGCGGGCAAGGATCTTCGCAATTCGCGGATCGTCCGGCTTTCTCGCGAGCAGTATTTTGATCGATTCCGGGATGGCAGCGGCCAGCACCACGCAAAGAACCAGAGGAACGACTCCGCCAATCGTAAACATGCCTCTCCAGCCGAATGCCTGAATGATCGGCGATGCGACAAATCCGGAAGTGAAGGCGCCTATCGGGACTCCGGAAAACATCAGAGTCACCAGCGCGGCACGCCTCTTGAACGGCACATAGTCGGAAGTCAGGGCCGTGGCGTTGGTCAGGCTGGCTCCGAGGCCCAGACCCGTCAGAAATCTCCACGCGAAGAGCTGCGTCATGTCTGCAGCATACCCGGTGCCGATGGACGCGAGCCCGACGATGGCCATGGTCGTGATCAGAAGTGGGCGGCGTCCGAAACGATCTCCCAGCGGACCGATGAAGGCCCCTCCCAATGCGATCCCGATCAGAGCAGAAGCCAGGACGAGCTTGAAATCCGATGATTTTAGCAACCACTGCGATGAAAGAGTCGGCACCACAAGCGCCATGGTCTGGATATGATAGCCATCTAGCCAAACGACTAGAGCGCTTAGCACCATAACAGTTATTTGCAGCGAGGACAGTTTCCCTTGATCGATCAGCTGGCTGATCTCGATGTTAGCGCCGGACGCAGATTCCACAATCGCACCTTTCAAAAAAGCAGGGAAACTCCCCAGCCATGATTGAATCGATCATAGCATTCCTTGCATTCAGAACGGCCGACGAATTTCGCGTTCCGCCGCCTCTTTCATAGAAAGCGCTTGACAAAAATTTCCTATTCTCGTAACAGGGTCAGTGTCAGCTCGCACCAACAACAGGCATTCTGTCGATTTGCCGGTCACTTCAGGATCATGCATTCTGTTGTGGCCGGGCACAGCCGGGAGGAAATAGAAAATGGCAGATTCCGAAGCATTCCGACCATGGACGTGGAAAAGCCCGGAAAGCTCCCCCGGAACGCGCGGCGGCATGCCCCGCCAGGATGCGTACGAGCGGGTGAGCGGACAAGCGGTCTATACGAGGGACATGCGACTCCCCGGAATGCTGGTCGCGAAGATCCTCGCCTCCCCGTATGCCCAGGCCAGAATCGCGAACATGGACGTCAGCCGGGCCGCAGCGCTGGAGGGAGTGCGGGACATTCTCCGGTTCGACGACCCGGATATCGCCTTCGACAATGTGACGGGATGTTCCAGCGCCAGCAAATACAATATTCTTACGCTCCCGGGAACCGGCGACTTTTACCAGCACCCGATGGGCGTCGCCATTGTCGCCGACACCGAAGAAATCTGCGACCGCGCCTTGCGGCTCATAAAAATCGAGTGGGAAGAGCTGCCGTTCATCCTGGATATGGAAGAATCGCTGAAGCCCGGCGCTCCGCGGATCATGCCTGAAGTGTGGCGCCTGGATTCCACGGCCCGGGAACCCAACACGGTTCAAACGGAAAAATTCGAAATCGGCGATGTCGAGAAGGGCTTCGCGGAAGCGGACAAGATCATCGAATACGAAATCAAGCGAGCCGTCAACACTCCGGCCGGGGTCGAGGCGATGGTTTGCATCGCGCAGTGGCGAGGCGATTTCCTGGATCTGTGGCTTCACCATCAGCACGACATGGGAGAAATTCTCGGCTCCGAACACGTGTTTTCCGGAGCGTGGGACCTGGTCGGCCGGGACGAGGCTTCGCGGCCGAAAATAAGTCCGGACTATCGGCCCGCAAGCAGAAAAGATTATCTTCCGCCTTTCGCGCACTGGAGCAAGATAACGCTCACCTATCCGATCCAGGGCTCCGTGTTCGGAGGGTTGTCCTGGCTGGCGTATTCCTTCAGCTTCATCAGGCTTGCCATTCTATTGGCCCGGCGGGCAAACGGCAGGCCCGTCAAGCTGCTGTATGACGAAAGCAATTTCTATTGCGGCGGCGACGAATCCGGAACCTATACCTGCAAAGTCGGTGCGAAGAAAGACGGGACCATCACAGCCTATCATTGGAACATGATCGGCGTGAGAAATCCTGCGAAGGAAAAAACGCCCGAATGCACGACAATTCGCAACGTGCGCAGCACGCAGCAATGGGCCCTTACGAATCGCGGGTATGTGGAAAGCGTCCGGCACGGAGCTCCCTCCTGCGTGCCGCACAACATCATGTTCGATCGCGTGGCAGCGGAGTTCGGACTCGACCCAACGGAAGTCGCCTTAAAAAATGACGGGTGCGCCGGCCACGACTGGGAGTGGGTCACACGATACCAGAAGGACAACGAATTCCCGCAGCGGCAGAGCCTGAAAGAAGTGATTAGCCGCGGGAAGGAGGCCATTGAATGGACACGGAAATGGCATCCTCCGGGGACACGGCGATTATCCAACCGGAAAATGCAAGGCCTCGGTTTCATGTCCATCAACGAGTGGGGCAATGGCTTGAAAGGGATACTCGCCGACGGCTACTCGTGTCTCATCCTTCGCGATGGGAAAGTCGCCCTCGTGGGCATGCGGTGTGACCCGGGGATCGATACGGAGTCCGGCTTCCGGCGCTGCGTGGCTTCGGAAATCGGGATGAAATACGAGGACACGGTCACACAGGAAAGACGGTCCGACAACCACGTATATCATTTTGCGGAACCGGGAGGATCCTACGGCACCATCAGCACCGCCCCGCAGTTGATACTCGGAGCCAGGCAGCTGAAAAAGAAAATCCTCGATTATGCGGTCACCCCGAGGCAAAGAGATGCGGCTTTTTTCCCGGGGAAGAAACCCGAGGAACTGGATATCCGGGAGAGCGTGATTTTTGAAAAGGCAAACCCCGATAACCGAAGGACCGTCTCGGAAGTGTCCAATGCCTTCTGGAATTCCGATCCGGCAATCGCTCACCCGGTGGTGCCTGATTTGGCCGGTTTGACATCGGACGGCAAGCCGGATCCGCGGCTGTACTTCATGAGCCGGCAGGCGCACTTCATCGAGGTGGAGGTAGATACAGAAACCGGCGAAATCGCCGTGGTCAATCTGGTCTGCGTCAATGATGTAGGCCAGGTATTTAATGCGAGAGGCGCGCAGGGCCAGCAATACGGCGGCGCGACGATGGCCCTGGGCAGAAATGTTTCCGAAGAAAAGATCTGCTGCCCGCGCACGGGCGTCGGTCTGAACTTTGATCACATCGGGTATCAACTGGGCACAATGAATGACTTTCCGGTCATCCAGTGCATCCTCAACGAAAGCCACCAGGGATACTCCGCCTATGGAGCCTGCGGCATCGGGGAAAACCTGGGCGCGTCGCTGTCCGCGATCGTGGCCGGAGCCGTCCACAACGCGATCGGCAAATGGATCCTGGATTTCCCGATCACGCCGGACAAAGTGTTAAGGGCAATGGGGAAAATATAGGGTTCAATAAAAATTACGATTGACGATTTACGATTGACGATCGGTAAGAGGGGAAAGGGAAGAAGGGCCATGGGGAATAATGCCGGAGATGAGTCGGCGAGAGGCTGGTTGATTCCTTTTGCTGCAACAATTTTGGCCATGATGGCGCTTCAGATGTCGAACCTGGGGTCGTCGCCGCTGCTCAAGGAGATCCAAAAGGAATTTGGAATGAGCAATTCCCTGTATGGCACCTTCACGGGCATGTATGGCTTGTCCGCGCTGCTTCTCAGTGTGCCCGGCGGCATGCTCGCTAAACGCTACGGCGAAAGGATCGTCATGTCTACGAGCCTTCTCGTCGTTGCGCTGGGCCTGTGTGTACTCAGCCAAGTTTGGAGCACGCCAACTGTCTTTGCCGGACGCGCTGTTTATTTGCTGGGATACAGGCCGGCCTTTGTGTGTGTCATGACCGCAATCGCGCTAGCTGCCCCGCTTTCCTTAAGAAGCCGCTCAATGGGAATGGTCGGCGTCATAACGGCAATTGGATCTGCCATCGGCGCACGCTTGGGCGCTTCTATCGGAAGAGATTTCGGCTGGCGCAATGGCATTCTTTCTTTTGGCGGCATTGTGTTTGTCGGAGCTTTCATTTTTTACTTTGCCTACAGCATTCGACCTGAAAGGAATGCGCCGCGCATCGAAAGCAAGTCCGAAAAAGCAAAGCTTGAGGCGCCAAGCGTCATGACAAAAAACGGCAGCGTCTTCCGGAATCCGGTGATCTGGGCGCTTGCCGTACTCGAGGGAATCGTCGGGGTGGGATATTTCAGTTCCAACTGGTTCATCCCTGGGGCTGTAGAAATGATCTTTGGAAGAAAAGATGGGACGGCTGCCAATATCCTTTACACGGGATATATGGCCGCCATCGTCGCCAACGTTATTTTTGGCTACCTCATGGATCGGTTTAATAAGTGGAACGTTATGGGATTGATGATGCTAATCCTCATCCCGGCATCGCTTTGCATGAATACGACAAATATCCTGCTCTTCTATATTGCCTCCTCTCTTGTGCTATCCGTTGGACTCTCTGCCGCCCAGCAGTGCTTCTCCCTCGCCGCCGAGCTCGTCCCGGCTCGTGAAATGGGAAATGTCATGGGCATGGTATCACTGGGACCAGGAATATTTGGATACGTCGGGCCTCAAATGCTGGGATGGCTGCGAGACTGGACCAGAAATTACACCGCCGGCTGGTATTTTCTGGCGATTGTTGCGCTGATATCCCTGTCGCTAGTCGTGTACATCAAGCGCTACATCAAAGTCCACGCATCCGCCGCGTAGAGCGGGACCTGCTGTTATTTCTGATTCCAGATTCCAAATTCCAGATTAAGGTGCGATCTCCATCTGGAATCTGGAATCGGGAATCTGGAATCGGAGCGGATAGGCGATAACAGGAAAGGCCGGTTATAGTTCAATATTCTTTAAATCACCAGCGACAATGAGCGGCGCTTCGGTCAGGGCTTGCACTTCTTCCGCAGTCCAGCCGGGGG
>DATJPG010000180.1:0-5826 GCA_035506515.1 Acidobacteriota bacterium
ATTGGAGATTTCTATGAAACGATTTCTGACAATTGGTTTTGGGTGTGCCGCGGGCTTGGCGTGTCTGCTGGCGGCGAGATTGGCATGTGCCGCGGAGCCCGTTTGGCCGCAGTTTCGCGGGCCGGAGGCGAACCCGGTGAGCAGGGAAGCGCGGTTGCCCGAAAAATGGAACAAGACGGAGAACATCGAGTGGGCGGCCGAAGTCCCCGGACGCGGATGGTCGTCGCCGATTGTGTCAGGCGACAGGGTCTTCGTTACGACAGCAGTGACCGAAGGCGCGTCGAAGCCGCCGCAAATAGGCACGGAATACAGCAACGAATATGCCGAGGAACTGTCGAAGAAGGGGCTTTCCGAGGAACAAGTTCTCGCAAAAATAACCGAGCGGGATATCGAACTGCCGAAGGAAGTGATGCTGCATTACTTCCTCTATTGCCTGGACTTGAAGACAGGGAAAGTGGACTGGAAGCGGGAGTTCTATTCGGGGCGGCCGCCGGGGGGAAGGCACAGGAAAAACAGTTTCGTTTCGGAAACTCCCGTGACCGATGGGAAGGCCGTGTTCGTCTATGTCGCCAACCTGGGGCTGTACGCATTTGATTTGAGAGGGCATGCCTTGTGGACCAAGCCGCAGGAAGCCCTTCCGATCTACCTGGATTTCGGGACAGGAAGCTCGCCGGCGCTGGCAGGGAATTTGTTGGTAATCGTCAACGACAACGAGAAACAGCCTTTCATCGCGGCCTACGACAAGAAAACGGGAAAGGAAATCTGGAAGAAGAACCGGGACGTCGGATTGAAGGGACCTACGCCTGTGCGTTCGGGATGGGCGACGCCTTATATTTGGCGCCGCGCGGATCGGACGGAAATTGTCACAATGGGATCGGGCAAGGCCATCAGCTATAGCCTGGCGGGAAAAGAATTGTGGACGATGTCGGGGATGTCGGGTTCGCCGATCCCCATGCCTTTTGTTTATGGCGGACTTCTATATCTGAATGCGGGACGGGGAAAGCCCCTGTTTGCTATCCGTCCGGGTGCGTCGGGCGATATTTCGCTGAAGGAAGGAGAAACCTCCAATAAGTACGTGGTTTGGACTGAACCGCGCGGAGGGACATATCTTGCCACTGCCGTGGCTTACGAAGGAGCGCTGTATTCGGTGACTGAAACCGGAATTCTGAGCCGGTACGAGGCGAAGACGGGAAAGGTAACCTATAAGACGCGCATCGATCCGGCGGGGACGGCGTTTACAAGCTCTCCATGGGCCTATAACGGGAAGGTATTTGTGCTGGACGAGGAGGGCCGGACCTTCGTGATTGCGGCAGGAGAAAAATTCGAGTTGAAGCATACAAACGTGCTCGAAGACATGGCGTTGGCGACCCCTGCGATTGTGGGCGATCGCCTGTTATTGCGCACCGAGCACCGTCTGTATTCGATCCGCCGCAAGAGATAAACAAACGCGTCTGCGCATGCACTTTCAGCGCTTCATGACGCATGCGTCGATATGCCTGTCTATTATTGATGATGCTCGGCGCTTCCAGCGCTTAAAAAATCCCTTAGCTGGACGCGCATGCGCTTCTGGGCTTTCGCAAACTATGCGGCATTAGCCGGGACCGTTGCGCCTCAGATCGTCGAGAGCGTAAAACGTCTCGCGCCACCGAATCCCTCCCTGGCGGAGCGTTACCAGGGCAGACTGCCACAGCGTCCAGAGGAAGATGCAGGCAACGACGGGCAGCGCCGGGGCAACGCGCCATCCGCTTCTGTGACCCGATGCCTGCAGGCCGAAGGCTGCGTGCATTGCGATGACGGCCGCGAGATATCCCCAAATTTTCGCATCGCGGAAAGCCAGCGCTCCCAGATAGGGGCCGCCAATGAAGATGAGAATGAGAGAGGTGACGAGAAGCAGATTGAAGATTGAAAACTTCAGTCCTGCGAAAGCATTTTTCTCGAGCCCTTTGATGAAGCCTCTCACCCCTTCCAGCCAGGTCAACTCCACGTGCCGCGGAGCCAGGAGCGCATCCTGCCGGTATCCCCGCTGTTTGAGATATTTCCCCAGCGTGATGTCGTCGAGGATTTCCATTCGCAGCGCTTCGTGTCCGCCGATCGCTTTGTATGCGGAGCGGCGCACCAGGTTGAAAGCGCCAATTCCCACATAGACATTTTTCGACGGGCTGGAAACCGCCCAGGCTCTGGTCCAGACACTGAAAGAAACGGCAAAGTAAGCCTTGAGCGCATCCTCCCAGTAGCCACGCCGTGAAAAACTTGGAAAGAGCACCAGGTGATCGAGCTTATGCGTCTCGAAATAGCGGACTGCTAACCGGAGCGCTTCCGGGGCAAAGGTGATGTCGCCGTCGGTGAAAAGAAGGATTTCGCCGGCAGTCTGCTTCGATCCCTGGTGCAGAGCATGGCATTTCCCGAGCCAGCCGCTGGGCAATTCGGAGATGTGGAGTGCGTGGATCCGCGGCTCATTCGCCGCCAGGCGATCCATGATTTCACCCGTTCCGTCCTCGGACCGGTCGTCGACGGCGATCACCTCAAACGACGGATAGTCCATGCCGGCCAGCGACCGAAGCGACTTTTCGATTTGCCGGGACTCGTCGCGTGCGGCCACCACCACAGAGACCATGGGCCATTGTTCCAGGTCGGACAGACCGCGGGTACAGCCTTCGATCATTTTCCTGCGGTATAAAAAGACCGGCACAAATCCGCCGATCGCCCAGCATGCGGCCAGAATCCATCCTGCGGCAAGTAGTGCGCACCCGCTCATAGGACAAGTTTACCAGTAATCTTCACCGGGATCAGACTACAACAGATTGTGAGCGACGAAGGCGCGGTATTTCATTCCCTGATTTTTATAAAGCGTGGCTTCCTCCCGGTCGATAAGGCATACGGGTTATCAGGAGATTTTTTAACATGCCATACCTGGCGCGAGATGGAAGAGTTCATCGAGATGATGCAAGAGATTACAGAGTAAGACCCGTGTTCCTGCTGTGTGCATTCGCCGCAGTCATTGCTCTAGCCCTGCACCTGCTGCATCCGAACTACAAAACCATCATCGGCGGATTGCTATCCGGCCTAAAGGTTATCGGGATGGCGATCTGGACGATGCTTTGTGATGCCGCTCACGCCTGCGCCGCGTTTGTGAATTACATAAAAGAATTTCGGTGACTCTCACCAAAATTAGCTTTAATCCGGCGTATTGCCGACTCGCTTGTATTCGCCGGCGACGGCGATATCCACAAAAACCACGGGTTTGTTGATCACCTTGAAATTCAGCGGACCGTGGTAAAGTCCGGCCGGGATATAAAGCGCGGTGGGCCGGGTGATAACGTGCTTTTCCCCGTTTACCTCGTCCTCTCCCAGCGTCATCTCGATTTCGGCATCGAATTGCCTCTGGTCGCCCGGATTTGCTGCGAAGAAATGCAGGTACTGCGCGAATTCATGCTTGTGAGGCTGGCCGACCATAACGAACGGATGCGTGATAAAAATGCAGTCGACAGAGAGGTGGCCTCCGCCGAAGCCCGTCAGGTGCCGCGTCGAGGACACGTCCCACAGGCCGGGGAACTTGGGGCTTTCTTTCAGCACATCGGTCGTGAAGTATTTCCCGAATTTAGTTGTGGACATTTTGCTCCTTCCTGAATGATTTCAGAGTATATGGAATTCTGCCTTCAGTTGCCACAATTCCCGACTCTGCACTAACTGCTGCGCCTCGATTTTCCCTGTGGATCCCGGTTGCGCAGCATATGGTGAGACTCGTAACTGCGTTCTTTCAGGGCCATTGCGTCCATGTGCTCCTCGTATTCCCCTGCCTCCTGCACCATATTCGCTGCGAGCTGATTCAACACCGGGTCATTGCCCGCATACCCGATGATGCGTTCTGCGGTTCTTGTCATGACGGCCTTCGCCCGGCTAAATTCCCCTCTCCGGTTATACTCAACGGCTTCGTCGCGAGCCTTCGCCGCATACAGCTCAGCGACGGCGGCATCGACCACTCGGTCGCGCACCTGTACATCATTGTCCTTGTGGTCTGCGAACGTCCAATTCATCGCTATCGGTGCGGTATCGAATGCCCCGTCGCGGTCGGTCAGACGAACTCCGGCAGAAAGCACATCACCGATACCACCGGCAGGGAACCGCAGCGCGGTAACGACCCTCATTTCTTGTCCAGAAACCAGGTTCCCGAGCTCGAGGCGGAGCGTATCGCCCACCCGTCCATGCCGAAACCGGTTGAGCGGCTCCGCATCGACACCGGCCGGCAGCGAAAACTGGAGCGCTACATCGCGCGCCACGATCTCGAGCGTTTCACCCAACTCGCTGGTCAGAAAATCCGGAATCTGGACAGCCTTTTCGATGAAATACGAATGCCCGCCACCTGCTTCGGCCATATTCTGCAGGAGCCTCTCATCGAAATCCCTGCCTACGCCGAAGGTCGACGTCAGCACGCCGCGCTGCCGCAGCTCGGAGGCGTGCCGGGTGAGGTCGTCTGTAGAAACGATGCCCTGGTTTGCCAGGCCATCGGTCAGCAGGAGACATTTAGCGGGTACGTCGCTGTTGATATGCAGGGCGGCCTGCTCACACCCGGTCAGCCAGCCACCGCTTAAATTGGTGCTGCCGCGGGCCGTAATTCGCTCCAATTGCTGCCGCGCCGCACGTTTCGCTTCGCCCGACGCGCACGTCGATTCCATGAGGACATCGATTTTGTCGTCATAAATGACCACGCTAAACCTGTCGTCCTCTCTCAGCATCCCGATAGCCTTGTCCGCAGCCTCCTGGACCAGCTCGATTTTCCGTTCCGGGCTCATTGAGCCTGAGCGGTCGAGGACGAAAGCTACGTTAATCGGATATCGGCCGGCCTTTGGGGGCGCCACCGGCGCGGTGAATGAAACCATGACATAGCGGCGGCTGTCGCCCGCCGCACGGATAAGGACACGATCAGTTCGCGCATCAAATTTCATAATTCCTCCTTTAAGATTTCCCGCGCATGCTGGATAAGTGCTTCGACTTTCTTGTTCTGTTCCCGGGGCAGCGGCCGCCGGATGTGGAGCTCAACGTCCGGGGCGAGCACAATCCGTTCCCACTGCGACCGCTCCGCGAGGCGATGTATCGCGTGGCGTGAGTGCTGATCCTCGAAACTGAGAGGCATTGCCTGCCCCAGGACTAAACCCCTCTCCGCGGATTCCGCCGCTAAACGATGAGTCCCGGTAAGAACGCTGCGGATGTAGTCGACGGCCGAGGACTTGGGCGGTTGCACTCGTGTGGAGTGTTCCTTAACCAGCGCCTCCACCTTTATATCGTCTAATGCCTCGAGTTGGCGCCTGATGTCGGCGAGAGGCAGGTGCTCCTTCTGCAGCAACTTGATCAATTTCAATCGTGAAACATGTCCCCGGTCGTATCGCGCTCCCGGGCCAAGTGACCCGGACGGCGGCAGCAATCCCTGCTGTATATAAAAATGCACGGTCCGCGGCGTCACACCCGCTTCAGCGCAAAGATCTTTAATGTCATATATTTCATCAGCCATGATTCCGCAATATAACACTACAACGTTGCACTGTCAATATAAAAAATATCCTCGTATTGGGATCGAATGGATGACTCTGTTGTGGAGTTCTGTTCCGAGGCGAGCCAATTCCGCCTCAGTCAGGGGGGGATTTACGTTTGGATTTTTTTAACCACGAAACACACAAAATACACAAAATCATTTGTGTATTTCGTGTGTTTCGTGGTTACTCTTTTTTACTGGAAGTCGGCGGCCGATTTCGGTTTCGGTGGGATGGTTTTTGACGCTGTGGGCGGCGCCAGGTTGACGTCATATCCTGCAACGTCCATTTGTGGAGGAGG
>DATJPG010000181.1:0-11735 GCA_035506515.1 Acidobacteriota bacterium
AGCATGAGACCGAGCGCCGAAGGTGCGACACGAGGCTAAGGAATAAGAAACCGGAAGGATTGTATATAGAACGTTAACAGTGCCGCGCCCTCGGCGCTCGGTCTTTGCGATAACCTAATCCCGACCTTACAGTCGGGCCTATTCTCTGCCGGCGCTTCGCGCCTCAATGATTCCGATTTTGGGATGGCGCCGGGTTTTGAGACAGGCTCTGGTGAGCCGTCCTCACAGTATTTCTGTGACAGGTGAGCCGCCGGCACGCCCGGGGGCGGCTTATTCTAAATTCGGAATCGTTGGACGGTATCCCCTGCGCCGATTCAAAAAGGAAAAACCATGCCTGAAGAGCCGGAAGTGGAAACAGAGAAACTGCATGAAGAAATCGAAGAGGCACTCGAGCGCGAAGGCGGATCTTTACTGCGCACCATTGCGTTGACAACGGCGCTATTTGCCGCCCTGGCGGCTCTCGCCGCTTTGAAAGCCGGATCGACGGTCAATGAAGCCCTGGTGCTGAAGACCGAGGCCGCAAGACTGCAGGCCGAAGCCTCGGATCAATGGACGTACTATCAAGCCAAAGGGATCAAGGCCGCCGTTCAGGAAGCGGCGAAAACCTCGTGGCTGGCTATAGGAAAAGAAGCTCCTGCTATTTACGAACACAATCAAACACGCTATGGTGAAGAACAGCAGGAGATTCAAAAGAAGGCGCAGGAACTGGAGAAGGCAAGAGACGAGAAGTCCGAGGAGGCAGATCATCTGATCCACGCCCATCACTGGTTTGCCTATTCGGTGGCTGTCCTTCAGGTTGCCATCGCTCTCGGGGCGATCGGAGCCCTGACGCGAAACCGCACCATTTGGGCTTTTTCCCTCGTCGCAGGAACGGGCGCCTCGCTGCTCTTCGTTCTGGCTCTTCTGCACTAATGGTTCAATGCCATAACGGAACAGAGTGATATGCGGCGACTACTATTTGCCCCGGCGATACCGCGCAAAGCAGCCCTTTCTACCGGAGACGTATTCATCATATTCGGCACGGCAGCCCTGCTGTATGTCGGCGTACGGCTTGCGCTGCATGTACCTCGGGTGATCAGCGGACCCGATATCTCGCTACGCTATGAAGCGCTCCCGTGGTATGCGCTTCTTTCAATTGGGAGAATGCTCGGGGCGTACCTTCTGTCCCTCATTTTCAGCCTCGTGTACGGATATATCGCGGCGCGGCGAAAATCCGCGGAGCGCGTCCTGATGCCGCTGCTGGACGTGCTGCAGAGCGTGCCGATTTTGTCCTTCCTTCCGGTGGTGCTGCTCAGCTTGATGGCGATCCTCCCGCAGGGATTCGCCGCGGAACTGGCGGCGATTGTCCTGATTTTTACGTCGCAAGCCTGGAATATGACTTTTAGTTTTTACCAGTCCTTGACGACGATGCCGGCGGAGCTGCGGGAAGCAGCCGCCATTTTCCGATTCAACCCGTGGCTGCGCCTGCGCGTTGCCGAACTGCCGTTCTCCGCACTCGGATTGGTGTGGAACAGCATCATGAGCTGGTCGGGAGGCTGGTTTTTCCTGATGGCGGCCGAGATCTACAATGTGGGCTCACGGGATTTCCGGCTGCCCGGCCTTGGTTCCTATCTGCAGACGGCGGCCGGCGCAGGAAACATGCATGCGGTCATGGCGGGGCTGGTTACTCTGATCCTAGTCATCGTTGCCCTGGATCAGTTTGTCTGGCGGCCGCTCCTTGCCTGGGCAGACAAATTTAAAATGGAAATGGTACAGGGAGAGCGCCCTCCCCGGTCGTGGTTTTATAATCTGCTGTCGCGTTCCTTCTTTCTGGAGCACTACATCCTCCCCGCCTTTAAACGGATCCCGGAACGCATCGATAGGTTTTTTCAACGCCGCAACGATAACACCCCGATCCCCGGATCTGCTGTCGACCGTAAAGGGAAACGATCGATTGCGTGGATTGTTCTGTGCGTCGCCCTGGGAATTCTGGGAGCCTATGGCGCGGTTCGGGCCGGAGTGCTTCTCGTGCGGCTGCCGGCGTCCAGCTGGGCCACGATCGGGCTCAGCCTGCTTGCGACTTTGCTCCGCGTGACCGTTGCTCTCATTGTGAGTATGCTGTGGACCATTCCTGTGGGCGTGATGATCGGCACCAACCGGAGAGCGGCGGACTTTCTTCAGCCGATCGTGCAGATCGCCGCGGCGATTCCGGCCACCGCCCTGTTTCCTGTATTGCTGCTGGTCCTGCTCCATGCACCGGGCGGACTGAACCTGGTCTCGACGCTCCTGATGCTGATGGGAACTCAGTGGTACCTGCTGTTTAACGTGATAGCCGGAGCCTCCGCAATTCCTCAGGACCTTCGAGACACGACGGCTTTGCTGCGCCTTTCCAGATTTGAACGCTGGCGCACGCTGCTTTTGCCCGCGCTTTTTCCCTACCTGGTCACAGGCGCGATCACCTCAAGCGGAGGCGCCTGGAACGCGAGTATTGTTGCCGAACATGTCGTATTTGGAGGGCAGACCTATGCCACGATGGGAGTCGGCGCCCTCATCGCGCAGGCCACCGGCCAGGCGGATTATCCACTCCTCCTCGGCTCGACACTCGCCCTGGTCGCCGCGGTGGTGATTCTGAACCGGCGGGTCTGGCGACGCCTGTACCGGATCAGTGAAGAAAAATACCGAATGGAGTAGAACATGAATTCTTCTTCCATGCCCGTCTATGATGAAGAACTGGTCACGCTAGAACACATTGACAAGGTCTACGGCGAAAAAGACAGAAAATTTGTTGCCATCAGCGATGTGAGCCTGAAGATTCGTACGGGCGAGTTCGTCTGTCTGTTGGGTCCTTCCGGCTGCGGCAAATCCACGCTCCTTCGCATCATCACGGGCCTGAATGTGGCATCCTCCGGGAATGTCTTGTATCGAGGGAAACCGACGGAGGGAATCAATCCTCACGCAACCATCGTATTTCAGACCTTTGCGCTCTATCCCTGGCTCACCGTCCTGGACAATGTGGAAATCGCGCTGAAAGCGCACGGCGTGGAGGCCTCCGCCCGCCGGGACCGCGCCCTGAAGCTGATCGATATGGTCGGGCTGGATGGCTTCGAGTCCGCATACCCGCGCGAACTTTCCGGCGGGATGCGCCAGAAAGTCGGTTTCGCGCGCGCCATGGGAGTGGAGCCCGAACTGCTATGCCTCGACGAACCTTTTTCGGCGTTGGATGTTCTTTCGGCGGAAGCGCTGCGGGGCGAACTCATGGAACTGTGGACGGCCCACTCCATCCCGACCAAAGCGATCCTGATGGTGACCCACAACATCGAAGAGGCTGTTTTGATGGCCGACAGAATCATCGTGATGGGCAAGGATCCCGGGAGGGTGGTCACCGAAATGAGCGTCGGGTTGCGACAGCCGCGACAGCGGAAAGACACGGCATTCCAGGCATTCACGGATAAGGTTTACGCAGCCGTGGCAGGAAAGACCGAGCCGGCGACCCTGGGAACGGTGCCCGGCCAGCCGGGACGGCGGCAGAAACTGCCTGCGGCGCATCTGAACGCCCTGGCGGGTCTGGTTGAAAAAATTGCGGCCGATCACGGACGCAGCGATTTGTATGTGCTCAGCTCCGATCTCGCGATGAACCTGGATGAACTCCTTCCGATTGTCGATGCCGGCGAAATCATCGGGTTCCTTGTAGTCCACGAGGGCGATCTGGTTCTGACGCCGCTGGGTCAGGCCTATGCGGATGCGAGCATTCTAGCTCGCAAAGAACTGGTGTCCGGAAGAATTCTTCGCCTCCCCATCATATCCTGGATCTATGAAACGCTGCAGCAGGACGACAACCAACGGGTTGCGAAGGAGTACTTCGTAGATAAGCTCCAGGTTGATTTTGCCGACCGCTCGGAGAAACAATTAATGATCGCCATCCAGTGGGGACGCTTTGCGGAGGTCTTCGGCTACGATGACGATACGGATGAACTCTTCCTGGAATCGCAAGGAGGGTAGCGATATGTGTCTTGCCCGTTCCAAATGGATGCTTGTAGCCTCCGTGCTCTTCCTGCCGGCTATTCCCCCGAGTGTTTCGTCCGGACGCAATCTGGCTTACTGCCAGGAGGCGGTGACGCAGCCTGAGCAAACCTTTACCGAAGAGGAAATGCAGCAGTTTCTGCTGACGGCCAAGGTAACCGCATTTAAGCAGTCCAGCAAAGGAATCACCCACCCATACCGGTTGACTTTGAGCGACGGACGGGTGACCCACGACGGCAGCTTTCAGTCCGTCGACGACCGCAGGAATTCCGTAATTCTCGATGACGGATCGATGCAAATCAACTTCCGCGACTCGTACCACTTCAATATCGCCGCATATGAGATTGCAAAGCTTGTAGGGTTGGGACGCATGATGCCGGTGACGGTGGAACGGAAATGGGAGGGGAAAACGGGTTCGCTGACGTGGTGGCTGAAGGTGAAAATGGATGAAAAGGAAAGAAGAGACAAAAAGATTCATCCCCCGGACCCTGAGGCCTGGAACCGGCAGATGTACCGGAAGCGGATTTTTGCGAACCTCGTCGGCGATACGGACCCGAATCTCACGAACGTCCTGATCGATGAGAACTGGGTAATTTATATGATCGATTTCAGCCGGGCATTTCGCCAAACCGACGACGTGGATCCTACGGACCTCATTCGATGCGATCGCCAGTTGCTGGAGAAGATGAGGAATCTGAAAGAGGACGATGTCAAACGCACTGTCGGGAATCACCTTACCAAACCGGAAATCAACGCAGTGATGAAACGCCGCGACAAAATCGTCGCCTACTTCGAGCAAATGATAAAGCAAAAAGGCGAGAGCGAAGCGCTGTACTGATCATATGACTAGGCCAGATGGAAAGCATCGTGGATGGCCTGGACGGCCTTGCGCGCATCGGGCTGTTCCACGACCAGGGAAATATTCAATTCCGATGAGCCTTGGGCGATGGCGACGACATTGACGTTCGCCTGGGCGACCGCGGAAAACGTCTTGCCCGCAATCCCGGGCATCCCGCGCATCCCTTCTCCCACGACAGCCACGATGGACACGCCTTCCTGCAGCCGGATGTCGTCCACGGCTTTTTTGGCGATGTCGGCCTCGAACTCGCTCTGTAATTCCTGCACGGCCCTGCGGCAGTCCTTCTGAGGAATCACGACGCACACGTTGTGCTCGGATGAAGCCTGCGAAATCATCATGACGTTGACGCGCACGCGCGCCAGCGCCGAAAAGATCCGGGCCGATATGCCCGGAACGCCCACCATTCCGTTCCCCTCGATCGCCACAAGGCTCAGGGAATCGATCGAGGTGACATTCTTCACGACACGCTCCGTCGAATTGGCAATGCGGGAAATCAGCGTGCCCGGATGCGACGGGTTGAACGTGTTTTTGATCCGGATGGGGATGCTGTTTTCGATCGCGGGCAGCATGGTTTTCGGGTGAATGACCTTGGCGCCGAAATACGACATCTCCGCCGCTTCGCGATAGGAAATTTGCGGCAGCACCTTCGCGCCGGTCACGTGCCTGGGATCCGCGGTCATCACTCCATCCACATCCGTCCAGATCCAGATTTCCTCGCTGCCCAGCGCAGCGCCGACAATCGAGCCCGTGTAGTCCGATCCGCTGCGTCCCAGAGTCGTCGTCAGGCCGTCTTGCGTCCTTCCGATGAAACCCGTCACTACCGGCACCACATTCGAGCGTACCAGCGGCATGAGAGAGCCGCGCACGCTTTCATTCGTCGCCGCAAAGTCGACCGAGGCTTCCCCGAAATGCGCATCGGTGCGCACGAGCGTCCGCGCGTCGACAAACTGCGCGGGGATACCGCGGTCTGCCAGGACCGCCGCGAGCTGCATGCATGAAAGAATCTCGCCGAACGCCGCGATGGCGTCGAGAGAGCGGAGGCTCAACTCCCGGAGCAGGCCGACGCCGTTATACAGATTCAGCAGTTCCTCGAAGAGAAGAGAATGGTTGTGAATCAGTTCATTTTTGCGTTCCTCCTGCAGGATGAGCGCGTTGGCCACCTGGAGATGTCTTCCTTTGACCGCCTCGATATTTTTTTTGACCTGGTCAAACTCGCGCTCTACGGCCGATTGCGCGGTTTGCAGCAACACGTCCGTCACGCCGCCCATCGCGGATGCGACGACAACCGGATGCCTGGCCAGATTCGATTGAACGATAGAGACGACTTCCTGCAGCCGCGGAATATCTCCGACGGACGTTCCGCCAAACTTCATCGTGATCATAACGGGTGGCCTCTTTCTCTCGTTTGCATGATTCGTGGCTATTTTCGGAGAAATCGCTCGGATTCGCAATGCTTACCTGTCATTCGGAATGCTTTCGCGCTGCATTCCTGCCGCCTATCGAAGGGCAGCAGCCTGCGGCCGCTGAGGAGCCCGGAATTTCCTGTTCCCGGATTCTGTTTGCGGGAACCAGAATAATGTGAGCGGAAACCCAGGGTGCGGAGGCGAGTGTCTTGGAGAAAGTCGAGTTAATTCGTGGCATGACTTGCGCCGTCATGCTATTATTTCGCCTGCGTTTTCGACTATGGTGAGCGTAGCTCAGCTGGTAGAGCTCTGGATTGTGGCTCCAGCGGCCGCGGGTTCGAACCCCGTCGCTCACCCCATCCCCTCCCGCGAACATCCCGCGCCATGCAACAGACCTTTCGTATGCAAATCTTTCGGAATGCGCAAGCTTGCTTGCGCACTCTGAACACCCCGCCGGTGCTCGTAGTGCCCGGGGGTGGGCGTCATCGGAATCGGGAACACCGATACTAAGCCGTCTGCGCGGGACTCGAGATGATGATCGGTGGCTGCTGCGAAGCGGCCGGAGCGTAAGGCGAAGCCTTGGGCATGACAATCCATGCGATGAAATATCCTAAAAACGCCGGCACCAGCGGGATCGGCAGAATGACCAGCAGGAGCCAAATCAGGCGGACAATCGTCGAGTCGATGTCAAAATACTCGGCGACGCCGCCACACACTCCGGCAATCTTGCGGTCGGAACCAGACCGCTTCAGTCTTCTTGGTGTGCCTGGCGCGGCATTGGATGGAATCTGCTGCGGTGCCCCGCAGAACGGGCAAAAGCTCGAAACCTCCGCAATGTCTCTCTGACAGTGTCTGCAATTCATTCGATCCTCCTGTGTTTCGTGGTCCATACACCTGCAGATACGGTCGGGTCTGCAAAAAAGTTCCCGCTTCGGGTCGATTATGGGCGACGAATGCGAGCGGTGGAAATTTCTTGAATGCGGTGCGGAAAAAAGACTAAGGCAGCGCCAGATAGGGGAGTCCTATTTTGATTTATCCGGCTTCCACTCCTTTACCAGACGCTGGGCTTCGGCGATTTGCCCGGGCGTCATTTTTTTTGCCGTTGCATTGCGCAAAGCCAGAGCCTGGTCATGCGATTTCCCTTTCGAGCCGGAAGCGGCAAGACTCAGCCAAAGGTACGCTTGACGGTAGTCGCGCGCCACGCCCTTGCCGCTCGAATACATTTCTCCGACTTTGTATTGAGCTTCGGCGTCGCCGTGCGCGGCAACCTTAGCGAACCATTTGGCCGCTTCCGCGTCGTTCTTGGTTACGCCTTTGCCTGTGGAATACATGAGTGCAAGATTGAACTGCGCATCCGCATGGTTGTGGTCGGCGGCCTGTCGATACCGTTTTAAAGCTTCGGCGAAGTCCTGCTTCACGCCGCGGCCGTTGTAGTACATCACTCCCAGATTGAATTGCGCGGTGTCGTATTCCTGGTCCGCGGACTTCTGATACCACCGGACCGCTTCGGCAAAATCCCGTTTCACACCCTTGCCGTTGGCGTACATCGCTCCCAGGCTGTTCTGCGCCCCGGCGTTTCCCTGGTCGGCGGCCTGTCGATACCATTTTGCAGCCTCGGCAAAATCCTGTTTGACGCCCCAGCCGTTGTAGTGCATCAATCCCAGATTGAACTGTGCGAGAGCGTTGTTCTGTTCTGCGGCCATCCGGTACCACTTGGCGGCTTCGGCGTAATCCTGCCGGACATCGCGCCCCAGGAAATAGGCTGTTGCCAACCGGCATTGCGCGTTGGCGTCGCCCTTTTCGGCCGCTTGGGCCAAAGCTTGAATCGCGTCTGGAAGTTCCGACTGGCGTTCCTGCGATTGCGCGGGATGCGGCGACGTTGCAGCGGCGTAAATCGGGAGCATCAGTGACAGCAACGCAAATAGGCATGATAATTGTTTGAATTTCATCCGGGGGCTCCTTTCTGGAAACGCAAGGCATCCAGCCGCCAAAGCCCAGGCGCATTCGCGAACCGTGCAGCGAAAGCGCCAGATGTGGCTGTGACCGATACTCTAATCCCAAAAGCCGTCCCCAGGATAGGAATTTCCAAGGATGGATGAGTCTCCTAAGAACGTTGGGTCAGAAGCGCGGACAGCGCTTGGGAGTTTGCTTTGGTGTTATAATCGCGGGGTTCGGTGATGAGGCGGAGCGCGCAGCCCTCGATAAAGCCGGTTGCGATATCCGCAAGGGATTGGCCCGTCACCTTGGGGAATCGAGCCGGCTGCTCGGCCACGACGGCGCGGGCCAGCGGCAGATAGGAGTCCCGGTAGCGTTTCAGGGCCGCACGGATCCGTTTCCGGATGACGGTGTCATGCGCACCCATGAGCCAGTAATCGAAGAAAAGCTCGATTTGCTCGCGATTCCCCGGCAGATGCTCCAGGGCGTCCTGGATCTCGACGGCCAGCCGTGCAGAGGCATTCTTCTTTACGGCGCCCCGATCAACGGCCCGCCGCAGAATCGTGGTCGCCAGCAGCCAGTCCAGAAGCGCCAGCAGCAATTCCCTCCGGTTCCGGAAATAAAAAAACACCAGACCATTGCTGACTCCCGCCTCTGCCGCGACAGCGCGGCTGGACAGGCCGGCAAGCCGCTGCTTCCGCGCGACCCGATACGCGGCTTCCAGGATCTGCTCCCTTCGAAGATCTTCCGGAATTCTTTTCCCCGGCATAATCCCTCCATTGATCAAACGCTCAATAATATGATATCCTTTTTTGTTTAATTGAGCAAACGCTCAATAAATAAAAAAAGAGGTGTTGCCATGCTCATCCAGAATCGATGCATTTTAGGGATTTTGGTCCTCACGCTGGCGCTCGCGGCCTGCGGGCGGACGGTGGGAAAAGAAAATGCCGGCGAATCCGCCATCCCAATCCGCGTCCAGAAGCCCGACCGCGTCCGGCGCCCCCTTCTCGTAGCCGCCAGCGGTACGGTCGAGGCGACGCAGACAGCGGACCTGGGATTCCAGGTCCCGGGCCGCATCGCGCGAGTGTTTGTCGAGGAGGGACAGGCGGTCCGAAAGGGGCAAGTCATCGCTGAACTCGATGCCGCGGACTATCAATTCGGACTGCAGGCTTCGGAAGGCCAAGCGGCCGCAGCGCAGGCAAGCCTGGATAAGGCGCAGGCGGGCACGCGCGTGGAGGAAGTAGAGCAGGCGCGCGCCGCCTATGAAAAGGCGGAGAACGAATACCAGCGCTACCGCCGGCTTTATGAAAGAAAAAGCATGGCGCCGGTCGATTTCGGCAAAGTGGAGGCGGCCTACCGGGCAGCAAAAGCGCAATACGAAATGGCACAGAACGGCGCGCGCAAGGAGGACCGGGCGGCCGCCGACGCGACGGTCCGTCAGACACAGGCGCAGGTGGAGGTCAGCCGCAAGCGTATCTCGGATACTCGCCTCGTCTCTCCCATCAAGGGCATCGTGGCGCGTCGCAGCATCGACCCGGGAGAGATCGTGAGCGCGGGGTTGCCTGTCTTCAGCATCGTCGATCTCCAGCCGGCGCGCGTGCGCGTCGGAATTCCGGAAGGCGACATCGGCCGGATGCGGGTGGGGCAGCGAGCCCGGGTCACGGTCCCTGCGCTCGGCGGCAGCGAGTTCCTGGGCACGGTCATTCTCGTCGGGGTGGCCGCCGACCCGAACTCTCGCACCTTTAGCGCGAAAATCGAGGTCGCGAATCCCGATCTGCGATTGAAGGCCGGAATGATTGCCGAGGCCAGTGTTGAAGGCAGCGGGATGGTCGACGCGGTCGTGATTCCCGGAGAAGCGATTGTCCACGACGCGCAAGGCAGCACACTCGTCTATGTCTATTATCCGGACCGGAAACGCGTGCATGGGCGCCGCGTCGAGACGGTCGCCGTAAGGGACCGGGGCGTAGAAATTAGCTCCGGCCTTTCCGGCGAAGAGCTCGTCGTTGTGGCAGGGCAGCACAAGCTGCGAGAGGGATCGCTGGTTGAGGTGATGCCATGAATCCAGTCAAGAGCTCACTCCGGCACGTCACGGTGACCCTCGTGCTGACGGCAGCGCTGGTTCTCGTCGGCGCATATTCGCTTCTGAAAATGCCGCGGCGTGAAGACCCCAAGATTACGATACGGACCGGCCTGGTTTCCGCTCAGTATCCCGGCGCAACTGCCGAGCAGGTGGAAAAACAGGTCACCACAAAGATCGAGGAAAAGCTGTTCCGATACGCCGAGGTCCGCAAGGACCGGACGTTTTCCACCAGCCGTCCGAATGTCGTCATCATCAACGTGGAACTGGAAGACTGGGTGACGAATCCGGACACGTTCTGGTCGAAGCTCCGTCACGACATGAACCAGCTCCGTGCCGCGGATCTCCCCCAATCGGTGCGCGGCCCGGTCGTCGACTCGGACTTCGGCGACACGGTCGCGGCGCTGATTGCGGTACGGGGCGGACGCTACGGCTATCGCGAACTGAAAGATTATGCGCAGCGCATCGAGGAAGCGCTGCGGACGCTGCGGCCGGTAGCCAAGATCCGGCGTGTGGGAGAACAGCCGGAAGAGATCCGGATCACCAGTTCGCTGGAACGCCTCTCGCAGTATGCGCTCAATCCGGTAAAGGTCGCGGGCGCGCTGCAGGGGCGCAACACAGTGGAATATGCCGGCAGCCTGGATTCCCCGGTCGGTTCCGTCGAGCTGAACCCGAACGGGCCATTCGAGACGGAGGACCAGATCCGGCGCGTCATCGTGGATATTTCGCCCTTGACCGGCCAGCCCGTGCACATCGGCGACGTAGCGCAGGTGCACCGTGGATACAAGGATCTGGAGTTTGGAACTCGTTTCATGGGTGAGCCGGCGCTGATGCTGGCCGTTGAAATGCAGGAGGGCAACAATATTGTTGAGTTCGGGGATGCGGTCCGCGCGAAGTTGAACGAAGTGAAAACCACTCTCCCGCCGGACATCCGCGTCGATTTCGTGGCCGATCAGCCCCGCATGGTGCATGAGCGCATATCCCATTTCATACGGGAGTTCGGGATCGCGATCATAGCGGTGATTCTGGTGACCATCCTTCTCCTGCCGTTCCACGTGGCGTTGATCGCGGCGCTGGCCATTCCGGTGACCGTTGCCGTCACGTTCGGAGTCATGAATGTGTGCGGCATCGAGTTGCACCAGGTGTCGATTTCCGCCCTCATCGTGGTACTGGGAATGGTAGTCGACGACGCGATTGTGATCGCCGACAACTACGTGGAATTACTGGACCGCCGGACCCCGATTCCGGAGGCCGCCTGGCGCTGCGCGTCGGAAATGGCGGTGCCCGTGCTCACCGCGACGCTCACGATTGTAGCGTCGTTCCTTCCGCTCCTGATGCTGTCCGGTTCCGTCGGGGAGTTCATCCGTGCCCTGCCGCTGACGGTGACCACCGCCCTCCTCGTGTCCTACGCCGTCGCGATGCTTTTGACGCCGCTTTTGGCGCGATTCTTCATCAAGAAAGG
>DATJPG010000182.1:0-15186 GCA_035506515.1 Acidobacteriota bacterium
CTGATTCTGTATCACGGATGGCTGGATCAGAACATCTCGCCGAGAAACACGATCCAGTATTTCGAAAGCGTTCAGAAAACCATGGGAGGGCCCGGAAAAACCGAAGAGTTCGTCCGCCTCTTCATGGCGCCCGGAATGGCACACTGCAGCGGCGGGCCCGGGCCGAATACCTTCGATATGCTCGCGTCACTGGAGCAGTGGGTGGAAAAAGGGAATGCTCCCGACCAGATCATCGCTTCACATTCGACGGCCGGCAAAGCAGATCGCACGCGTCCCCTGTGTCCTTACCCTCAAGTTGCGAGATACAAGGGAACCGGCAGTACCGATGTTTCTTCGAGCTTCATCTGCACTTCAGAAAGCAAGGCTGCCAGGTAGCCTCAAAAACCGGCAGAGGGGGCGTTCTTTCTCCCTCGCTGCCTCTGCCGGCGAGACGATCCCGGGTTCGAACCAATCATGGAAAATGAGAGCATATCCGATCAAAGCGCAACGCATAAAACAAAGATCGGCCGCTATCGTTGGACCATTTGCGGGCTTTTGTTTTTTGCAACGACCGTTAACTACATCGACCGCCAGATACTTGGCATCCTTGCTCCGGTACTGCAGGCTGAAATTCACTGGAGCGAGGCTCAGTACGGACTGATCGTCACCGCATTTCAGGCTGCGTATGCACTTGGGCTGCTGATCTTCGGCTGGCTCATTGACAAATCTGGGACAAAGATCGGGTACACCATCTCGATTGTCGGATGGAGCATCGCAGCCATGGCACACGCGCTCGCTAAAACGCCCTTCAGTTTTGGGGTCGCCCGCGCGAGTCTCGGATTCAGCGAGTCCGGCAACTTCCCTGCCGCAATCAAAGCGGTCGCCGAATGGTTCCCGAAAAAAGAACGCGCACTCGCGGTCGGGATCTTTAATTCCGGAGCAAATGTTGGAGCAATGATTGCCCCTGCAGTTGTGCCCTGGCTGACTGTCACCTATGGCTGGCAGGCGGCATTCATCGCGACGGGTTCGATCGGCTTTCTCTGGATTGCATTCTGGTTGTTGAAATATGACAGGCCGGAACGACACAAGAAGCTGACGAAAAACGAGTTGGAATATATCCTCAGTGATCCGCCTGAACCTTTAACTCAAAGCGTTCCCTGGCTGAAGCTTTTCAAGTACCGCCAGACATGGGCATTTGTATTGGGCAAATTCATGACCGATCCCATCTGGTGGTTCTATCTGTACTGGCTGCCCAAATTCCTGAACAAGAACTATGGCTTGAAACTCACGGACCTGGGCTTGCCGTTGATTCTCATTTATACCATGACCTGCATCGGCAGCATTGCCGGAGGCTGGCTCTCATCCGCCTTAATCAAGAAGGGCATGCCGGTGGACCGCAGCCGCAAACTCGTGATGCTGATTTGTGCAATATTGGTCGTACCAATTGTCGTCGCTTCCCGGGCCGCAAGTGTCTGGCCTGCCGTCGCCCTGATCGGATTGGCGGCAGCAGCGCACCAAGGGTGGGCGGCAAACATGTTTACGCTTCCCTCCGACATGTTCCCGAAGAAAGCGGTTGGATCTGTAATGGGCATTGGCGGAATGGCCGGATCCGTGGGATCAATGATCTTCTCTGCATCCGCAGGATTTATCCTGGAATGGACTGGAAGTTATCTGATTTTATTCATCATGTCCGGGCTGGCTTATATCGTTGCCCTCGGCCTCATGCAGCTTTTGACGGCCAGAGCAAAACCCGTGGAACTCTAAGTTCTAAACATGTTGGTTGCGGCCTTGGCTGCGTCGGGGAATCCGTGGCGTTTTTGTCAGATCTTGCCGAGAGCTTTCAGGACATGGTCCGGCGTTGTGGGATAATCCATGACCCATTTGCCGGTCGCGTTATAAATGGCCGACACGGTGATGCCCGACATGGCGGCTCCTGCATTTTCTCCTATTCCGAATGCGCCGAAAGCCGCATACCCCAAATGGCTCTCGTTGATGAGACACCTGGACGCTGGGTAATCGTTCATCGTGCCTATGTGGTAGTTGAGTAGATCCTTATTCAGAGCCACTCCCGTGCGCGGACACCACACGTGCTCTTCCGTTGCGCTCCTGCCCAGCCCCATAATCGCGCCACCATATTGCTGAGCTTCAGCCCCCTTGGGATTGAACAGATTGCCGACATCGTTGACGCAAACAATATTGGTCACGTCCACCATGCCGGTTTCCGTATCCACTTCAACTTCAATGAAGTGCGCCTGGCGGCCCATCGCGAACCAGGTCGAATCGGACTTCCCTTCTACGGTCAGGCTTGAAGTCCTGCCTACCACGGGATGCGTGATAGCCGGATCCAGATCCCAGAATATGTCCGCCACTTCCCTCACGCTCTTTCTGTTCGCGGGATTCGCTTTTTCAAAAACATAACTGTCTTTGATGTCCAGGTCCTCGGGCTTCTTACCGGGAAATGCAGGCGGCTGCTCGGTTTTGAAGAAATGACTTGTGTTGTAAGCAGGCGTAGGCAAAACCGCATACCCGAGAATCTTGTTTTTCAGCTCCCTCGCCGCCATCACCAGTTGCGTCGTGATAAACGCCGTAGAGAAAGAGCCGCCCGGCTGCCACATGTAGAAACTGCTGTTATCCGAGCGCCGTTCATGCACAACGGTATCTTCGTATCGCAATCCTATCTCCGCCGCCACGATATGGCGCGCGCCTGATTCTGTGTCTACTCCTATGTCGCTTCTTACTCCGATAATGGCCACGATGCCGTTCCGCAGCATCAGAGACGCGTGAGTCATGGCCGGTTCCGGCGGCCAAAAGGCCCATTCGTTGATTTCCATAAATCCCAGGCCGTGCATCCTGCCGTTGGGAAGCTGCTTCGTACCCGGCGCATGCCATTTCCTGTCCCAGCCGATCGCTTCCTTCCCCTTGTCGATTACTTCCTTGAGACTCCAACGCTGAGGGAAACCGTTCTCCCTCTGATAGCGCGTGACCCATTCCCAGTCATGGCCTCTGCACCCGTCATTTTTCAGAGCGACTTCGGTCGGATCCAGCCCAAACTCGCCGGCCACGCGATCGATCATGACGTTGTGCGGAACGCACGCGTGCGCTCCGTGGCGGAAGCAGATCATGTGGCCCTGATTGACCAGCGGCCATTCCTGGGTGCCGCGGATGTTGGGAATCTTCGTGCATTCGTAGGTCTTATCGGTTGCGGAATTCCTGACACCAACCACGTGCCAGTGCATGGCCGTGATCGTCCCGTCTTTCTTGGCGCCGACTTTGCACGTGTAAGTTCCCGCGTCATCTCCCAGAGTACACAGATTACTGTCGTCGAAAAAAAGTTTGACCGGCCTTCCGTCTGCCCTCCGGGCCAGGATCACTGCCAGGCGTGTGAAGGACTGGGAATATACGAGCCACGAAAATCCCCCGAAGAGTGCGCCCTGAAATGGCATGGTCGCCGTGATCTTGGACCATTCCGCCAGGGGCGGAATGTGCTTTCCCCTTGTATCTTGAGGGTTAATCAAAAACCATTGAGGAATATCCTGGTGATGAACCCAGAGATCCAGGAAATCCCCGCGCCATTGCGCCACGACAGCAGCCGCTTCAACTCCGGCGGCCGAATTGGTCTCTCTCTTTATTTTGTACTCGATTATTTTGTCGGCTTCGGCAAAGCCCTTTTCCAGATTGCCGTAGGTTACGTCGTCCGTAACAATCGTATTCGGCTCTCTGGCTTTCTCCTTGATGCGCTGCACTTCCGGCATGGTTTTTATGGCCGTCGTCTTTGCAGACTCCTCCAGATCCAGGATGAACGGCAGCTCTTCCCACTCGATTTTCATCAGCCGCAGTGCCCGGTCACAGATTTCCTCGCTGTCGGCAACGACCGCGACGCCCATGGGGTGCTGGAAATATTCACTGGTTCCGGAAAGGGTAAGGACGTTGTACATGCCGGAAACCTCATACCACAACCCGGTCCCCGAATCGGATTCAACGTCGGAATCGGTATATCGAAGGATATCCCTCACGCCCGGGAGCGCTTCCGCGGCACTCGAATCGATGCTTTTGATCTTCGCATGCGCATAAGGGGAACTCAGAATCTTGGCATATAGCATTCCCGGCAGATAAATATCCCTTGTATAGACTGCCTTGCCGCTTGTCCTCTCGATCGCGTCCTGCCTGGGCATCTTTGACTGCGATTCTTTATAGTTTTCAGGCAATTTCCAAGTCCAAGGCCTGTAATCCATCGTACCCCCCTCACGATTGACGATTGACGATTGACGATTGAAAAGATTCGTCAATCATCAATCGTAAATCATCAATCCTAACTATCTTCTAATACGTTCCATAAAGAATGGCGCCTTGCTTCAACAGGATTGCCTGCAATTCGGCGACATCCTGTTCGAGCTGGCGCGGAGTGATCCCCTTGCGGGCGCAAATTGCGGCTGCGACACCGGCAGCTTGTCCGGTCACCATGGTTTCCTGCAGAAAGCGGGCATAGGAATCTCGGTCGGTGGAAATCGCCTTGCCGCCCACCAGCAGGTTGTCAATAACTTGCGGCACGAGGCAGCGATATGGAATGTCGTACGAACCGCCGTCTTTAGGATACACGATCCCCTCGTAAGCGATCGTGTCTTTGCTCGCCACATGTTTGGCACCGGATGAAAACGAACTCTTGCCGATGACATCCTTGAATTTCCTGGCTTCGGCGACGTCCGCCTTGCACAGCACGTAATCGCCCATGATGCGGCGGCTCTCGCGGATTCTCAGTTCGGAGCACATGCGTGTGAGATAGGCGTTTTCGAATCCGGGCATATATTTATTGATAAACTTCAGCGCCATGACCACCTGCTTCCGGCATTCGACCTCGCAATACGTCATATCGCGGACGTTGGTCGGGTCCACATTATCGACCTGGGAGGAATGCTGAAAGTGCGCCTGGAAATGGCCCTTGTCCCTGGGCAGGATAAAGAAACCAACGCCGCTGTAGGCATGCCATTCACCCGCTGCCAGGGCCTTATCCCGCAACGAATAATAGCCCATGAAATTTGAGATCTCGGTGATGTCCTTGACCTTTCGGATTCTTTCGACGATTTGCTCCTGAGTCCAGTTCAGGTAGGGATGCGTCATCGCGTTAAAATCGTATTCCGCGTTGTCCCGCACATATTGGAGAACTTTTTCCCAATCTACGCCGTCCACGGTGAAGGAAATGGTGTGCGGTTCAAGCTGATCTCTCGGCACTTGTTCGTAGGGCGCTCCGGCCTTTGCGGAAACATGGCCTTCGCCGGTGCAATCGATAATCACCTTGCCCAGGACGGCTTGCCTCCCGGAAACATTCTCGACCACGACGCCGCACACGGTATTCCCTTCCTTAACCACATCGACGAAGAAAGAGTGCAGGAGCAGGTGGACATTGTTTTCCGTCATCATCTCAAAGGCCATGAGTCCCCAGTAATCCGGGTCCACCAGCGAGAAGCTGTATCCGACTCGAAAATCGGGTGTGGTATGGGGCAAGGCATGCCCTTCTTTTAAGAGTCTTTGATGGGTCTCCTCCATGATGCCGCCGATGATCTGTTCGCATCGCGGATTGAACATGTACGCATAAGCGAATCCGGGAGGCCCGGAGACATTCATCTGGCCGCCGAGCACTCCAAGCCGCTCGATTAGAATGGTGTTTGCGCCGGTCCGCGCCGCACCAATAGCCGCAGCCACACCGGAGGTTCCGCCACCCACCACTACCACATCATATGCACCGTAAATTTCCATAGTTTCATTTCCTATTTCTTGAACTGTTCTATGCTTCGTGCAACAGTCCCATCCGGCAGAGTCACCGGGAGCACAATTCCTTCGCTGTGCAGCGCCCAGGGCAGGATCACGCCGGAATGCCCGCCGCGTCCGCCGACGACCACCATCTCCACGTCTTTCGGCGAGCGGGTCACCGGCATGGGGTGCTTGTCGGCGAATTCCGGCGGCCGGACGGGTACGAGGCCGCGGTTTCGCACCATCGGCACATCGTGCACGGCGCGAAGGTGAACGTGCTCGCGGATCATGTCTTTGGTATACCCGGAGTTCTTGAGCATCATCCCGTGATCCGGAGTAAGCACCAATACCAGCGGCCCCGGGATATAGGCATTGTTGGTGCCCAGAGTCGTGCAACAGTCCGTGATGGTATCGAGCAGATCGTGGCCGTTGAGGCTCAGGAAGTCGATGATATCGTGCTGCGGCTCCGCTTTGAGGACATAGACCGTGGTGGTATTGGCATCGTAGCGTTCCTCGTTGATCATCGGCCATTGGGCCAGCGTCGGCTCTTCCGCGAAGCAGTAAGTGAATTCCGCCTGTGACGCGATGCAATCGAGGTCGCAGATGCCCGGGACCGCCCGGCAGACATTCAGGATGACCAGGTTGACCGCTCGGCCGATCGTGGCGTTCACGGGATAGCCGGGGCCAAGGCATCCTTGCTTGCCGGAGAGACCAATCTCCTGCGCGATCGGGCCGCTGACCAGGACCAGGTTTCCGCCCGGATGCGACGTGGTGACCGATTGAAGGAGGTTGTATCTCCGATCGGCCAACGCTTTAAAGGCGGTTACGAGGATTGGCATCGCCTGCGGCTTGCATCCGGCCATCACCGCGGCAATCGCGACGTCGCGCACCGTGACGTCCTTGCCGGTCGGGCCCACTTCGCGCCAGAGCGCCATATCGGGATCGAAGGGACAATAAGCAAACATCCGCTCCAGCCTGGACTTCGTGGGCGGGATCACGGGCAACCCGTCTCCGATGTGCTCCTGGTTGAGGTAGTCCATGACCTCTTCCATGTAGCAGCCGGGCTCGCAGAGATCGCGATCCGAAGTCTCGATTTTCTCGGTCACCGGCAATAAACCGTTTTGGGCCGGAGGAACCAGGTCCATCTTGAAAGCGATGTGAGCTACTTTGCTCAGCTTTTCCGGGCTCGCAGTTAACGAATCGATGATGTAATCCCATTTCAGATCGATCTGGTGCCGGACCTCATCCACCGTACTCGCCTGGTAAATGTCGATTTTGCAGAGACAGAGGTTTCCCGCTCGATAGACCGCAACTCCTTCCACCAGGTCTCCGCCGGGAGGTGCCGTGATGTAAACGCTCGGGATGCCCAATTTTTCGAGGGCGATGGTGACAATGCAGGTTGCCGGAGACGTGCCCATGTCGCCCAGTGCAACGACTGCAGCAACGGGTTTCTCTTTAGCCAGCATGGCAGCATACTTTTCCAGGGCCGCCGTATCCTTGCCGCGCACAGTTTCAAGGTAATCGACGAAGTTGCAGATCCCCATCTCGCGAAAGCGTTCCTTGATCCGGACGAACACTTCGCCGTAGTTGCAAAAACTGAGCTTCGTGTTGTTATAAAAAAGAATTTTACCCTTCTTCAGCTCTTCAACCCTGACCCTGGGCGCCAGCTGGATGATCGGTCTCTCCTGGAGTCCACGCGGATCCAACAAGGGATTAAGTGTCTTGGCCATCGGCAATCGCTCCTCAAATTGAAAATCTACTAACTATTACATATCAGCCCCGTCATTGTCTCACAGATGCCCTCTCATCCCAATAATTTCGGTGGCAGGCGCCATAACCTCGAAATGGCCACTGGATGAAACCGGATTCCACGATGCGGCCATTTCGAGGTTATGGCGCCTGCCACCGAAATTGCTTTTCGCTCATTTGAAAATTCCTTTTGCGTCGCCTTGCGACCGCTGGGAAAACGGCACGCAGACCACAGTGAAAATGTCGGGTGTAAACGCACCCGGACTGGAAAACATGGTCGAGCACGATTGCTCCCCCAAGGGACTCGTCATCACAACACACGGTCCGCGGCGCTTTCTTGTAGATGTGGAAGCAGGCACCGTCGTGGCTTACGTCTTATTCGCAGGCGGCCTGCCCGATTTCCATATGTTCAAGATGCGGAATGGCAAAGTCGAGATGATCCAGGCGGTCATCGGCGCTGGAGCCAAATCGATGGGCTGGCCGACGGAACAAGTCTGCAAACAGTAGATGTAAATAACGCCGCATAATTCTTGTAGGCGAAGCTTTCGGAGTGCGCAAGCTTACTTGCGCTTTTTGCAGAATCGTTGAAAATCGGGCTGTTCTTAAAAGCGGCAGCAAGCCGCCGCACTCCCATGGCACCCTCCGGGCGCAAAAACTATGCGGCATATCCTCCGGCAGAGCCTCAGGCTTTAGCCTATGAGCCGCTCAAAGGGGCTTAAGCAGTATTGCTCGGTGTCGGTATCGGAATCGAGGTCGCAACCGGATTCGGTATCGCTGAGGCTTTTCGCCTCCCGATTTCGACTGCGACCCTGATCGATTTGGTGATGCCGAACCGGTTATTTCTAGTTCGAAGCCGACACTTCGGAAATCCTCCGCTAATAACTCGTGCACCCGTCAAACTTTGGCTACTTCTGCGGCAAAGCCGGAGATCTCTCAACGCATTAGTTCAGAACATCCATCAGGTTCATCACCCGGTGCGGTCTCTGAAGCCTGGCCGTATTCTCCGCCAGCTGGAACTGGCAGCCGGGACACGCCGTCACAACAATGTCGGCGTCGCTGGCCGCGATGCTGTCCATTTTCTTCTCGGCGATTTTCTGTGAGAGTTCGTAGTAGTAGAGGCTGAACTGTCCCGCCATGCCGCAGCATCTCTCCGCGTTGGGCATCTCGACAAATTCCGCATCGTCCAGCGACTTCAAAATCCGCCGCGGCTGCTCCTTGACTCCAAGATGACGGTTCAAATGGCATGGATCATGCCAGGTCAGTTTTTTGCCTCTCAGTTCCGGGTTGATCTGATAGGAAGATGCATTCAGGTCAAGCACATCCGTAAGAAATTGCGAAACGTGCTTGATCTTGCCGGAAAAGGCCGAGTACGCAGATTCCCGTTCGGGTGTATCGGCCAGAAAACGAGGATACTCTTTAAGTGTGCACGCGCACGTGGCGCATCCGGTCACGATGCAGTCCACTCCCGAGAACACCGATGCGTTTAAATCCGCGACTTTTCTCCCCGCCTCGAAATCGCCGCCGCCGAGGAAGGCTGCCGCTCCGCAGCATCCTTGTTTGGCGGGCATTACGACTTCGACTCCGTGCCGTGTCAGGAAATCGACCGTTTTTATCCCCAGATCGGGCAAAACGAATTCATTCATGCAGCCGGGAAAGTATCCCACGCGCATGACTTTCTTGACTCCGCGCGGCGGGCTGGTGATTTCGCCTACCAGGCTGCTCAGGAATTTCGGCGCAATGGACGGGATCTGCCGTCGTTTGCTGACCGCGGTCATGAAGCTGGGCAGATGCCGGATCATGCCTTCCGCCTTGGGCAGAAAAGCGGACTGGATAAACTTGCCGAACCGCAGGAAATTCCCCAGTCGTTTCCGGTCGGTCAAAAGATTGCGATAGGCGTATCCGTAGGGAAAGCGCACGCCCATCGTGCGGGCGGCATCTGCACGCGCCGCCACGACAATTCGCGGTATGGGCGCCTTTGCAGGACAGCTTTCGGTGCAGGCCATGCAGGCCGTGCATTTATACAGGCGGTCCGCCAGATCGCGGTTCAGCTCAAGATCCCCGTTGAGCAGTCCCTTCACAAGCTCGTTTTTGCCGCGCGCGACGCCCGACTCGATTCTTTCTTCCTGATAGACGGGGCACACGTACGTGCAGAAGCCGCACTTCATGCACTGCGCTGTCTCTCTCTCAACCTTTTCTATTTCCGTGAACGCCGTTGATCCCATCAGTTTTCCCAAATCTTGTCCGGATTCATTATATTGTTCGGATCCAGCATGCCCTTGATTCCCTTCATGATGTCGATCGCCCTCGGATCAAGGGCCTTCGCCAGCAGTCTTTTCTTTTCCAGCCCGATGCCGTGTTCTCCGGAAAGAGTGCCGCCGAGTTCGAGCGCCGCTTCAAAGATGGCCGTCAGCGTGTCCTGCAAGCGGTCCAGATCTTCCTTCTTCCGGCTGTTGGTAAATACGCTGGGGTGGACATTCCCGTCGCCCGCGTGGCCGATGATCACAATGGCGAAGCCGAACTTTTTCGAGATCTCGTCAAGTTTCTTTATGAACTCAGAAAGCCGGTCCCGGGGCACGGTCACGTCTTCGGCAATAACAGTGCGGGCGGCACCGTAGATTGCGGCGAAGCCTGCGCTCCGGGCTTTCCAGTACAGGACGGCTTCGTTTTCATCCTTGGCTATCCGCGCCATGGTAGCCCCGCCATGATGGAGCATGTCCAACACTTGCCGGGCCTCGCTTTCCACGGCGGCAACCGATCCATCCACATCGATCAGAAGCATCGTGTTGGCGTCGACCGGCAGGCCGAGATGCATTTTTTCTTCGACGCGGCGGATGACGAAATTATCCACAAATTCGATCTTGGCCGGCACGATGCGATTCGCAAGAATCTCGGACACAACGTTTCCGGCCAGCGATATGTCGTCGAATATCGCAATAACCGTTCGCCGCGCGGCCGGTTTAGGAATCAACCGCAGAGTGATTTTTGTGATCAGCCCCAACGTGCCTTCTGAGCCGGTAAACAACGGGACCAGGTCGTAGCCGGTGCGGTTTTTGACGGTCGAGCCTCCGATATTCAACACGTAGCCGTCGGGCAACACCACTTCGAGGCCGAGAACATATTGCTTGGTGACACCGTATTTGATGCACAGGGGGCCGCCGGAATTCTCCGCAACGGTTCCTCCGACCGTACAGCTGAGAAAGCTCTGCGGATCGGGCGGGTAGAACAAGTTTTCCTTCGCCAGCAGATTGTTGAGGTCCTGCAACACGACACCCGGCTCGACGGTCGCCGTCAGGTTCACCGGATTGATATCGAGCACGCGGTTCATTCTAGTCGTGCAGAGAACGATTCCTCCCCGTATCGGCACCGAACCGCCGCTGATGTTGGTTCCGGACCCGCGCGGCGTTAAAGGAATTTTGTGCTCATTGGCGAGTTTTAAAATCGAGGAAATCTGTTCCGTTGTGGTTGGAAGGACTACGACATCCGGGGGGTGTGACCAGGTGGTGGTGCCGTCATAGGCATAGGTAGCCAGATCTTCCTTTGCAGTCAGCATGGAATCCTTGCCGACAATATTCTCCAGTTGCTTTAATGCAGTAGATGTCAACATCCGCCGGCCATCCCTCTCCTTGTCGCACCGAGCCCTCCTGTGTTTGAGGCAATGTAAAGGCACTCAGCAACATACACGAAAAAAGCACCACCCGTGAGAGGCGATCTCACAAGCGATGCCGTAATAAAATAAGTATAGAGTCCAGGCAGAAAAAATCAAGGCTCGAAGGTTTCCTGAAATGCAGATTTGACTGAACTAATGCCGGGCGAATGCCGTTTAGTTAGGATAGAATCGATAGAACACTCGGGAGGGAATCCTATGAAGCACCGCAACTGTGCATTTATTTCCGTACTGATGATGATGGGAGTTGCCGCGATCGTCCTGTCGCTCTCGACCGGCCTGCCGGTGAAAGCGTCCCCTGCCAATGCTCCGGAAGCCCTTCAAAGCGTCCCATCCGATTATCAGTTCATTGCGGGAATGAACGTGCGACGATTCACCTCGAGTCCTCTTTATTTAAAGTTGCGCCAGGGACAACCGCAGGCAGCGCAAATAGAGAACGAGATTTCGAAGTTCACCGAACAGACCGGTCTGGATCCTGCGCGCGATATCTCCTATCTCGTGATTGCCGGGCGCGCCGGCGCATCGACCAAGCCGGAAGGCCTGCTGATCCTGTCCGGTGATTTCGACAAAGATCGCCTTACTTCCTTCCTGCGTTCCAAAGAGGCCGTGATCGCCATGGACTATAAGGGCACTTCCGTGATGATGGTCCCGGATAAAAACGACAACAGCGTCAAGACCGGGATGGCGTTTTTCAGCCAGCACGAAGTTGCAATGGGCGATCTGGCATCGCTCAAAGCAGCTTTGGATACGAAGGTGGGCGAAAAAAGAAATATCCTGTCGAATACCGTGGTCTCTTCCCTGCTCGGCAGCATCAATCTGGACGGCATGTTCTGGTTTGCGGGAGATACCGCAGCTGCGATGCAGAAATCCTCCCTGCAGGTTCCGCCCGCTCTCAACGCATCCTCAATTCAGAGTATCGCCGGAACATTCGACATCGGAGAGGATTTCGCCGGCAAGATTACTGCAACAACCGTCGATTCGAATGCGGCGGCGAAACTGGCCGACGTTTTCAGGGGATTTATTGCCCTCGGTCAAATGTCGGGAGATCAGAATCCCGAACTTAAACAGTTGCTCAATACCGTGACTGTCTCGCAAAACGCCGCGCAACTCAGCCTGTCGTTCAACATTCCTGGCGATTTGATCGGGAAGTTGGGACGCAGCAAAGGCATGTCTCCCGGCGCGATGTAGAGCCTGCGCAGGCCCTTCGTCCCCTCAGGTGATATCGCAGAGGTGCCGGAAGGTTGCGATTCCCGGCGGCTTCGAGAGAAACGCGGTAAATTCAGGATCATCCCAGCGAAAAAAAGGATTGGTTTCGCATTCCTCTTCCAGCAGAAGAGGCACGGTCGGCCTGCCGGAAGGGGCGGCAGCTTCGAGCACGCGCAATCGCTCCGCCAGGCGAGGATTCATCGGATCGAGTCCTGCGGACTCGCGCACGTATTGAATTGTGTATTCGTGGGAACACCAGATGCGGGTCCGGCGCGGCAGAGCGCGGATCTTCCGGATCGATTCGAACATCACCTCGGGCGTCTCTTCGAATAAATTGCCGATCGTGCCGCCAAAGACCGTATCCCCGGAAAAGAGATCGCCGCTGTCATCCTCAGCCGGGAAATAATAGGCGATGTGTGCCCGGGTGTGCCCGGGAACTGCGAGGATGCGCGCCTTTGCTCCGCACACCTTGACCTCATCGTTTTCTTTCAGAAATACCGTCTGTCCGGAAATGCGACCGCGATCCCCGGCACTTGCATAGACCGGGATGCCCGGATATTTTCTGATGAGGTCCGCATTCCCACCGGTGTGATCGCCGTGATGATGTGTGTTTAGGATTGCGGTCAGTCGTCGCCCGGAATTCTGCAGGTGCCACAGGACAGGCGCCGCGTCGCCGGGATCGACGACGGCAGCTTCCGGAGTAGACTCATTGATCAGCAAATAAATGTAATTGTCGGATAGCGCGCGAAGAGTCATTACTTGCATAACTTATTCCCTCCCTCGCGGGTTGTTCTCCTAAGCTTTTGGATCCGGCCACATCCTTCGAACGCTTCGACGCCTGAACCGGAGGCCTTCGAAACCGTTAACCGCCTTTCGGTGTGGTCTCATCAACGGAGTCATAGTCGTTCAGCAGCAGATCCCCATGTTCGCCCGCGGACAGGATCGATCGCGCATCCTCTACAAATTCTTCCGGCACAACAATCGATACTTCCCCAAGACCGTTCAGAGTCAGGCCATAGATCAAACCCACGGCTTCACCCTGCACACGCGCCGGGATGCCGCTCCCACGAAGTGCCGCGACAATCGCTTCGGCGCTGATGCCGCCCGGGACTCGGACTATTTTGACTTCGTTGGATTCTGAAGGCATCTTGTCCTCCCCTAATTATTGTTATTGTTATTCCAAGCGTATCGGGGGGACAAGAGGTTTTCGACTGGATTTGCCTGCGCAGGCATTCACCCGCATTATTCAGGAACTCCATTCGCCTTGTTTTCCAAAAGGTATTGCGATTTAATTAAGGGAAAGACAGGCTCGCAAAAGGAGGATCGTTTCCCTCATGAAAAGCAAAGTTCTTTTCTTTGGGGCAGCCTTCCTGCTGATTCTTTTCATCAACGGATGGGCTGCCGACATACTCGGCACTTGGATCGCAAAGATCCCCGGCAACTGGTGGATGGGCGAAATCGTCTTCAGTTTTAAAGTGGACGGCACAAACCTGACCGGGACGGTGTCCGGCTCGCGAGGCAAGGTCGCTATCCGCGATGGCGTAATAGACGGCGACAAGATTTCATTTACTGTCACCGGCACCGCGGAAGATAATGACGTGGCCTTTGTTTATGAAGGCACCGTAGGCTTGAACGAAATTCAATTTACGCGCAGGCTAAAAGACGGAACGGGACGGCCGCAGGAGTTGATCGCCAAAAGAGAATTTCTGCGACACAACGATTATATTCAGCGTCCGCTTGTGCTACCCGTACGGCCGCTCCCGTCGAGATAAATCCGGATTGAAGGGATGATAGCAATTACAGGAGCTGCCGGACAGGTTGGGGGAAGGGTTGCTGCCCGGATTGCCAGACTTGGACTGCCGCAGCGGTTGATCGTGCGGGAGTCTTCAAGGGCTCCGCGTCTGCCGGGAGCAGATATTTCCGTTGCGTCTTCCTATGGCGACTCCGCTGCAATGCGCCAAGCCTTGTCCGGCATCAGAACACTCTTCCTCATTTCAGCTCGCGACCGGTTCGGCGTTGCTCAAATGAGCGCCAGGAATGGCGTGCCGCCGCCGCCCTATGTCAGGCTGCAGCAACAGGTAGCTGCGGTCGATGCAGCAGTAGCCGCCGGCGTGAGCCATATCGTTTACCTCTCGGTAGTGCATGCCGCTCCGGATGCCACCTTCATACTTGCGCACGACCATTTTCATACTGAGCGCCACATTCGCACCTCGGGCATTCCCTTCACCTTTCTGCGGGCGAGCTTGTACACAGATAATGTGCCACAGTGTGTTTCGGGGGATTACGTGATCCGGGCGCCCGCCGGCGACGGGCGCGCTGCCTGGGTTACGCGGGACGATATCGCGGACGTGGCGGCGGCAGTACTGACAACCGGCGGGCACGAGGGATATTGCTGCGACGTCACGGGACCGGAAGCCCTCACAATGGCTGACACCGCAGAGTGTCTGTCCGCGGCCGTGGGAAGAAAGATTACGTATCAGGCTCAAACGCCTCACGAAGCGAGGACGACGCGCACGACAAGCCGGCTGGAAACATTCGATGCCGAACGCAAAATGCTGACTGGCCACGGCCTGGATGATTATGAAGTGGAAGTCTTCGTCACCCATTTTTTGCAAATTGCAATGGGCGATCTGGCTCGCGTCAGTGACACAGTCCCGAAACTGACTGGACACCCAGCCGTGTCGCTGCGGGAATACCTTCGGCAGCATCCTGAAAGCTACCGCCATTTGCTTTTGTAAAAGCGTACCTGGTTATAGTGTCCCTTGTTCGGCCGCCGTCCGAAGGACACTATAACCAGGTGCCGTTTTTTTAAATGAGGAAAGGATCCAAAAATGAATGACCTG
>DATJPG010000183.1:0-3875 GCA_035506515.1 Acidobacteriota bacterium
ATCGGAATCATTGAGGCGCGAAGCGCCGGCAGAGAATAGGCCCGACCGTAAGGTCGGGATTAGGTTATCGCAAAGACGGAGCGCCGAGGGCGCGGCACTGTTAACGTTCTATATACAATCCTTCCGGTTTCTTATTCCTTAGCCTCGTGTCGCACCTTCGGCGCTCGGTCTCATGCTACTCGTCTATCCCGACCTTACGGTCGGGCCTATTCTCTGCCGGTCCTTCGGACCTGCCCTGGCGCATAACGCAGCAGGTCCTGAGTTTTGAGACAGCCTCACCAGAGGCGTCCGGTTGTCGATTTCCCTTTATCGAACGGCTCTGGAGAGTCGTCCTCACAGATAACGCTTTTGCACCTGCTGACAGCTGATGGCTGACAGCCGAACGCTTGCCTAGGCTTCGGTTTTTTCGGCCGGCGCTTCTTTCGGCTTACTGTCGGCTGCCGCCTCATCTTCCCATGTTTTCGCCAGGTCGCTCGAAGCTTTTTTGAATTCCGCTATTCCCTTCCCCAGCGATTTTCCGATTTCAGGCATTTTTTTCGGACCAAACACGATCAGTGCGATAACCAGGATTATGATCATTTCCTGTATGCCGAGATTTCCCATGACAATTTCTCCTATAATTGCAGATTGCGATTCCTGTTTTCGCGGCCGCTGTTTGACTCAGCCGCGAGTACGAATCATCGATTAAACAAGCTGATTTACAATATCCTATGACATTGATGCCAGCAGTGCTCTGTCGCATGCGCGAGCATCGGGCGGGGGGCTTCGAGGCGTGACCGGGATATAAACCGCAGGCAAAATAAACGAGTCGCGCAGGAGTGGGATAGAGCCTTTCAGCTCCAACGCGGGATTCGTATTCAGCAGCGCCACCTTTGCGCATACCGGGTCCCGAGTTTCACACAAAAATTCCTGGTCCGGGGATATGCGGCCGCTTTGGTATGTGGACGGCTCATCGAATGTGAGGCCATCGGTGACGAGATTCCCTTCGGCCTTTTGGAAGTTGCCGCGGCCATCGCCATGCCATACTGCCAGTGGATGATTCGAGGTGATCGTAGTGACGACGATGTCCTGAAAGCTGTCGTTGTTACAATCACGAACACTGACCCTGAATCCTGCCAGGGAAACCGAAGGGTCGAGAACGGTCGTTTCGGATCGCGTGCTGAGCCACAGAAAGATCTTATATCCATTTCCGCTCAAGCGCGCGGCCGCGACATCCACTTTCCGGTCTCCGTCAAGATCGGCAAAAACGGGGGCTTCTCCGGGCATGCCCGCAGAAGCGGCCGGCATCTGCGTGCGGGATGATCCGGGCAAATGATTCCATAAGGACGAGATGTCTAAACCTTGATTGGGACCTGATAAGGAGAGCGGAACCCCAGGCAGGCAGAGAAACACGGAAGCAATGAGGAGCAATTCCCGTAAAGCAAAGCATTTCCGCTTCATGCGCGTTTCCCGTCCCCCATGCCTTTTTTCGAGGCACTTAAACAACAAACCATATCTAAATCATATTCAATGCCGGACCCATTATCAATCGGCATCCATTCAGAAGGGCAGACCACGAAATTCACGTACTCCACAAGAACATATTTCGAGTATTTCGTGTGTTTCGTAGTTCGCCTTCTCGCGGGAAAGAAGCGCCATTTTGCCGCCGCGCGGCGCTGCAGCCTATCTGGATTGACGCATGCGCCATGGAGCTCGAAATCAGACGGAACCAGGGGCGGCATTCTGGAACAGTTTTTCGAAAAGCTCCACCGAGCCCGGGGCATAGCCGGCATAGTGGTTGTTGAAATAGACATAGACCGGGATTTTCTTCGCCAGCACCTGCTGTATCGAAGGGATCCACGCCTTCATCTGACCGGTTCGGTCCTTCAATATGGATTCCCAGTCGCGTTTCCGAAGCCCCGCGTCTTGCGCTTGTTTGACTGCGGTTTCTATTTCCTTCCGGTTTCCGAGGAATCGGATGTACACGAATGGCGCCGTGAAGATCTCGCTACGGTGCACGAGTTTGGGGAGCGGGTCCATCGTATAGTAGTCGATGAATACCAGCGAAACATCCCGGCTCCGCAAAATATCGAGCAGCGCAGGTTGTATCCACCGCGCATTCCTGATTTCGACTCCCCATTTGAAATCAGGCGGAAGAAGCGGGACAAAGCCCTTCAGCCTGCGGATGAAATCCGCGCCTGTTTGATATTCCTGCGGATCCTTCCCTTTCGCGAAATACGGGAACTGCAGAATGATCGGTCCCAGCTTTTCGCCCAGTCCGGACATCACCGAGACGAATTCGTTCAGCTCCGCCTCGCATCCTTCCAGGTACTTGTCGTGGCTGATCACTTTGGGAATCTTCGCCGAAAATACAAACCCTTCGGGGGTCTTCGCCCTCCATGCCTCGATCATGCTTCTGCTGGGCATCGCATACCAGGTCGAGTCTATTTCCACGGTCGGGAGCTTGGTCGAATAGATCCGGATCATTTCACCTGGCTCGGTCGAAGCGGGATAGAACGACCCACACCAGTCCGGCGAACTCCAGCTCGACGTGCCCACGAGAAGATGCTGCGGAAACTTCGGGTACATATTCTTGCTCCCCGCAGAATTGTAGCAGGATGAGCGAAAGAAAAGCAGGTCGGTATGCGTACCAATCGCCTGAACCGCCGAGGGCTGAGATTATGGTTCCAATAGCCGGTGGTAGTGGACAAATAAGAACAGTTCGAGGCGGTTACACACGCTCAATTTATTGAAGATGTTGGTGATGTGGTGTTTGACGGTCGACGCGCTGATCCGATACCGGCCGGCGATTTCCCTATTCGAATATCCGGACACCGCGGCCCTGGCGATTTCCAACTCTCGTGGCGTAAGCCCGTACCGTATGCGTAGAGCGTCTTTTGGGGACCCGTCGTGGTGCATTGGGACCTCCGAAACTTTTGAAAGGAATTTCCGACCGATCCGATGTGGACCGGCCCCTTTTAGCATTTCAGGAGTCTCGCCAATGGATCGTTGGCTCATCTCTATCAGTACATGCGGTTCATGCATTTATCCCTCCATCCGCTCCGCTGGAAATTTCAGCTTTGCTATTCACAAACGGAAATAAAAATAGCAAAGCAATAATAAAAACGGATTACGTTCCGGTTAAAGATACATTAATCGCAATCATACTGTTTTTCCCGATTTACAAGCCGCGATTCAGGCTGCCAATCGCGCGATCATAACACCGTCGATGCGGACGGGTCTGGAGACACGCCCTCACAAGGTCAAAGGAGATTGCGAATCCTGATCTGGATATGAGCGATCTCAAAAAGAACGATGAGCGGCCGCTCTTTACTTCTTACATCGCTGAAGACAAAGGGCCGCTCAAATCAGCAGTCCTTTGATCCAAGTTTCCGGAAAGCATATCTCACAGCCTCACGAGAGAGCATCGGGCTGAAAATAGTTCAGCGCTCATTCTCATCCTCGCATTCGCGGAACAACTTATAGGAATGCCCGGTTATCAGCGTCGGCACAATAATGCTGCTGGGCAGAAGTGTATTTGACGTAGAAATTTCTATAAGCTCCCTTGCGCCTTTTATAAGCACAAAATCCTGCTTCAGCAGGTTCGTTGGATTTCCGTTCGAATCATAGCCGGTGGTTTCTTTTGTACCCGTGCAGTCAGGATTCAGTATGTAGGTCCCTCTAAAGGTGAACCAACTGGCGACGCCGTTTAGGTTGCGGGTCTGCTTGCCCCAGTATTGGCCTGCTGATTCGTAGGTAGTTCTGTTGACGGTTGCAATTGTAACCGGCGTCGCGGCGAATATCGTTCCCGTCATTGTGGTTCCCCACTCTCCTACGAGATCCTCGTTTGAACAAACGTAGTTATCTTGATCCTTCTGATACTTCTTATCCTTGGC
>DATJPG010000184.1:0-11480 GCA_035506515.1 Acidobacteriota bacterium
GAGGCCTCCGATAGTTGGTTTTGGTTTTGGTCGAATCTATTCCAATCTATCAGGCTTCCGCCTTCAACTCAAAAATCCTAAAAGTTAATTTGGACAGGAGTGGCAGAGAATAGCCCCGGGCGTAAGCCCGGGGTTGAGCGAAAACAAATGTTTAGCCCCGAAGGGGCGGCACAATTTTATCTGCGAATTGGCTTTTGTGTCGCCCCTTCAGGGCTTTCTAATTTCGTAATCCTTGCCCCGGGCTCTCGCCCGGGGCTATTCTCTGCCGGCCCTCCGGGCCTCAATTTCGAGTTTCGCGACAAAAACTAACTAAGCGCCATTCGACCGCAACGCCGATTTTTTATATCGGATTAGCCTTAATCATCTCCAGCTCTTCCTCGAAATCGGTGCCGAGGAAGTACTTCGGAGGCGTCAGGTCCTCTCCACGTTGCTTGGCTTCCCAACCGGCTTTTACCTTTTCGGGAGTTGCGGGCAGCGAGAATATGCGGACGCCGCAGGCGTTGTTGATGGCATTGATGACAGCCATGTGATTGGAGCTCTGGAACACCTCGGAACAGCCGCAGGATCCATGAGGGCCATGCGGACGCGGCGTTACATTGAAGATCAGGTTTATATCATCCGGAATGGCATCGACGGCGGGAACGCCGCAACCGACCATGTTTCCATGTTTGTCCAGAGCTTCATACTCTTCGCTGAGAGCAAAGCCTATGGAGTGCGATATCCCGCCGTAACCCTGACCTTCGACAGAAAGCACATTTCCAACCGTACCGACGTCGCCGACCCAGGTGAACCTCAGGACCTTGGTCTTGCCGGTTTTAGTATCCACTTCAACCTCGGCGATGTTGACACCGTACATGTACGTCGGGTTTTTTTCACCTTCCCCGGTATTGGGATTGAGTCCGGGAGGCAGCCCAATGTTGAACTGGTCATAGTGGCCGACGTACTTCGTTGGAATTTTGTCGGCAACCATTTCGGCGTGTGTGCGATAGCTGCCGTCTTTTTTGCGCATTGCATCCATCAGCTTTTTAGCGGCATCAAGCGTGGCGTTGCCGGCCATGTAGTGGGATCGGCTGGCCGCGGCGAGATTGGTATCCGGACAGGTCTTGCTGTCGTTCATGACGAGCTTTACCATTTCTGCCGTAATACCCAGGGGAGCAAGCGCCTTCACGGTGTGGGTCAGCGTGCCGATGTCGCCGCCCTGTCCCATATCTTCCCAGGTATTAAAGTGAGTGATCGTGCCATCGGGATTCAATTCGAGGGCCACCTCTGCCGAATCGAACATGCCGATCGTGATAATGAATCCGCCCATGCTCATGCCGACGCCGACGCGGCGCCCCTGAGCCCTGGCTGCTGCAGCCTCGGCCTTATACTTGTCGTAGATAGGCTTGGCCTTCTCGAGCAGCGTGGGATAGATGTAGTCATGATAGGGGCAGCTGTTGACGGTAAGGTCGCCGGGCCTTGCCGCATTCTTATAGCGGAACTCCCACGGATCCATACCCACTTTTTCTGCGATCATATCGATCAGAGCTTCCGTACAAGTGTAGATCTGGGGAGAGCCAAAACCACGATACGCTGTATTGAAAGCGTGGTTTGAAGAACCGCCGCGGGCGAGCGCCTTGAAATTGGGTATGTTGTAGCCGTGAAATCCGACAGAAACCAGATTATTGAAAATATGGCCGGCGACTACGGCGTAGGCGCCGTGATCCAGAGCAACGTCATATTCGGCTGCGACGATCTTGCCATCCTTGTTGCAAGCGATTCTTCCGTTTGTGAAAGTCGCAGATCGCTTGCCGGTCATGTGGTTGAATTCATCGTAGCTCAATGTCAGAGAACAAGGCATATCCAGGTTCTGAACGGCAGTGGCAACAAGCGAGAACGTGTTGGAACTGGTCGAGTAGCCGAAAGAACCGCCGACATAGTTTAAAAGCACCCTGATATTATCCTTGGGGATACCGGTCGCCATGGCAATGGCATCCCGACTCTCTCCGATGGATTGACACTTGCACTGAATGGTCATCATTCCATCCACACCCCAGTAAGCCTGAACAACATCGGGTTCAATGGGCAGGTGGGGTTCATGTTGCGAGTGGAAGCTTCCCTCGGCGACAAAGTCCGCCGCCTCGAACACTTCCGCGGTGTCTTTGCCTTTGAATACGGGCTGCTCCATATAGAAGTTGGGCAGACTTTCATGCAGCTGGATGGCATTGGGCATTACGGCTTCGGGGAAAGTCATGTAGGCGGGCAGAATTTCCAGGTTCTGTTTGACCTTCTTGGCTGCCGCGCGGGCGCGCTCCTCGGTATCGGCCGCAACCAGGGCCACGACGTCACCGCGTCTGCTGATCTTCTTGCCGGCGATCACCGGGAACTCCGTGATGCCTTTGCCCTTCTGACGCGGAATCACGGCCGGCATAGCCATATTGTTCGTGCCTTTGACGTCTTTTGCAGTCATGACTTTGTAAACGCCGGGCATTTTTTCCGCTTCTGATGTATCGATGCTGATGATTTTCGCATGAGGCACTTCGGAGATGACCACGGCAAGATACGCGGTGCCTTCGGGCATTTTCAATTTGACGTCATCGCCGTAATCCGCAAGACCGGTAACCTTTACCAGGGCCGTCGGTCTGGGATGCTTTGAACCGTAGATTTCTTTCTCACCTGCGAAATCATACGTGATGTCTTTCATGGTGGCTTCGCCGCGCATCACTTTGGCTGCAGCCATGACGGCATCCACAAGAGGCTTATAGCCGGTGCAGCGGCAGATGTTTCTGTTCTTTCGGAACCATTCCCGAACATCTTCACGGGTGGGAGAAGGATTTTCAGCCAACAACTGATGCGAGGATACGATGAAACCAGGTGAACAGAAACCGCACTGTGCGCCGCCATAAGTAATCCACGCCTGTTGCAGCGGATGCAGATGCTGGGGTGTACCGATTCCTTCAATCGTGAGAATCTCACTGAATTCCGGCACACTCTTCATTTTCCTCATGCAGGAACGAACCACTTTGCCATTCAAAATCACGGAACAAGCGCCACACACGCCTGTGCCGCACCCGATCTTGGTACCCGTAAGGCCCAACCGGCGGATGGCTACCGCCAGACTATCTTTCTCGGGATCGCACAGAACGGGTCTCTCAACGCCGTTAATCAGAAGGGTCAGTCTTGTAAGTTTCATGTTCTCGTCCTTGTCAAAAACCGGGTCTTAATGATCGGATACCCCCATTCACTGAACCTCACTCCGATCACACAAGCCCGTTCAAAGTGGAATTATAAAAATGCCCGATAAACGCACGCTCGGTGGGCGCCCCAGAGGCGGCAGACAGCCATGCTTCACTAGTTGCCATCACTCCCTTCGGTCTCCACCAACTCCAAAATCCTGGCAAGAAATGATTCCTTCTCAAACTTGATGCCGCCATCGATCACGGAGAGTGGATGCACGGCAGCCGCTGATACCAGCGCTTTGTTGGCAATCGAGGGCATCACGCAGATCCCATCGGAAAAAAGCCAGTTATTAAGGTCACGATTTTCAATCATTTGCGAAAGAGCTTGAAGCCTGCATAGAATGGCCTTGGCTTTCCCAGGATTTTCCGAGCTAAGCGTTTTTTCTGCAATTCGGCCGGTTACTACCGAGCACATGCCTGCATCACGAGCCTGTCGATAATCGTCGATCACCTTGAACAACTCCTCTTCTTTCAGGAGAACCGAGTTCAGATCCTCGATCAGGTCAAAATTCCGGGCGCTTGCTCTCATACCGTTGGTTCGCACGTGCAATGGTTATTCCGCTAAAAAATACGTACAGCAATCACCAAAAACCCATAATCGCCAGGCGGGATTCTGGGCTTCAAAACCGGGTGACCCAGGCATCAGGTAACGTACCTTAAGTTATATTTATTGACAATATTTTATTTTTTGTATGGTTTTGTAAGTTTTTTACTTCCTTAAGATAGCTTAACGTGTGCAAGGAGATGCGGAAGCGGGACAGCCGCAATTGCGTTAATTGGCAAGAGCAAGGGGCGGCGGAAGCGGGATTGAGGAGAAGAAAAGGGCGATTGTAATTGTGACTATCGATTCCAATCTTTTCTTGAACTGGCTACTTTCCGGTGACCGGGTGGGGATAGTGGAACGGGACAAGGAACGATTCCGGCCAGAAACGGAATGGCTCGGTTTTAAGCTCATCCGGGCCACGCGGATCCTCCGGAAACGTCTTTGAAAAGGGCGCAACCATCAGGAGCTTGACGGCGGAATGTCCCCAGCCTTTCTCATACTCCGCCTGCCAGGCGAGATTGTAATTCATCCGCTTGATCTTCCAGATACCGTTTTCGCGGACGTACAGGTTTTCATAAACTCCGCCCTCCCAGAACTGGCTGGGGATTCCAGTGGACTCCTTTCGGGTTTCATGAATGCCGCCCATCAGGAAGACACGGAAGCGTCCTTTTGCCGTCATGCGGTCAGGCGCAACGTCGACGATATCCTGCACCTGCAGGTGGTCCGTCAGCACGCCATAGGTTGGGCCGCTGATGCCGAACCCATCGCCAAACATCCTTTTGATTCCGGCTTTTCCCTTGAAGATTCCATTGAGGAAATACATCTCGCCGTCCTCGGCAAACAGGTCGACAATCTCCGGAAACAGCCACTTGTCCATGTAGTACCCGTATTTGAAATGCAGGGTCCGGATCGCCTGGATATCTTCGAGGACGCCCGCGCGGCGTGTCAATTCCGCAACCTGGGCTTTCAATGCGACGATTTCTTCATCTGTCGTCATACGGTTCTCCAGTGGCTGGTAATCGCGATATTCGAAAGTCTTCCATCCCTGGCTTTGCGCAGCATCTCGTCCAGGTTGTCCCGCAACTCAAAATAGCTTCCCGACAATTCGTCGTAACGGCCCGAAGCAAGGTCCACACATCGCTGGGCGCATCGATCGAAGTCCAAGACTGAATTTGGATCGGTTTTGCGTGCCTTGAGGTGCTCGATCATTTCGGGCTTCCAGCGCTGTGCTCCCGGATCCCGCATTGTGTCTTCAGCCAGCTCGGTAGCGACAAAGCCCGGATCGAGAGCGAATGCGCTGACGCCGAATTCCCTGGAATCCGACGCAATGAACTGGACAAGCCGATTTTGGGCAGTTTTGCCCACGCAATAGGCCGACATCGCAAAATCGACCCTGTACGACGCAATGGCGGAAACAGCCAGGATGTGGCCGGCGCGCCGCGCGATCATGGAAGGCAGTATCTCGCTTACGAACATGAAAAACGCCCGCAGGTGCACTTCCTGCGCGAACCACCACTCGGCGGGATCCGCGGCCCAGGTCGGTGCAAAGGGTCCGGGAATTCCGGCATTGTTCACATACAGACTGATCGCGCCAAAGTGGTCTGTCGTCTCCCGCACGACCCGCTTCACATCCTCCGGCTTCGTCACATCTCCGCTGACGGCGAATCCCCTGCCGCCCGCAGCCTCAATCTCCGACACCGTTTTATCGAGCTCGCTCTGTGTGCGCGACGTAACGGCGACGGCGGCTCCTTCAGCCGCAAATCTCAGCGCAATCGCTTTTCCAAAACCGCGTCCGCCACCGGTGATCAGCGCTACCCTCCCCGCCATCTCTTTCGTCATATTTCCCCGTTCCGGTTGCAAGAAGATCGATGCTGGTGTAATGCGTCCAACAGATCTTTACATATGTCAGCCAAAAAGCGCCACGGATTCCACGGATTTTTATTGATAAATGCGGAGGGCTGTCATTTTGTCCGTGCAATCCGTGTTAATCCGTGGCCTGTTTTTTACCCTTTAGGCTAGCCAAATGGCAAGGGCTCTTTGACCCACTAAACTAGCCTGCGCAGTGCGGAAGCGATCAGCGGTTGAGTGCTTGCATTGCCTGCGGCTGATAGCGCTCTCCGGAAGCTGCCCCGATGGGGAAAGCTTCAGCCAGGCGATGAAGCTCGTCTGCGGTGAAGCGGACAGTCAAGGCGCCCAGATTCTCCTCCAGGTAGTGGATCCGCTTCGTCCCCGGGATTGGGACGATCTCTCCACCTTGAGCCAGGACCCAAGCCAGGGCAAGCTGTGCGGCGGTGCAGCCCTTTTCGTCGGCCATCTTTCTTACGGTGTCCGCAAGCCGGAGATTGCGCTCGAAGTTGTCTCCCTCGAACCGCGGGTGGTGATGGCGCGCGTCATCCTGCGAAAGGTCTTCGGTTTTGCCGAATCTCCCGGTTAAAAACCCCCGCCCAAGCGGGCTGTAGGCGACAAACCCGACTCCAAGGTCTCTGCAGGTTTTGAGTATTTCAATTTCAGGATCGCGGGTCCAGAGCGAGTATTCCGTCTGCAGAGCAAGAATCGAATGCACCGCGCAGGCGCGCCGCAGGGTCGCGGGAGCAGCCTCGGACATGCCCAGATAGCGCACCTTGCCTGCCTTCACCAGACTCGCCATCGCACCGATCGTGTCCTCGATGGGCGTTTTGGGATCGACGCGATGCTGGTAGTAAAGATCGATGACATCGACTCCCAGACGTTTCAAGCTCTGGTCGCACGATCGGAGCACATATTCGGGACTGCCGTCGACTCCAACGAATGCGCCATCGGGCGTGCGGACATTGCCGAACTTTGTGGCGAGAAAAACTCTGTCCCGCCGGTCCCGAATGGCTCGCCCGACCAGTTCTTCATTGCGGCCCAATCCGTACATGTCTGCCGTATCGATGAAATCGACGCCGAGTTCGATCGCCCGATGAATGGTGGCGATCGATCCGGCGTCATCGGTGGGACCGTAAAATTCCGACATCCCCATGCAGCCCAAGCCCAATGCCGACACCGTCACATCCTTGCCCAATCTACGCTTTTCCATCCTATTTCCCTTCGGAGTTTGGAATTCTTTCTCCTGTCTCCTGTCTCTTACTCCTTACTCATTTTCTTCAATTCTTCCAGCGTATCCAGCTTTGCCTTTGGATTCACCTCTTTGCCGCAGCTGAATGCGTTTCCGACATGTTTGCCGATCGTGTAGTAGCCGATGCCGGCAAACAGGAAAGGATTTACCTTCGCCGGATCCGGCCTGCCGTCGGTCAGACATTCTTCCGACACGTGCGATTCCACGATCTTGCCGACGATGAGCTCGTGGCTTCCCAGGTTCAGGATCTGCACAACTTCGCAGGCATGATTGATCGGGCACTGTGCGATGAACGGGGCATGCTTGACCTTGCCGTAAAAAACCTCGAAATGGCAGTCGGCAGCCTTGTTCACACGCTTGCCGGAGGCAAGGCCGCAATAGTCGGTCTCCTTGACGAGATCGGCGGATGGTATGTTTACCGAAAATACCATGTGCTGGCGGACGCCTTTCAGCGAATGCCGGTGGTGTTGGAGAGCGATCGTGATGGACGGGGGAACGCTGGCTGCCACGCCTGTCCATGCAACCGTGGTGAAATCCGGTTTATCTTCCACGTCCACGCCGATCATAATCGTCGGATAGAAGCCCAGTAACGGTAGCGGGCCGGCTTTGGACTCCAATAAAATCTTTCCCATGTCAGTCACCTCCGAAAGCGGATTATTTCTTCGCGTTATCTTCCAGTTTAAGGATATCTTCTGCCCACGTCAGCCCGGCCATCATGCGCGGGAAGCCGATCGCGGTCATGGCAAGCAGAAACGCATGCCGGATTTCGTCCGGGCGCAGACCGGCGTCCAGTCCCTTGCGGACCTGAGAATGAACGGATCCCTCCATGCCGGACCCGATGGCGATGCCGAGTTTGACCAGCGATCGCTCCCTTTGATTGAGTGGTCCGGATTTATTACATTCCGAAGCGAGTTGTTCATAGGCCTCGGCGATCTGGGGATTCTCCTTGTTGAACTCCTGAAATCTCAACGGGACTCTTCTCATAGCTCCTCCAAGACTAATGAAAATTCCTATAATGGCAGCGCGTACCGACCCATGGGTGCGGGCTGAATCCCGCACCCACCGGGTTCGTTATTTGCCGCCGGACATCGTCACGTCGCGGGCGAGGCTGGACAACCCATCCTTCCAGCTGCTCCAGCCGGAGTTCATTCCGTACGGAGAGCGCGTCATGATGGCCTCGATCCGGCGGATCTTGTTCTTTTCCACCTTAAACAGTTCGGCCAAATCCCTCAAGACAAGCCCGGTCACAACCCTTGTTCTGCGAACGAACAAAACCTCCCGCGAGCAAACCGGCGATTAGAACAGCGGCAACAATTGTCAAAGACCTCCGCATGGGCACCACCCTTCATTGATCTCAAAAAACCGAATTTTAACAGAAGGGGTCGATAAATCGCATCAACACATTATAGATGTCGCTTTTGATGGGAGTTTAGAAATTTAACGCCCCACATCATGGAAGGCCGGAGAGTAGTGATTTATTCGCCGGCCTTGGGTACCGTGATCTTGTAGTCGCTTTTAACGCTGAACAAACGATAGTCGGAATATTTGTGCTGATTGCGGTAAACCAGGTCCAGCTTATCCGTGCTCGAAAACTCCCAACTGACATTGATCTCCCGCGGCAGCCAGAACTCTCTTGGAGGATCGTCGAATTGAATTCTCCCGTAAGAAATATCGGTGACCGTCTCCTTCAGCGTGGTTTGTCGTTCCGGCGTCAGCATGCTGGTTCGGATACGCAGTATCTGATAGTTGTCCGGATCTATCCAAATCAAGCCCTGCACCAGGAAACGAGTCGGAGCAGCCGACGCCACATCCGAAAATTGGGCCAGGTAGTCCCGGGATTCAGGTTTCTGCGCAAAGGCGATGACATGCGCGTACGGTTTCCTCTTTTCTCGTCCCAGATAGCGGAATTTCGAATTCGCCTGATGGTCGGGATGAAGGTACATGCAATGAAGCGTATGCCCGGAACTCAGGATAAATCCCGGAAACTCCTGCGGGTTCACAGGATGGTTGTCTTTGTCCGATCTGTCTTCCACCCAGGAAATGCCGGCGCTTTTGGAACCGGGCAGGATGAAAAAATTAAACTCGGCATAATACTCCTGCAACAGTGCCGTCGCAGGGCCCGATTTGTGTATCTCCGGGGTCTCGATCTTGCTGCAGCCGAGTTGAACGCATTGACTCCTCCGATCGCCCGGCACGCAATGGAGCAGATTACAAAATTCGACGCCTCTCGGATCCACGAGCGGGGCGGCCACCGGGCCAGTTCCGGCCGTATCCAGCAGCGCCGGCTGGCTCTCGCTCTCCCGCTGTTTGCTTGTTTGATTTTCGGACAGATAGCGTTGCATGTGGATCTGTTCTTTTGACGATGTGTTGGGAAAGTCCCGGAAGAAGGTGACCACTCTGTCGCCCGCCTTTTCAAGGAGATCCGAAAGCTCATCCTGACCCTGATTCAACTGTAAACTGGACAGTTCAGGATCAAACCGCCGCAACTCTGCGGTCGTCATTTCGATCACGGTCCTGTTTTTCGCATTTGATGATGCCTGTTGAGGAGGTGGTGCGACCGCTGTGTCGGTCAACTTGGCCGCAATCTTAAAGTCCAGTGCCTGCACGGCGATGCTAGCATCGCCGGCCTTCTTGTCTCTTACCTGCAACTGAAGCACGTAATCTCCAGGCAGCAGCGAGTTTTCCAGTTTGAGCCTTTTCCTGATCGCTATTTTGCTGAAATCTCTCGCCCCTCTGACATCGACAGTCTCGGGGCCGCTTTTGAAAATCTCATTGCCGTTCCCATATAGAGTGAGCCAAAATTCCAGATCCGGTGGCTCTTCCTTGGCCTTGGGATTATAGACAACGGCCATATAGTCGAAGCTTTCTCCAGCCTGGAACGTGCGAACTGCCTGACTTCGACGCGCCGCTCGCTGCGAGGTGTTGGACCAGCCCTGACCGTCTCCCGTCGCTCCCGACTGGATCCAGGATCCATCCTCATCGCGATTCAGGAGAAAAATGCTCGAGAGCGCCATACCGCTCTTTTCCAGTTCGGGTATTTCTATAAACTGATAGGCCGATCCGATGGCTCCGGACGCATTGTCTTTAACGGCGATACGGAGGTAGCGCGCTCCCGGTTCTTTCACCGCAAGCGAGAGGAAAAACCTTATACCATTCGTCCGGATCGACTGGATTTCCCTGTCATTCACACGGAATCCTATTTTGGTAGTACCGGAATCCTGCACGGAGCCATAGATGTCCGTCGTTGCCGCGACAGCTTCCAGGGAGATAAAATGACGGCCGTCTTTTTCATCCATCACGCCCAGGCGCTGCCCGTCCATAAGCAGCCACGCCCGAAGCAGATATCCGGATTGAGGGGCATGCACGAATCCGGAAGCCATTTGAAGTTTCAGATCCCCATATCGGTAGGGAGAGAAGATTGCGTTCATCAGCGGATTCTGTTCCGTTTCCCTCAGGGCATCGGTATTGCCATAAAAACCGTCGCGAGTGCGCACGGTGATCCCCGAACGTTTGACCTTGATCCGAACCTTGTGATAGGTCTTTAGACTTTGGGAATCGAACGTCTCTGCCGGAGGAACATAGGAAATCAGGTAGTACCCCCGCATCTCTCCTTCAGCAGCGCCAATGCCATTGAGGAAAAAATTGCTGCCGGTCAGAAAAAGTCCGCCTGTTTTCTGGGATAAAGGGCTTTCTCTGTTAGTGATTCTCTCCTTCGCCTGTGTTCGCCCGATCTCTGCCTGTTTAGGGCCAAAAGCTGCGTCAATCCTATCCAGGTTTTTGGCCTGCGCAATTTCTCCTGGTGAGGGAATGGACTCCATGTTAGGGCTGATGCTGCCGTAAAGAGGCCGAACTTCCGCATCCATGGCCCTGTCATTGGCGTTTTTATAAATATCCGTACCGACGATGAATTGATTATTGATGCCTCCGAGAATATCCAGCGTGTGAACCACGACGCCGGCACGCAGAGCCTCGTCGGCCAGTTTGTTGAATACCGTGTCGTTTTCGATTTTTTCCGGAAGCATGACTTGAGTCGATATCAGGAAAAGGAATTTGCGCCCGGCGACATCCCGCAGAGCTCGGAGACCATAGGCGAGTGCCGCAAATTGTGAGGCTCCTTCAGGATGAAGATTCAGACTCCAGCCAAGATCGGCAATTCTGGCAAACAACTCCTCTTTGTCTGAGCTGAACCGCTGCAGTCCCGAGTTCCCTTTCGTCGTCTGCACGATGGCAATCCGATCGCCGGTTTGCATTTGTGTCTGGACGAACTTCTGAAGGCACATCCGCGCGAAATGAAGATCCTGAAAGCTCATGGAGAGATCATCGATCAGAAAAACGATCGTTCGTCCGACAGCAGGTTGCAAAGGAGCGGGCGCGGGAGTTGACTGTGTCGCCCTGGAACCTTCCGGAGAAGCGGCCTTATTCTCCGGAAGCGCCGGGCGATCTGCTATATAAATGCTGGAGACTATTTTCTGCGGCTGGCCATCCTGAAAGATCTCGAAATCGTCGGCGGTCAGGTCCGTGATTTGACGTCCGTTTGCATCCACCGCTACGGCATCCAGCCGGACTTCTTTTACGCCAACACGAATCACGGCGTCCTGGCCCGCGTTGGCGGGCTGTACGC
>DATJPG010000185.1:0-6780 GCA_035506515.1 Acidobacteriota bacterium
CGGACTCTCATCCTCGTCGGACTGCTCGGCTTTTCCTCGTCATCACTTTTTGGCGGCATATCTCCATCGGAGTGGGATTTTTATTGCCGAAAATGTCACATCGATCGCCCGGTAAACTCGCTCTACGATCCGTCAGTCAAACCCCACTCGAATATTTCCCGTTCCTGCGTCGCGTGCCACAGCAACAAGGGGATCGCCGGGCACGTGAAAGAATCCGTTGAAACGTTCGTCTCCCTGTTCCGGGACATCACACTCCCGCCGGATATCCGCCCGCAAAAGCCTTTATCCGTGACGAGCGAACAATGTCTAAGTTGTCACCCCTATATTCAGGATGTAGATGAGATTGTTCCGCGGAAGCTTACCAAAGATGTGCGCCCGATAAAGTTGCGCGCCGCCCATCGCCAGCACTGGGAATACCGGACGTTCACGACGGAGCAACGAGAGAAGATGCAAATGTTGAACGCCCGAAAAGCGAGACTCCCCCTGGCCAAAACCGACCAGGACCAACTGGATCGCCTCTCCCGAATCGAGACCATGCAGTGCGTTCGCTGTCATGAGCGCTTCAAGAAAGACAGCCCCGGGGGCGTGGATGCGAACGTGAGCATCGCCATGAAAAATCCGATGGAATGCACCACGTGCCATATCGCTCTCCGTAACGCAATTCATCCGGGCGATGCATCCGTTCTTCCGAGCGCTGTTTCCTGCGAGCGCTGCCACCACGGGAATCTGCACCAGAAGATGATTTTCTTCCCCGTGGATTATGGGACCGGCGACGATTGCCTGCTCTGCCATCCCGGCTATACGCCGGCGGAGCTCGCGGCAGTCAAGCCGGATCGGTTCAGCCACAAAAGCACAGGAGGGTGGGCTGGAGGAAAATGAACAAGTGATGTCGATTGAGACGGTGCGGGTTTCATCTCGCACGAGGTTTTTTTTAGCGCTGAAAGCGCGATGCAGTGCAGCCCAGGGTGGAGGACGCGGAGCGTCCGGAACCCTGGGTTAACATTGCGATGCATGGGAGGCCTGCATGGCCGAGGCAGTTAATCTGTGCCGCTCCTTCAGAGCTATCTATTCGCGCATTCATAACCCAGGGTTCCAGAGCCCGCTTTCGCGTGCTCTTCCACCCTGGGCTTTATTGTATCGCGCTTTCAGCGCTACCCTGGGCTGTACTGCATCGCGCTTTCAGCGCCACCATCGGGCTTTACTGCCCCGCGCCGCTGGCGCTTTGGATATATATGTTAGCGCGCATGCTCTTCGGGGTTGGACATTTGTTTTCGCTCAACCCGGGCCTGGCGTTAGTTTCTGTTGCGAAATGCCTATTCCAGCCCCGAAAGGGGCGGCAGAGAATAGCCCCGGGCGTGAGCCCGGGGTAAGGATTACGAAATTAGAAAGCCCTGAAGGGGCGACACTAAAGCCAATTCGCGGAATAAATTGTGCCGCCCCTTCGGGGCTAAACATTTGTTTCCACTCAACCCCGGGCTCACGCCCGGGGCTATTCTCTGCCGGCCCGCCGGGCCTCAATTGCGAGTTTCGCGACAGACACTCGTTAGTGGGGTCAGGTCTGGAATATTTAGTTTTGCGGATGTTGCAGGAAATGTGGAACGCAAAACTAAATATTCCGGACCTGACTCCTTACTTTCGCCGCTGACGCGGCTTATATGAGGTGCCGTATGACAAGCCCACCGATGAGACAAAAGCCGAAAACAGAGCCGGTCCTGGTCAAGATCCTCGAAATCAAAGAACCCCCCGTGGCGCGCTGCCGCATGATCTCCAGGGGGCTCGAACCCTATCACCGGCTCAGCACGATCGGGCTCGAAGCGGCAGGCGATAAAGGGTGCCTGGCTTGCGGCAATTGCATCGATTCCTGCCCCGTGCTGCGGAAAGAGTCCGATCGATTCGGCAAGACCGATCAGCGCACCTCCATGGCACTGGAATCGCTCGTGGCGGAGGATTGCGAGCAGTGCTATTCCTGCATTCTGGCCTGCCCCCAGGTGGATACGGACATCAAGGATTACATTGTCGATGACTATGTGGTTGAGGTGATCCCGCAATCGAAGAAGCTCCATACGTTGCTGGATTATTACCTCGTGATCCCGGTGGCGTTGCTGATCGGGATTGTGCTCGGCCTGTTCATTGCACGATGAGAATTTCGAGAAGGAGACCGTATTATGAACGACATTCAGGCGCCCCCAGCAGCGATTAGTGAACCGCTCGTCCCAATCTTTGTGATGGGAAAACAATATGAGGTGCCTTCCTCTCTGACGATCCAGAAGGCGCTGGAGTATGCCGGCTATCAGCTGGTGCGCGGAGTGGGCTGCCGCGGCGGAATTTGCGGGGCCTGCGGCACCGTTTATCGCCTTCCGGAAAGCCACACGATCAAGGTCGGGCTCGCGTGTCAGACCGTCGTGGAGCGCGGCATGCGGATCGCCGTGCTTCCGTTTTTCCCGGTTAACCGGAGGATTTACAACCTCAGGGAGGTGTCTCCCAGGCCGGAGATATTTGCGCAGCTCTATCCTGAGATCCTGCGTTGCATGGGCTGCAACACCTGTACAAAATCCTGCCCGATGGACATCAACACGATGGAATATATTTCGGCCGCTATCCGGGGAGATGTCGAGAGAGCCGCCGAACTCTCGTTTGACTGTGTCATGTGCGGATTGTGCACCGCCCGCTGCCCCGGCGAGCTTACGCAATATCATGTCGGGATTCTCGCCCGTCGCATTTACGGCCGGTATATCGCTCCCAAGGCAGCCCACGTAAGCGAGATGGCCAGCCGCGTCAAGCAGGGACGCTATGAGAACGGACTGCGGCGCCTCATGGCTACTCCGACGGAAGAGCTCAAATCAATCTACACAAAACGCGAAATAGAGCCGGAACTGAGCGAGGACGACTGGGCGCCAAAGAACGCGGAAAATCTATAAGACGTTTTCCCGGCAGAGGAGGCATTGATGGGATATCCACCGGAATTGAAGAAGCTGATCAAGAATGTTGAGCGCACCCGGACCGAACGGATTGCAGCCAAAAAGGCGGGCAGGGAATTCCGCGCGATGACGCTCGATGAGCGCAAGAGCATGCTTCAGCATCATCCTGATTATAAGCAGGAGGGGCGACGGGAACTCATCGCGGGCCCGAGCAAGGGATATCGGATCGCTCACGAGTATTGCGACATCCTTGAATCCTACAGCCGGTACGATCCTGACAGCATGGATCTGGATACCGTCCACTACACGACCGATGTCCTGGTGATCGGCGGCGGAGGAGCGGGGACAGCGGCCGCGCTGCTTGCCGGAGAGCAGGGAGCCAGGGTCTTGATTGCCACGAAACTCCGCCATGGCGATGCCAATACCATGATGGCCGAGGGGGGGATTCAGGCTGCCACCAAGGTCGGCAAGGATTCCCCGTATTTTCATTATCTCGATGTTCTCGGTGGGGGCCATTTCGTCAACGATCCGGACCTGGCTTACACGCTGGTCACCGAAGCTCCTGACGTCATCGCGTGGCTCGAGGACCTCGGATGCATGCTTTCCAAATACCCCGATGGGCGGATGAAGACCATGCACGGCGGAGGAACCTGCCGGAAACGGATGCACTACGCCGCCGACATCACCGGCGCCGAGATTATGCGGACGATCCGCGATGAAGCCCGCAACCGCCCGGATTTCATCTCGATCCTCGAGTTCAGCCCGGCGGTGGACTTAATCCTTAACGAGCACGGTCACTGCGAGGGGGCAGTGCTGTTCAACCTGGAAACACATGAATATTTGGTCGTCAGGGCCAAGGCCACCATCATCGCCACCGGCGGCACGGGACGCCTTCACATCCAGGGCTTCATGTGCACCAATCACTACGGCGCTACCGGCGATGGTTTAACCATTGCCTACCGCGCCGGAATTCCTGTGCGCTTCCTCCACACCGTTCAATATCATCCGACCGGCGCCGTCTTTCCGGAACAGGCAGAGGGTCTTCTCATAACCGAAAAGGTTCGCGGGGCCGGAGCTCACATTCTCAATGTCGATGGCCTGCAATTTGTCTACGAGCGGGAACCGCGCGACATCGAGGCAGCCGCCATCATCCGCGAGTGCACGGTCGTCGGCAAGGGTGTGCCGACTCCTACTGGAAAGTGGGGGGCTTGGCTCGACTCTCCCATGATCGAAATCCTGTCGGGCGCAGGCACCGTCAAACGCGAATTTCCGGGTAAATATATCCTCTTCAAGCGCTACGGCATCGAGATCGACAAGGAGCCGATGCTGATCTATCCGACGTTGCATTATCAGAACGGCGGGCTTGCGTATACCAGCAAGGGATTGACGTGCATTCCGGGCCTTTTCGTGGCCGGTGAAGTTGGAGGAGGCGTCCATGGCGAAAACCGCTTGATGGGGAACTCGCTTCTCGATGTCATGGTCTTTGGCCGCATTGCCGGCCGCAACGCCGCAGCCTATGCGCTGACGGATTACAGAGCCGGGCGCCTGAGTCTGGATCATGTTCGACGCTACAACAGCGAACTAAAAGTCGCCGGAATCGATGCGTCAAAGATGGCGCCCATGCTTCTGCCCGACTATTCGAACCCCGCCGTGAGAAAGCGGCAAATCACCACCGACTACCACGGCACCCTTCGCGAATAGCAATAGGTGGGTTGTCCAGGATCTTTTCCATCGGCTTCCTAATTAACTGGAAAGTCCCACGCATCAAGGATGGAATCCAGCGCATTCTGGCGTGAACGATAAGCACGAAGCCTATAAAAATATCTTCTTTGCGGTCTTCGAGGTCTTCGCGGTTCAAATTTGGAAAGAATTAAACCGCGAAGACCGCAAAGACCGCGAAGAAATTTTGGCTCATTTCGCTGCCGCGCAATTAGATAGTGTGATGGATAGGGAAGAAGTTGCGCGTCATATTGTCGATTCAGCGGTGGCAATCCATACAGCGCTTGGGCCAGGATTGCTGGAGTCCGTTTATCGGCGGTGCTTGATGTATGAACTCGGTCTACGCGGGCTGGATGTCTACGCGGAATATCCTATTCCTATCCGCTACAAAGAGGTCGCGCTCGATTGTGGATATCGGGCCGATCTCCTGGTTGATGAATGCATACTCGTCGAAAACAAAACTGTCGATGTGATCCATCCCGTCCATCGAGCCCAGTTGCTTACCTATCTCGAGCTGAGCGGACGTTCCGTCGGCTTCCTAATTAACTGGAAGGTCCCGCGCATCAAGGATGGAATCCAGCGCATGATCTGGCGCGAACGATAAGCACAAAGCCTATAAAAATATATTCTTTGCGGTCTTCGCGGTCTTCGCGGTTCAGATTTGAAAAGAATTAAACCGCAAAGACCGCGAAGAACAATAATGGACATCCATTTCCCCGATAGCCCAGCTCCGATAATAAATAATTGACGACGGGCGGCGGTTTCTTGTGTAAAAATAGGTAATGCGCACTAGTTTTTCATCGCGCCCCAAAATGTTTGCCATTAATAAGGAGTTTGTCTATGCCTGAAGACAATAAGGCTGAAAACAAGGAAGGGAAGAAGCAGCTTTCCAGACGCGACTTTCTGGTCACCGGTGGAACGATCGTTGCCGTCGATGCGCTGATCGCGGCAACGCCCGCAAAGGCTGTTGCGGAACCGGTTGCGTCGCCGGCGCCCGCCGGGACGACCTATCCCGCATCCCAGGGATATCTGGTATACGACAGCAAGAAATGCGCGGGCTGCACGACGTGCATGCTCAGCTGCTCGCTGGTCCACTACGGCGTCCATAACCTGTCGCGCTCGCGCATTCAAATCATGCAGGACTCATGGGCCAAGTTTCCCAACGACATCAAGATGGCGCCCTGCCGCCAATGCAAGATGCCGGTGTGCGTGCAGAGCTGCCCGACCGGAGCGGCCTATGTGGACACGGAAAACGGCAACGTCCGGAGGATCGACAGCAAGAAATGCATCGGCTGCAAGACCTGCATCAAGATGTGTCCGCAGCAGCCGCACCGGCCCGTCTGGGTGGTCATCGACGGCAAAGGCAAGTCCTCCAAATGCGATCTGTGCATCGACACTCCTTACTGGAACGAAAAAGGCGGTCCCGCCGGCAAACAGGCTTGCGTGGAAACCTGCCCGATGATGGCGATCAAATTTGTCGCTGAAATGCCCGATCAAAAAGAGACGGAAGGCTACGATGTGAATCTTCGCAACGATCATTGGCTGAATCTCGGCCTGGTCGAAAACAGCACGATCGTGCCGAAGAACAATCCGGTATGGAAGCTCGGGGGAGGTGAGCAGCAATGACAGGCGGATACACAGGAAAAATATTAAGAGTCAATCTGACCACGAAGGCCGTCAGCACAATCGATACGGCAAAGTATGAAGAGTTCGGCGGCGGCCACGGCATCGGCTCCGCGGTTTTCTTCGACCTGGTCGGCGACCAGCTGCCGTTTGAAGCCTTCGATCCCAGAAACCTCATCATCATGATGGCGTCTCCCTTCTCCGGCACTTTCATGCCGGGTTCCGGCAGATGCGAAGTGCAGGGTCTCGGGCCCATGCTGTACCCGATCGAATGGTTCGGCCACAGCAATTTCGGCGGCCGCTTTACGGCCCAGCTGAAGTTTGCCGGATGGGACGGCATCGTGGTGGAAGGCGCCTCCAGCGAGCCCGTGTGGATCAACATCGTCAACGACAAAGTGACGATCGAGAGCGCCAAGGGCATTTGGGGAATGGACACATGGGACACGCAGGAGGAAATCTCCAGGCGCGTGGTGCCCAGCCTGAGGTTTGGCGAGTGGGCCGATCTGGCCGAGAACTGCTA
>DATJPG010000186.1:0-87862 GCA_035506515.1 Acidobacteriota bacterium
GTAATAATCCTTGTCCACCAGCACGGGCTTCTTTTCTTCGAGGTCGATATACCAGAGGCTCGAGTGGCTGTCTGTATATGCGAACTTCTTGCTGTCCGGAGACCAGGCCGGCGACCAGTAGAAGGCCGGTTTGTCGCCGAGCGGGATTTTCTTGACCGTGCCCATGCCGCTCTGGTCCTGAATGTGGAGGGCGTATTCGCCGGATTCATCGGAGAAATAGGCGATTGAGTTGCCGTCAGGCGACCAGACCGGGTCGCGTTCGTAAACGCCCGGGGAATTGGTCAGGTTGCGCGCATCGCCTTTTTCGGCGGGCACCGTCAATATCTCGCCGCGGGCCTCGAAGACGGCGCGCGCGCCGTTCGGGGAAATGTCCGCATTGGCCAGGCGTCTGCCTACATTCATATAGTGTGGGCGCAGCTCGGCAAGGTCACCCGCCAAACGGACGTCCACCGTTTTACCCGGGGCGCTGCGCAGGTCATAGATGCGCAGGGTACCAAACTGCTCATAAACGATGCCGCCGGGGCCGGCGGACGCGGATTTGAAGTCGAAGCCCTTGTTCTCGATGACCTGCTTCACCTGCTTGTTCTTCGTGTCGTAGACGAAAAGAGTGACGGGGCCGTTGCGGTCGGATAGGAAATAGATTTGGTCCCCAATCCACATGGGATTGAAGTCGTTCGAATTCTGGCGGGGGACCTCAACGATGGAGGAGTTCGAAAGGTCGGCGATCCATATTTTGCGCGTCTGGCCGCCGCGATACCGCTTCCAGGCATCCTGCCACTGAAAGAGCGGGACGTAGGCAATATGAGTACCGTCGGCTGAGTAGGAAGCTTCCTGCGCGATCGGGAGCGGGACTGCATCGGGGAAACCGCCATCGAGTGGAATGGTGTACAGCTGATTGGCGTCCGTGCCGCTCGCGCGGTGGGACACGAAAAGGACGCGCTTGCCGTCAGGCGTCCAGCCGACGGCTCTGTCGGCTTCAGGGTGGAAGGTGAGACGCCGCGGAATGCCGCCGATGGCGGGCATGACGTAAACGTCGACGTTCCCGTCGTATTCACCGGTAAAGGCGATCTGCGTGCCGTCCGGCGAGAAATACGGTGAGCCCTCGATTCCCGGACTGGTGGTCAAACGCCGGGCGTCTCCGCCCTCGCGCGGGACGCTCCAGAGGTCGCCTGCGTAGGAGAAGACAATGGTGGTGCGATTCATCGTGGGATCACGAAGGACCAGAGGTGGATCCGCCGCAATAAGCAGTGATGTAGTCCCAGCCAAAACCAAGAGCAAAACCAGTCGGCAGGCAATAGGTATTCGCATATTGAACTCCTGATCGAGTGTAAGGCAATCCCCGGTGTTACGTGGGGGTGATTATAAGGCCAAAATGCGGGGGCAGGTCTGGAAAATTTAGTTTTGCTTTCCGTTTATCCCTCAGTGACCGCAAATTAAAATTTTCCAGACCTGCCCCCGATTCAATCGATTTTGGACCGCGCCGGCCGCGTGCTGGTGTAGTGCGTCATAGATTCTTTGACATTTGAATCTGTGAAATCCGGGGAATCCGTGGCGTTTTTCTCCTATATATGTAAAGATCTGTTGGACGCACTACACTAGAATCGCTCACTCATTCATCGATTTCAGCTGGGGGATCCCGGTATGAACGCACCTCGCATTTCATTGTGGATTTTGCTCGCCATCGCATGCGTTGCCGCTTCGATTGCTGCGGCTGCGGACCAGGACACCTGCGCAAACCTGGCGAAACAAAAACATGACAAAGTGACGATCACGTCCGCTGAATTCATGAACGACCCGCAGGGTTTTCAGGCGCCCAAGACTCCCGGAGTATTCGGAACTCCTGAAGGGCTGAAAGTAACGGCCGCGTTCTGTCGAGTCGTCGGGTTCATCGAGCCCGTGCAGAATTCCCACATCCAGTTTGAGGTCTGGCTGCCGCCTGTGGCTAATTGGAACAATCGGTACTTTGCCGTCGGCAATCCGGCTTTCGAGGGAGCGATCAAATACCAGGGATTAGCGAAGGCCATTGAAAAAGGGTACGCCACCGCCTCAACCGATACCGGCCACGAGGATCCGGGCCACCAATGGGGAATGGGTCATCCCGAGAGAGTCGTCGACTGGACGCACCGCGCCGTGCATGAAACGACCGTCGTGGCCAAAAGTCTGATAAAGGCATTTTACGGCCAGTCGCCGCGCTTCTCGTACTGGGACAGCTGCCACAACGGGGGACGTCAGGGACTCACCGAAGCGCAGCTCTATCCTGAGGATTTCGACGGCATCGTGGCGGGCGATCCCGCCTACTACATCACGCACCTGCAGGCGGGCTCGGAATACCTGAGCTGGGTGGCGCTGAAAGACGGTGCGGAAGCGCCCGGTTTCATTCCTCCGGCTAAATACCCGGCGCTGCATCGCGCGGCCCTGGACGCCTGTGATGCCAAGGACGGTGTAAAGGACGATGCAATCGAGGATCCGGCGCGCTGTAATTTTGATCCGGCCTCCATTCAGTGCAAAGACGAAGACAACCCGACCTGTTTGACAGCGGCTCAAGTGGATACGGCCAGGCGCATCTATGCCGGCGCAAAGTTTGCCGACGGGACGCAGATCTACTCCGGTTTCGAGCCGGGCAGCGAACTTGTGTGGAATGCGATGATCGGGGGCCCCGAACCGTTATTTATCAACAATGGATTTTTCAAATACATCGCATTTGAAAATCCGGATTGGGATTTTAGAACCTTCGATCTGGAGCGGGATACTCGTAAGATCGATGCGAAGCTTGGCCCTATGATCAATACCACCCAGACCGACCTGAAAGCGTTTAAAAATCACGGGGGCAAGCTTCTCATGTACCAGGACTGGAACGAGACCTGGGTGCCGCCGCGGACTGCAACCACTTATTACCATAGCGTTGTCACGACCATGGGAGGGGAGAACCAGACCATGGACTTCTATCGGCTATTCATGATCCCGAATTTCGGCATGTGTGCGGGCATGTTCACAGCGACGTTTGACGCCCTCGGAGCCGTTCAGAAATGGGTGGAAGAAGGCATTGCGCCGGACCAAGTCAAGATGAGCTATTCCGATCGCGGCCGCGTTTACAGGACGCGCCCCGTGTGCCCGTATCCGCAGGTGGCAATCTACAAAGGCACCGGCGACATAAACGACATTGCCAATTTCAAATGCGGCATCCCAAATTGGTAAAATTCTGACAACAGATGAATACGGGCTCCAGCTAGTGTAAAAAATACAGGCACCCGCATCACGTGCGAGCCAATCACACGCGCCTGTTCGTAGTTTTTTTCGAATCTGGAATCTCGAATCTGGAATCTGGAATCTGGAAATCTAATCCGTCTCACTTCTTCAGTATCTTGCAAGCCGCCCGTTGACACACTCTTTCAAGGATTTCGGCATGCTTCTTGTGCGTGCTGTCCAGGCAAATTTTCTGGAGCTCGGAGATCATCCTGGTGAAGCACAGCTTCAGGCCCCAAACATTCACCTTGTAATAAACCTCCGATTCCGTGGCGCTTTCCATGCGAATGATCGAATCCGGCGAGTCGTCCATTACTCTGAAACTGAACAGGGTGCCCTTGCGGAACGATTTTCGATCGCTGACGATCGAAAGGCTGAAGGAGTGCAGAAGAGCGCAGCGCAACTGGTACAATGCTTCCGCGTTGTCCCAATCGATCCCGCCAAGGTCCATCAAAGATTCGACGAACGCGGTGCCGGACAGCTTTTTTGAAAAGTAGCATTGGGAGAGGTATTCAATCCCGACCAGGACTCCCGTCATGGCCAGGATTGCGTAACTGGGGGGATCGCCTTCGTATTCACCCTCCGTGCCATACAGTTTTTCCAAATCCACCCTGAGATGATAGAGAATGCCGTCTCCTTTCGGATCCGGCTTCCTATCGGGAGCTTTGAAAAAACACTCAAGCAGTTCCTGCGATTCCATGGCGCTCACTTGATCGCTAAAAAGCCGGAACTTTCGCGTCAGCCACCCTGCGCAATTGATCGTTGTGATCCGGGGGCAGCCCGAGACCCTCGAGGATGGCTTTGCTGAGATAGGCGTTTTCCCAGTTCCTAGCGGTTTTGATCTGGAATGGCGAAAGATCCTTGATGTTTTCTTCGAGCTTCGCCTTGTTCAGATCCGCTCCCTGAAAAAGTGCCCCGACGAGGACTGCATCGCTGAAATTCGCTTCGCAGAGGTTTGCCTCGCTGAGGTCTGCGTCGCACAGATTTGCCCCGCTGAAATTCGCTTCGGTGAGATTCGCTTCGCCGAAGTGGGCAAGGACGAGGTTGGCCTTGTGAAGGTCTGCCCCGCTGAGATCGGCAAAGCTGAGGTCCGTCCCGCGGAGGTTGGCATCCCTGAGAATCGCTCCGCGCAGGAACGCCTTTTTGAGATCTGCCCTCTTGAGATCCATCCCGCTGAGATCCGGCATTACATCGGGATTTTCCTGCCTCCACCTGTTCCATAGGGAGATGTCGTGTTTTTGGACCGCTTCATGCATCATTTTAAGATGCTGTTCGTGTGCCATCTCACACCTCCAGGAATTCTAAAGATCCGTTCCATTCTCTTTTAGTCTCGAATCACTCAGCGTGCCGGACCGGTTGCGGGCATACTTGGGACGATCGAGGGAATCGAGTCTTTTGCCGACCATAGGGAGTCCCCCTCCATGTCCACAGCCGGTACGATACAGTGATTCACAACCCGAAGTTGAATCTATTGTAACGAAATCGAGTGGCTATTTATAGCAAAGAATGGAAGTGCTTCCTGCCGCGAAGCCAGCGGAGCGCAGGCAGGGTGCTTTGTATGAGCCTTTGTCTCGCACCTAAAATAACCAGTCCGGCATCACCGAGTCGATCGGGGTCGGAATCGGAATCGGGGTCGCAATCGGATTCGGTATCGCTTGGGCTTTTCGCCTCCCGATTTCGACTGCGACCGCGATAATACTGCTTAAGCCGCCTTGAGCGGCCCATAGGTTAAAACCTTCTGCTTCTGCCGGCGGATAGGATACTTGCGCTCGATTTACCGAAGGGTTACTTCCACTCGTCGATCAAGATTCCCCGGCCGAATCTGAAATCCGTCACGAACCACGTGGTCTGGATCTTCCCGCCTGCAACCACCACGTTGATGGTTTTTGGATTCGTGAAGGGTTTGATCAGCGTATCAGGCGGTGCCTTTTGCCATGTGGCATAGGGTTCCAGGCCCTGAAACGCCATCGGGGAAGTTGCCGTGCTGTTGACGCCGTTCCCCCAATAGGTGGCTGCGGCCACCTCCACATTTTTTGCAAGCCATTGGCTCAGTTCGGCCTTTGTCTTAAACCCGTGGACATCTTTGGTCAGGGCGGCCACGGTGGGATCCATGACGATGGTAGCGGCCATGCCGGCCAGCGACCGCATGTAATCCCGGATCAGCATGTGCGGCGGATGGGTCCGCTGCGCTTCGCCTACGCTCGAGATATAGCTCCACCCGACGCCGACGCTGACCACGTTGTCCGTGCGCCTGTAGCCCAGTTCCACGCTGAGAGGTTCCCACCCCTGCGGCAACGCTTCCTCGTTTTCCGCAATACACACGTTGTTGTACTGAAGATTGTTACCGAGCGAGGAATAAGCGCCGGTTTTGAGAGTAAGATCTCCCATGATCTTGCCTGCCAGCGTAAAGCTCCTCCCGATCATCGAGTTCGCTTCGCTGAACGGACCCATTGCGTCGGTGCCTGAATTCATGCCCAATGTCTTCCGGATCGGTCCATTCACTACGATCATATTCGCCATCGAGCTCGTGGAATTTCCGAACGAAGACGCCTGGGTAAGGGTTGCGAGTATCGTGGGGAAATACTCCGGCTTTGCGCCGGCCATGACCGCGATAATGGCGGCTTTTTCCACGTTCAGCTCGCGGGAGCCGAATTTGCTTATAACTTCGCCAGGCTTGTGGCTGGTCGTTTTGAGCATTGCCGCCACTCTTTCCTCGGTAGGAAGTATGATCGGATAATAGTCCGTCCACTCCTTCCCTTTGAACAGGCGTTGCAGGTTGGCCTCGGTGTCCGGCTTCAGCAGCTTCGGCTCAATGACCGCGCCTGCGGGGATTCCCTTTTTCTTTTCTTCATCGGTGAGAGGCTTGGTCAGCGCGTCGATGATCGCCTGCATCATCGGCTTGCCGCTCAGGAGATCCTTCCCCTCGACATAGCTCTTGTGCACCGATTTTGGCTGGCCGGCGACGGGGAAGGGAAACCCGACATACCGGATAGGCATCCCATTGCTGTATTTGAGTTCATAGTCCTTAAATCTCACGACATTGATCCCCGCTGCGCCCACAGTGGGTGTATTGGAAAGCTCGAGACTCCGTGCAAATCGGCTCACGGCCGACACGCAGCCGTGTCAGCCACCAATCCCGATCATCACCCCTGCGGCCTTTTTCTCCGCGATCTCCTTCCGAAGCCCAGGATCGTCGCCGCCCATCCAGCCGCCGGCGGACCTTCGGATCTCCACTTTGACCGACGGCATATTCGTGGCAAACCAGGCTTTCATCTCTTCGTAGACGCTGTAGCCGGCTTCGGGGCCGCCCCATTGCAAGTCGACCAGGTAGATGGTTTTCCCTTCCAGCGTGTCTGCGCGCGGCGCGAGCGGAACGCGCTCCACGAACTTGCTCGCAATCGCCGGATTGAGGACGGTGATCAATTGCGCGTCGCTCGACTTTCCCGCTTTTGCCTGCCCTGTTGCCGACGGCATACTCCCGATCGAAATCAGGGCGGCAATCATCAATAAGAAGCTTCCCAACAGGATCTTCCTTTTCATGTTTTCCTCCGACCCATGTATTTAGATAATTGAACAGGCAATTGGACTGACATATAGGCCATTTCACTTCAAGCCGCAATAGAAATTAAGAAACATGCGATTTCAACCGCACTGAAATGAGGGCCGAACCGCGCTTTTACCACGCAGGGTTGCCGGGTTTCGCAATCCATTTTTCAACGCCTTCGTTGTAGATCCTCCGCTTCGTAAACAACCACTGGCCGTTCACTTTGACCATTTCATCTTCATAATGTCCATAGCCGTCCAGAGTCGCGGCGCGCTGGGGATTGTTATTGCTGTAATGGAACCAGTACGCCCTGCCAGACGCCTTGTCGCCTTCGACCTTGATTACAATGTTCGTGATGTTGTGCCGCCCGGTGGCCGGATACAATTTCGGGGCGTCCTTGGGTGGCGCGGCTTTGGGCATGGCGCCTATGATTTTCCGGATTGCATCATGGCCGCGGATTTCGCCATCGCCGATATCCAGCACGCCGTCGGGGGTGAAAGTCGCCAGGTATTTATCGACATCTCCAAAATCCAGCGCAAACATGTAGCGGGCCTGAAGGTCCTCGATCAAGGCCCTGTCTTCGGCATAGCTGCTGCCTTTAGGCGCTTCGGGTTTGCACGCGATGAAAAATGCCAGAAACAGAACTGTGGCGCACAATGCAAGAAACGTCATTTTCCGCATAGAGTTTCTCCTTTTTGAAATCGTCATGTGATTTAAAAATATGTTGATGAGATCCGATACTACCACTGATGTCCCGCCCAACGCCGAATAGTTTTTGCCAGGGAAGGCCAAACCTGAGTCGATAAGTCAGCCGCGGCAGCGGCCGTCTGAGTGTAGCCGGGCTTTTCAGGGCCCGGAGGATGGCGTTACAAAAAGAATCCGTACCAGCTCTTTATGCCTCACCCCTTGCCATTAAGCTCTATATGCCGCCGAGGACGGCGGCGCTCCGACCACGCCGGCTAAAGCAATAGACGGGTTTTGAGACAGATTCTCCAGAGCCGTCCGATGCAAGAAAATCAGCAACCGGACGACTCTGGCGAGTCGTCCTCACAGGCTGTTTTTAAATGCATCAACTTGCTGCCGCAGTCCAGAGCGACCTGCGGGTGCAAAAAACTTTGCAGCGATTCACGGCATCCGCGCAGCCGTGTTATTATCAGCTGGATTCCAGAATCGGCAAATGTTACGGCAAACGCCCTTTGAGCCCTGCTGCAGGGGAACGGACCTTCAATTATGAAAAAATGCGCACCCGTAGTTATTCCGCTTTTTATCGGCATTCTGGCAACATCCGCGTGCAGTCGTCCACAGGTTGTCCCCGCGGATATGGTGCTGGTGCATGCCGGAATCTATACCGTAAATCCGGGAGAGCCGCGAGCGCAAGCCATGGCCGTGCGCGCCGGGAAGATCGTTGCCGTCGGTTCCGATGAAGCGATCGCCGCATACCGGGGTCCCTCGACAGCCGTCATCGATGCGAAGGGGAACATGGTACTTCCGGGTCTTATCGATGCTCACGTTCATTTCATGGCCGGATCCGCATTCCTGGAACAGATTTCTTTGAATGAAGTAAAAACGGTCGGCGAGTTCCAGAAGACGATAAAGGACTATGCCGCTGCTCACCCTGACAGCTCATGGATTCAGGGCATGGGCTGGGTGTACAACATTTTCGGCAAAAGTGGACTCCCCGACAAGAAGCTGATAGACGAAGTTGTGCCAGATCGCCCTGTATATCTGGCGGCATACGATGGACACACCTCGCTCGCAAACAGCAAGGCGCTGAAGGCAGCGGGGATCACCCGGACGACGCCCAATCCTCCCGGCGGCATCATCGTACGCAACCCTGCGACCGGCGAGCCCACCGGAGTCTTGAAAGAAGCCGCGGGAACGCTGGTGTCGAAGGTCATCCCAAAGCCGACGCGCGAAGAGGAACGGGATCGCCTGACCAGGGCAATTCATTATGCCAGCTCTCTGGGGCTGACTCGCGTGATCAGCGCAGGCGGGGACGCCGAGCGCGTCGATTTATTTGACGAGATCCGTCAAAGAGGGGATCTGACGGTGCGTTTCACCATGGCGCGGTTCGTCAGCGCCCCGGTTTCGCAGGAAACCGTCGCCATCCTGGAGCAGAACCGGAAAAAATATGGCGATGACTGGATCGACGCCAGCCAGGTGAAATTCCTGCTCGATGGCGTTATCGAGGCGCACACGGCCGCGATGCTGGAACCGTATGAAAACGACCCGAAAAACAAGGGACAGCTTTATTTTGATGCGGAAAAGTACAAGGAAAGCGTGCTGCTGCTTGACCGGCTCGGCTTCCCGATCACCACGCATGCGATCGGCGACCGCACGATCCGTCTCGCTCTTGATGCTTACGAGGCTGCGAACAAGGCAAACGGAGGTGCGGATTGGCGGGACAGGATCGAGCACATCGAAGCTCCGAGCGCCGAGGACATACCGCGATTCGGAAAGCTCCACGTGATCGCCGGCATGCAGCCGCTGCATGCAACACCGGATCGCAACACTTTGGAAAACTGGGCGGGAAGCATCGGCCCCCGCCGCGCCCAGCACGGGTTTCCCTGGCACTCAATCCTGGCGGGCGGAGGGCTGCTGAGTTTTGGCAGCGACTGGTGCGTGGTGACATTGAATCCGTGGCCGGGCCTGCAGATTCTCCTGACACGCAAGACCCCGGAAGGAACGCCGGCCGGTGGATGGCTTCCGAGCGAACGGCTTACGCTGGACCAGGCGATCCAGGGATACACGATGGGCGGAGCCATTGCCGCAAGGCGGGAAAAAACAGAAGGCTCGATTGAAACCGGAAAACTGGCCGACGTAGTCATCATTTCGCAGGATTTATTCAAAATTGAACCGAACCAGATCGGCAAGACCAGGGTGCTGATGACTGTCGTTGGAGGCAAGATCGTCTATCAGGACGCATCCTGGAAAGCGGAGTCATCGGCCCCAGCGAAGTAAAAATCATGCGGCGGTTGGACAGCCGGCAGCAACAGGCTGTCGACTATCGACTAACGACGGCAGGCATTCCGTAGTACAATCGCTTTATCAGCAAAGCCAATTTCATTCATCGCGAGGCGACACTATGGCAGATATTGATGGCAGCAACGGACAGAGGGCGGAATTTAAGGCTGTCGGCAGAGCAAATGTGCCCGGCAGACTGTCATACACCATAGCCACAGGCATGGCCAAATTCGGCAGCGACTATGTGGTTCCCGACATGCTCCACGCCAAATTTCTCAGGAATCCCCACGGGCGCGCGAAAATCAAGAGCATGGACATCAGCAAGGCGAAGAAGCTGGAAGGCGTGGTGGATATCCTTACCTGGGAAGATCCGGAGATAAGAGATATGAAAGGAACCCGGGAGCCTCTGCTCGTTGACGAGTCGGATACGGAAGACGAAGAAATCGGCGCGATTGTAGTCGCGGAGACTCCGGAAATTTGCGACGAGGCGCTGAGGCTGATCGATGTGCAATGGGAAGTGTTTCCGACCATAGTGGATCCGCGGGATGGACTAAAACCCGGCGCGCCATTCGTTCGCATCGATCCGAAGAGCGTGGCGTCCAAACCTTTTACCACCGGGGATGTCGAGGCCGCTTTTAAGAATTCGGACCATATCGTCGAATTCGACTGGGCGCAGGCTTTAACGGCTTCGCACCCGCCGAATCCAAACGGAGGCGTTGCCTGGTGGGACCAAGCCTACCTGGGAGTCGAGGGGAAAACCCTGTTCATTGAAGGCGTATGCCCGACATGGGGATCATTTCAGCTGCTTCCCATGTATGGCCTCACATTCGACAAACTCTATCGCGGCACCACGTTCCAGGGCGGCAAATACTGTGACTGGACGATCCGCCGCGCCGCTCTCATTACGCCGCTGCTGGCCAAACGCGCCGGCCGGCCGGTCCGTTGTGTGAACTCGAGGCAGAACGATTTCTACACCGCAAATCCTCAGCGGTATATGCATACAAAAATCAGCTTTAACAAGGACGGACTCATCACCGGGGTCGCTGAGACTCAGATCGGGGATTCGGGTGCTCCGGGGAAGAACGCGCGCGCCTTCTCGATGGGAGCCTACGAGGCCATGTTCAGCCCTTTTAATACCACCCGCTGCGTCAACCTCAAGAGTGAGGCCCAGGGAATCTATACCAGCTCGGGCAAAATCACGGGCAGCCAGACCTCTCCGTATAACTGGGACGCCATGACGATCGCCGAGCAGCTCGTGGCGGAAAAACTCGGCATGGACCCGACGGATATTGCGCTCAAGAATGTCCACGGGCCTTCATCTCAGGCCGATCCCGGTGTCCCGCCCAGTCTGCAGCAATGCATCGAGAAGGGCAGAAAGGCCATGAATTGGAAATGGCATCCAGCCGGAACCAGAAAGCTCCCCAATGGCAAAATGCATGGATTGAGCTTCCGATACGCCTTGTCGCCCCGGCATGCCAAACAACCCTATACGGCAACGGTGACAATACAGGCGGACAACAAGGTTTACGTGCCGCTCAAGGGCCCCTGGATCGGCGTCTATGCTGCGGACGCCTGCGCCCTGGTAGTCGCCGAGGAATTGGGTGCGAAAGTTGAGGACGTGATTCTCCTCTATGACAACAAGGCTCTCTTTACCCCTGTGGGAGGCGGAAGCGACGGCACTTCAGCGTCTGCCTGGGTCATGAAAGAGGCGGCCGTTGCCTGTAAAAAGGCGCTTCTGGAACTGGCAGCACTGAAGTTCAAGGCCAAGCCGCAGGATCTTGAAACGAAGGACACCAGGGTTTATCTGAAGTCGGATCCCAAGCAATCCTATCCGTTCGGGCAATTTATCGCGGACGAAGGATTCGGCGATCACGATCTGGATATTGCCGCGACGTTTTTTGGCAGACCTCCGGAAACAACGTGGAGTCTGGGCGGGAAAGTCCTCGATGTCATGAACACCAGCTTTTGCGAAGTGGCCGTGGATCCGGAAACCGGCGGAGTAGAGGTTACCAAATTTGTGGTCGTCTGCGATCCGGGCAAGGTGCTGCGAATGACGTCGTTTGAAGGGCAGCTGCACCAGGCGATGTTCTTCGGCCAGGGGGGCGGATTATCGGAGGAATGGATTTACGACAAGGCGACAGGCGTCAAACTCAGCACAAACATGCTTGAGTACAAAAAGCCCACGATCATGGACTTGGGGCCGATCGAAACGCATGCTGTCGAGACGCGGTCGGGGAACGCCTGCTATGGTGGAACGGGCATCAGCCACTGCATGGCCGCTCCGTTGCTCCCCGTCTGCGCCGTGGCAAATGCCATTGGACAGTGGATCGCTCCACCCGTTACGCCTGACAAAGTTCTGAAAGCGCTCGGAAAGGCTTAGATCCGCGTACCTGGTTATACTGTCCCTCTATGGTTTAGAGGGACAGTATAACCAGGTGCCGATTTTACTTTTTAAGGCTGAGCATCCACAGCCAGATGCTAAGACAGCCGGGGACTAGGAAGGCGGCGACGGTGAATGGAGTACTGAAGGCGAAGCCTCCGATTGTCATCGGTATCCCTGCGATTAGCCGCAGTAGATGCGCCAGACCTACGAGTCCAAAAACCACTCCTGCAACTCTTAGCCCTGCTTTTTGTGATTGCATAGATCCTCGCTTGCCGGATTTTTAGTCCTTGTTTTGAAACCCACAAAGAAACAGACGCATACTCTCCTGCAATAGCCTTCAAACTGGTTCTTTTTTGCGCGATCGATCAAACACTAATTTTGATAATTGTGATCGCCTTTGGCGACCATGTCGATAAGATATTTAGAAGCGGGTCCGAGCCGAACGCTTAGGATGCCAATAGGTTCCCTCCTTCGGTTTCGATCAGGAAGCCGAGCCCGGCGATCGAAAGATAGCCGGGTTCTTCGTTTTTATCCGGCGATTTTTCTCAATCTGTCTGTGCCCAGGCTAATGCAATCTTGAGCTCGCCGGCTTTGCCGTGATGACGGTTTTGGCTTCCGCGAGCCCATCGGATTTCGCCATGATGGTGATCGGGCCGCTTTGGCCGCGTTTTGCGCGAGCGATGACGAGTGCCAGACCGCTAAAGGCTTTTCGATCTTTTGACGGGAAGGCCGCCATATCGGTCGGATCGCCGTTGTCGGTTGCCACAATTTCTCCGGGCCCTGTTACCTCAAAATGAATCAGGCTCATCGAGCGCGGAACCACCTGCCCGTCTGCATCCGCCACCTTCAGCGTTATAAAACTAAGATCCTTTCCGTCGTTTGCAATCGTCGATCGGTCTGGCGTTAAAAAGAGTTTGGCCGCAGAGCCGGCGGTTTTCACGGATTCTGTTGCCCACTCCTTCCCGTTTTTGTATGCCACGACGCGCAGTTCGCCCGGTTCATACACGACATCATCCCAGCGCAGGCGGTATTCGAATTGGGCTTTTTTCTTGCGCCCGAGCGACTTGCCGTTGAGAAACAGCTCCGCTTCGTCGCCCGATGTGTACACATGCACGGGCGTCACCTGGCCAATGCGATCCGGCCACGTCCAATGCGGCAGAATGTGCGCCATGGGATACTCAGGACGCCAGTAAGATTGATACAGGTAGAACCGGTCCTTCTTGAAGCCCGCGAGGTCGATAATGCCGAAATAGGAACTGCGCGACGCATCGAATGGAGTCGGCTCCCCCAGATAATCCCAGCCTGTCCACACGAACTCTCCGCCGACAAACGGATATCTGTCCTGAGCCGCAAACTCCTTCTCAGGGGAATAAGCCCAGCTCGCGAAGTACAAATCGTACGAACTGACCTGCCGATTGGCAGGCTCTTGTCCTGCGGCGGCTGTCGCAGGCGTCCCGAGGCCGGATGCGACAGGAAAGGTATAGACTCCCCGGCTGCTCAGTGTCGCGGCGGTTTCTGTGCCAACGATAAACTTGTCGGGAAAATTCTGGTGAAACGCCGGATACTGCGGCAATCCGCGAAAGAGACCGGCCCCCTGGTAATTCAGTCCGACGGCGTCAATCGGCGCGGGAAACGGGCTTTTCGCATTTGCGCTGTTCATCCCGCTGATGGTCGGACGCGTCGGATCTTCTTCATGGCAAATGGCTGTGAGCTCTTTGCCGATGACGGCACCCTTTTCGCCCGCAGTCTGCTCCGCAACTTCATTGCCGATGCTCCACAGGATCACGGAAGGGTGATTGCGGTCGCGCCGCAGCATAGCCCGCAGATCCTGTTCATGCCAGTCCGGAAAAAGCAGGTGATAATCCAGGGCGGTCTTCTGCTGCGCCCAAACGTCGAAGGCTTCGTCCATGACAAGGAAACCCATCTTGTCGGCGAGATCGAGCAGCTCCGGCGCCGGCGGATTATGGCTGGTACGCAGGGCGTTCACGCCCATCTCGGCCAGCATCTCCAGCTGCCGCTGCAACGCACGGTAATTCAAGGCAGCGCCCAACGCGCCCAGGTCGTGATGATCGCAAACTCCGTTGAGCTTGAGGTGTTCGCCGTTTAAGAAGAATCCTTCGTTGGGATCGAATTTGATCGAGCGGATGCCAAAGGGCGTCTCGTAAGAATCGATGACTCGGCCTTTCCGCCGCACGGTTGTCACGGCCACATACCGGTTGGGTTTCTGATGGAGACCCGTTCCCCACAACTTCGGATTGGCAATAATTCCGCTCGTTTCGGCGGTAACGCTTCCGCCCGCCGGTATTTTCAGATTCACGGGAGGAATGGAAGCTGCGGCGCGGTTCGCTTTGCTATCCTCCTTGTCGAGCTCATAGATTTGCGTTGTCACCTGTACGGCAACCGCTTGCCTGGAGTCGTTGGCGACGGATACTTTCAGGTCTATGCGGGCGGACGCCTTTGAAATTTCCGGCGTGGTAATGTAGGTCCCCCACTGAGCTATGTGCCCCGGAGCGGTTTTAACAAGCCACACGCTGCGATACAAACCTGCTCCTGGATACCAGCGCGAGGACGCGGCCTGCCATTTGGAATCGGCGGGAATCGGGTTGTCTAGACGGATCGCCAGCGTATTTTTTGCCCCGCACTTAATATAAGGAGTCAGATTCAAGCGGAAGGATGCATAACCGTAAGGCCATCCCCCGACGAACCGGCCATTCAGCCACACCATGCTGTAAGACATAGCGCCGTCGATGTCGAGAAAGATGGACTTTCCCGCGTCGCTCGCCGGGATACTCAGGTTTTTCCGATACCAGACGACTCCCGAAGATGGCAGGCGCCCGGTGCTGCCACTAACAGCCGTGGTGAAAGGCCCCTCGATCGCGCAATCGTGCGGCAGATTCACCTTTTGCCAGGAGCTGTCGTCGTAGTCTGCCGCGACGTAGGCAACGTCATTCCCGAGGTTCCCATCGGGACGCCGGATTCGCTTCGCCGGATCCATAAGAAAGTCGTTCCCGGCCGGCAGCACCCAGGATTTTACGGCTTCGTAGCGAAGGTCTGTCTTGCTGTTTGGCGGATCGCCTTTGGCAAAGCGCCAATCGTCATTTATCGACACTTGCGCCCACGGCAGGGGGGCTTTGGAGCTTGTGGCATGCGCCGCGAATGCCGGCGCAAGATGAAACACCGCAAACAGCAATATTGCATAATGACAAATGCCTCTGTACGACTTTTTCATTATTGCTCCTCGCTGTAGCCAATGCCTCGCATCCTAAATCCATGTCTCCAATTTCGCAAGGCAAACGGAGAGTGCTAGAATGGCAGCATCGACGGAAGGATAGGGTCCTTCTCAATAGACAGTCAGCTCGTCGACTCTTGACGAAGACACTCGGCAACATGAGAAAAAAACGAAAATTGGAAATCGATGGAAACCGGCTCACACTGGAAGATTTCGAGGACGTTGTTTTCAATGGCACGCCGGTTTCGCTTTCTGCCGGCGCCCGCCGCAACATGATTGCATCGCGGAAGATCGTGGATCGAATTGCGGCTTCGGACACTCCCGCATACGGAATCAACACCGGGTTCGGCAAACTGGCGGACCGCCACATCGGTCACTCGCAAATAAAAACTCTGCAGATAAATCTGATCCGCAGCCATGCCTGCGGCGTCGGCCCGCCCCTCAGCGAGGCGGAAACGCGCGGCATGATGCTCTGCCGGGCCAACGCCCTGGCAAAGGGTTTTTCGGGGGTGAGGCCGGAGGTGGTGACATTCCTTCTCGCGCTGCTCAACCGGAGAATCCATCCCATCATCCCCTCCCAGGGTTCCGTCGGGGCGAGCGGCGACCTGGCTCCCCTGGCCCACCTGGCACTGGTGCTGATTGGGGAAGGGAAGATCTGGAACGGCGGCAAACCGATTTCGGGCAAAGCGGCTCTAAACAAAGCGGGATTGAAGCCCTTTATTCCCGGCGCCAAAGAAGGGCTGGCTCTCTTGAACGGAACGCAGGCGATGCTGAGCATCGGGTCGCTGTGCCTGCTGGACGCCGAAACGCTTCTCGACACTGCCGACGTGGCGTCGGCCTTGAGCCTGGAGGCTTTGAAAGGAACGCCGCGCGCTTTTGACAAAAGGCTTCAGGAAACGCGGCCGTACCCCGGCCAGCTGAAAACGGCGGAGCATTTGCGAAAACTTCTTGCCGGCAGCCAGATCCGCACGTCCCACCTGGATTGTTCGCGGGTTCAGGACGCGTACAGCCTCCGCTGCATCCCGCAGGTTCACGGCGCCATCCGTGACACGCTGGATTTGGCGCGGCGCACGTTTTCCATCGAGCTCAATGCCGCGACGGATAACCCGCTGGTTTTTGCCAGAGAAGGAGATCTCATCTCCGGCGGGAATTTTCATGGTCAGCCGCTGGCCTTGATCATGGATTACATGGCGATTGCCCTGACGGAATTGTCCAGCATCTCGGAGCGGCGGATCGAGCGGTTGATCACTCCCGAATACGGCGACCTGCCGCCGTTCCTCACGCGCGATCCCGGGTTAAATTCGGGATTCATGATGCTGCAGGTGACCGCGGCGGCGCTGACATCCGCGTGCAAGGTCCTGGCGCATCCCGCGTCCGTCGATTCCATTCCCACGTCGGGAAACCGTGAAGACCACGTCAGCATGGGCATGGGCGCCGCCTTGAAACTGAAGCAGGTGCTCGCAAACCTGAGAAAAATTTTGGCTATCGAACTGCTCTGCGCCAGCCAGGGGATCGATTTTCTGCATCCCCTGCAGCCGGGCATCGGGGGAAAAAAGGCGTATCGGCTGGTGCGCTCTGTGTCTCCCATGCTCCAGGAGGACCGTTCGCTGGCGCCGGACATCGAGATGCTCGAAGAGAGGATCGAGAAGAAGCAATTCGCCGCGATCCTGAACGGATTGAGGGAATAGCCAACGATTTTGTGGGGGCGGTCTCACAAGCGTCCGTACAGAAGTCATCTGCGGGAGGTGATCATGTCTGAATATCGCCCGATTCATGCGCCGCGGGGGAGACAAATCTCCTGCAAGGGCTGGCCCCAGGAAGCCGCAATGCGCATGCTCATGAACAACCTGGATGAAGAAGTCGGCGAAAACCCCAGGGAGCTGGTTGTCTATGGCGGCACGGGCAGAGCGGCGCGCAACTGGTCCTGCTATCACGCGATTCTCGAAAGCCTGCGCACACTCGAGAACGACGAGACGCTGTTGGTCCAGTCGGGCAAGCCTGTCGGCGTGTTCCAAACGCACGCGTATGCGCCCCGCGTGCTGATTGCAAATTCCAATCTGGTAGGGCACTGGGCCAATTGGGAGGAATTCCGGCGCCTGGAAGCCCTGGGCCTCATCATGTACGGCCAGATGACCGCGGGAAGCTGGATCTATATCGGGTCGCAGGGAATCGTTCAGGGCACGTATGAAACCTTCGCCGCTGCCGGGACAAAGCACTGGGGCGGGAGCCTGGCGGGGAAACTGGTTGTCTCCGGCGGCATGGGCGGGATGGGAGGAGCGCAACCGCTGGCCGCGACCATGAACGGCGCCGCGTTCCTGGGCATCGACGTGAACCCGGAACGGATTGAGCGCCGCGTCCGGAACCGCTATTGCGATCGGAAAACAGATTCTTTGCCTGAAGCCCTGGATTGGCTGACGCAAGCGAGAAAGGAGATGCGCCCTCTCTCTGTGGGTCTTGTAGGCAACTGCGCCGAAGTTCTCCCGGAACTCGTCAGAAGAGCGATTGTCCCCGACCTGCTCACCGATCAGACCAGCGCGCACGACCCGTTGAATGGGTACATTCCTGCAGGCTTGAACCTCGAGGAGGCGAATCGACTGCGTGCAGGGAATCCCGAAGAATATTTGAAACGGTCGATGCACTCCATCGGCGTTCATGTGCAGGCGATGCTGGACCTGCAGAAGATGGGAGCCGTTGCGTTCGATTACGGCAACAACATACGACACTTCGCCTTCGAGGCCGGCGTGAAGAACGCCTTTGATTTTCCCGGCTTCATCCCGGCGTATATCCGCCCCCTGTTCTGCCAGGGCCGCGGACCGTTCCGTTGGGTGGCGCTCTCGGGCGACTCCGCGGACATCGCCGCGACCGATGATGCGGTCCTCGAATTGTTCTCGGAAGACGAAGTCCTGCGCCGCTGGATCGGGCTCGCGCGCGACAGGATTGCGTTCCAGGGGTTGCCCGCCCGGATTTGCTGGCTGGGACAGGGACAGCGCGCGCAGTTCGGCGAAAGGCTGAACGAAATGGTGCGGAAAGGCAAACTGAGAGCCCCCATCGTCATCGGCCGCGACCATCTGGATTGCGGGTCGGTGGCCTCCCCCTATCGCGAAACCGAGGCGATGCGAGACGGCAGCGACGCGATCGCGGATTGGCCGATTCTCAACGCTCTCTTAAATACCGCGTCGGGCGCCAGCTGGGTTTCCTTTCATCATGGAGGAGGCGTCGGCATCGGCTACTCGCTGCATGCGGGACAGGTCACGGTTGCGGACGGCACAACCGAAATGTCCGCGCGGATCCGGCGCGTTTTGACGAACGATCCGGGCATCGGGATTGCCCGGCATGTGGATGCGGGCTATCCGGAGGCCGGGGAAACGGCAAAGCGGCACGGCATCAAAATTCCTATGTCCCCCGCCCAAGGGACACCGGAGGTATAGAGGTTGTCCGATAGCCGAAATTCCCGGGAACGCCGCGCAAGCCTGCTTGCGCTCTCCGCGGATAATCTGTGAGGACGGCTCTCCAGAGCCGCCCGATGAAGGGTAATCAGCGGCCGGACGACTCTCCAGAGTCGTCCTCACCGATACACTTGATGAATGAACTGTGAAAGAATGAAGATTTGAACACATAACGGAAAATCATGGAATACCTAATCTCACCCTGTGCGCAGCTCCTGACGCTGGCGGGGACTGCGGGCGCGCGCAGAGGGAAGGGCCAGACGGACCTGGGCCTGGTTGAAGACGGGGCGGTGTGGATGGTCGACGGCCGCATTCAAATGGCCGGCCATCGGGACAACGTGGAGCAGGCCGTAGGCTCGCGCAGAATATCAAGGATTTCGGCAGAAGATTGCGTGGTGATGCCGGGATTCGTGGATTGCCATTCGCATCCGGTCTTTATGGAATCGCGGATACGCGATTTTGAGCAACGCATCATGGGCCGCACCTATCAGGAAATAGCTGCGCGGGGCGGCGGAATTCTCAGCACGGTCCAAAAGGTCCGAACCGCTACACAGGAGGAGCTGATTCGGAAATCGCTCCCAAGACTGTGGTCATTTTTAAAGCACGGGACAACCACATTGGAAGCCAAAAGCGGATACGGCTTGAACATGGAAGCCGAACTGAAAATGCTGGAGGCGATTCAAAAACTGAATGCGCTCACGCCGCTGGAACTGGTGCCGACTTTTTTGGGTGCTCACGAAATTCCCTCCGAATACCGCGACAATCCCGGTGCCTATCTCGGGGAAATTCTAAATTCCATTCTTCCCGAAGTCGCACGCCGCCGACTTGCGGAATACTGTGACGGCTTTATCGAGCCGGATATTTTCGGTCTCGCCGCCGCGGAAACTCTTTTCAGCGAAGCCCGGAAGCACGGCCTGAAACCGCGCCTGCACGCCGATCAGCTTTCGCGAAGCGGGGCCACGCGCCTTGGAGTCCGCATGGGTGCTGTTTCCGTGGATCACCTCGACCGGATCGAGGATGAAGAGATCGAACTCTTAGCCCGCCATGCGACGATCGCAGTGCTGTTGCCCGGGTCCGTGTATTACCTGGGTTCGGACCGGTACCCGCCGGCCCGGCGCCTGATCGAGGCCGGTGCCCCCGTAGCCCTGGCCACCGACTTCAATCCCGGAAGCTCTCCTGTTTTGAATATGCAGATGATCCTTTCGCTGGCCTGCACCCAGATGCGGATGACGCCGGCCGAGGCGATCGTGGCCGCGACAATCAATGGAGCGTATGCATTAGATCGAGGAGGCCGATGCGGATCGCTCGAGGCGGGCAAACAGGCGGATGTCTGCATCATGGATGCGCCGGACTACCGGGAGATCCCCTATTATTTCGGAGTGAATCACTGCAAAATGGTTTTCAAAAACGGGAAACCCGTTCAGGTGGAGGATGCATTGAAAGCGCAAATGCCATCAACCGGATTCCAGGCGGGAGAAGTATTGTCATGAACAGTATTGTCGAATGCGTTCCGAATTTCAGCGAGGGGCGGAACGGCCGGGTTGTCGACCAGATCATCGACGCGATCCTGACCGTCTCCGGATTGTGTCTGATGGATGTGGAGATGGACGCCGATCACAATCGAAGCGTCGTGACGTTCGTCGGGGAGAAGGAAATAGTGGGGGAAGGGGCGCTGCGCGCGATCGGCAAGGCGGCCGAACTGATCGACCTGACGCGTCACCGTGGCAGTCATCCTCGCATCGGCGCCACCGATGTCGTTCCATTTATTCCCGTCCGGAACGCGAGCCTGGAAGAGTGCATCGCCATCGCCAGGTCGGTGGGGCAGGAAGCGGCCCGACGGTTCGCCATCCCGATTTACCTTTATGAAGCGGCGGCCACCCGCCCCGGGAGAATCCAATTGGAAAATGTCCGCAAAGGACAATTCGAAGGACTCCGCGAGGAGATCGGAAAATTGCCGGAACGTCATCCGGACTTCGGAGAGCCGCGAATGCACCCGACCGCCGGCGCCACCGTCGTCGGGGCGCGCAAATTTCTTATTGCCTACAACGTCAACCTCGACACGTCCGACCTCTCGGTTGCAAAAGACATTGCAAAGAAGATCCGCCAATCCAGCGGGGGATTGCCCTGCGTAAAGGCGATGGGCGTGGATTTAAAATCCCGGGGACTGGCACAAGTCTCGATGAATCTGACGGACTATGAGAAAACCTCGGTGTCCACGGCATTTGAAGCAGTCAAACGCGAGGCCGCGCGGCATGGAGTAGGAATCAGCGGCAGCGAAGTGATCGGGCTGATCCCGCAGGCGGCGTTGGATGCGGCGGCCGAGCATTTCCTGCAGATCGAGGGCTTTCGTTCCGAGATCATTTTCGAAAACCGTCTGCAAAACCTGCTGAGTAAAAAACAGACGCTATCCGATTTGAGCGTCGCCGCATTCCTCGATTCGGTGTCGCAGACCAAGGCGGTGCCGGGCGGAGGAAGCGTCGCCGCGCTGGCCGGAGCAGCGGCCGCGTCGCTGGGGGAAATGGTGACGGGGTTCAGCTTTTCGAAGAGAGAAGAATTTCAGCCGCAGCTTCGGGAGCTTTTGACCAAGTTTAACGGCGCGCGTGCCCTGTTGCAGTCGGCAATTCAAAAGGACAGCGATTCGTACGCCGGCGTCGAGTCCGCCTTGAAAATGCCCAAAGGAACCGAGGAAGAAAAAAAGCTGCGGCAGGAGCAGATGCAGCGCGCATTGCAGGCCGCGGCGCTGACCCCGATCGACGTGGCGGAATGCGCGGCAGGCATTCTGATGCTCTTCCGGCAATTGAATCCCATATCCAATCCCAACCTCAAATCGGACCTTGAAACGGGAATGGCAATGGCGCATGCCGCCATCCGCGGCGCATTGGCGAATGTGGCAATCAATTTGCAGTCGATAAAAGATGAGGCGTTCTCGATCGAGCTGAAACGCAGAGTGAGTGCGGTCGAAAAAACCGCGGCGTCCCCCACGCCGGGCAATTCATAAGAAACACAAACGGGAGCAGGCTTTGTCTCCCCTGGGAGCGGCGTCCTCGCCGGCTTGTTACCGCAATATAGAAAATTCTCAACAAAATTAGCCCGACTTCCGCAGTTAAATTGCTAAGTCTTTTACTGTCAACACGAGATATGCCGAGTTTCCACTACAATTGGCTGATTCCCATCGTGGATGGAAGCCTCAGTTGAAGTTTCTGTAATAGAATCGACTGGTGTTCGGAAGGCCTCGAAACACATTGTTTGCGAAGAATGATTCCATTCCTTGTTGGTAGAACAACATCTACAAGCGATATTTCTTTCAGCTCTTCAAACACCTTTCGAGGTTCGTCCCCTAAGCCAGCCATCTGACACATCTGACCCAGTGATTTCCATAGAACATAGGCGAGGAAACAAACAAGGATGTGTGCCTTGACGCGATCTGCCCGCTGATGCCAAACCGGCCGAATCTGCAAATCAGATTTCTGGATCCTGAATGCTGCCTCAGCCTCCGTTAACTGGATATAAGCTCTCCATAAATCTTCTGGCGTCCAGTCGGTAACATTGCTGCGCAACATATAGCATCCTTCGCTCAAACGGGCCCATTCCCGCCACGCATCCAGTTTCGACCATTCGATCTGAGCCGCTCCTTTCTCCTCCTTAATCTGCACACGAAACAATCCGGCGGCTCGCGTGTTTTGTCCCATAAGCTTTCCCACGCGTTCGGCAATAACAAGGGGCTTTTGTTTACCCTTGCGGCAACCAGTAGCTATCTTTTCCAGTCCCTCCTCGATGCGTTGCTCAAAGCGTTCATGCATCGCCTGTTCTTTTGCCTGTCGTTCTAAACTCCGGCAAAGAATAAAAACTTCTTTGCCATCCGGCGCCGGACACAATCGCACCTGGAGTCCTTCATGAACCTGCTTCCAATCTTTTGACAAAAGCTCCCGTTCATATTTGCGCAGTTGGCTCTTGGGTGTCCCTACGATGTACCGCCTTCCTTCTTTGCGGAGATACTCAACGTTTTCCTCGCTCACCATGCCGCGGTCCATCACCCAAATCCGGTTTGCCCGTCCGTATATCTTTTCCACATGTTCAACGACCTGTTCCACCGTTTTCGAATCATGCCGGTTGCCCGCGAACACTTCATATCCAATGGGCATTCCGCAGCGGCTTACAACGAGTGCTATATTCACCTGCTTGCAGTCCGGCCTGTGATCCCGCGAGTAGCCTCGCTGCGCTAGATCATTCCGAGATGCTTCGCCTTCGAAATAGGTGCTGGTTACGTCGTACAACAGCAGGTCATAGTCCAGTGGGAACAACTCGCCGAGCTTTTCTTTCAGATACTTCTCAAGTGCTTCCTTGTGCGGCAACAATCGATCCAAGGCCCGGTAGAGCCGGTCGTCATTCACCTTGTTGATGGGCACTCCCAGCAGTTCACTCATAGCACTGGATTCATATCCCTGCTCCGCCAAGTGCAGCTCACTTGAAGGATCACATAGGCGTCCCAATACCAGTACCATCACCATCACGGCCCAAGGCACATCTTCACGCCCGCCTGGCACCGTTTGATTGATAAATGCATCCAGCCCGAGTTTTTTCAGCAACTCCAATCCCATCCAAGGACCACCGAATCTTCTTGTCCGCTCGACTGCAATGCGTTTCAGATCGACTTCGATCCACTCAGGCTCTTCATCATCAAACAAACTACGCTGATAACTGGCCTCTTCCTGCCCCTTCTGGCAAATTGCCAAACGCCCCTTTTCGTCCAGTTCCCCAAGCCATGCAACCACACGTTGCCGTGGCCCTCGAGCAGTACGATGGCTTTCAACCAGAGCCCAATAGGCGTGACGCTTGCCATCTTTGTTCCGGTAGCACCGCCGCAAGTACATGCACTGATCGTACGTATTTAGAAATAGATCACAAGGGGGTTGGTCGTCACTACACGCACTTTTGGCGGATAATTTGCAGCGTCCTCAAGCTAAATTATTGAAAACACAAGAGGGCTCAATTGGAGAACGTTTGAAAATCGCTAAAAATAATTTTATCAGACCTCAAACTGCGGAAGTCGGGTTAGCTCTGTGTGCCGCCGGGGACGGCGGAGCTCCCAGCGACGCCGGGAACAAGTCCATAGACTTGAGTTTTGAGACAGTCTCTCCGGGGCCGTCCTCGCCTATTTTATTCTGCCTGTGGATCCTGCCGCTTATTTGCGGGCAGACTGACGAGGCCGAGCAGGGTGCAGACTGCGGCAATCGGCCACATAACGGCAAATCCCAAATGCTGGCTGATGGCGCCGAGGAGAATCGATCCCAGGGAAACGCCGCCGTCGAAGCCCGTGTAGTAGGTGCTCGTCGCGAGGCCGCGTTTCTCGGGCTGGACGCGATCGATGAGAAGCGCCATGGTGGCGGGCTGCGCCGCGCCGAATCCCAGTCCGAAGAAAGCCGCCGATGCTGCAAACCAGGCAAAACTGTGGGCAAAAGGCAGCAGCGCAAGGGCCATCGCCATGAAGATGATGCCGGGGAAAATGACGCCGACGCGACCAAACCGGTCCGCAAGGCGACCCAGAAATATTCTCGAGGCGAGCAGGATAATTGCCTGCATCATGAAATATAGTCCGGGATTCTGGAAGCCGCGCGAATGCGCGAAGATCGAGATGAACGCGTTGATCGCGCCGAAGCCAAGGCCCATGCAAAGAGCAATCCATGCAATCGGCAGCGCTTCAACGCACACCAGGCCGTTGCGCAGAGACCAGGGCGGTCGCTGTGTGTTCGAGGGCTGCATCCGCTCGTGCGCGAAGCAGGAGATGAAAAATGCGGTGAACGCCAGTCCCCCGGAAAAGTAAAACAGGCGAGGGAACCCGATTTTCCCCATCAGCATGAAACCGACAACGGGTCCGATGATCAGCCCGATCGCTTGCGTTGCCGCGAAAAGGCCTACGGCCTCCGCTCTCCGTCGGCGCGGGGCGATGTCGGCGATGTAGGCATTGGAGGCCGTGGTGTAGCAACTCAGCCCGAAACCGTGGACGAATCGCCCTAACAATAAAGCTGGAATGGAGCCGGCCAGCAGGTAAATAACGCTGGCGAATCCGTAACAGGACGTTCCCATCAGGACCAGCGGGCGGCGGCGCCACGCGTCTGTCAGGTAACCCATCAAAGGGCGGAAGAGCAAGGCCGTAAAAGAGAGGATGCCGATTACAAGCCCGGCGTCGGTTTGGCTTCCCCCGAGGCCGATGACATACAGGGGCAGCGTAGCAACGAGCATCTGCACTCCGAATGCATTGGCAAGATTGGCCAGGGCAGACAGGATGAAGTCCGAAGTAAACAGGCGGCTTGTTTCGCTCGAAACGCCGTCAAACGATTCGCCTTCGTACGCCAGTGCCTCGCCGCTGAGCTCCGACTCCAAGGTTGTGTCCGCGGTATCCAATGACATCTCCGGTTTTTGTGGTGACGGTTGAATTGTAGGCTCCAGGAAGTGCTTTTGCGAGACCGATATTCAGAAGACGGGATTATGCCCATCAATGGATATTCTGAATCAACCTCTTAATCTGCTATGCTGTTAAAGCAAGCCTATCTTTTTTGCTATAGAAAATTTATAGACGAAAAAATACTCCGTTCCCGTCATACCTCATAGCAGAGCTGAAGAGGAGCGCTCAGTTGAGTGTTCAACCGAAGGTAGCTACCTATAACCGGGATGATGAGAAGGCGGACGATTCGCGACCGAGCAACACGTGGCCCGAGACGCCGCAACAGTTGTCCAACTTCCTCGATGAACACTTGGACCACTTGGTGCGTTACGCTTTTCGAAGGCTCCGCAATATCCACGATGCTCAGGATATCGTTCAGGAAGTCCTGGTTAAGGTTTTTGCAAAACCAAAGCCGGGACTGAACGCCATTGCCTACCTTTTCCGGAGTGTCGACAACGCCGGCATCGACTTTTTGAGGAAACGCGGATGCACTTCCGTCCCCCTCGACGGGGACGAAGCAGCGGCGGCGGCGGTCAGCGAACGTAGGAATCCCCTGGAAGAAGCCATGGTTGCCGAGGAGATGAGCCGCGCCGAAGAACTGCTGAGCCGGCTTCCGGCCGAGCAGGCGGAATCCATCCGGCTGCGCGTCTTCGACGGCTTGCGCCTCGAGGAGATCGCAGTCATTCTGGGCTGCCCGATCGACACGGTCAGCTCACGATTGCGTTACGGTTTTGCAAAACTGCGCGAGATGGTGTCCCGGAGTAGGAGCAAAGATTTATGAACTGCGACCAGGTTCGAGATTATCTGGACAGCCTCCTTGTTAAAGATCCCGGTCTGTCAGCGCCGGCCGAGGTGTTCGCTCATATCCAGACGTGCCAGGCCTGTGCCCGGGAATATCAAAACGCGCAGGAGACATTCGCTGCCCTTCAGCTCAGTTGCCCAATCCATGCACCCAATCAGCTAAAGGAGCAGATTATGTCTCAGGTATTCGATGCGAATGTGCTTTACCCGTCCCGGCCGGCCAGAGTTATTTCCTCCCCATCTCGTTTCTGGTTCCGGGTCCTGGTGCCTGCGGCCGCCGTGGCAGCCATTGTCTTTTTCGCAATACGTCTTCATCACCAACCGGATCATCAACCCCAGCGCCCCAGAGAAATATCTGCCTCGGGATTTATCGCCCAGGCTTGGGCGGCTGAAAAATCCGTTTTCACTCGGGAGGGAATTATCCATATCTTGAACAGGATTGTGGTGAAGGCCATATCGGATCCCGAACTGGCCAAAATTCGCTGGCTGCCTCTTGTAACGTTAGACGGAAGTGGAAACATTCACTTCAATCAATTGCATCTTTCGGCGGAGCCGGGCGAGGAATACACCATCGATGAGGACCTGTGGTACGAATCATCCACAGGCAACTATATGCAAATTCTGAGAGATCAAGGATCACTCGTGTTCGCAAACTCTTTTGACGGGAAAGCCCTCTACGCGTCCGAGCGGACAACCGATGGACGTTTGAGAATTGGCGCCGAATTTACCCGGGACTACCGAGCGCCGCAAAATCCTGCATTGTTTCTTGGCATAGGTTCCGCATTTAACGGCGGCTTGAATGAAAAAAACATGGCGCTGTTTTCCGATCAGGGCACAGCTACGCTTGAAGATGGCACCCCGGTCCGCGTGTTTATGCGGAAGGCAGACGCCGGTTCAGCCGGCGCGCCGCAACCCGCACAGGACTCTCTGCTGCTGTTTAAGATTCGCGACAACAATGCAGTTGTCGAAATTGAGTGGCTTGTCGGCGGCCGATCCTGGCTGACGATTCGCCGGGAACTGGTTGAGAATGTCCAGGCGCCTGATTTCCCGTGGAAACTTTCCGGCCTTCCCCGGTTTTCTTCCAGAGGCCAGCGTCGTAAACCGGAGGTTGCTGTAACAAAAGACATGGTTCTGCCGGATGCCTCTGTGAAACAAATGGTTGAGAAATCGGACTCACCGGTCTACCTCTTCAATAAAAAGCCGGCCTGGACTGGCGACAGGAACATCACGGATATATTGGATATCACGAATCCGCCAGACCGGATGTTTCTGGTGGTTTATCCCGCCGTCGACGGCCGGCATGTCGTGTTGCTTTTCTCTTCCGGCTTCAACAAAATGTTTAGGGGAGCGAAGTCGGACGGACAGATGATTTATGAATCGAAAAACGGGTTCAAAGTATGGACCGGTTCGCGCGGCAAGTGGCTTGGCGGCATCCTGCTGCGGAGCGCGCAGGGCGTGACCCGATCCGCGCCTTCAGAAGATGTCATCGGCTACGTCCTTGAATCGCCGCAAGGCACGTATCCTGCGTTGGGAATCAACGGGAGGATAACAGATGACGAGCTGCACGCGCTGGTCGACAGCCTCGTCCCTGCAGCCAATCAGGCGGTGAAATGAGTCGGCGCAAGACCAAATATCGGAACCTGGCCAGATTACAAATTTCCAAGTGAGGCGAGTTGTTGCCGCTTTCGGATTTCGCATTTCCAGTTTCCTGTTCCCCGTTAGCGCTGTTTATTTGAAAATGGAAACGGCAAACCGGAAAAGGGAATCCTTATTCCTTGGATACCTTGATTGTGGCATCTTTGGGCAGGGCAAGACCGCCTGCCACTTCGACAGCTTTAATGATACCGACCGGCACGGGGCAGGCCGCATGATAGCAGTGTTTCAACCCCATCTGAAGGGTTTGGGGGACCGCCCGCTTGGCCGAGATTTCCTGCACGGGGGTCACCTCGGGGAGATCCGCCGCGATCTGCTGAATCGCTTTGCATGTGCTGGTGATGGTTAGTTTGCAGATCTTGCCGTCCATTTTCGCTTCGACGTTTGTCACATGACCGCAAATTCCTGAACTGATTTCCGCCTTTGCCATTCATCCTCCTATTTCGATCCGAGGGGACGGGAATACTCCCCACGCTAAAAGCTTGCCACGAATTTGACCAATTGACCAGCCCGTCTGGCGACGAGTTGTAAGTTACAGGTTTCAGGTGCTAGGGCATGATATTGAAAGCTGATAGCTGACAGCTGATAGCTTCTCTACTCCCGCCCCGGTGCGGCTGTGCGTATGGAGTATATGGAACTGCGCGCTCCGATGAAGAGCGTTCGTTTGTCCGGACCTCCGAATGCGAGGCTGCCGGGACGCTCGGGTGTTTCGAGCACGCCGATCTGTTTCCCCGCACTGTTATAGATGTAGATTTGATCGCTCGCGACGTACACGTTGTCCGCACTATCGCGGACGACCGATGTTCCACCCCGTTCGGAGAAGACGCCGGCGGTCAGCGTGCCGTTCTTCTCCAGCGCTACCCGATAGGTTCTTCCGTCGTCCTCACTGGTTACATAACGCGCATCGTTGACGGCAAATGCTGTCATGTTGGAGCTCTGCAAAAGCGGGCGCCACGTGCCGCCCGCCATGATCGCCGTAGCGGTTCCGGGCGCGTAGAAATATCCGCGGTGTCCATTTTCCACAATGCCGACCACGGCGGTGTTGCTCCCCTGGCGATACACGTAATCCCGGTGCTCCACCAGATCTCTCAGGAGAGAAAGCATGTTGTGCAGTCCGACGGGAAGGAGAAGCCTCGTGCCCGGCGATTGTTCCGCCGTCTCCGCCACCGGCAGCAGAGATGCGCCGTTCTCCGCGATATGCAGACTATACACCGCCTTTTCGTACACCACGATCAGCAGTGTCGCAGGCGGCACAAAGCTCAGGACCATGGGTTGACCCTGCGTCTCCGCGATTTGTTCGGCAATCGTGTCCTTTTCATTCCAGCGATACACTTTTCGCGTTGAGGCATCCGCGAAATATAAACGCCCCCTGTCATCGGTCGTCATCCCCGATGCGTTGCTGAATCCACCGGCGAGCTTTTTCAGCCGGGCCTTTTTATCGAACACGGCCGGCAAGGGAATCGCTGCCGGCGCCTTCATTCCTTTTTTGACAATGCAGCCTGTAATGAAATGGGGACGCACCGCCACGCCGCTGTCCTCGTCGAATATCGGCGCATCGAACGACAGCCGCGTCTGGCTGAAGGTCTTCACATTTTCGAACCGGATATTTTGGGAATGGCGGATCATGATGGCGTATGTTTTGGGCAGGATGGTGCGTGAAACGCGGTACATATAGGTATTTGCAAACAGGAGATTCTCGCAGTCCCGGATTTCCATGGAGATCGCCTGCGCCCCCGCGGGATTTTCCTCTTCCGTCTGCTGCGCGTAGAACTCCCAGTTGCTGACGTTGCGGAGCATTACTTCGAAGCGCATGTGGTGCTCCACGGACATCTGGTACACCCTGCCCGGCGTAGAGGTGTTCTCGATGCGAAGCCCGGCTGCGGAGATCGTGCCGTGCGGCCAGTTGCCGCGAAAAATCCCTCCTCCGCCGTCTCTGATCCACAGGTCGGGACCCTGCGTGTCGGCGTATTTTGTTCCTAGGCCGCTCCCGGGAAACGAGACATCCTCGAGCATCGATCCGTTCCCTGCCATCCACACCACACCCGCAGCTCGCGGATTATCCGTGCCCGGAGAAACGCCGATGGAGCCGATGATATTTTTGCCGCCCTTTGGCGCGATCAGCACGCCGACAGGCTCGCCGGTGCCGGCAAAATCCGGCGATGCGTTCGCCAGGGATATCGTTGTGCTTCCCGGATTCAGGCCGATCAGAACCGTATCCGGCTTGAGCTCGAGCGATCCCGTCACGCGATATGTCCCGATCGGGAAATATAGAACTCTATATTTCCCGATTGCGGCGCGCAGGGAAACCGTATCATCCGATTTGCCGTCGCCTTTCACCCCCACGGTTTGCACATTCGTCCACGCGTTCATCGGCGGCAGCGCCGGGATATCGCTGGGTACGGCGGGAGCCGGCCGCGACAACTTGCGCGCCTGATGCCGCAACTCGATCCCTTTTTCTCTTCCGTCGTCGCCGATCTCGAGCCCGAGCATGAATCGCTTCACAACGTAATGCTTTGCCGGCGCGAGGACTGACTTGTCTCCGCGATAGAAATTGGGAACATCGCTGCACGCCACATTTTCCAGGGTCACCTCCGAATGCAGGTTCCGCGCGTTGCCGTGCTTCAGTGCGGCGGAGCGGATGTCCTCCATCCGCAGATCCCGTGCGTACAGCTGTTCCACTTCTCCGGACGCGATCTGGATTGCTACCGGCATGTGTGCGAAACGGACGCGAACCAGGGTAAAGCCGGCTTCCATCGTGTGAATCGCCGCTTCGCTCTGACCTTCGAAGCTGGAATCCATCAGCAGAAACTGCCAGACGGGCGCCGTTCTCTTCGTGATGATGCCGTATTTGCCGCCATAGACATGGATGTCGAAGGCCTGGTTCCCGATGTCCTCCAGGGCAGCCCGGGCGGACCCGATATGGAAGTCCATATGTTGCAGGGAACAGTGCTGGGCCACGTGGAAACGCACGGCGATCGCCGCAGGATTCCCTTCCTGGAGTTCAAAATCGATGTTGCTCATGCCGCTATAGAAGGTGAACTCGGTGCCGTCGCTGAAAGGCCTGCCTTGCTGGGGACGGTAGTCCGCAAAGTGGATCACATATCGTGTGCCTTCCTGGAAGCCCGGCGTATTCTTCGCCAAAACAAATACCGGACGCTTCGGCCCGTAGCCGATCAAGCGGATCCCCTGCCATATGAAGACCGTCTTGCCGAGGCGATAACGTCCTTCGGGTATGAAGACCACGCCTGCGCGCGTGGTTTCCTGAACGCGATCGATGGCCTGCTGCAGCGCGTCGGCATCATCGGCCGTACCATCGGCGTGCACAGGAAAATGGTCCCTTGTCAGATACACGGCGCGAGGGTCTTCGAGTCGAAGCGGATAATAGGAATCGGCATGCAGCGGAATGGCTGTAGCAGCCGCCAGAATTAAAGCGGCGATCGAGCAGAATCTCCTCACACCCACCGGGACCCTCCACATTTGCAATTGGCTCGCGCAACGCAGCGGCTGCGTGCATAGTGTATTTCATTTTCTTGCCGGGTAAGTAGAAAGAACATTCACTTGAGAAAGTTTGTAGGCGTTTGAACAAATACGAAGGTATATTGGGGGCAAGGAGGAGCGCTATGAAAGTGGTGATCATTGGTGGTGTTGCCGCCGGTCTTTCGGCTGCAAGCGAAATCAAACGACAAGCTCCGGATGCTCAGGTCATCGTTTTGGAGAAAGGCGGTGATGTTTCCTATGCCGCTTGCGGTATGCCCTACAACCTTCTCTTTCAGGATGTGCCGGTGGAGTCCATGTATGCGCTTAGCTACGACACCATCCTCAATAAGAGAAAAATCGACTACCGCCTTCACCACGAAGTGAGGGCCATCGATCCCGGACGGCAATCGGTTAGCGCCATCGATCACCGGGCCGGCAGGGAATATGAAGAAGGCTACGATTGTCTCCTCTATGCCACCGGCAATCGGCCGAACCACTTGGATGTGCCGGGTCTCAGCGACGACGACGTCTTTTCGTTTAAAACTTTGGACGATACGAGGCGGGTCAAGGCTTTTCTATATGAGCACTCCCCGAAAACAGCGCTCCTTATCGGGGCAGGCTATGTGAATCTTGAAATGACCGATGTCCTGTGCAGCATGAAAATCAGGACGGTCATCGTGGATAAAGCCCCCGTCATCCTGCCGGCTTTCTGCGAAGCGGTCCGCGAGAAGGTCATGGAGAAACTTTACGAGGAAGGCGTGCAGTTTTTCAGCGGCGTGAATGTTGACAGGAAAGAGGGAAAAGTCATAAAGACATCCGCCGGCGATTTTACGGCCGATTTTGTTATCGCGGCCGTAGGCGTCCGGCCCAACACGGAGCTGTTTGCGGCTGCAGGCGGCGAGCTCGGAGTCGCATCCGCCGCAAAAGTCGATCGATATCTTCGCACGAATCTTCCCGGCGTCTTTGCAGCAGGAGATTGTGCGGAGCATTATGTCCGACAACTGGGCTGCAATTCCTACATGCCGCTGGGGCCGGCTGCCAACAAACAGGGGAAGATTGCAGGCATCAACATCGTCAGCCCCGGCAATATGCGGGAGTTCTATGGGATCGACCAGACTGCGGTGTTCAAGTTTTTCGATCTGACGGTCGGCACGACGGGCTTAAACGAGAGGCAGCTGCGGGAGAATAAATACGCTTATGCGACCTGCGTGATGGATGGTCACACGCGCGGCAAGTTTCCCGGCGACGGCAGCATCCGGATCGTACTGTTTGTGGAACGGGGGAGCGGCTTGCTTCTCGGAGCTCAGATGATAGGTCAAGACGTGGTCGCCAAACGCCTCGACGTGCTGGCGACGGCCCTATACAAGAAAATGACAGTTCACGAGATTGCGGAGCTGGATCTCAGCTACGCGCCCCCTTATTCGCCGGTCTGGGACCCGCTGCTGGTCGCGGCGAACCAGGCGATCAAGCAAATTTGAAAAAGGAATTGCCCGGCGCGCGTCCTCGAGAGTGAAGCAGCTTGCTGCTGTTTTAAAGTTTCCAGTTCGCGGTTCCCGGTTGTTGGATGAATGAAAACCGGGAACCGGAAACGCTAAAGCGTGAACTGGAGAAATTGAGCATCCCCTTCATAATTCGGCAAATTCGAAACCGAATTACATGCCTGGCTATTTTCGGGTGTTGATTTCTATCTGCTGCAAAGTTTTCAGGACTTTATTCATCAGGCGAATATGCACGAGAGGAAAATACAAACAAATGATCGTTACGATCAGCACGCAACCGACAAGCCATCCCATAAAAGCCTCCGCATTGAGATTGAGTTCAGGCAATCATATCGACGGGAACACGGCGATGTAAAACTAAAAAGTTCGGCAAATATCGAACCCGGCAGCTCATTCCTCCAGATTTTGAGCAGGGAACTGGCGGAGGATCCCGCCGGGGGATGGCATTGAAAAAATCAGCCGTGCATTTCACGAGGCTTTTGCGGCGGCATACACCCTGCAAAGCAGCCCGGTGTGCGGCCACCCGCCCACTTCGGGATTGCAGTATTCCGCGCCCGTTGGGCAAAGGACATTGGAATTAGATTCCCAGACTCCGTGCAAGGAAGGTTCTGCCGCCGGCCTGTCGGGGAACCACCATCCGTGCTGCACACGCACCATCGCGGGATGCACTTCATCCGTAAGACGCGCGCGCTGCTTAATTTTACCGCGCACAGTCTCGATGAAGATCCAGTCGTTATCGGTAATGCCCAGCCCCTGCGCCGTCTCCGGGTGAATGTCCGTCACGGGGTCCGGGTGGTCCCGGATGGCGGAGGGAATCTGGCGCAGCTCCGAGTGATAGAAAGGCATGAATTTCCCGCTTGCAATGAGGATGAGCGGGTAGTCCCTGGCCAGTTCCGGGTTGCCTGCGGGACTTTCCACCGGTTCGCGGTAGACGGGCAGGGGTTCCAGTCCAAACCGCTCGAAAATACTCGAGAAAATTTCCACTTTGCCTGAAGACGTGCCAAACCCCTGGCTCTCGTATTTCCGAAATTCTCTGGCGGGACGAATCCCGCCACGAGCCAATGCTTCCGAAAAAGTAATGCCCAACGGAGAGAACCTGTAGTCGCAGACCTCCTCCGAGGTCCGCCACGGCCAGTGCTCTGCCTGCCCCAGCCGGATTCCGAGCTCGCGCCAGAACTGGTAGTCGTCGCGCCTCTCGTAGAGCGGATCCATTGCCTTGGGATAGGCAGGGAAATCGCTGCGCTCGAGCGTACTTGCTGCGGGCAGAACGTAGTCTGCGAGTTCCGCCGTCGGCGTCAGGTAATAATCCATGGCTACGGAAAGGTCCAGGTTATCGCTGCTCAACGCGGCGTGAACCGTTTTGGGATCCGGTGCCTGGACCAGTGTGTTATTGGACTGACTGATGAAAGCTTTTACGGGATAAGGTTTCCCGGTCAGGATCGCCTGCCAGACGTGCCTGGGATGGGCGCAGCACGTCATTTCCGACTGCGGCGGCTGGAAATATGCGCCAGGCCTGTCGGTTACCGCCCGGATCGCATCCCAGCCCGGAAAGCCGAAGAGGCCATATTCGCCCGCGCCCAGCTGCTTCTTTTTCTGTTCGGCGGAGATGGCATCGTTGAGCTCCATCGCTTGATTGGAAATGAGTTTTGCCTCGTCTCCGGATATGCCGAGAAGCTCGCCGCCGGGGACATCGATGTTGCCGGTGACTGCGCGCAGGATGCATCGGGCGCGAACGGCCTGCATGGCATTCACACCCTGCAGATCGATGCCCAATCCCCATGTGATCACCGCAGGTTTGGTGCCTGCGTACATTCTTGACGCGGCTTTTATTTTTTCTTCGGGAACCCAGCAGATACGCGCCAGCTGGTCCAGCGAGCGCTGTCCGAGGTGTTTTCGCAAAGGCTCGAAGCCGACGGTCCATTTCTCCACAAATTCCCTGTCATACAAATTTTCGTCGAGGATGATCTTGAGCCAGCCGAGCATCAGCGCTACGTCCGTTCCCGGCCTCACCTGGAGCCAGAGATCGGCCATTTCGGCTTCTTTTGTGCGCCGCGGGTCCACAACGATAATTTTGGCTCCACGGTTTTTTGCGGCGAGCAGGTCCCGCCAATCGGGGATGATTCGGGATTCGGATGGCTGAAAACCCCAGATCACGACACAGGCGGCATTGCCGATGTCCTGGCGTGCGAAGGATCCGCACGTGCTCCATTCCACGGTATGCGAAGGGCACATACAGATGGTATTCGCGCCGATCATGTTCGGGCTGCCGAACAGGTTCAGGAACCGCTTCATCGCCCAGCCGTATGTCCGGTAGGTTCCGCGCGAGAAGGCAAGCGTCTCGGATCCGAACCGGTCGCGAAGCTTGCCCAGCTTACCGGCGATTTCATCCATTGCCTGGTCCCAGGTAATCTGCTGCCATTTCCCCGCGCCCCGCTGCGCCGCTTTCTTGAGCGGGTAGTTCAATCGGGCAGGGTTGTGCAAGTGCTCGAGGATGAGCTGTCCTCTCCTGCAGAGGGCGCCTCGATTCAACGGATTTGCCGGATCCCCCTGCACGCTGACGGCGCGCCCGTCTTCGAAATGCACCAGCATGCCGCACCGCAAATGGCAGGGACCGCACCAGCCTTTTCTGATTTCAGTGTTTGCGCTCATTGCCGCCTCCCGATTGAAGAAATGAGCTGTTCGAGGGAACCTGTTGAATGGATGATACTCCATCGGGGATTCTCGGAACAACAGCGACCGCAATGCAAATTGGCATTCCAGATTCAGTTTTCCCAAGGAGAGCAAACGCAAAAAAACAGACATCAAGTCCAGGCGTGTGATGGATGCATCGGAGCGGACGCTCCGACTCACGAGAAGGAGGGAATAGAGGCCGACGCGTTATGACATTAGCAGGGAGACCAGGATTTGAGCAGTGATGATCTTGGCCACCATCGATGCAGGGTACACCGTGGTGTACCAGATATTGGGAAGATAGGTAGTCCGTTTCCGTGATCGACTTCAACGAATCGCCGAAATATTTGGTCGCCCGCGCTATGTTTTCCTTGTAAGTGAGGACGCGGATGCGGTCTCCCATTTCCAGTACCGTGTCCTGGGTAGGGACGATGTCCACATCGCCTCGCCTCAGGCGCGTTACGATGGCATGCAGTTCGTGCGATAGATTGGCGGATAGGTTTTTGGCTATTTCCACGGCGGTCGCCATCGCGGGAGTGCTGGTCAGCGCGCCACAGAACAAGCCACGCTGGGAGCGGAGATCCCCATGACGCTGCGCGCGATCAGCGTCAGGATTCCGCCGGCCAGAAGAATCAGTACCCTCGCTTGCGGAATGAGGAAAAGAAGCCGTGGCCGGCTTGGAGTCCCATTGGATACAGGAACAGAACCATCCCGATGACGTAAATGTGATCGGGCAAGATCAAGCGCCGGTCCAGGGTGCCGAAGAACATTCCCACGAATAACACGGAGGCGACGCCCAACCGGAAGCCCGAGATGCTGATATTGCCGATCAGGTAGCCGATCCCGATAACGATGAAAAGCAGCAGCAGCAGCAGCGGATTTTGCGCCAACAGGTCCAACACGACATTTCCTTAAAAGAGTGCTACTTCAGTTTTTGCCACAGGAAAGTATAGCCTAAGGCATTCATGTAGGCAGCCTGCGCATTGTCTGCGGCCCCGCTATGGCCTCCCTCGATATTCTCGTAGTAGCGGACGTCGTATCCCAGATCCTTCATCTTGGCCATCATCTTCCGCGCGTGACCTGGGTGAACGCGGTCGTCGCGTGTCGATGTTGTAAAGAGAACCGGGGGATATTTTGCGCCGGGTTTTACGTTGTAATAGGGCGAGAACTTCTGGATGAATGCCCACTCTTCCGGTTTGTCCGGATCGCCGAATTCGGCCATCCAGGAAGCGCCTGCCAGCAGCTTGGAGTACCGCCGCATGTCCAGAAGCGGTGATTGGCAAACGATGGCGCCGAAGAGCTGCGGATAAAGGGTGATCATGTTGCCCATCAGGAGGCCGCCGTTGCTCCCGCCCATGGCGCCCAGGTGTTTGACGGACGTCAGCTTCCGCGCGACGAGATCTTCCGCTACGGCTGCAAAATCCTCATAGGCACGGAGACGTTTTTCCTTCAGTGCAGCCTGATGCCATCGCGGGCCGTACTCGCCGCCACCCCGAATGTTTGCTACGACAAAGACGCCGCCCCGCATGAGCCAGGCGCGACCCACTCCGGGGCTGTAGTTCGGGGTTTCTGAAATTTCGAATCCGCCATAACCGTACAGCAATGTGGGATTCATGCCGTCCGGCTTAAGCCCTTGGCGAGAAACCTGAAAATAGGGAATCCGGGCCCCATCTTTGCTCTTGACGAAATGCTGGCTGACCTCGAGTCCTGTGGCATCGAAGAAGGCCGGCAGCTCTTTTAATTTCTCCGGCGTCTTCCCGATTGTCCCATACGACAGCGTTGTGGGCGTGAGATAGCCGCTGACTGTCATGAAGTAGTCGTCGTTCTCCTCGGAATCGACGCCGCTTGCGGATATCGTGGCAAAGCCGGGCATACCGGCGAGCGGCTTTTTATCCCACTCGCCATTTGCCGGCGTCAGTACGGCGAGTTTGTTTTTCACATCGTCGAGTACGTTAAGAATCAAGTGGTGAAGAGTCCAGCTGGAGCCCGCCAGAGATGTCGTGGGAGTTGGCTCAAATAGCACAGTCAGTTTGCGGTCGCCGTTCATGAAATTGTCGAAGCGGGTGACGAGGAGAGATCCGGCGGCATAGGTCCTGCCGCCGACAGTCCAGGGACTGCGCAGTTCAATGAGGAGCCATTCGCGATTTGGTGAAGCGATCGCATCCTCGGGAACTTCCACCTTCTTGCGCTTTCCGTCGGATGTCAGGAGGAACAACTCGCTCGAATAGAAGGTTGGTGACCGTGAGAGGAAATGGCGTTCGAATCCCTTGGTATCGTCGTATATGGCGCTTGCCGAAACGTCAGTCGCTTTGCCTTCGAAAACCACTTCAGCGGAAGACAGCGGAGTGCCGCGCGTCCAGCGCTTGGCGATGCGCGGATAGCCGGACGTAGTCATGGAGCCGGGGCCAAAGTCAGTTCCCACATAGACGTGATTTTCGTCGATCCATGACATTTCAGTCTTGGCCTCCGGGAGCTCGAACCCGCCTTTCACGAAGGCGCGCGTCGCCAAATCAAACTCGCGCACGACGGTTGCGTCCGCACCTCCCCGCGATAGGAAGATCAGCGCGTGACGATAGCCGCCGGCTTTGAGAATTTGGGATCCTTCCCAGACCCAGTTCTCGTTCTCAGCTTTTCCGAGGGCGTCGAGGTCGATGAGGATGTCCCACTTCGGATTCGTTTTGCGATATTCGTCCAGTGTGCTGCGCCGCCACAGGCCCCGTGGATTGTTGGCATCGCGCCAGAAGTTGTAGAAATAGGGTCCCCGCTTGCTGATGGAGGGGATGCGCTCCTTCGAGTCCAGGATTTTCAGCAGGTCGGCTTTGAGATCAGCGAAGCCGCGCGCTTCGGCCAATTCCTTCGTGCTTTCCGCATTGCGGGCCTTGACCCAGTCCAGTGCCTTCGGGCCCGTGATGTCTTCAAGCCAAAGGTAAGGGTCCTGCGGCGCCGGGATCGTTTTGGATTCCTGCCCGGCGAAAAGCCAGGTCAACGTCAAGCCAAGAGTCATGACACTCCACAGAGATTTCATCAGAGCCTCCACGGCAGAGGGTTTGGGTAACGCCGCATTATAAACTATTTTCTTATTTTTGCGTTCGGAAGAAGCCTCGCGGCAGCTTGCTGCAGCTTTCTAAAAACCTGTGAGGACGATTTTCCAGAGTCGTCCTCACAATTCAGAGGCGCGAAGCGCCGGCAGAGAATAGGCCCGGCCGTAAGGCCGGGATAGGCGAACGATATAACGATGAGCGCCGAAGGTGCGGCACAGCGCCAAGTTTCGCACCTTCGGCGCTAATTGCTGTTTCATCCGCTAATCGCGACCTGACGGTCGGGCCTATTCTCTATCGCCTCTTCGAGGCTCCCAGGATGCCATGGAAGCAAAAGCTACGCGGCATCAGGCGCCCGCGGGAACGTCTAAAGCCCGCACATGCTAAGATAGAAGGAGCCATAAGTCACAGCATGTGATTCCGGGCGCATCCGTCCGGGGATAATTAGCGTCTTTATACGTGAGGTCTGTTAAAAGGAGAACGACGATGGAGCTGAAGCAAGTATTTCAGGTGTGCGTAGTCGTGAAAGACATCGAGAAATCGGTGGAGCGATACTGGAACATCTTCGGGGTCGGCCCGTGGCAGATCCACACTTTCGGCTCGCCGGACCTGCGTGATACCACGCTTCACGGAAAGCCGGAACCGTATTCAATGCGGATCGCCGCCGCGCAGATCGGAAACATTCAGTGGGAACTGATTCAGCCTCTCAGCGGACGCAGCAGCTACCAGGAATTTCTGGATGAAAAGGGAGAAGGCCTGCACCACGTCGCCATCGCAGTGGAGGACTTTGACCGGACAATCGCAGCCTGCGAAAAGCACGGAATCGGAACTGTGATGACCGGAAGATTCCGGGAATCTGAGTTCGCCTACCTTGACACAGCGCCGGCGTTGGGTTTCATAACGGAATTGTTGAAGACGCCTCCGGGATTTGAAATGCCGAAGCCGGACGCTGTATTTCCCCCGCCAGTCGTCTTGGGGTCAGGCCTGGAAAACTAAAAATCGAATTTTCAAGGCCTGACCCCGAGGACAGTTGGAAGAAACCGGGGGGCGGTGCGGTGTTTTGTCGCCTGCTCGAAGGCATAGGCGAGCCCGATCAGTCGCGGTTCGCTCCATGCGCGACCGATGAAGGATATCCCGAGCGGCAGACCGAACACAAAGCCCGCGGGCACGGTGACGTGGGGGTAGCCCGCGACGGCCGGCAGGGTCGATGTGCCGCCGCCCGTGTAGTGATCGCCAAGCACCAGGTCGGTCGGATAGGCCGGATCGGTTGTGGGTGCCACCAGCGCATCGAGACGGTGCCGGATCATGATCGCGTCGATCCCCTCAACCGCGGACAGCTTCCGGCAGAGTTTGACGGCATCAAGGTACTCTTTGGATGTCAGTGGTCCCTTTTCCTGGGCTTGAATGAAAATATCCTGGCCGAAATAGGGCATCTCGCGGTCGCGGTTTGACTCGTTGAATGCAATGATGTCCGCCAGGGTCTTACAGCGAACAGCCGATCCAAGCGAGGCCAGATATCTGTTCAGACCGTCTTTGAACTCATAGAGCAGGACCTGGAATTCCGCGTCGTCTACCTTGCCGTGAGACTCGATCTGAACCGGATCGATCACTTCCGCACCGAGTTTTTTAATCGCATCCACCGCTTCTTTCATGACGCGCGCCACGTTGTCGTTGCTGCCGAACATTTTGCGCAAGACGCCGATGCGCGCACCCTTCATTGCGTTAGCGTCCAGGTTCGCGGCGTAGTCCTCGATCCGTGCGCTTCTTGCCGTGGCGGGATCCCGATCGTCCGCGGCCGCGATAACATTGAGCAGCACAGCCGCATCGGACACCGTGCGCGCCATCGGCCCGGCGGTGTCTTGAGTCGCGGAAATGGGGATGATTCCCGAACGGCTGACGAGACCCACGGTCGGCTTGATTCCGACGATGCCGCAAATGCTCGACGGGCAGACCACGGATCCATCGGTCTCGGTGCCGATGGCGGCGGCGCACAGGTTGGCCGATGCAGCCGCACCCGATCCGGAACTCGAGCCGCAGGGATTGCGGTCCAGCGCGTAGGGATTTTTCGTCTGGCCTCCGCGCCCGCTCCAGCCGCTGGTGGAATGGCTCGAGCGGAAGTTGGCCCACTCGCTGAGGTTGGTCTTGCCCAGGATAATTGCGCCGGCATCCCGGAGCCTCTTCACAATTGCCGCATCCTGCGCCGGCTTTGCACCCACCAGCGCCAGCGAGCCCGCCGTGGTCTCCATCCGGTCCGCCGTCGCGATGTTATCCTTGATCAGGATAGGAATGCCGTGCAGCGGACTCCGCGGACCACGTTCCTTCCGCTCACGATCCAGCGCATCGGCGACAGAAAGCGCCTCCGGGTTCCGCTCGATCACGGAAGAAAGGTGCGGACCCGACACGTCGACGGCATCCATCCGCGCAAGATACGCTTCGGTCAGAGAGCGCGCGGTCAGGCGTCCATCCGTCTGCGCACGCTGCAATTCGTCGATGCTCGCTTCGGCATGCTCGAATTCTGGTATATTCCATGTGCCGTTTGCGGAGTCCGTAGCCTCATGGCCCTTTGCCGGTGGCTCTCCCGAACGATTGCCGCATCCTGCTGCCAGAGTTGCCGTGCCTAGCGCCAAACCCGTTTTGAGAAAATATCGTCGTTTCATGGCGTGCTCTCCAGATGCTTGGCGCGATTTTACGTGGTTTCCCCCGTCCCATACAACCAAATAGGCAAATACGTTGAAAGCAGCAACAATCGTGCCTCTTTCGGAGTTGAAATGGCCAGAAAAAACCCGATCTCGATATCCGATAGCGGTGCCGATTCCGATACCGGCCCCGATGATTCCTGCTTTGGAGATACGCCGGGCGTGCGTACAATATAGGAATGCCAGCAAATATCGAAATTAAGGCCAGGACGGAAAATTTTGCGGGATTGCAGGAGAAGCTTTCTGCGTTGAGCGGTTCGCATCCGGAAATGCTCTTGCAGGAAGACACCTTTTTCCATTCGCCCAATGGCCGGCTGAAGCTGCGCGTCCTGCAATCGGGTCCAGCGCAGCTGATTCAGTATGACAGGCCGGACCAGCAGGGCCCGAAGCGCTCTAATTACCAAGTTTTCGAAACAAACGAGCCTGAGAGTTTAAAGTCGACTCTTTCAAGGGCGTTCGGAATTCGCGGTGTGGTCCGTAAAGAAAGGCTTCTATATCTTGTGGGGCAAACCCGCGTCCACCTGGACCGCGTGGAGCAACTTGGAAATTTTGTTGAGCTTGAAGTCGTTTTGAGACCGGGCCAATCGGATACTGAGGGGCAGGAAATCGCTCAGGATCTGATGGCGAAGCTCAATATCCGCGCAGAAGATCTTCTAAAAGGCGCGTATATCGATCTGCTTTCGCAAAAACACAACCAACGCACCTAGTGTAGTACGTCCAACAGATCTTTACTTAGGTCGGGCAAAAGAAAGCCACGGATTCCACGGATTTCACTGACTCAAATCACGGTTGCATGGGCGGGCCTTTGGCCGCGATTGATGATCTGTACGGCGGGCAAGAACTCCGCTCTCGCCCGCCGTACAGATCATCAATCGGGCTGCGCGAAGCGCAGCCGCCCATGCCTTAATCAGTGCAATTCGTGGAATCCGTGGCCGTTTTCTTCTTTATCACCATCATTTTTGGGGCGGCGGAGCTTGCGGCTGTTGTGCCCGGGATTGAGCTGCGTCTGTGCCGATCTGTATCGCTTGCTGTGTTTGTATTTGTTGTAGCGTGAGGTGCCCTTCCTGCTGCCCGGGCCACGACGGGATTGGAACGGAGTCGGCGATTCGCTGCTGGGCCTCCCATTGTCGATAGTCCCAGTCCCCTAGGACGCGTCGCATTTGTTCATCCACCTGCTGCATTTGCCGGGCTTCATACCATCGTGGCTGGTCTGTCCGTGCCATTGCGGATCTCATCATCGCTTCCTGGATGACTCCGCTGAGAACTCGCGAGCGGTTCGCCGCGTTTTGCTGCAGATTGTCCATCTGCCGCGTGTCAAACTTGAATGACTTCAGCTCTCCGGCCAGAAGCACTGCTTTGCCTTGTTTTGCGGTCCTCTTGTTCCCGGCCAGGCGAATTTCCGCTTTTCCGACGTATACGCTGAGCTGAGATTTCGAGCTGTCGAGTCGGTATATCCCCGGCTTCCTGGGCTCGATTGCAGCCGCTCCAAACAAAATTCCAAATTTGCTTCCCTTGGCCTGTTTGGAAACCTCAATCAGGGCCGAGCCGCGCTCGAGAATCAGCTGAATGTTGGTCAGACTCGGATCTTCAATCCGCAATGCCCCGTTTTCGCCCAGCCACAGGAATATATCAGGCCCAAGCTGGACTTCGACCCATCCGTTTCCGGTGCGTAAAATCGCTCCCCGCGGTATGGCGCGCAAACGGGCGTCAGGATAGCTAAGCTGTTCCTGGTCAATGTAAAAAACCCCTTCGGCGTAATTGATCATTCCGGCGCGCACGCCCACCCAGTGCTGCGCCATTGCAGTCGCCGCCAGGAGAATTGCCAACAGGATTTTTCCGGAAGAAATCATGTCATTTCCTCCCCAATGAAAAATTTAAGGCTCTGAACGCTCGTGCTGCTTAATATGGTTGCTCTATGTGTATTGGATGCATACCAGCCGAAAAAGGTTGCCTCTTTCCAATTATTTATGACTCCTTATTCTAAGATTGTATCACCGAAGAGGAGGGAAACAAGCACAATAGGAGATTCCCGATTCCAGATTTCCGATTCCAGATTAAAGAACCATGAATCGAGAATTGAGAATTGAGAATCGAGAATTGAGAATTGAGAATCGAGAATCAGGGATGTACCACCGCTCCCGCCGAAGGGTACAAGCTCCTGAAAATTTCCGGCGGAACCTGCGTATGCCAATGTCCGGTGAAGACGGCTGTCACCCAAAAAATGACAAAGAGACCGACGACGGCAAGAGCGAAGATATAGAGAGGTGATATCGCAAGTTTCGGTGCCTCAAGCGAGAGGCAATCTTTTTTGGGGCAGACCTCCACGCATTCGGCGCATCCGATGCATTCGGGGTGGCGGATAGTGCCGTTTTGCGAAACCCGTATTGCGGCCGGACAGATCTTGTCGCACTTCCCGCACTGAATGCACCGGGCGGCGTTTCGCTTCACCTGGAGAGGGCTGATCAACGCGCCGAGACCAAGAAGCGCTCCGTATGGACAAAGATAGCGGCACCAGAAATTGCGGATAAAGAGCGAGAGCAGGACAAGGACCGCAAGCACCTCGATCGTTAGCGCCGCGGGCTGCAGGAAAAAGATCAGCATCTTCGCGTCTGCGACCGTGTTGTACTCGGAATACAGAAATGCCTCAATCGAGCCCATGTCCATTCGCCAGAGAATGATGTAGGAGAAAAAGGCGAGAAGAAGATATTTCAGGCTGAGCAGGGGATAGTTCAGCCACCGGGGCATACGGAGCTCCAGTTTCAGCGCGCTACCCAGTCCAGCCAGCAGATTCGATGCGAAACCTACGGGACATACCCATCCGCAAAAAGCCTTCCGCAGCAATAACGCCGTCGCAATTGCGAACAGCAAAATCGTGAGTCCGGCAGGATGAATTTCATCCCATTTTCCTGTCAGCACAAGGCGTTTGAGTCCCAGCAAGGCGCTGATCGGGAGGAAACCCTCCACGGCCGCGGGTCGGCCGACATACGTTTCCGATCGCCCGACTGCCCACTGATAAAACCGATAAAATTCGAATCCGGCAATCACGCAGATCAAGGCAAATGCTGCCTGAACCGCCATGCGGAGCCTCGCTACCGTTCTTGTGCTAGAATGCGCCTGTCCCGTTTGCATTTTCTGCCACCCCACAAAATCTTGCCACAATCTGCCCAGCCAAAACTTGATCTGTATCAATAGCTGTTTAAAGAATTTTGTTCAGGATTCAAGCGGCAGAAGGTACTGGCAGGCCGGCAATATTACAGATTACAGATTCTCGATTCCCAATTAGAAAAGGATTCCGAAATCGAGAATCGAGAATCGAGAATTGAGAATCGAGAATTGAGAATCGAGAATTGAGAATTGAGAATCGAGAATCAAATCCCTACACCGGCTCTATGCGTACGGCGCACACTTTGTATTCCGGGATTTTCGATATAGGATCCAACGCGGCGATCGTCAGATTGTTGACGTTCTGCTGGCCGGGGAAGTGAAAGTTGCCGAAAATCAATCCCGGGCAAACGCGATCCGTGATCAGTGCACGGGCCACCATTTCACCGCGGCGCGATCGAATGCGCACCGTTGTCCGGCCGTTCAATCCTATCCTTGCCGCGTCTTCGGGGCTGATTTCAATCACCGTTTCCGGGTACAGGTCTTTTAACGCATGCGTCCTGCGGGTCATCTCGGCTCCATGCCAGTGGTACAGGACGCGGCCGGTCGTCAGCACCATGGGATACTCGCTATCCGTGACCTCATGCGGCGGCAGATGCTCCACGACGTGAAATTTGCCTTTGCCGCGCGTGAACTTCCCGATATGAAGAATCGGCGTTCCAGGGTGACCGGGTGTAGGCACCGGCCAATGCAGTTGCTCTCCGTGTTCCAATCGCTCGTAATGAACGCCGCTGTAATTCGGCGCCAGCGCTGCAATTTCCTCCATGATCTGGGACGGGCTCGTGTAATCCCACGCGGCCTGCGGCCCGATCGGCACGCGTCCTTCGCGCTGCATCATCCTGTGGGCCAGATCCATTATGATGATCCAATCCGGGCGGGCGTCCCTCAGCGGAGCGATCGCCTGGCGTCCGAGCTGAATCCGGCGCTCGGTATTTGTGTACGTTCCTTCCTTCTCGGCCCAGGTGGTTCCCGGCAACAGCACATCCGCCATGACAGCCGTCTCCGAAGGAAAGATTTCCTGCAGAACTACAAACTCGCAGGCGGATATGCAGTGCTGGGCATGAGTGACATCCGGATCGGTCATGGCCGGATTCTCTCCCACGATGTACAGGCATCTGATTTTTCCGGCACCGGCCTGAGCGATCATCTCCGTCACGGTCAGTCCGGGCGTGCTGCCCAGTTGAAACGACGTCGCATCCCTCGGTTTCCAGTCTTCCGATTCGAGCTGCCACGCCGCAGCAAATTTGGATCGCGCGGCTGCGTCGACCACCTGCTGGTAGCCCGGGAACAAATTGGGCAGAGCGCCCACGTCGCAAGCACCCTGTACATTGTTCTGTCCCCGAAGCGGATTCACTCCGCCGCCCCGCACTCCCATATTTCCCAGGAGCATCTGCAAATTGCCGAGCGCCAGAACGTTCAGCACTCCCGTGGTGTGCTGCGTGATGCCCATCGACCACATGACCGCCATCGGATGATTGCGTGAGAGGATTTCAGCCGCCCGTCGCAATTGCTCCGCCGGAACTCCGGTGATATCCGCTACGCGTTCCGGCGTGTATTGCTCCACACTCACGCGGAACTGCTCGAATCCTTCGCACCGCCGGTCGATAAACGACTGATCCTGCCAGCCGTTCGCCAGCACGATCTGCATGATTCCATTGATCAGGGCGACGTCCGTGCCCGGCCGCTGCTTCAAATGGAGCGTGGCAAATTCCGTGATGTCGATTTGGCGCGGGTCCGCGACAACCAGGGGGACTCCACGCTTGAGAACCGCCTGCCTGAGTTTTGTCCCGAAGACCGGATGCTGTTCGGTTGTGTTTGAACCGATGATGAATAGAGCCTGCGCCTCGCGTGCCACGTCGTCCATGGTGTTGCTCATCGCCCCCGAACCATAGCAGAGCGCCAGACCGTCCACGGTAGAGGAGTGGCAAAGGCGCGCACAGTGGTCGATATTGTTCGTGCCGATCACCTGTCGCGTGAGCTTTTGAATCAAATAGTTGTCTTCATTGGAGCATTTGGCGGACGCGAGCATGGCCACGGCATCCGGCCCCGATTCCGCCTTTATCCTGCACAGACTCTCCGTGATCAGATTGAGAGCCGTTTCCCAATCGACCGGCACAAATTCATCGCGCCCCCCTGCCGGGCGCGGGCGACCTTCCAGAATGTAACGCCGCACTTGCGGTCGTCGCAGCCGGTCGGGATGATGCACAAAATCGTAGCCATAGCGGCCCTTGACACACAGCTGCCGCCCGTTGACCGGGGCTTCCCGGCGCGTCGTGACCCGGATGATCTTTTCCTGGCGGATATTTAGTTCGAGATGGCATCCAACGCCGCAATAACTGCAAACGGTCTCGACCACTTTTTCGGGTTTGCCCGAACCGACGGACAACCGGTCGTCCAGGGCGTGTGTCGGACAGTAGACAACACAGGTGCCGCAGGATTCGCAGCGAGCTTCCAGCAGCCCGGTGTCCGTGCCTGCCGATATGCGCGCACGATGTCCCCGTTCGTCGACTCCCCACACGAATCTCCCCTGAATTTCAGCGCAGCTCCGGACGCAACGCGTGCAGAGAATGCACTTGTTCATATCTACCCAGAGGACCGGATTGGGATCCGCATTGATGGGAAATCGCAATCGTGACGGCTGGCCCGGCCGGCGTTGGACTCCGTAGCGCTTCAGCCATCGTTCAAATTCGGTATCCTCACGATCCCCGGCCGCGTAGCCCGCGTCGGCATAATCCTCAAGAAGCAACTCCAGGATTGCCCTGCGCATTTCCACCAGGCGGGGCGTTTCGGTCTGAACGACCAGGCCGTCTCGAACCTGAAGCGTGCAGGCGGTAGCAAGGCCCGCCGGCGGAGCAATTTCCACAAGGCATAACCTGCAGGAGCCGACCGGCCGCAAATCCTGATGGTGGCAAAGAGTGGGAATGAGGATTCCGTTGGCTTTTGCAGCCTCAAATACCGTCATTCCTTCCTGCGCCTCGACAAATCGCTCGTTGATTGTGAGATGGAGAGTCATTGGTTCGCTCCTCGTCGCAAAGCGCTGCCGTTGGCCGAAAAATATTCCGGAAAATACTCCAGAGCGGAAAGAACCGGTTTGCCGACGGACATGCCCAAACCGCAAAGCGAGGCGTCCTGCATCAGCTTTACGAGACTGGTCAGACGACCGGAATCGCCGGGGACCGCATCGCCTGCAATCATCCGGTCGAGTATTTTCCTCGATTCGTAGGTGCCGATTCGGCAGGGAGTGCACTTACCGCAGGATTCGAGCTCGAAGAAACGAACCAGCTCGCGAAGCATGCGCAAAGGGGAGACTGTCTGATCGCAGATCAGCATTCCTCCGCCCCCCAGCGAGACCCCCCGGGTCCCGGAATCGTAGTTCATCGGCACGTCCAACAGCGACGGCGGCACGATGGTCCCTGCGGCACCGCCGGTGATCGCAAATCGGAATTTGGACCCTTCCCGCATGCCTTCGCCGTAGGTGTCGATGATTTGCCTCAGCGTCAGGCCGAATGGCGCCTCGAATAATCCCGGCCGGTTGACCTCTCCGAGAAGCGTGTAGAGTTTTGTGCCCGGAGCATTCGGGTCGCCGAGAGAGCGGTACCAATCCGCTCCATTGGCAAGGATCTTCGGCACACTGGCGAGAGTTTCGACGTTGCTGACGACGGTTGGGTGATCGTGTAGTCCGCTCTCGACCGGGAAAGGCGGTCTGGAGCGCGGCTCGCCACGCTTTCCCTCGAGAGATTCCAGCAGCGCCGTTTCTTCCCCGCAAATGTATGCGCCGGCTCCCTGGTGTACGTGCACATGGAATGAAAACCCGGTCCCGGCGATGTGCGAACCAAGCCAGCCGCGGTCTTCGGCTTCGGCGATCGCGCCCAGAAGGCGCCCCACCTGCGAGCTGTATTCGCCGCGAATATAGACATAGCCTGCTTCCGCTCCCACCGCGTAGGCGATGATCGCCATCCCTTCCAACACAAGTTGCGGACAGAGCTCGAGGAGCACGCGGTCTTTGAAGCTCAGCGGCTCGGATTCGTCGGCATTGCAGACGACGTACTTGGGCTTCCGTTGCTGGGCGGCGACAAAGCCCCACTTGCGGGCGGCCGGAAAACCGGCGCCTCCGCGGCCTCGAAGCTTCGATTCCTCCATCTCGCGCAGGATCTTGTCCGAAGACATCCGAAGAGCCTTTTTTAAAGCGGGGAACCGTCCTTTGGCGAATTCGGTTTCGAGCGGGTCGGCGGCTCTCGCCGGGTCCGGGAGCACGGCGCGGACCTCCGCAGGCCTGGGTTTACGATAGTCGGAAACCTCTCCGCACCAACCGATCTGGTAACGGTCGATATGCTCGAGCTGCACAGGCCCGACCTGGCTGTCCCGCACGAGCGCCGCCGGAGCACGATCGCATAGCCCGAGACAGCTGGTGCGCGTGATGGTCCAGCTTGCCCCCAGCTCCGCCTGAATCTGGCATAGCAAGTCCCCGGCGCCCCGCATCGAGCAGTAGGGACCGTCGCAGATGCGGATGGTTTTTGCCTGCGGCGCCGGCGTGTTCAGCATGGAATAGAAAGTTGCAATCCCGTGAACCTGAGAAACGGGCATACGCAATTCGCGAGCAACGTCGCCGATCAGGGGTGGCGTCAGGTGGCCGTGCTCTGCCTGCAGCGCGCGCAGGATCTTGACGATTTCCGCGCGGGTTCCCCCCAGTTCTTTAACCAAGTCAACGACTTTTGGGTTGGGCGATTTGTGAACAAGCGTTGTCGGATGCATAGATACACCTCAAAATGCTCCAAAGCGGGGGGGGCTTCATAGAGTTAACTCATTTTATTGGATCTGACGGCCGGTTTAAAGTATTTCCCGTGGTGACTGTCGGATCAACCCGGCTAAAACCGCTGCGCCGAAGGTCGTCCAGCCCACGTTTACACCTCAATTCTCTATGCCGAATCCGGCGACAGGGAGATTGTCAGATATAAAGACAAATTCTCGACTTGGGTCAATAGTGCCGTACGGCACAAGCGCGTAAATGCATGCCTTCGGGCGCCGGTGGGGCGGCTATTGCCGCCTTGCAGAGTTCCCGGTTTCCAGTTCCCGGTCAAATTCAGCTCAATAACTGGGAACTGTGAACTGGAAACTCTAAAACCATGCGGCATTAGTCGTTTCGCCGGCTTCCGTGGCCACAATGGTGTTTGATGCATCCGGTGCTGAAATATGGTTATAATACGGCCCACTATGAAGGATCAGATCCTGCTGCCGCCCGATCACGCTCCGTCCCGGAAATTCTGGAAGCCATGGAAATGGATAGGTCTTGCTCTTTATATTGCGGCGCTGCTGTTTAACCGCTGGTTGCCGGGCGCTGTTGTCGCTGCCGCGTATCTTTATGGCGTCGTCGTGATCGCCTGCTTGATTTTCTTCGTCTTCCGCTACCTGAAAGACCGGTTTTTCTGGCGCGTGCGCAACCGCCTCATCGGTTCCTTTATATTTGTGGGAATCATCCCGCTTTTGATTCTGCTCGGAGTGGTTACTCTGTCCGGATATATTCTGCTCGGTCATTTGGCCGGACAATATTTGAACCAGGCGCTTCAGGAACATAGCCGCGAGATCTCGGGAATCAACGCAGAACTGGCGCGGCAACTCTCCCGTGCGGATACTACCGGAGCGTTCCCTGCCAGAGCCGCTGCGGTCCTTGCGGAGCACTCCTCGCAGTTCCCACAGATGGCTGCACGCCTGCTGCAAAGTCTGCCCGATGGAACACTCCATGCGGTCTCAACGTACGATCCGCTCAAAATTCTGCCCGACGTGTCTTCGCATCCCGGCAACAAATGGCGCGGTAAGGAATCCTTCTTCGAGGGACTCCTGACAGAGAAAGAAAAGATCTTCCTGGCCAGCCTCCAGAAGGTTCCCGGACTTCCCGGCTTTTATCTGGAAAGCCTGGCGCCGCTGGACCATTCCATAGAGGACCGCCTGCGAAAGGAAAAATCACTGTATGTGAATTTCTTTGTGCGGAAGGATGCGGACATCAACATCGCCGACGAGGGTGCCCAGGTCAAAATTTCCTGGGGAAAGGGGGAACGCGATACTGAGGCGGAGAAGCAGGTCAATGAGAAGCTGAAAGAGCAAAAAGCGCAGCAGCAGGGCGATTCGCGCACCATGCTTTTATGGTACCTTACGGTTCAAGGCAAGGCGTACGAATCCGGCAACCAGGACATGAATATCTACGCGATCTTCCGCGTCCCGCTGGCCGCGATCTTCAGCTCCAATTCCGGCAAGGACAGCAAACAGGGCGAATCCCTGCTAACAGTGGTCTATGTCCTGGCAGGCATGTTTTTATTTGCCGAGATTGTTTCTCTGGTGATCGGGTTTGCCATCAGCAGACGCATCACGCGGTCGGTGCACGATGTGTATCAGGGCATCCTGGCACTGCAAAAGGGAGACCTCTCGCACCGGATTCCCGTGCGGCGTCACGACCAGCTTGGCTTGCTGGCGCATTCCTTTAATCACATGAGCGGCTCGATCGAGCGCCTGCTGGAAGAGGTGGTCGAAAAAAAGCGGCTGGAGCAGGAATTGGAAATCGCCCGCGAAGTGCAGGCGACTCTTTTTCCCAAACAACTCCCTCATCCTCCCGGCATGGCCGTCTTTGGAGGGTGCAAAGCTGCGCGGACCGTCAGCGGTGACTACTACGACTTCATCATCGAGGACGAAGCCCATCTCGACATCGTTGTCGGCGACATCAGCGGCAAAGGGATATCGGCGGCGCTGCTCATGGCCAACCTGCAGGCGGCGATGCGCAGCCAGTTGCTGGCGCACAAGAATGAGAGCCCTGCATCCATCGGGCAGAGTCTCGCAGACGTCATGAAACAGCTCAACCGGTTGATCTACCTCAACAGCCCGGCCGAGAAATACGCTACCCTGTTCCTCTGCCGTTACGATGCGGATATGCGCCGGCTGTGGTACTGCAATGCCGGGCATTTGCCCCCGATTATTTTGGATGCGGAGGGAGTTCGGACGCTGGAAGCGACTGGGACCGTCGTAGGTTTGTTACCCGACGCCGCGTATCAAGCGAAATACATCGATATGGTCCCGGGAACGCTGCTGGCTATTTTCACCGATGGCATCACGGAAGCTGTGAATAACGCGGATGAAGAGTTTGGGGACAAGCAACTCCTGGAGGCGCTGCAACAATCGCGCACGCGCGTGCCCGAAGCCATTTGGGATCACGTCCTGTCCAGAGTCGGCGAGTGGCAGGGCGGTTTGCCGCAACATGACGACATCACCCTGATTGTCGCCAAGGCCGGATAATCACCATCAAATGGCGCCGATCTTCAGAAGCATCATGGTCGCGTCGTCTGCGGCTTCAATCCCGCCGCGGTGCTTATTGACCGCGCTTTCGATATCGGCGAGCATACGGTCGAGGCCCGGCTCACGCTCCTCTACGAGAAGCGCCTCCAGCCGCTTCATGCCGAATTCTTCTCCGGATGCATCCGCAGCTTCAATCAGGCCATCCGTGTAGAAAAACAGGGAGTCTTCATTTTTGAGCAGGAGGCTCTTTTCCTCGAAATCGCTGCCCTGCAGCAATCCGATCGGGCGTCCAGTGGATTGCAATTGTTCCACAGATCCGTCGCATTTCAGAAGGAACTGGGGGTTGTGCCCGGCGTTGATGTAGCGCAGCTTCAATGTCTTCGGGTCGAGAATCGCAACAAAAAGAGTCAGGTAAGCTTCCGCGTTGTTCACCGTGACTTCGGCATTCAGTTGCTGTGCCAGTTTAACCAGATCCAGCTCCAGCGGCAGGCGCGCCTGGATCGTGGCCTGCAGATTAGCCATGAGGAGCGCTGCTGGCAGGCCTTTCCCCGAAACATCTCCAATTAGAAGTGCCATGGTACCTCCAGGCATCGGGAAGTAGTTGAAAAAGTCGCCGCCTACCTCCTGGGCCGGGATCGAAACACCCTTGACTTCGACTGCGCCGGAACGGAACGGCTGACGCGGCAACAGTTCTTCCTGGATCTTGCGGCACATTTCCAGCTCTTTGCGCATGCGTTCCTTTTCAACGAGGTGTTTCTGATTTTCGCTGAGATCCTGCGCCATGCGATTGAACGCCTGGGCGAGAGTGCCGAACTCGTCCTTAGAGACAACCGGGACACGGGCGCTGAGGTCTCCGCGAGCCAGATTATCCGCTTCCTTTGTCAGGACGCCAAGATTCCGGGTCATTCGGCTGGAAAGAGGAATAATCCCCACCAGGGCAAGAGCTACAACAGCCAGTCCGTATCCCATATTCCGCACGGTTGTGCGGCGAAGCTCGCCAAGCCTGTCCCCGATCGGCCGGGCTATTCCAAACGTGGAGCCTGTCTGCGAATCTTTTCGCATAACCAGGACCCAGTTATTCATTGTGGACACCTGCTGCTGGGCGGTGGTTTTATTGGCCGTTCTGGGGAAGGGAAGCGCCTCGATTTTCTTCAGGTCGGCAGGATTCGTGGCATAGAGCTTCCCATCCGAATTCATGGCAAACGGGATTTCGCCCTGCCGGGGCTGCGTTCGCATCAATACGTGATAAAGAAGGCGCTGCGAGCTTATCTCCGCGCTGACCTTTCCTACCAACTCGCTGCCGCTGCGCACTTCGGTGTTAAACCGGCCCATGGGAAAGGGCGGCATCGGCGGCCTCGTATCGTTCGCGGGGCCGCCCACTGCGGGACCGCCGTTTTCGCCGGAAAAATTTATGATAAAACCGTTCGGTCTGTCGCCCGGGCTGGTTTTGCCCTTGGCCTGCGTTTGCTGATTGGGCGGACGTGGCGGCAAAAACTGCGGCACGCGGGCCGGGGTGAATTGCAGCGACTTGAGCAGGGACGCGTAATCGCCCATCTGATTTTTTAAACGGCTTTCCAGGGCTGCCATCGCCGCGGGTCTATCTTTCTTGTCCAGGGACATGATGCGCCGGACCTCGAACGCCGCAAACCACTCCAGTTGCCGGTTGAGATCTCTGCTCACCGACTCCATCCGGGCGCTCATATCTGAAGTCATGGCGGACGATTCCTGTTCCGCCACGGTGTGCAGTGCACGCAGGGAAGAGTTGTAGGAGTAGAGCGTAATTGTAGCCAGAGGCAATACGGCAAGGCCGAGGAATGAAAGAACCAATTTGGCTCGCAGCTTCATAGGCGTCAGCTCCCTATCCCAATCTCCGGGACTAATGTAGTCGAATCAGTTGTGCCGCCAACTATTAAATACGCAGATTCATCTTAATGTTACCCGATGAAAGAGATCATACGGAACGATATGTGGATGCTTTGGTGGCGTGACGCCGGCCGACGCTGCTATACTTTAGGTTCCGAACAACAACTCCAGCGCGGCGCACATAACTAATTTCTGCAGATGCTCGCTAGGCAGCCGCGCAAGGATGGGAAAGGGATTTGTTGGTGGCGGAAATAGCTAGAGTTGTAGCGCTTGGCGCAAGCAATTTGGCTCGTGGATTTCATTCCATGGTCTCCGCGGCCCGGTGTGCCTGGGGGGCGGAAATTCAGGTGTTTGCGGCACTCGGGCATGGCCGTTCGTATGGTGCTTCCAGCAGAGTTGGTTTCCGCACGCTTCCGGGTATCCTCCAGTCCGGCTTGTGGCGGATGCTGGAAACTCTTCCACCATCGCCGACGCGAGCTATTGTTACAGATGTTGGGAATGACATTCTCTATGGCTATCCGGTCGAGCAGATTCTGGAATGGATCGACCAAGTTCTCGTTCGCCTGCAGCACACTACACACGACATCAGTCTTGCAGGCCTTCCTCTCGAGAGCATGCAACGCTTATCGCCGGCAAAGTTCTTGGTTATTCGTTCAATTCTGTTTCCGGGCTGTCGATTATCGCTGGATACAGTGTTGGCAAAGGGCGAACGCATCGACAAAGGCCTTGCCAGAATGGCAAGTGCGTATGGCTTGAAGTTTTTCAAACTGAACCCGCGATGGTATGGATTTGATCCAATCCATATCCGTCCGTCATTGTGGAACGCCGCGTGGCATGAGATATTGCAAATCGGCCCCTCAGAAAATGGGAAAAGCGGTGGCGCCCTTGAAACGATGAGGCTTTATCTGATGGCCCCCGAGCGCAGGCGGCTATTCGGCATCGAACAATTTACATCTCAAACCGGCTTATCGCTTCCGCACGGCGGCCGCATATGGCTATACTGATTTTCGCGTGACGAATTGCTACGAATTCTGTTTTCAATGGATTATGATGAGCCGAATTGTTCGTAGAAAACCTTTAAAAACCATACAACGTCCCGGGCTTATGAAAAATATGCGAAAGTTCAAAAATAGAGTCGCTTGTTTGCCATGCGTTTTTCTTGCCGCAGTTTTCCTGGTTGCGATTGTTCCGGCGCTCCGCGCTCAGTCTTCGATTATCGAGCCCGGCGCGAAGGTGCAGCTGCTTTCCAGCGGGTTCAAATTCACCGAAGGGCCGTCCAGCGACAAAGCGGGCAATGTTTATTTCACCGACCAGCCGAACGACAAGATCCTGATCTGGAGCACGGACGGCAAGCTTTCCACGTTCATGGAGAAGGCCGGGCGCTCAAACGGCCTTATGTTCGATCGCAAGGGCAACCTCTGGGCCTGCGCGGACGAAAAGAACGAGCTGTGGCGCATCTCGCCATCAGGCAAAGTCGCCGTTGTCGTGAAAGACTACCGGGGCAAGCTTCTGAACGGCCCTAACGACGTCTGGATCCGGCCGGACGGCGGGGTTTATTTTACGGACCCGTACTATCAACGCGACTACTGGAATCGCCAGAAGAGCGAACAGGATCTGGAAGGCGTCTATTTTTTCGACCCGAAAAAAAACAAGCTGGTCCGTGTTGTGAGCGATATGAAGCAGCCGAACGGAATCATAGGAACACCCGACGGAAAGATTCTCTACATCGCGGATATCGGGGGGCAGAAGACGTATCGATACAGTATTCAGCGCGACGGCACGCTCGCGAACAAGACGCTTTTTTGCGAGATGGGCTCCGACGGAATGACAATCGACAGTGAAGGAAATGTTTATTTGAGCGGCAAAGGCGTGACCGTCTTCAACCCCGCAGGGAAGAAGATCGAGCAGATTCCGATCAATGCGGGCTGGACCGCCAACATGTGCTTCGGAGGCAAGGACCACCGCACGCTCTTCATCACGGCCATGCAAAACCTTTTCAGCCTGCGCATGCGCGTCAAAGGTGCCGGTAGTCAATAGTTTCAGACTGCAACCCTGAACACGCTGCCCGAGTATGCGGCCGTAGCGTCTGCTTCAACAGAGCCAGGAAGATAGATTAACTTGAGACCCTTTTCAGCGCTTTTTCGACGAGGGATTTCAATCGCGAACGGGCACGGAAAACCTTGAGCCTCGCCGCTTGTTCCGTACACTCGAGCGTTTCGGCCATCTGGGAATACGGCACATCCTCGATGTCCCGAAGGACCACGGCCAGTCGCTGCTGATCGGGCAATTGATCCAGCATCCTGTACAGGAGCGCCACCATCTCTTTCCGGTTTTCATCGTTTGCGGGAGTGGCTTCCTGCTGGCTGATCAGATTTTCCACCCCATTGGTCTCTTCGAGGCTCAGCTCGCTGAAGCTGCGGATTTTCATGCGCCGCAGGCGCCGGAGTTCGTCGTAGCACTGGTTGATCGCGATGCGATACAGCCAGGGAAAGAAAGGGCGCCGCATGTCGAACTTGGGCAGTGAGAAATAGACTTTGGTAAAGATCTTTTGGGTGACGTCCTCGATGTCGTTTTGGTAGCCGAGGTAATGATAGGCGAGGTTCAGCACCATTTGCTGGTGCTTGCGCACGAGTTCTTCGAATGCGAGTGGGTCCCCTCTGCGGCATCGCGCAACCAATTCGCGATCTTCATCGGGGTATTGTTCCTTCCGCACAAGCGAAGTCCTATCTATTAGCCATCTTCTGCAGCCGCTCCGCCGCGGATCGCAGGGTTGAATCCCTTTTGCAGAAACACAATCGCACGTACTGGGAACCCCGCTCCGGTTCATGGAAGAAACTGCTCCCCGGCACGACCGCGATGCCAATGTCCCTAACAAGATAATGAGTGAAGTCGCGGTCATTTAGCAAGCTCAGCCCGCGGAAATCCGCCATGATGTAATAAGCGCCCTGCGGCGTCGTGCAACGGAATCCCGTGTCCCGCAATGCCTGCAGCAGCAGATCCCGTCTGCGCTGATAGGCTGCCGCCAGGCCCGTGTAATACTCTTCCGGAAGTGCCAGCGCCGTGGCCCCGGCCTCCTGGAGCGGTGCAGGCGCGCCGACGGTCAGGAAATCGTGGACTTTTCTTATCCCCTGCGTCAATTCAGGCGAAGCGATCACATAGCCGACGCGCCAACCCGTCACGCTGTAGGTTTTGCTCATGGCGTTGATGGTGATCGTGCGGTCCTGCATGCCGTCGATGGTGGCCATCGCGTGATGGATGCATCCGTCATAGACGATGTGCTCATAGATTTCGTCCGTGACTGCGAGGACGCCCCACTTCTGGCACAGGCCCGCGATGAACTGCAGCTCCTCCCGGCTGAAGACCTTTCCCGTTGGATTGTTCGGCGTGTTGATGATGATGGCTCTCGTGCGGTTGTTGAACGCGCGCTCGAGTTCCTGCGGATCAAAATGCCAATCCGGCGCGTGCAGCGTCACGAAACGCGGCGTGGCTCCGGAGAGGATCGTGTCGGGCCCATAGTTTTCATAGAACGGCTCGAAGATGACCACCTCGTCGCCAGGATCGATCACGGCCAGCAGGCTGGCAATCATCGCCTCGGTGGATCCGCAGGTGACCGTGATCTGCCGCTCGGGGTCCACCTCCGTGCCCCAACGCGCCTTGGCTTTCGCCGCGATGGCGTCGCGAAATACCTTCGCGCCCCAGGTGATGGCATATTGGTTGATGCCTTCCATGATGGCGCGGCAGGCAGCCTCTTTGATTTCCAATGGAGCCTCGAAATCCGGCATTCCCTGCGCCAGGTTGATCGCCTGATGGATTTGGGCGAGGCGCGTCATTTCGCGGATCACCGATTCAGTGAACTGCCGCGCTTTCTGTGACAGCGTTGCTTTGGTCATATTCCCTTTACCGGATCGCCGGCGCCGCCGAAGAAGCCAGCACAGTGTACAGAGACTTGTTGCTCAATACCTGTCTAATATAGCCCCTTGTTTCACTGAAAGGAATTTTCTCGATGAATTCCGGCATATCCACGTCGCCGAATTCTTTCAGCCAGCGGTCCACACGCGTGCTCCCCGCGTTGTACGCGGCCAGGGCAAGTTCAACCCTGCCATATTGCCTCACGAGCGAGGCCAGATAAAGGGTGCCGAGAGCAATATTCGTTTCGGCGTGAAAGAGCTTTTTCGAGTTGTACGGCCGGATATTCGCCTGACGGGCCAGTTTGAGTCCCGTAGCCGGGAGTATCTGCATCAGGCCGCGGGCATCGGCGGAGGAACGGGCATTTTCGTTAAATGCGGATTCCTGCCGGATGAGTCCCATGACCAGAAAGGGATCGAGCTCACTCTTGGCTGCATGGTTGGAAATGACGCTCAGGTGATGCATCGGAAACAGCAGTTGCCAGATTTCATCGGGCAGCGCCGCGACAGGCATGTTTACGTAATCGGGAACTATTCCGCGAAGGTTGGCGATCGCATGGTGGTAGTCGTCGCTGCTTGCCTGGATCTGCGCAATGAGGTACGACAGGGGCTTTTCGTCCTGCGGGAATCGCTGGCTCGCCCACCGGAGTTCGGAGACTGCCATGTCCGGCAATTCAGCCGACCACAGCAGTCGCGCCCGCTCTATCGCGGGGAAAACCGCCTTGCCGGGTTCCGGGAGATAGGGAGTTGAAAGCCGGAGCGCATCGCACGTCGCCATGACCTGGTCGAAAGCAATGCCTGCGACAGAATATTTCTCCATGCTCCCGGATCTGTTCAGCGACGATTCTGCATCCCGGGCGCACATGCCGAAGTAGCTGTCATTCGCCAGGGCCTGAACGCGCCGGAATAAATAGCGCGCATTTTCCGCGCCGCCCAGCGCCTGGTAGCAGCGCCCCATCCAATACATGGCCGTGATGGAGGATGCCGTGCCGGGGTACGCCTTCAGATAACTCCAGAATCCCGATGCGGCCTCACCGTACTCCTTTTGAAAGTAAAGGGATAAAGACAATTTCCAGGAGGCGCGCTCGGCATACCTCCCCTTCGGGAAGCGCTCGTACAGAACTTGATAGGCGTTCCGTGCTTTCTCCGGCTCGTAGTTAACGTCGAAGTAGGTGGCCACCGAATAGCAAAGCTCTTCGGTCTCACCGGAGCGGGGGTACAGTTTCAAAGCCCTGTCCCGTTGTGCAATCAGCAATGGTTCCTTATCGGATTTGCGATAGCAGTAACCCTCGAGCCGGAGCGCCTTGGCGTGCATCGCGGGATCGGCTGCAGTCACTTTGTGCAGGTAAGACAGCGCCATGGTTGTCCGGTCCAACCGGTATTCGGCCTCGGCCAGCAACAAATCCCGCTTTTGCGAGCTTTTGGAATCGGGAGCAACGACCTGCGCGAGTGCGACGAGCAACTGCTTCGCCCCGCGGACGTCACTTGCCCTGAGCAGGTTTTCGGCGCGCTGCAGCCGAAAAGCATAACTGCGCTTTCCTTTGAGCGCCGATGGCGATAAGGCAAGCAGAGAGTGTTGCGCGAGGGCTTCGAACCCTGCCTTGGGATATGCGGCATAGTACTGAAGGTAAAGCTCGACCGCTTTCTCTTTTTGTCCCGCCAGCTCGAATGCTCGCGCCTGGTAGTACAGCGCATCCGAATTCTTTCTGGACTTGGGGTTGGCGAGGACAGCCAGTGCGGACGCCGCATCCTGCAGCTTCAACAGAGCCTGGCATTGCCCGAGCAGTGCATCCTGGAGGAGCGGCGACTCCGGGAATTGTTTTTCCAGGCCGCGAAAACCATCCAGCGCTTCCTGGTTTCGGTCCGCCATCAGCCTGGCTTTGGCTTTGTACAGCAACATGTAGTCGGCGACGGCCGTTGTTTTCGCCTCCTGCTCGCCGGGCAGAAGATCCAGGGCAGAGTCGTACCTCTTATCGAGATACGCATCCACTCCCCGCTTGAAGAGCCTGAGCGCCGCCGGCGTTTCCGGATTTTCAAGCCGCGTCCACTGGCGCAATGCAGACGGAATCTGCATCGTGTTGCCGGGCAAGTCTTTGGTGGTATTTGGCGCTCCGCCGGGAATCAGGATGAGCAGGGCGACAGCAGTCCATGCTATGCACTTCAGCCGTTGCCGGTGCTTTCGGGCATGTGTTTTCAGTCTTTCTTGCACTTCGGCTTTCTAGCTTTCGACGCGAGGACCCGGGTAGTCGCTCCCGAGTGTGGATGGATCATTATCTCCGAGGATTCGAATAATCTCGTCATGAAAATAATCTATTTTTCGAGAGACGACAGGCGAAATCCGCTTTTCATACATTTCGCGGCTTCTGTCGATGTCCCGCTTCAACCGCAGATAGAGGTCGCAATTGACGCGCCCTTCGACCACATGATGCTCGTTATAGAGTTTTATTTCCGATACCAGAAGCCGGGCGAATCTTTTCGCCTCCGTGTGCAGTTTTTCCTCTTCGGGGACGGGCTTTGCTTCCGGCTGTTGCGTGATCATCGCTTCCGGCAGGGGAACCGGTATGGGCTCTTCCGCCGGGGCTTCTGCCTCGGTCGCCAGAGATTCTTCGACCTCCTTCATCGAAACAGCTTCGGCTTCCGGCAGAGGTTCCGGGGCTGCAGGCTGAAGGGTTGCCGGTTCCTGGCCGTAACCGGGCTCGGCCTCAATCCGTGTTTCTTCAACAGGCGCGGGGGGTGAAACCGGTTCTTCGGCGCGGACCGTTGGGAGCGGAGCAGGCTTCTCCGGAGGCGCAGCGGCCGGAGCAGATTCCGCAACGGGCTGCGGAACGGATTTCGGATGCTCGACCGACAGGTCGTGCAGAATTTTCAGCGCTATGTTTTCCAGGCGAAATGCCGCGAAGCCGGTCATGATCGCGGCTGCGTCCGATCGATCGGAAGTGCCGCCGGTGAGCAGCAAGGCCACGGGCCGCTGCATCGCCTTCAAAGGCAACAGGTTCCACGTCGTGGTTTCGTCTTCACGAAGGAATTGAAGCGGGCCGTCTTCCGCAAATTCCGGGGCCGCCGTCTGCTCTTCTCCTCCGAGCGCGGCCTCCAATTGCGGATTTTCGGAGCAGGAAAAAGAACAGGCGCCGATGTTGCGAGCCAGCGTTTCGGAAAATCCACGAGAGGACCATCCGATAAACCGGCCCCCCCTGACTGCAAACAAAGCAACCCGCGGGTAGAACTGATGCACGCCGTCGAGCAAGAATGAAAGAATTTCTTCCTGGGTCGCTTTCTGGTGCAAATCCCGCATGAAAAGCACGAGCGCATTTGCCTCCACGTCCTTCTGCCGGAGGACGTTCTCCAGGATCTCGTTCAGAACCAGATCCGCAGTCGGCAGCTCGATGCTGCGGAGAGACTCGAGTTTTCGCTCAATTTGTTCAAGTCCGGCCGCAAGGGAACTGCTGACGCCCTTCAGTTCCTGCTCAAGGTCCTGGACCTGCGGCAAGAGCGTCCTATAGGCTTGTTCCCTAAGGCGTTCGGCACAGTCTTGCGCAGAAGACATGGATTGCTCCTAATTACTAAAACAAATGGTGAACTGAAGACTACCGAAAGCTATTTGGGGTGTCAATTCCAATTTGGCTCCCCTATCCGCTTTCGGCAACAAGCTTATTCGGCATTAAATAAATCAGGCGGTGGAGATGGGAGTCCGTATCCATCTCCACCGCCTTTGAAGGAGGTGTTGTTCAATTGGGGTTGAAGTTATATGCAAACACGACACTCTCCCGAAAAGGTTGCTTTTTTTTTGAATTATTTTTTTAGGGGGGAAGCGCCCGCGGCTGGTGCCCCATAATTTTACATATGCCAAGACAAAAATAGCCACGGATTCCACAGATTAAGGCCGGAGGCCCGCCCATGCTACCATCGCTTTGAATCCGTAAAATCCGTGGCCATTTTTGTCTTTGAAGTTTTTGGCAGTTGCAGCGGCGGCGAATAGCGGATTCGGGATTCTCGAGCGATTGGATATGGCATGGCAGAGGGCGTCCTGATACAATTGTCGGGATTTTGGGCGATAACTTCCGCGAGTAGTGAAAATGGCCGTTAAATCTTTGTTGAGATGTATTTGCAGGCTTCGGGTTTTTGTTCTCATTTGCGTTTTATTGGCCTTATCAGGTTGCTCCAGGCCTCCGTCGAACGGCCGCGCGACCTCAGTGCAAACGGAATCTATTCTCCAGGAGAGAGCCGCAAAAGACGAGAATTTCAGGTCGGGAAAGGAGTCTCCGATTCCCGAACAATATCGGGCCGGTTTTAAGGGGCTTGCCTATTATCCGATCAATCCCGCTTTGCGTTTTTCCGCCAGGCTCAACCGGTATCCCGGCCCGAAACAGGTGCGGTTGGGCTCAAATACGGGCGAGATTCGGCGGGGGTTGCGGTACGGATACTTCGAGTTTCCGGTGGACGGGCAGAGCTGCAGGCTTCAAGTCTACAGGCTCGACGACGGTTCCGGCGGAGCGGTGGACCTGTTCATTCCATTTCGGGATGCGACTTCGGGGCGGGAAACATACGCGGCCGGCCGCTATATCGATCTGAAGGAGAATACGTCCGGGATTTATGACCTGGACTTTAATCGCGCCTACAACCCTTACTGCGCCTATAACAGCGAATTCAGCTGCCCGGTTCCGCCGGAGGAAAACACGCTGAAAGTCCCAATCCGCGCCGGTGAAAAAATCTACGATTCTTCGCACAGCCACTAGCTTCTGAATTCTGAATTCCGGTTTTAATCTTTTCCATTCTTGCGCTCCAATGCTATGATTCCGCATCTGCTGATCCCCGGAGGAGATATATGCCGACCTTGTCCACGGATATCAAAAAGCTGCTGACTCAGACCAGCCTGGTGGTGTTTCCCGAAGACTACGTTGCCGTCTATCTGCCCACGGGCATCAAATCGATACCCGGAGAGTGGTTCCGTCCCGATACGACGCGGTTTGCCGCGGTCATCCAGGAGCCTGCATTGATCACGATGATTGTGCCGCGCGGGAAATGGCTCCGCATGAAAAACATGTTCGAGAAATACGACGTGAGCGGCCCCTTGAAAGCCATCACGTTCGACGTCAGGCTCTCGATGGTCGCCGGCAAATTCCGTATTGCGATCGCGTCCGCCCTCGCGGAGGCCAATATCAACTCCATTCCGATCTCTTCGTTCAAGCGCTACCACGTGATCGTGCCGAAGGCCGATTTGCCCCGCACCGTCCGCGTTTTAAGAAATTTGATCTCATGCGGAAAGAAGAAACGCACCGCGCGATCGAAGAAGTAGATCCGGAATTCGAGATTGAAAAATCCGTTCTTATTCCAGGGGTTTCCAGCGTTGGAGGAAATCGAGCAGGAAGTTCTCGGAGCCGGCGCCGCCGGCCCGCTGCATCAGATACTCTCGCGCCGCGACGGCCGCTTCCCGGTAGCCATTGGCGTCCAGCTTTCCCCGCAGCAGTTCCACGCGCAGAAACAGCAGGTAGGTTTGAAGCACATCCGTCATGCAGTATTGATTGATCTCTTTCAGCCTCCCCTGGCGGAACAGATATTCCACGTCCTCGCCGGCGATCGTGTATTTGCCCGGAAGCCCGATCAGTTTTGCCAGGACATTCAGGGAGTTTCTCCGGAAGGCGGCGCCGAAATTCGATAGGAAATCGCATAAGTCGATGTGATAGGCGTCGCTGTAACGGTTGCCGCGGTAAGTATTCCGGGTCTGTCCCGTCGCGAAGTAGCGCGGCAGAGACAGCCCGTGCTTCAACGCGCGCGTTTCGAGCACGGGCAGATCGAATCCCCGCCCATTGAAAGTGACGAGCGTCTGGGCGCTTTCAAACGTCTGCCAGAACTTTGAGATCATTTCCACTTCGGAATACCGGTCCGCGCCGAAACATCCGAGGGCCCGGATCCGGTATTTTTCGTCCGCGTGCAGGGTGGAAATGGCGATCGGAATGTGGAAGGGAACCGGGAAAAAATCGCTCTGCTGCCCGCTCTGCTCCATGATCCGGTCGCGCGCCGTGTCATACGCCTGCTCCAGCGTCAGGCTGTTCTCCGGGTCGTACACTTCCTTGACCAGTTCCTTGTCTACCCTTGTTTCTATGTCGAAAACGAGATATTGATTCATAGTGGGTCGCCGCGCCCTGATCAGATTCACATTTTGTATGAGAGCGGCATGCATTGTCAAATACCGATGATTCCAGATTCTCGATTCCAGATTCCCGATAAAAAACCACCGTCGTTCCGGAATCTGGAATCGAGAATCGAGAATCGAGAATCTGGAATGGAGAATTGAGAATCTGGAATCGAGGATTTCCCTAAACCTTAAGTAACTGAACGATTTATCGGTTTTTATGCTACATGTTGTGGTAATCGGAATAAGAAGATACAATATATTGTGATATTTTGATTGACAGCGTGAAAGGAATCGCGTAAAAATCCGACACATTCCTGAGGTTGGCGCAAATAAGCCCCGTTTGGGATCGTGAATCGCACCGGATCGTCGTTCGTTCTTTGGAGGAGTAGTCGAATGAGTAGTAACAAGACGTTGCCAATGGAAAGTGTTGCCTCTGTGGCACTGGCTGCGGAATCGCACCGTGATGGCGGCGGGCTGGAATTTTCCCGCACTTTCACCCGGGAAGGCGTGTCTCCCTACGAGGCGATCGAATGGGAAACCCGCACGGCTTCGATCACCAACGAAAGAGGGGAAATCCTCTTTATTCAGGAAGGTGTGGAGATTCCCAAGGGCTGGTCCCAGACTGCGGCCAACATAGTGGTTTCGAAGTATTTCCACGGGCAGGTCGGGACTCCGCATAGGGAAAAGAGCGTACGGCAACTGGTGGAGCGCGTTGTCCGCACCATGACGGATTGGGGCGTCCAGGGGGGGTATTTTTCGTCGGCTGCGGACTCGCAGGCATTTCATGACGACCTCGCGTTTCTCCTCTTGAACCAGTATGCGTCGTTTAATTCGCCGGTTTGGTTCAATTGCGGCATCGAGCAGCATCCGCAGTGTTCCGCGTGCTTCATCAACTCCGTGGAAGACACGATGGATTCGATCCTCCACCTGGCGCGCACGGAAGGCCGCCTCTTCAAGTACGGCTCCGGTACGGGAACGAATTTTTCTCCCCTGCGCTCTTCGAGAGCGAAGCTTTCGGGCGGCGGCATTGCCTCGGGTCCGGTCAGCTTCATGAAAGGCTTCGACGCCTTTGCGGGCGTGATCAAAAGCGGCGGAAAGACGCGGCGCGCAGCCAAGATGGTGATCCTCGACATCGACCATCCCGACATCGTCGAATTCATCGAATGCAAGTCGAGAGAAGAGAAAAAAGCCTGGACATTGATGGAAGCGGGCTATGACGGTTCTGTGGACGGCGAAGCGTATGGCAGCATTTTCTTCCAGAATGCGAACAACAGCGTCCGGGTCACCGATGAATTCATGAAGGAAGTCGACCAGGGCGGGATGTGGTCCACCCGAGAACGCCCGTCGGGGCAGGTCGTGGACACGTATCCTGCGCGCGAACTGCTGCGAAAGATCGCCGACTCGTGCCACATTTGCGGCGATCCGGGGATGCAATTCGACTCCACCGTCAACCGCTGGCATACCTGCAGGAGCACCGCGCGCATCAATGCGTCGAATCCCTGCTCCGAATACATGTTCCTGGACGATTCCGCCTGCAATCTCGCTTCCTTCAATTTGCTGAAATTCGTCAACGCGCAGGGCGACTTCGATGTGAACGGCTTCCGCAAGGCCGTCGACATCATGCTAACGGCACAGGAGATCATCGTGGATAACGCGAGCTATCCGACGGAGAAGATCGGCAAAAACAGCCGCGACTTCCGTCCGTTGGGGCTCGGGTACGCCAACCTGGGCGCACTGCTGATGTACAACGGTCTCCCGTACGACAGCGACGAAGGCCGGCATTTCGCCGCGGCAATCACGGCGGTCATGACCGGAGAAGCCTATCTCCAGTCGGCGCGCATTTCGGCCAAACTCGGCCCCTTCGCGGGGTATGCCGTGAACAGGGAATCGTTCCTGGAAGTCATGCGCATGCACCGGTCGGCGCTGCAGAACATCAATCCGAGCTGCGTCCCCGCCGACTTGATGAAGTCGGCCCAGGAGTGCTGGGACCTGGCTGTCCTGGAAGGTACCGTCCACGGTTTCCGGAACGCCCAGGCTACGGTGCTCGCTCCAACCGGCACGATCGGTTTCATGATGGATTGCGACACCACAGGCGTGGAACCGGACTTGGCGCTGGTGAAATTCAAGAAGCTGGTGGGCGGCGGAACGATGAAAATCGTCAACAACACGATCCCTTCCGCCCTGGCAAAATTGGGCTATTCCGAGGAGGAAATCAAAGGCATCACCAGGCACATCGACGAAAACGGCACCATCGAGGGCGCGCCGTTCGTGAAGGAAGCGCACCTTCCCGCGTTCGACTGCGCGCTCAAACCGCAGCGCGGCAGCCGGTCGATCCATTATATGGGTCACATCAAAATGATGAGCGCCGTGCAGCCGTTCATCTCCGGCGCTATTTCCAAAACCGTCAATGTGCCGGAGAACATCACGGTCGATCAGATCTCCGATCTGTATATGCAGGCGTGGCGGCTCGGGCTGAAAGCAATCGCCATCTATCGCGACAACTCCAAGCGGACGCAGCCGCTGAACGCGTCACATGGGAAGAAGGAGAAAGAGGCGGGAGTCCGGGCGTCGGAAGGCTTCAAGCCTGTGCGGCGCAAACTTCCTGCCGTGCGCAGAGCCATGACGCACAAGTTCAGCATCGGCGGCCACGAAGGGTATATCACGGTGGGGATGTACGACGACGGGCAGCCGGGAGAGATCTTCCTCGTGATGGCGAAGGAAGGCAGCGCCATTTCGGGACTGATGGATTCCTTCGCGACGGCGATATCTCTTGCGCTGCAGTACGGCGTTCCCCTGAAAGTTCTGATCGACAAGTTCTCTCATGTCCGGTTTGAGCCGTCGGGACACACCGGGAACCCCGAGGTCCCCTTCGCAAAATCCATCGTCGACTATATCTTCCGCTGGCTGGCTTCCAAGTTCCTGCCCACGGACGAGCAGGTGCAGGCCGGCGTGCATGTGCAGGAAAAAGCCAATGCGTCGGAATCCGGCGAAGCCGTTCAGAACGTCGAGGCAAAGCCGCTGACCGATCTCAAATCGATGTATGCGATGGACGACGCCCCGACGTGCGCGGGATGCGGCAGCATCATGGTGCGCAACGGCTCGTGCTATAAATGCATGAATTGCGGCGAGACCAGCGGGTGTTCGTAATTTCGAATTACGAATATTGAAATCCGGAATGCCACCGCGGATTTGCCAGGATGCAATGAGCCATGCGCAAAAGCGGAATTCTGCTCCACCCAACATCGCTTCCCGGCGAGTGGGGAATCGGGGATCTGGGTCCATCGGCATACCGCTTTGTCGATTTCCTCGCAGATAGCGGGCAGCAGTACTGGCAAATCCTACCGCTGGGCCCGCCCGGCTACGGCAATTCCCCATATCAGGCCTGCTCCAGCATCGCGGGAAACCCTCTGCTCATCAGTCTTCAGTCGCTGGTCGCGCAGGGATGCCTCTCGCCCGCGGATTTGCAGACAAAACCGCACTTCCAGGATGCCGCGGTTGATTTTGGCGCAGTGATTCCCTCCAAGACACAACTCATCAAAAAGGCTGCCCGGACATTTCTTGGGCATGCCGCGCACCCGCTCCGGAAGGAGTTTGACGATTTCCGCGACCGGATGAAGTCCTGGCTGGAACCGTACTCGAAGTTTGCGGCTCTGAAAGAGGCAAACGGCGGCGTTGCGTGGACGGCCTGGGCGCGAACGTCAGGACCGGATCCTCAGAACGTCCTGGAACAGCAGTTCATGCAGTTTGAGTTTTTCAGGGAATGGGCGGCTCTCAAGAAATACTGCAACGAGCGCGGCGTCGAAATCGTCGGGGATATTCCCATTTTTGTCGCCCATGACAGCGCCGATGTCTGGGCGAACCCGGAAATGTTCGACCTCGATGCCCAGGGCAACCCGAGGACGGTCGCCGGCGTGCCTCCGGACTATTTCAGCAAGACGGGCCAACGCTGGGGGAATCCTCTGTTTCGCTGGGATGCAATGGAGCAGACGGGCTACCGCTGGTGGCTGGAACGTGTGCAGTACACACTGCAAATGGTAGATGTCATCCGCCTGGATCACTTCCGTGGTTTCGAAAAATTTTATGAAATCCCCGCCGAGTCTCCCACCGCCGTCGATGGCCGCTGGGTGCCGGGGCCCGGAAACCGTTTTTTCGAGGCGCTGCAGGCGTCCCTCGGGCGCCTGCCTATCATCGCGGAGGATCTCGGATACATCACGCCCGAGGTCCACGCGCTGCGCGACCGCTGGGGATTCCCCGGCATGCGCGTCCTGCAGTTTGCTTTCGACGGCCCATCTGTGGAGAACCCACACAAACCGTACAATCACATTCCGCGCTGCGTGGTGTACACAGGGACTCACGACAACGACACGACTGCGGGATGGTTCGGCAGAAAACGGGTTCACGAGGCGGGTTCCGAAATACGGCTGGCGCTGCGCTACATGGGCAGCGACGGAACGGATGCCGTCTGGGATTTAATCCGGCTGGCGCTGTCGTCGGTCGCGGACACGGCGATCCTGCCGATGCAGGACGTCCTCGAGCTGGGCTCCGAAGCACGCATGAATTTTCCCGGGAAAACGGAAAACAACTGGCGCTGGAAAATGCAGGAGGATGGGCTAAAACCCGAGTTGGCCGCGAAACTCCGCGAGTTGAATCTGACCTACGGCCGTCTCCCCTGACCCCGATTTTTTATACGGGGACGCAGAAGTCGCGGTATTTCGCAGAGCGTCCGCGAACAACATCAAAATATACGCGCCGCAATTCCCTGGCGACCGGTCCGAGGCTGCCGGAACCGATGGGCCGGTGGTCCACCTTGGTGATCGCGGCAATCTGCACTCCCGTTCCGCAGAAGAACGCTTCTTCCGCCAGATATACTTCGGTTCGGTCGATCGGTCGTTCGACGACCTCAATCCCGAGCTCGTCCCTCAGGAGCGCGATGACGGTTCGTCGCGTGATGCCTTCGAGAATGTTTTCCGTGATGGGAGGCGTGCACACGATTCCCTTGCGGACGATGAAGAAGTTTTCCGCGGACCCCTCGGCGATGTGGCCGTCCTGGTTCAGCACGATGGCCTCGTCGAAGCCGGAACGCTGCGCATCCGTCTTGATGAATGCCGAGTTGACGTAGGCTCCCGCAATCTTTCCCCTGGCGGGAATCATATTGTCGTCGATGCGCCTCCAGGATGAGAACGTGACGTGGCTGCCCTCTTCGTTTTCCACATACTGGCCGAAGGGAATGGCGATGATCGCGACTTCCGCGTTGAGGTCATGCAGCCGGACGCCGATGATCTCGTCCGAAAAATAGCAAATCGGGCGGATGTAACAATCCGTTCGGAATTTTTCTTTTCTGCAGAGATCGAGCGTGAACTGCACGAGATCCGCCGCGGTATGAGGGAGATCCATCAGCATGAGTTTTGCCGATTCCAGAAAACGCTGATAATGGTCAAAGGGCCTGAAGATGAAAAGCTGCTCCTCTTCGCTGTTCCAATATCCGCGTAGGCCGCCGAATACGCCCGTGCCGTAGTTGAACGTATGCGTGAGAACGCCAACCTTTGCGTCGCCGTACGGAACGATACGACCTTTGAAAAAGGCAAAATTGGGCAGTGTCACAATTCAGTCCTCCTCGAATGCGCTGCAGCGCGACAAATGCGCATGATTAGCCTATCATACCGCACGACGGCGGGATTCGGTAAGAATTATCCGCTATCGTACGGATGATGGTTGCATGGGCGGGCCTTAATCCGTGTAATCCGTGGCTCGCTTTTTTGAGGGTTTCCGATTTTGGTTTTGAGAAGTTATTTCGCATCCGCTGCCTATTGACTGGCCGCAAAAATGAGGAGACACTGGATCCCATGCCGGCCAATCTGACCCCCCAATACCTAGCCGCCGAACAACGCTTCAAGGATGCGACCACGACGCAGGAGAAGCTGGAAGCGCTCGAAGAAATGATGGCAACGATCCCCAAGCACAAGGGGACGGAAAAGATGCAGGCCGACCTGCGCCGGAGGCTGGCCAGGCTGCGCACCGAGGCGGACAAAAAGCACGGCGTCTCCAAGGCGTCCGCCATGTATTCGGTTCAGCGGGAGGGGGCCGGCCAGGCGGTCCTGGCAGGCGGGGCGAATACCGGCAAATCTTCGCTGCTCGCCCGTTTGACGCATGCCACGCCGGAAATCGGGGACTATCCCTTCACGACGAGGTTGCCTCAGCCGGGGATGATGCCGTATGAAAACATCCACATCCAGCTGGTGGACATGCCTCCGATCGATCCAATTTTCTATGAGCCGTGGATGGGAAGCGTCCTGCGCCAGGCGGATCTTGTTCTCTTGATCGGTGATTTGAGCGCGGACGCCCTGCTCGACGAAATCGAGAGCGTGCTGACGATTCTTGAACACTCGAAAATCCGCCTCGTTCGGATGCCTGAAGCCGTGGATGCGCAGAACCCGGTCCTGTCGCGCCGCACGATTCTCGTGGCGAACAAGACGGACGCGCCCGGGGCGCAGGCCAATCTGGAAATCCTGAGAGAGTTTTATGCAAACAGATTCTTGATCCTGCCGGCATCCGCGGCTACGGGCGAAGGACTCGATGCGGTGCGCCGGGCAATTTTCGAGGAACTGGATGTGGTGCGCATTTACACCAAGATCCCCGGGAAGAAAGCCGATCTTACCAGCCCGCCTTTCGTGCTGAAGCGGGGCAGCACGGTTCTCGACGCGGCACGCGCCGTTCACAGGGAATTTGCCCACTCGCTTAAATTCGCCAAAATCTGGAGTTCCGAAAATTCCAGACGCTCCGTGAAGCATGACGGCCAGATGGTGGAACGCACCCACCCGCTCGAAGACGGCGATATCCTCGAACTCCACCTCTGATCCCTCACGCAAAATTTTGAAAGTAAATATCCTCTGCAGAACCGGAGGTTTTGGCCCATAAGCCGCTCAAAGCGACCTGAACAGTACAATCGGGGTTGGAATCGGGATCGCTATCGGATATCGCAATCGGATTTGGGTGCTCCGCATGTTGCGCCCAAAAGCGGTTTCCGATAGCGACCCCGATCGGATTGACCGCGGCAGTACTGACGGTTCTTGCATTGGAAGCTAATGGAAATTTTTTTCCTACTACTCCGTCTGCTGTCATTTGTGAGGAAAATTGCTACAATCTGGTCGATGTTGCTTAAATGGATTGCACCCGCCGTTCTGTTTTTCCTCGTTGCGGCGCAAAGCCGCCCCGTGGCGCAGGAAACGAATATCCCGATTATTTCCATATCCGTCAACCTGGTGAAGGTTCCTTTCAGCGTATTTGACGAGAGGGGCAACCTGGTATCCGACCTCCGCCGGGAAGATTTCCATATCTGGGAAGACCGGTCGCCGCAGCAAATACGCAGCTTCGGGCTCGATACAAATCCCGTGTCGGTTGTGTTGCTGCTGGACACGAGCATGAGCGGAAAAGCGGAGCTGAAGAAGATCAAAGCGGCAGCGGATGAATTTGCCGAAGCGCTGTCGCGCGAGGACCGCATTTCCGTCGTCGCGTTCGACGACGAAGTCTATCGTGCCCTGGACTGGACGGCCGATGTGAAAAAAGTGCGCAGAGCTCTCGGCAAATTGAACTCCGGAGTCAGGACCGCCCTTTACGACGCGATGTACTACGCCGCGACCGAGCAACTCAAAGGAATTGACGGACGCAAAGCCATCATCCTGCTGACCGACTGCGTCAACAATCAGAGCAACGTCAGTTTCCATGAAGCGGAGCTTTCGATCGTTCAGTCGCAGGCTTCATTTTATGTCGTTTCCAAAACCGACATCGTCAAGGAGCAGGCGAAGCGTGAACGAAGGGTCATCATGATTTCGGATATTTTGAAGCGGATGTTCGGGGGCGACGAGGATTACATCGACGAGTTTTTCAAAAAACGAGAAGGAGAAATGTCCGATTTGTCGGAGAAGACCGGCGGAAGGTGTTTTTTCCTGAAGGACTATCGCGATTTGACGGATATTTACACCCAGGTCGCCCGCGAATTGAAAAGCAAATATTACCTGACGTATGTTTCCAACCAGGCGTTGCTGCCTGATTCGTACCACGGAATTTCCATCGAATATCTGGAGCCCGCCAGCAAAGTCGTTTATCGTAAGGGATACTATTATCAACCTCAGGGTAAATTTCGGTGACAGGCGCCACAACCTCGAAATATCCTGCCGGCAATTTCGAAGCTGCGGCGCCCGTGGGCGAAGCTGTTTAGGGGAGGAGAGAGTGCTGTCGCGCATTTTTTATCGTTGGGAGAAAAACCTGTCGCAACGCGATACCAACCGCACGATTCGCGATTTCGAGTGGGGGCTTGAATATCTTCCCGGGACCGATACGACGGAAAATCCGAAACTCCAGATACTCGATTTTGCGAGCAAGGCGGTGGAAGAAAGCGACACGTATCATTCCTACCAGCCGCCACAACATTGGCACCTGGCCGGACAGCACCTGACTTTCACCACTCCGACCCCCACCGTGTATCCCAAAAACAACACCGTGCACGCGTGGCATTTTCCGGTGAATTCCAACGGAAGAGCCGTCCTGGTTCTCCCGCAGTGGAATGCCGATGCCGGAAGCCACATGGCGCTGTGTCGCATGCTCAACCTTTTCGGCCTTTCGGCGCTTCGGCTGAGCCTGCCGTATCACGATCTGAGGATGCCGGAGGAGCTGTTGCGCGCAGATTATATGTTGTCGCCGAACCTGGGACGAACCCTGCAAGCTGTGCGGCAGGCGGTCGTCGACTCGCGGGCCGCTCTCGACTGGCTCGAGTCCCAGGGGTATACGCAGCTCGCAATCCTGGGAACGAGCATCGGCTCCTGCGTCGCGCTGATCACCCTGGCGCACGATTCCCGGCTGAAACTCGGCGTCCTGAATCACGTGTCGACGTATTTTGCGGATGTTGTCTGGGAAGGAATCTCGACACACCACGTGCGCGCGGGGTTGCAGGGGAAGATTGGGCTGGAGGATCTGCGCAGGATCTGGATGCCCATCAGTCCCAAGGCATATTTCAAAAAGCTGGTCGGAAGCGGCCAGCAGTCGCTTCTCGTGCATGCTCTGTATGATTACACTTTCCCGCCCCATCTCTCAGAAGACGTTCTGCGGGATTACAAGGAACTCGGTCTGCCCCACTCCACATTTGCATTGCGTTGCGGACACTACACCTCGGGAGTCTTCCCGTTTAATATCGTCCTGGGATACGCAATGTGCAGGTATATCCGCAGACATTTGATCGGTGTGGACTAAATCCACGCGAAGGCCTCAAAGACAAGAACGGATTCCACGGATAAATAAAGAGTTTTAATCCGTTTTTATCCGTGCAATCCGTGGCGATTTTCTGACGATTCTTGGGCGTTGACGGCAAGACACACAAAACCCGGCAGTCAACCCAGCAGTCATTCGTTGCTGTTGTCGATTGGAATCAGACGTGGGGGAATTGTGCAGCAAAAGCCCCCCCGCACGCGAGCGCAGGGGAGCGCAGCTTTTTTATTCCTCAACCTTTGTAACGTTCTCGGCCTGCAAACCTTTCGGACCCCGTGTCACAGTAAAAGACACTGTTTCTCCCTCGGCCAGGGTTCGGAAGCCGTTCATTTGAACAGCTGTATGATGAACAAACACGTCTCCGCCGGTGGCTCTCTCGATAAATCCATAGCCTTTGGCGTTGTTAAACCACTTCACTTTCCCAGTTTCTTTTTCCATTTCCATGGGAACTTATTGCTCCTCTTGCCTTTGTTGCTTTTTGGTGCCCGCTGCTTAGCTCCGGACCGCGAAATGAAAAAGCCGCCTTATTTTCTGGCGGCCGTCACCCGATCCGGACATCGGCTATACTACTGAGGTTGTTCGCGCGATGTCAATTAGAATCTATTCTTTGCATTGCCGCCTTCGACTCCGAACTACTATTCCTCAATACCGGCGAATAAATCGGTTTCGATCGGCATGGTCGACGGGAGGTTTGCCGCTACAAGATGAAACAATTCCACGCCGCCAAACTTCCGCAGCGTCTTTGCAAAGAGCTCCATCAACGGAGCTTGCGTCCTGTGGGCCTGTGTGGCCCTGATCTTTGTTTCCACGAACTGTGCGACATCGATGGTTGCGGTGCCCGGCGGCGGGGATACCGGCTGGCGATCCGGAAGAGTGAAAGATGCGGTGCAATAATACAGTTTCCGGGCGCGATGCGGCTGCAAACCCTCGCGTAATTGTTCGGGATACATATCCGTTCTTGCCGCCCAGTGAAACGCCATTGTGGCGAAAATCGATGCCATCGAGTGATCCAGGTGACCGGTGATCGCTCCTTCTGTTCCCATGGTCAGGATTACCTGCGGCCTTATCTCGCGCACCCGGCGCGCCAAGTCTCCGACGACGGCAAAAAAATCCTGCCGGCTGAGCGCGCCGTCGGGATAATTCAGGACTTGTGCCCCGGAGACTCCCAGAATTTTGCAGGAAGCGGCAAATTCGGCGCGGCGAATTACCGCGAGTTCATCGTCCGACCGGGCCGTGCCCCTGTTCGTGGCTGCCTGTCCCGGAGTGAGACAAACGACGTGCGTTTCAATGCCGCGGGAATTGTACAACAGCAAGGCTCCGCCAAATGCGCCAACTTCATCATCCGGATGAGCCGTAATGCCCAGTAGCTTCATCATATATCCAAGGTAACGCGGGTCGCTGCCGGTATTCAAGTGAAGAGAGGGCTAAAACCGCGATGGGTCCCGATTTTGTTCATTTTTGTTTCCTCCATCGCTGTTTGCGGTTACTCTGGTAAAACATTCCTGATTCCGGATTCCTGATTCCAGATGATGTCTGGAATTTGGAATTTGGAATCTGGAATCTGAAATCGAGGTTTTATGACGGATCAGAGAATGGGATTATTTTCCGGCATGGGAATGGTGATCGCCAACATGATTGGCGCCGGAGTATTTTTGAGCACGGGATTCATGGCCCAGGACTTGAATCCAAAGCAGATATTGCTGGCCTGGGCGATCGGTGCATTTCTCGCGCTGGCAGGAGCCAGGGCCTATGCCGGGATCGCCCAGATCGTTCCGCATTCCGGAGGAGAATACAGGTATCTGTCTACGCTGGTTCACCCGGCACTGGGATATCTCGCAGGCTGGGCTTCCCTGCTTTTAGGGTTCTCGGCCCCAATTGCCATTGATGCATTTGCGGCAGGCGCCTTCGCCAAAACCCTGGTGCACTGGGTCGACCCAAAGCTGTTTGCCGCGATCCTGATCGTGTTGCTGACGGCTGTGCACGCCATCGGCCTGCGTTTTTCGGTAAATACCCAGAATTTTCTCGTCTTCATCAAAATACTCCTCGTCGTCGGTTTTGTGGTCATCGGCCTCTCGGGCGGTCACAACTCATGGCCCGCCTGGCAGCCTCCCGGTCAGACAGCAGGTTTCCCGCTCGGGCCATTCATGCAAAACCTCTTTTATATCGCCTTTGCTTTCAGCGGTTGGAATGCTGCCGTCTACGCGGCGTCGGAGTTTAAAAATCCGAAGCGCGACGTGCCGCGCGCCATGCTCCTCGGGTGCGGAGTGGTCGGGATCCTGTATCTTTTTGTAAATTGGGTTTTTGTGGCGAATCTCACACCCGAGCAATGCAAAGTGGTGTTTACTTATGAGACGGCCCGCGTCACCCTTGGCCACTTGATTATGAAAAATCTCATTGGGGATTTTGGTGCGGCATGTATGTCCGTGCTTGCCATCATCGCTTTTATCTCGGCTGTGAGCGCGATGACATTCCTGGGACCGCGCGTTTACGCGGCGATGGCCAGGGACGGCTTTCTGCCCCGCCGTTTGCAGGGCAAAGAAGGGAAGCCGCCGATAGGGGCCGTCGTCCTCCAGGGAAGCATCGCCCTGTTCCTGATTCTTGCATACCAGTTGGGAGAAGTGCTCAACAACGTCGGCGCAATCCTCACACTTTTCTCGGCGCTGACCGTGTTTTCGTTATTCTGGATCCGTTTCAGAAAGACCAACCGGATGAAGCCGGAATTGGCGGCCCTGGTGGCGGCATTCTTTTACCTGATTTTATCGGGAGTGATGCTGTATTTCGGATTTAAGAAATCGCCTACCTTGAACCTGTGGGTGGGAGGCAGCATCCTGATCGCCCTGATCGGCTATTTTGTTACACGCAAAAGAGTTGAGGCGCAGAACGGGCCGGTGGTCGTCCCCGATTGACCAAGCTGCGGCCCGTATTCGTCGCAGAATTAAGTGTAAAGGTTTCAAGTTCCAGGTTCCACGCATAGACGCTTTAACCTGCAACCTGTAGCCTGAAACATGTAACTATTTTGTCGCGCCGGCATCTTCAACGGAGTGATGTTGAAGATCGCCTGAATTTATGAAGCCATTCGTTTGATCTTTGTCGATTCGAGGCCTATCATATACATCCCGGAGGCTATGAAGTAGTCTCCATACACTTTAGGAGGTGTAATGAACACTCTAGATCCCAATACCCCCAAGCCGGCTCCCCCGGTTGCTCCGGAAAAGAGCCTGATTCCGGAAGGAGTCAAACTTGCTCTTCTCCTGGTACTGATTTTGGCGGTCGCGTATCTTTTCTATGACAATTCCCGGATTAAAAAAGCCCAGCAAGCCAGACTGGATAAAATCGCGGACGAGATACAGCTCGTCGAGAACGCCCAGAAGGTCGGCGAATCCTCGATCACCAGCCAGCTCTCGACTTTGAAGTCGGACCTTGCCGGTACCCAGGAAGCTGTAGGCACTACAAAAGCCGAGATGAAGAAGACCGCAAGCCAGATCCAAGCGGAGGGACAGCGAACGAAGCAGGAATTGACCAAGGCGATCTCCTCGAAAGCCGACACGGCCCATGTAGAGGCGCAGGTTCAGGCAGCCAAATCCGAGGCGGATAGCAAGATCAGCCAGGTGAACACTGAAGTCGGTGGTGTGAAATCGGAAGTCAGCGTAGTGAAGACGGACCTGGAAAACACCCGCCGCGACCTTGAAGGAACGCAGCGCCAGCTGGTCGATGTTCGCGACACGTTAAGCGCGGCCGTTGCCAAGAACTCGTCGGAACTGGCCCAGCTGAGGCTCAAAGGGGAACGCGAGTATGTCGAATTCACCCTTCCGAAAAAGAACCAGCTGACCAAAGTGGAAGACATTCGAGTTGTCTTGACGAAAACAGATCCGAAGAAAGGGAAGTATAATCTGAGGATCGTTGTCGACGACAATAAGCTGGAAAAGAATGACCGGTTCATCAACGAGCCGATCCAATTCCTGGTAGGTCAGAACCGAGTCCGCTATGAAATCGTGATCAACTGGGTGCAGAAGGATCAGGCGGGGGGCTACCTCAGCATTCCCAAAGACAAATCCCTTTCATCCGAACGCACGAAGCACTAAAGCAAATTCGAGATTCGAGATTCGAGATTGATCACGCAGTCAATCTCGAATCTCGTGTCGAACAGATTCCGGATTCGAAATTAAATCGCGAATCGCGAATCTCACACCTTTGCGAGATCCCGCATGAACATCACGAAAAGCTGGACGTCCCTCAGGAAGTTGAGGGCGACTTTGTGAGGACGCAGCAGGAATGTCTTTTTGCTGCGCGCCTTTTCCCAGAACATTTGCAGGTCGGCGCGCGTGTAGGTGATGCGCTTCGCCAGGCGGAAGTTCAGGGATCGAAATGCCAGGGCCGGCTTCGATGGGACGCGCACTTCGGGGAATTGAATCCGGGCGCGCACGTGGGCGAGCTGTAATTCCGCGGATTGCAGGTTGCGGTTGACTCCCGCGCGCAATTTTTCGATCTCCGCGAGCACGCGCTTTTCGGCATCGCTCCGTTTGCGGGTTTGGAGCCAGAGTTCCTCCATTTCCAGCACCAGGGAAATCCAGCTCCGAACCAGGTGACGCACTTCGCGCGTGCGGCGCACCAGGTGCTTCAAGCGCGATTCTACTGCAAAGCCGGGCCTGCGGTCCGTACGGTCCTTCAGGCGGAAGAAGCCGTGAATCATCGGATGCCCGCCCTCGATCAGCGCGGAATTCTTGTACCAGATAAAATCGCAGAAAATGTTCCAGTAGTTTTCCGGGTTCGCCTTGGAAAGCACATCCTTCATGTAGTCGAAGGAATAAAAATTCTTCCAGGCGTCCCGGTACGAAGCGAACAATTCTCCGGGCGCGAAATTCGGGTGGTGAACGGTTTCGTGGAATGAATCGTACTCATTGAGATCCGCGCCCATGGCTTCGCCGTTTTGCACCATGCGGGCGTGGTCCCGGGATCCCGGGATCGGCGTCAGCATAAAGAACGATGCCTGCTCGACTCCCAGCTCGCTTTGCAGCCGCGTCACATCCTCCCGGATGGAGTCCGGCGTATCGAAGGGAAATCCGAAGATGTAGGCGACGTGCGTCGCGATCTTCGTGTTGTGCCAGGTTGCAATCAGCTCCTTGTAATCCTGGACGTTGTTCTGCGTCTTGCCTACGGCCTTCAGATTTTTCGGGTTGATGCTTTCCATCCCGATGAAAACCTGCGAGCACCCGGCGCGCGCGGCCATCTGCACGAACCCGGGAATCTTGTGCGACTGCGTATCCACCTGGATCATGAAGTGCAGCGGAATCCGCTCCTCTTCGCGCAGGCGGATGAGCATCTCGAAGACTTCTTTCCAGCATCGGTTGCGCGCAAAATTATCGTCGGTGAAGAAATAAAAGTTGAGCCCGTGCTGATGGTAATTCTCGCGAATGGACTCGGCCAGGCGCTCCGGCGAGCGGACGCGCATTTCCTTCCCCTGGACGTTGATGATGGAACAGAAGCTGCAATTGAAAGGGCAGCCCCGGCTGCAGTCGATCGTGCCGAAGTTGGAGATGATGAATCGCTTGAGATATTTCTTTTCGACTTTCGGCAAGGGTTGCATGTACATATCCGGCTTGCAGTCGAGGAAATCGTACAAGGGCTTCAGCCTGTCTTCCGCGGCATCCCGCAGGATGTCCCCCCAGGTTTCTTCCACCTCGCCTTTGACCACCGTCACGCCGATGTCGAGCAGTTGCTGTATCTCCGGCGTGATCCCGTCGGACAGGGCGAGCATGCCGCTTACATGGAAGCCGCCGATGAGGACCTGCAACCCCCCTGCGCGGAACTTCCGCGCCAGGTCGGCCGCCCGCGGAAACTGATTGGATTGAACTCCCACCAGCGCAACGATCGTGCGCCGGTCAGGAAGCCGGTGCGACTGGATGATCCGCTTTACCGGTATCTTTTGAACGGTGTCGTCGACCAGCTCGACCTCGAGATCGGTGTCCTTGCCGAGCAGCCCGCGCCTCGCGACGTCCTGCGTCAGGCTGGAGAGGCATGCCAGCGTGTTGCTGGGGAGCACGCCGCGGAAATGCCGGATGACATATCCCTCGTCGTCGTATTTGGATGGTTTTATGAGTACAATCTTGATCTTTTTCTGCTCGAGTGAAAGTGCCGTAGTAATCATCTGTATGCGATCCCTAAGTCCTGTCTAAATCTAAAATTATGGCCGCCACATGTTAAAGGCTGGGGAGGCAATATTCAACCCGGAGCGAAGGGCTTTTACAGAGCTTTTACACAGGGAGTCCGTCTATGCAGGACACGAGACCTTTTTTGAACTTACGACCGAGAATTTCCGCTCTTCCGACGGCGAAGAATGGGCGGCCGATGCAGGGAGCAAATCGAGGCTTTGCCCGGTGCGGAGAGATTGATACGCAGTTTCTATGACACGGACTGACTCGATTTCGTCCGCCGAATCTATTTCCAGGATTTCACCTTCGGACACTGCGTTGGTGAAATTGGAGATCTGCAGCGTCAGGGCCTTCATGGTGCTGAATCCCTCGCCAAAGTTGATCCAGTCCACGGCTCCGTTGGGACGGTACATCGATTTTTTCCACCCGATGCAGAGGTTCCCCTGCGTCCCGTAAATGCAGAAATAATCGTCACCGGCGCTTTTCAGCGTCCAGCTCATGTGGATTGTTCCCATGATTCCCGAAACTGTGCGGAGCTCCAGGCGCACGGTGTCCTCGACATCTTCCGACTGAATGCGCTGGCTTTCTTCGGCGTGAATGGACTGGATGGGACCGAACAGCAGGCGCACGATATCCACCGCGTTGCCGCCCCGTTCCACGAGAACTCCTCCTCCGCTCAGCTGCGATTGCACGTTCCAGCGGTTTCGCATGTCCACGATGTCGCGGAAATCGCACTTGAATTCCAGAACATGCCCCAAAATTCCCGCCTGGATCAGGCCCCGCGCGTGAATGATGTCGGGCACGTATCGGAACTTGCATCCCATCATGAGCCGGACTCCGAAGGCGCGGGAGACATCGATCATTTTTTCGGCTGAAGCGGAATCAAGTGCGAAGGGCTGCTCACAAAGAACGTGGACGCCCCGCTGCATCAGTTTGCATGCGATTTCCGAATTATCGGATGGATAGGCGCAGAGAACGGCACATTCGGCCAGCTTGTTGGAGGCAAGATATTCATCCACGGAGGCATAGGATTTGCAGCCGAAAGAAGATCCAAACGCGCGGGCCGCTTCCGGATTCGTGTCGACAACAGCCGCAAGGTCCGTCTTGGGATGATTGTTGATGATGGTGGCATACGAATGTCCGGTTTTGCCACAGCCTATGAGTGCAAATTTCAAAGATTTTCGCCAGCGGCTATGCACGCGTTCCCTCGCAGTTTAATTCGCCGGACTGCAATCATTGCGACCGGCTTTTTTAGCCTCAGACTTTTAATAAATGTGCTTCCCTTTTGATATCGGCCTCATTAGGGAAGGCATTATGCCAAAATGGCCGCCGGAGCGAAAAAAGCGTGATTTCGATGCGAATATGAGAGGCGTGAATTGTACGTTTACTGAATTAATCAGAAGGAGATGCGCCTGGTGGCTAATCCGCTGGGAGATCTCCCGGTTCTGCCGGTGAGGCAGCAAAAGTCTGACAGACCCGGGAGTTCATCGGAATCGCTATCGGCCTTTTGCTTCCGATCTCCGATAGCGATTGCGATACCGACCCTGATGGTGTGTTCATGCCGCTTTGAGCGGCCCACATTCTAAATCTGATGGTTCTGCCGGAGGATGATTACTCTTCCGAGATGTAGCAGACGCTGTCTTTGCGGAGAAAAATGCGGCGTCCTGCGGAGGAGAGCCCGATGCTGAAGCAGCTGTGGTCGTAATACCGGATGCGTCCCTGCAGCCGCTCGCCGCTCGTCAATACCACCGTCACCCTGGCGCGGGAATCGATCAGGGATTTCAGGTACTCGCATTCGGAGCCCGTGCTCTCCGGCTGCATGAGTTCGTGCACGTCCGGAGGCGGCGGACCGTGCCGCTCCACGTGTCTGTTTTTGAAATGATGCCTTTTGGGATAAGGCATAGAAGGCCGCTCGTGGGAACCCGGGAACGATTGCCTGGTCCTGTCCCTGTGAAAATGCTTTCTATGATGTGCCTGTGGCGATTGGTCGTGCGGCATCCGTGATCCATTCACTCCATGAGCCGGCATACAATCGAGGCCGGCCCAGCCCGGCGAGTGCGATTGCCAAAATAGTGTGCGCGGCGGTAACTCCGGATCCACAATAACAGATCACGTTTTCCGGAGAAATAGCTTTCATAAGATTCTCGAACCGCCGGCGGAGAATTTCCGGTGGGTGGAACTTGCCTTCCGGTGTCACGTTTTCTTCGCAGGGAACCGAAATCGCTCCCGGAATGTGCCCTGCCACGGGATCGATCGGCTCGACTTCTCCGCGGAATCGTGGCCCGCTCCGGGCATCGAGGATGACATAGCGCGGATCGTTCCGGAGCTCCTGAATCTGTGCGGTCGTGACATATGCGCCGGAAATCTCGTTTGGTTCAAAATGCGCGGGCGGTCGCGATTCCCGGCCGCTGCGCGCCGTCTGTCCGGACCGGATCCAGGCCATCCATCCGCCGTCCAGCACGGCCACATTCGAGTGCCCGAGCCACTGCAGCAGCCACCATAGCCGCGCCGCCATGGTGCCCGTCGCGTCGTCATAAACGACGACCTGCGTATCCGCGTCGATGCCCCAGGCCGAGAGAGTTACGGCAAGGGACGTCATTTCGGGGAGCGGATGTCGTCCCGTTTTGCCCGGGATCTTTTTGCCGGAAAGATCCTCGTCCAAGTGCGCGTAAACAGCGCCCGGGATGTGCGCCTTCAGATAATCGCGGCGGCCGCGTTCCACGTCGTCGAGCGAAAAACGGCAATCCACCACGGCCCACTTTTTATCATTCAGGTGCAGGCTCAGTTCCGTCTTGTCAATCAAAAGAGTGAAACCCATGCGGACCTCTGCGAAGCAAAAAGGATGATAATAAGAATTTCGGTGCCAGTCACCAAAATTCCCTGTGAGGACGGTCATGGAGAGCCTGTCTCAAAACACCGGACCTGTTGTGTTATGCGCCACGGGAGGTCCGAAGGACCGGCAAAGAATAAGCCCGACCGAAGGTCGGGATAGACGAGTAGTATGGAACCGAGCGCCGAAGGTGCGACACGAGCCTAGGGAATAAGAAACCAGAAGGTCTGTATTTAAATCGTTAACAGTGCCGCGCCCTCGGCGCTCGGTCTTTGCGATACCCTAATCCCGGCCTTACGGCCGGGCCTATTCTCTGCCGGCGCTTCGCGCCTCTGAATTGTGAGGACGGCTCTCCAGAGGCCGTCTCTCCACTAACTCGTTTGCAAAGTGCTCGAAAAAGATGAGATCCAATTTTATGAATTTTGCACCTAAATCGACGCATATGCGGAAACGAGTTAGTGACCCAAGCTACCCCGAGGCCGCGGTGCACGCTCAAAATTCAAGATTTATTTCCATTTGTTTTTTTCCAGGTCCGAAGGACCGTCAGAGAATAGCCCCGGGCGTGAGCCCGGGGTTGAGCGAAAACAAATGTTTAGCCCCGAAGTTTAGGCACAATTTATTCTGTGAATTGGCTTTAGTGTCGCCTCTTCAGGGCTTTCTAATTTCGTAATCCTTACCCCGGCCTCACGGCCGGGGCTATTACTCTGTCGGCGCTCTGCGTCCTCCACCCTGGGCTGCACTGCAACGCGCTTTCAGCGCTTCTTGCTCCGCAGCGCCCGGAGGGCGCCTTCGAAGACATCTGCCGCTTTAAGAGTTTAGAGTTTCCAGTTCAGAGTCCCCAGTTCTTGAAAAACTGGGAACTGGAAACCGGTAACTGGGAACTTTTAAGTGACTGTTGCCGAATTTCCCCGCGTGTTAGAATAATGCGCCGGAGGAGAATCACCTATGAGACGTCGCGAATTCCTGAAACAGTCTGCAGCGGGAGCTGCCATTACGATACTCGGCCGGGCAGGCCTGCCTGCCGGCGCCGCGGAAACAACGGCAAAGGTTGCCCTGGTCCGCACGGAAGACCGGGCTCAAGGCGTCGCCGCTGCCCTCAAGCTCATTTCCTTCCCTTCGCCCAGCGGCAAGAAGGTCCTGATCAAGCCCAATTTCAACACCGCCGATACTCCGCCGGGATCGACGCACAACGATGTGTTGCGTCAGCTGGTGCAGGAGATGAAATCGCGCGGCGCCGCGCGGTTCGCCGTCGGCGACAGCTGCGGTCCGGGCAATACGAAGGCCGTCATGGATACGAAGGGAATTCCCGCGCTGGGACAGGAGATCGGCTTCGACGTCATCAATTTCGACGACCTGCCCGCGGACGGCTGGGTCCATTGCATGCCCCCGAATTCCCACTGGAAGAACGGCTTCAATCTCGCCAAACCCGTGGTGGAAGCGGAATACCTGTTGTGGACCTGCTGCCTCAAGACGCACCAGTTCGGCGGCGTGCACAGCATGTCGCTCAAGCTCGCGGTCGGCGTCGTTGAAAAGAAGGTGCGTTTTCCGGAAATGCACGCGTCGCAGGATCACATGCGGCACATGATCGCCGAGCTGAATTACGGTTTTAAACCGCAGCTCATTGTCATGGACGGCGTGGACATCTTCGTCGACGGCGGCCCGATGTCGGGGAAGCCGGCGAAACCGGGAATCATCGTCGCGGGGACGGACCGCATCGCGATCGACGCCGTCGGCCTGGCGGTCCTCAAGAATCACGGCGCAAACGACGCGATCATGTCCAAAAAGATTTTCGAGCAGGAACAGCTCGCGCGCGCAGTGGAGCTGGGAATTGGAATCAAATCTCCCGGTCAGATCGAAATCGTCACTGCCGACGCGGAAGGCCGCGCCTACGCCGACAAGTTGCGCAGCATCCTGGCGCAAGGTTAGCGGAAACGGGAATTAGAGGATCAAAGGATTTGAGGATCCAAGGATTGGAGGGGTTAAAACCTCGATTCGGCTGTTTTTCCCTTTAATCCTTCGATTCTTTGATCCTTTGATCCTCGGGTCCTTCCACTCTTCTGAGCCCCATCTGCAATTGAGGTTACTTTTCAATGAAGGTGTCGCTGATAAACACAAACCGCACGCAGCCGCCGGTGGCGCCGATTGGACTGGACTACATCGCCGAGGCGCTGCACGCCCGAGGTCACGCCGTACAGTTGCTGGACCTGTGCTGGGAAGAGGATCCGCATGCGGCGATCGGCCGGTTCTTCAGGAACTCCGGGGCTTCTCTGATCGGGATGACGCTGCGCAACACGGACGATTGCGCCTTCACCAGCGGCAAGTCATTTCTTCCGGAATTCGTCGAGTTGATAAAGACGGTGCGGGAATACTCGGATGCGCCGATTGTGTTGGGCGGTGTCGGATTCTCGGTGATGCCCGAGCAGGTCCTCGATCTGTGCGGCGCCGATTTCGGGATATGGGGAGAAGGGGAATTCGTTCTTCCGGAGCTTGCGGCGCGACTGGAAGAGAAAGTGCCGCATCTGGATTTGCCCAGCCTGATCTGGCGCGAAAACGGAACGTGGCGGCGGAATCCGCCCTCCTGGAGATTGCCGTCGGAGCTTCCGGCGATGAGCCGGAAGTGGGTGGACAATCCGCGCTATTTCCGCCAGGGCGGGCAGGCCGGATTCGAAACCAAGCGCGGCTGTTCCGGCCGGTGCATCTATTGTGCGGACCCCGTCTCCAAAGGAAATTGCGTTCGCCTTCGTCCTCCGGCGGCCGTCGCGGACGAAATCGAGCGCTTGCTCGAGCAGGGAATCGACGTCCTGCACACGTGCGACGGTGAGTTTAACATCCCGGAAGAGCATGCGCTGGAGGTTTGCGCCGAGATCGCGCGCCGCGGGCTCGGAAACAAATTGGCGTGGTACGCCTACTGCGCCCCGGCGCCGTTTTCGCTGGAACTCGCCCGGGCGATGCGCGCCGCGGGATGCGTAGGAATCGACTTCGGCGCGGACAACGGAAACGCAGCGATGCTGCGGCGGCTGGGACGCGCCTTCGGCCCGGCGGATATTCTGGCGGCGGCGCAGCGCGCAAAGGAGCAAGGCATGACGGTCATGCTCGACCTGCTGCTGGGCGCACCGGGAGAGAGCAGGGCGAGCCTCGAGGAAACCGTGGCGCTCGTGAAGCGGGCCGATCCGGCGCGCGCCGGGGTTTCGCTGGGAGTGCGCGTGTACCCGGGTACGGAGCTGGCGGCGCAGGTCGCTTCGAGGGAAAGCAAAGACGGGCTCACCGGCGGAAATAGTTTGTTCGAGCCACTGTTTTTCATGGAGCCGCAGATTGCACCTTTTGTTTTTGACTGGCTGAACACGCTCATCGGGGACGACAGGCGTTTCCTTTTCTATGATCCTACGCGGCCGAAGCAGAACTACAACTACAACGCCAATCAGCGTCTCGTGGAAGCGATCCGGAAGGGATACCGCGGCGCCTTCTGGGATATCCTCCGCCGCTACCAATCCGAATAATACCAAGTGCCGCACCTTTGGCGCTCTCGTAAATCAAACATCCTATCCCGGCCTTACGCCGGGCCTACTCTGTTTCGGTCCTTCGGACCTAAGCAGCGTCGGAGATTTGATTTTATGTCCCTGCATCCCTGCAAGCGCCGAATTGAATTTGTGCTGCCCATACGTGCCGTAATGACGCACGTCTTGATTCTTGCGCGATTTAAGGGAAGCAGCATTTCGGAGAGCCTCGAAGAGGCGGCAGAGAGCAGGCCCGACCGTAAGGTCGGGATATGCGGATGATACGACGCTGAGCGCCGAAGGTGCTGCACTGCAGCCCGCACCGTTTTTGCGCCCGGAGGGCGCCTTTGGAGATGCGGCAGCTTGCTGCCGCTTTAAGAATTCCCAGCTTTTCAACAACTGGGAACTCTGAACTGGGAACTCTAAACTCTCAAAGGATTCACGCTTGCCAGGTACCGCTCGATGTTCTTCCTCAGCCGCATCACCTCGTCGTCGTTCAGCCACGGATTCGCCAGGTGCTGCATGACCTGCTCCTCCGTCATTCCGAGCCGGATACCCTCGGCGACGGCGACGGCGTACCCCTCAATCTCCGTCGGCCGGTCCACGTAGTGCAGGCTGTGGTCCCAGACATTTCTTCCTTCCGCCAGCTGCCGCAGGTGCGTCAGCTCGTGCGCCAGGTCGAGATACAGATCCAGCGGATTGGCCTGGTGGTAATACCCTTGCATCAGCGTAATGGCTGGGATCCTGACGTCGACGTAGCAATACCCTTCGCCCTTCTTGATTTTGACCCGCGCGTCGTCGAGCAAAGGTCCTATGGGGATGTTGGGAGTTGCGATGAGTCGCGCGGCAGGGCTCTCCTCGAACTTCGGCAGAAAGAGCCGAAAGGGATGGGTGCCGGCGCCCAGCGCGCGATTGACGATTGCGTATTCGGGTAGATCAATCATTCTTCGAAAAGTCCTTTGGTTAATCGATCAGCGCCCCGTACACCAGCGTCTGGAACCGCGCCTGCATGCTCATATCTCCAGGCATTAACTGCGTGAAGTAGAGCGCGACCAGGTCTTCCTTGGGATCCACGAACACCTGGGTCGATGCGGCGCCGCCCCAGCCGAAAATGCCGGGGGAGCCGAGGTTGCCCGAAAGCGCCGGGTTAATCAGCGACGACACGCCGAGCCCGTATCCCGTTCCGGGGATCATCCCGATGTCCGGGATCTGCGGCGGAAGATGGTTCATGGTCATCAGCTCGACGGTTTTTCTTCCGAGGATGCGCGCATTATCCAGCTTTCCGTGGTTCAGCAGCATCTGGGCAAAGCGAAAGTAATCCATCGTGGTCGACGAAAGGCTCAGGCCTCCGAACGGGTGATCCGTGTAGCGGGCATAAATGCTGCTTTCGGGCTTGTCGATCGGCTGGATGCCGCCTTCTTTTTTAGGGCCGTAGTTCGTCGTGTAGCGGGCGACATAATCCTTGGGAATGCCGAACACGGCATCTTTCATCCCCAGCGGCTTGAGGATCCTGGATTGGACGTATTTGTCGAAGCGCATGCCGGAGAAGTATTCGACGAGATACGCCTGGACGTCATGTGAGAGGCTATACACCCAGCGTTCGCCGGGTTGGTACAGAAGCGGCAGCTTCGCGAGTTTGTCGACCAGTTCTTTCAGCGAGTTGAGCTTGGCGAAATCGAGCCCGGCCTGCTGATAGGCTTTGTCCACGGGAGTGTCGCCGAATCCATAGGCAAACCCTGCCGTATGACGGAACACGTCCTGCATAGTGATTTTGCGTTTGGGCGCTTCCAGGACCATGTTGCCGCTGTCATCGGTCTTGACGAATACTTTCACGTCTTTGAAGGCCGGGATGTACTTTTCCAGCGGATCGGTGAGCTGGAATTTGCCTTCCTCGTAGAGCGTCAGGAGGGCGACGCTGGTGACCGGCTTGGTCATCGAGTACAGGCGGAAGAGGCTGTCGGTCTGCATCTTCTTGCCGGCCTCGATGTCCGCCATGCCGAACGCCTTGTGATACACGATCGTGCCATGGCGCGCGATGAGGACCACGATGCCGCCGGTTTTCTTCTGATTGATGTCTTCCTGCATGGCCTTGTCGATGCGCGCCAGCCGCGCCGGGGAGAAACCCAGGGACTCGGGAGTGACGGCCTTGGGGTCCTTGGCGTCAACGCTCACGGCAAGCGTGGCAGTCAGCAGCAGGGCTAAAAGCAATATGCACTTCATTCGCGAACCGGTCATAGGTCCCTCCTTATGGAAGCCCAATAGAAATAAGCTACAGGACACACCGCCAACCGCACAAGCGGAAATAATCCGCCCTGGCAGCGCCACCACCTCAGCTAATGCCGCATATTTATTGCCGGGCAAGGGCAAACCTGAATCAAAATGCCGGCCGCGGCAGCGGCCAGTTGAATGTAGCCGGGCCTTTCAAGGCCCGGAACGGGGTGCTGAAAACAGAGTCCGTCGCGGTCAGCGACGGCTGAATGCGACTGTCTCGTTCCCACCCCACAAAGCATGCAGCATTAGCCGAAAAGCCAATGCTCCCCGCATATGGGAAACAACCTGATCAACCCAGCATTGAGCAGGACCTAACAATCGCCACTCCCGCCGAAGTGCCGATACGCGTCGCCCCTGCCCTGATCATCGCCAGCGCAATCTCAGCGTCGCGTATCCCGCCCGCAGCCTTGACTCCGAATTTGGGCCCCACAATT
>DATJPG010000187.1:0-19750 GCA_035506515.1 Acidobacteriota bacterium
CTGTCGAACTGCGCAGCGATTTCAGCGAGACGGCTTTCTGGCAGCCTCACCTACTTACGGGTCCGGACGGATCGGTGACTTTCGAATTCAAGGTCCCGGATTCCGTCACTTCCTGGAATGTCTGGGTGCACGCCATCACCCGCGATTTGAAATCGGGATCGGTCACGCGGGAAGCGAAAACAGTTAAAGAGCTGATGGTGCGCCCATACCTGCCGCGTTTCCTGCGCGAAGGGGATCAGGCCGATCTCAAAGTCGTCGTCAACAACGCGTCCGACAAGGAACTGAAGGGAGCGCTCAGCTTCGACATCATCGACACGGCATCCGATCAGAGCATTCTCTCGCAGTTCGGTCTCGCGAAGTCCGATGCCGAAGGAAAGGCGTTTGCTGTTCCCGCGAGCGGAGGGGCCAGCATTACATTCCCGATCAAGACTCCTTCCAAGGTGGGACAGATCGCCTTCAAGGTTACCGCAACGTCGGGAGACTTTTCCGATGGCGAGTTGCGGCCCATCCCGATCCTGCCGGGGCGGATGCATCTGATGCAGTCCCGGTTTGTCACCTTGAGAGATCCGGGCCAGCGTGTGATGCGTTTCGACGATCTGGCGCGCAACGACGACCCGACGCGCATCAACGAGCAGATGGTGGTGACGCTCGACTCGCAGCTTTTTTATTCCGTGCTCTCTGCGCTTCCCTACCTCGTGAACTATCCGTACGAATGCACCGAGCAGACGCTCAATCGATTCGTCTCGACCGGCATCCTCTCGTCGCTGTACAACCAGTACCCGGCCATCGAGCGCATGGCGAAGGAGTTTTCCTCGCGGCAGACCGAGTTCGAGCAATGGGACGCCGCGGATCCGAACCGGAAGATGGCGCTGGAAGAAACGCCCTGGCTCCAGATGGCCAAGGGCGGGGACACAAACGTTTCCGACATGGTCAACGTACTCGACTCGCGCATTGCGAAGGCGCAACGCGAATCGGCCCTGGCCAAGCTGCACAAGTCGCAGACTTCCAGCGGCGGATTTCCCTGGTTCGCCGGCGGTCCCCCGTCGCCGTACATGACGCTCTATATTCTATACGGATTCTCCAAAGCTCTGGAATTCGGCGTCGACGTGCCGCGCGACATGGTGCGTCCCGCGTGGGATTACATGCACCGGCACTACATCAACGATCTCGTGCATGACATGATGTCGAACGATGTCGGCTGGGAATTTGTGACATTCATCAATTATGTCCTGTCCAACTATCCGGATAGCTCCTGGTACGAAAACACCTTCACCCCGGCCGAGCGCAAGACGATGCTCGACTTCAGCTTCAAGCACTGGAGAGCGCACAGCCCGTACCTGAAAGGCTACCTGGCGCTCACGCTCAAGCGGATGGACCGGCCGAAGGATGCGATTCTCGTGTGGGAGAGCGTCATGGATTCCGCCAAGACGGCCGAAGACCAGGGCACCTTCTGGGCGCCGGAAGATCGCAGCTGGCTCTGGTACAACGACACGATCGAAACGCACGCCTTCGCCATCCGCACCGACATGGAACTGATTCCCGCGGATCCGAAACTCGACGGCATGGTGCTGTGGATCTTTCTGAACAAGAAGCTGAACCACTGGAAATCCACGCGCGCCACGGCGGAGGTGATTTATTCGCTGGCGCACTATCTGAAACAAACGGGACAGCTGGGCATACGGGAAGACGCCACCGTGACCGTGGGCAACCAGAAAACAAATTTCGTATTCGAGCCGGATCAGTACACGGGCAAGAAGAACCAGATCGTCATCCCGGGAGAGAAGATCGATCCAAAATCCACGTCCTCCGTCACCGTGGAAAAATCCAGCAAGGGGTATCTCCTGGCCTCGGCCACGTGGCACTTTTCCACCGAACAGCTCCCCGAGGAGGAGCGGGGCGATTACCTCCACCTGACCCGCACCTATTTCAAGCGGGTGAACACGGGCAAGGAGTTCGAGCTGCAGCCGCTTCGCGAAGGGGCGACGCTCGCGCCGGGCGACGAGGTGGAAGTCCATTTATCCGTGACGAGCAAGCACCCCATGGAATACGTACACCTGCGTGATCCGCGAGGAGCCGGATTCGAACCGTCGAGCAACGTCTCGAAATACAAATGGGACATGGGCATCGGCTGGTACGAAGAAATCCGGGATTCGGGCACGAACTTTTTCTTCGAGCAGCTGCCACAGGGCGAATACACATTTAAATATCGTGTCCGCGCCACCACGGCCGGCACATTCAAGGTCGCCCCGGCCACCGTGCAGCCGATGTACGCCCCGGAATTCGCCGCCTACAGCACGGGCGCCACCTTGAAGATCGGGCATTAAATTACAGGCCACGAATTTCACGAACCGATAGATTTTGAGATTTGTGAAATTCGTGGCTGTATTTTTATCCGGCACTGCATTCTGCAGTTCGGGATGGACGGAGCACCGGGCAGTGGTTTATAGTTCGCCGACATCGAGGCTGGAACTGCGTTCGTGCGGAAAGCTCGGACCCGGAACGCAGGAGTGTGGATTCCGGGAGAGTGCAAGGAGAATGTATGTCATCAAGATTTGCTGTAGTTTCTTTACCCAAATATTCACGGCTTTTCCTGCTCTTCCTCGCCCCGCTGGTTTTGTGGCTCTGTGCTGCGGCGGCGCCCTTTCAACAAACCTCCTCGCCTTCGGCCAAACCCAAAAACGAACGGATCGGGATCATTAATATTCGAGCGGCAATCATGGCTTGCAACGAAGGCTCGCGTGAATTCGAGGCTCTGTCGAAAAAATTCGAACCTCGTCAGAACGAGCTGCAACAGCTCAATAAAGAGGTGGAGGATCTGAAGAAGCAGCTGAGTGCAGGGAAAGACAAAATGAGCGCCGAAGCCCGGAACACACTCTCAAAGACCATCGATACCAAGACCAGGACGCTGAAGCAGTCAGCGGAAAATTCGCAGCGGGAGTTTCAAAAACAGCAGAATGATATCGGCGAGAGAATTCTGCAAAAGATGGCGCCGATGATTAAAAAGTATGCTTCGGAGAATAGCTACGGGCTGCTGCTGGATTCTTCAAACCCGTGGCCGCAGGGTCCTCTGCTTTGGGCGGCACCATCGGTCGATATTACCAAGGCCGTAGTGGATGCCTATAATGCACAGTCCGTCGCACCGGCTCCAGCCAAGCAACAAACCCCGGCCCCGAAGGCCAAATAAAATTCGCTATCCAGAAAAGACGTCACGGATTCCACGGATTATAAAAATTGAAAAAAATCCGTGAAATCCGTGGCAGGGCTTTTTAATAGACCCCGTATTCCATCACGGCTTCGGTCATGGCCCGCAGGTTGTCTGGATTTCCCTTGTCGATGCTGGCGCCGCCGGTGAGGATGAAGCCGCCGCCTTCCCCGCAGACTTCGATGAGCTTGCGGCAATACTCTTTGACTTCTCGAGGGGTACCGGTTACGAGCAGCGATGCGGGCACGTTTCCGGCGATGCAGGCGTTGTCGCCCAGGATCTTCTTGGCCTGGAACATGTCGGTCCGGTCGAAATGCCACACGACTTTACCCCGGGGCAGGTCCTTGATGATCTCCAGGCGGTTGTCGTAGCGCCCTTCGGCGAAAAGCAGAGGCACCAGGCCCTCTTCGATCAATCCCAGGATCACTTTCCGGAAAGTCGGCCAGTAGAATTTTTCATACTGTTTGTTGGACATGAACGTGTCGTCGCCCTTGTGCAGCGCGAAGAATATGACCGGGTTGCCTGACATTTTGGCTCCGTCAACACCAACGGCGATGTTCATTGGCGTAACCTTTTCAATCGCCGCCAGGAGTTTTTCCGGCTGCCGGTACATATCCATGATGATGCCCTTTGTGCCCCGTAGCGTGTCGGCCAGGATGTCGAACGGCGCATGGGACTGCCCTCCGAAAATGGTCGGGTATCCGGCCGCAGTCGCTTCCCGGTTGAATTCCATCACCGGCCCCATCCACTTTGCCGTTTCCACTCCGTAATCGATGATGGCCTGGTAGGCTGCCCGGACTTCCGGCATCACGGCCGGCATAAGAAATCTGCCTGCCATCCCGAGAATGAAAGGGGTCGGCGAAAAACGGGCGAAGGGCGCGAGCGCTCCCAGACTGCGCGGCAGATAGTAGCGAAGGCAATAGTCGGTGAGGTCTTCGAGAAAGAGATCATATTCGTCGGCCTTCATGTATTCGCGCTCGACGAACTGCGGCATCGATGCGTTGTCGGGCAAACCGTGGCCGGGCCATTTCACGTTCAGGTTGTCGACTATTTCCGATGCCCTGGCGGAACCTACCATGCCCGGACTCGAAAACGTGTCGCATTCGAAATCGGCGAAGAATTTCTGGTAGGCTTGAACGAGCTTCCTGTTGTCGTGCATCGCCTCTTTCAGCGTCATGCCTGCGTAAAACAAAGGATACGAACCGGCAGGCAAAATGACCGGCACACGGTCCGGTTTTTCCAGCTTGAATACCCTGATGAACCTGGTGACCCTTTCCTGGTAGGCTTCTTTTGCCTTGGAGCTTTTGAACTCCATACCTTTCGGATCCATCCAATTTTCAAACCTCTTTTCCCGCTTCTGTTCCGCAGTCATCTTTTCATCCATTTTCAAATGACTCCTGGCTATGCCGGTTAGCGCATGCCGATATTTGCTTGATTAAACCGAGAGACCCATTTACGATAGCGACACTTATGAGATTTTCCCTCATATGGGCGACTATGTTAGTTTTACTTCCCCTAATTCGCAACAATTGGATTTCGGGTTTTTCATTTCCTTCCGGTCCGCGGAGAGAGTCGCCGCGCGCGCGGTCGTTCCGGGGGAAATAGAAACAAAGCTGACGCAGGCGCCGTAGTATTAAAGTAGTATTGGGAGTAATGCGCGAGTAGTGTAAAATACTCATATCCCAATGGAGGGAGCATTAATGGCTAGAGATGGAAATAACGTGCCTGAAAAGGCCGAAAAGAAGAAATTTTCACGACGAGATTTTGTAGTAGGGAGCGGGACCGCCATCGCGGGCGGAGCTCTGGCAGTAATCGCAACCACAACTCCGGTTGCTGTTGCTGATGACAAAGGAACCTACCCACTTTCAACCAAATACCTGGTTTATGACAGCAAGCACTGCGCCGGCTGTTACGGCTGCATGATCGCCTGTTCCATGGCCCATGATGGGGAGGTCAGTTTTTCACTGTCCCGGATTCAAATGCACCGGGCAGTCCTCAATGAATATCCTTTTGACATTATCATGCATGTGTGCAAGCAATGTCCCGAGCCGCTCTGCGTGAAGTATTGCCCCGTAGGCGCCTGTCACATCAGCGCCGAGAACGGCAACATCAGAATGATCAATGCTGAAAAATGCATTGGTTGCCAGACTTGCATTAAGATGTGCCCGCAAACTCCTCATCGCACCATTTGGAATCCTAAAGCAAAAAAATCGACGAAATGCGACTTATGTACCAATACACCCTTTTTCAACAGGAAGGGCGGCGTTGACGGAGCCCAGGCCTGTGTTGAGGCTTGTCCCAAAAAAGTTCTAAAAGTCGTAGATAAACTTCCATTAGAAACTGGTGGATACGAAGTTGACCTGGCCCCTCCTGCTCCTAAAGGCGGATTTCCCTTCGGCGGCGGTGGAGCTAAACCTAAACCCAAAGAAGGGGCATAAAGAAAAAGGAGGATAGATATTATGGCAACGCCAGGATTCGGTGGAAAAATTTTATTAGTCGATCTTACAAGCAAAGAAATTACAAGACTGGATACGGATCAATATGCAATGTACGGCGGAGGGCACGGCACCTCCACAGCTCTATTTTGGGAATATAGCGTAGCTCCGGGAAAATGGAACCTCGATGACGCATTCCATCCTCTGAATATGGTTTTTTTGATGACCGGCGCTGTATCAGGAACAGGAATTCCTTTTGCCGCCAGGACAAGCGTCTCGGGCATGTCTCCGCAGTGCTATCCGATTCAGTGGTGGTGTCACAGCAATTTTGGCGGCACGTTTGCTGCGATGCTTAAATTGGCCGGCTGGGATGGCGTGGCGGTAATAGGCAAAGCGGACTCTCCGGTATATATCAATATTGTTGATGATAAGGTCACGATAGAGAACGCCAAGGATTTATGGGGCATGACCACATGGAAGTGCCAGGAAGAAATCTGGAAAAGGACCGGCGTTCGCTACGGAACGGATTGGCAGCAATTAGATGGCGGCTATACGCTGCAAAGACCCTCAATCGTCACTATCGGGGCTGCCGGTGAGAATATGACACGAGTTGCTTCCCTCATACATGGCGGCGGCAGCGGCGCAGGACAGGGTGGATTTGGCGGCGTTTTCGGCTCCAAGAACCTGAAAGCAGTCGCGGTCGTAGGCTCCGGCAGTCTCAAAATTGCCGATCCCAAAGCGCTAGTGGATGCCAAGGAGAAATATTTCAAGGGCCTTCCCGGCGGCGGCGGATTTGGCGGCGGCGGAAATGATATTTCCTCGTGCTGCGCGGGTTGCGGCATGGGCAGCAGAATGTGCCACAACCGAAACCGGTCTTACAGCGCGGATTCCGATGATTGCGCAGAATCAACCTGGTTCTCAATTACGAAAGAACAGTCCAATGGCGTGCAGCTCCCTCGAGATATTAATCAGAAAGGGACCGATATCATTCAGCAGTTCGGGATCAATGGCATGGAAACCTGTTTCCAGGGTCCTATGTCATTTCCGACTTCTCATAATAAGGACTTCCCTATCCAGCCGAATATTCCTGCCTACTCAGCGCTGGGCTGGTATATGAAGACGATGTATGACATGAAGATAATCGGCCCCGGCACCAAGTTCGATACGGCCCCTCTTCCATTTGATAAATTTCCAAGCCAGGAATTCATGGAAGTTTATGGACGAGCGATCGCAAACCGCGAAGGCTTTGGCAGGCTCCTCGGGGAAGGAACCGCCCGCCTCGCGGAGGCGCTGGGAAGAACGGATGACTTCAACACACTGTGCCGGCTGACGATGTGGGGATTTATGGATCACTGGTCCATGCCTAATGTCGAATGGGCTTACGCCAATTTGCTCGATTCCAGGGATATCAACAGCCATGATATTTCCTGGGGGCGAGGGGATGCGGAACAGGCTGTAAAAAATTATGCAGCCGCGACTTTAGGGAACGAACCGCTATGGTTCGATTACACTTGGCAGGGCGATCAGGCTTACAAAACAGGAATCTATTCCAAATACAAAGCCGAATGGGTCGCCTGGCACATACATTACTGGAACTATTACAAAGAATCGGTCGGCTTCTGCGATTGGGGGTACTGCAACATCGGCCCCAACGGACGCACTCCTACCGCCGAACCCACATTTCTCAATGCAATCACCGGAAGAAACCATTCTTTCAAGGATGGGCTGGAAATCGGCCGGCGCGCCTGGAATCTGAAGCGCGCGATTTTTGTGATGCAGGGCAGACATAAAAATATGGAGAATTTTACGGGATATCATTACAAGCCCGGCGCCTCCTATTGCGGTTTTTACAATAATCTGCCCATACTCAACGGCGATAAATGGGAGATCCAAAACTGCAAGGAGCTCTACTTCACCAGAGAAGGAATCGATCAGTTCAAGACCCATTTCTACAATGTTGAAGGCTGGAATCCCAATTCCGGCTATCCCACACGGAAGACTCTCGCGGAACTGGGATTGCCGAAGGTCGCAGACTACCTCCAGTCCAAAAACAAACTGGGATAAGAACGGGATCCAACAGGTACAATTCCAGGGGGTCTTCGGGAATGAGTTCCCGGAGATCCCCTGTTTTTTTTGGTAGTAACGTGCAGACATTATGTGACGGAGATTTTTTTCTGCGGCAATGAATTTTCATCCGAGTGCTCAGATTGCAGGATTGGGGTTTAAGCCTGGAACCTGAAACATGCAACCTGGAACCTGAAAACCTTCAGGCTCGTGAACCTTTTCCTCTGCGGATAGGCAAAATGCATCTTGGTTCGATCCGATGTTTCATTTTGGCCCCTTGAGCCTGCCCCGTTTGCGACGTTCTCGGCAAATCTGCCATTTGCGCCTGAATTTTGCCCAAGCTTGTTCGAATGGAGTAAAACTCGTTCCTATTCATATCGCACGTATGTACCACAAAGTGGTGGCCGCATCGAGCAAACTGGCAGAAACCTCCTTGACAATAAAGAGTTGGCAAAGCTAGCTTATAGGCGCTTTAGGCCTATCAAGAACCATCGGGGATCAGCATGCGCCAACAGCGGCGTTGGAATTGCAGGGGTAGGCATGCTCTCTATAAGGAGAAAAGGAATGAGTTCTGCAAATGAGGAAAAAGATATGAGCAATCGGAGAGAATTTTTTCATGGCGTTACTTCAGGCATGGCTGGAGCGGCAATGCTAGCGGCGGCGGCTCAACTGGGAGTACCGGTCCTGAATGCGGCGCAGGGCGGCGAAGCGAAACCGAAAGAGGCCGTATCGCCGTTTTTCAGAAATCCGCCGCCATGGCCCAAGGGTACGGACGGCCATATCTACGATCACCTATACAGCACGAAACTAAAAGAAAACTCGCTGCTTCCGGATATCATTCCCGGTCCGCAGGCGTATTTCCGTGGCAACAGCGATTTACCCGGCGCGAAGATCAATATGGGATGGCAGATTTTCACCAAGCCCATCAGACTGGAAATGGAATCGCATCATCACAGTGTCGATGAATACCAGTTTTATTTGGGTTCGACTTTTCCGGATCTTGTCGGCTCGTTTGACGCGGAAATCGAAGTCTTTATTGGGCCGAAATACGAACGGCACATCATCAACAAGGCGACTGTACTCTATCTGCCGGCGGGTTTGGAGCACAATCCCTGCGACTTCCGCAAAGTGGGAAAACCTGTATTTTTCAGCTCGCTCCACATGGCACCCTTTTGCAACGGCGTTTATCAGACAATGGGGTATCGGACGTTCGTGTCGGCGAGGAAGATAGACTAAGTTTAACGGCGGGTATTCGGGATATGAATAACGGCAGTCATAAAATCTGAAAGGGTACTTGGATGAGTTCCACAAAAGACGAAAAAAATATAAACAATCGGAGAGAATTTTTTCAGGGTGTTACTGGCGTGACTGGACTGGCAATGGTCGCGGCGCTGTCTCAAATGGGAGTGCCGATCTTGAACGCGGCGCAGGGCGGCGAAGAGAAACCGAAACCCGATACTATTGGCGGGGCGACTCGGGGCGCGAAACCGGCGCAGAGCGGCCAATCGAAACAGGCCATATCGCCGTTTTTCAAAAATCCGCCGCCATGGCCGACGGGCACTGACACGCATGAATACGATCATCTATTCAGCACGAAACTTAGAGAGAACTCGTGGATACCGGATATCGTTCCTGGCCCGCAGGCGTATTTCCGGGGCGACAGCGATTTGCCCGGCGCGAAGATCAATATGGGATGGCAGATTTTCACCAAGCCGTACAAGTTGGAAATGGAATCGCATCATCACGATCACGACGAATACCAGTTTTTCTTAGGTGCATCTTTTCCGGATCTTGTTGGCTCGTTTGACGCGGAAATCGAAACCTTTACTGGGCCGGAATACGAACGGCACATCATCACCAAGGCGACTGTACTCTATCTGCCGGCGGGGTTGGAGCACAATCCCTGCGACATCCGCAGGGTGGGAAAACCTTTGTTTTTCAGCTCGTGTGAACTGTCGCCCTTTTTTAACGGCTTCTATCAGACAATGGGATATATGGAGATGAGATCTTCAAGGAAGATAGACTAGCGGATATAGGGCAAAACCTAAGAGCGCTCACATTGTTGTGAGCGCTCTTAAGTTTGCCCGGTTGGCGAGCCGGCCCGACCGCGCTTTGTAAAACCTTGGAGAAAAAATGTCCCAGACGCCACAGATTAAGGATTTCTTCGCCTTCAATACCTTTAACCGTGTCACAGCGTACACGGATAAACTGGACGCGTTGGAATCTGTGGTCAAAACCTGTGAGCGCTTCGAGCACCTGTTCTCTCGCACACTTCCCGATAGCCAGATCTACCGCATCAACACAGCGGGCGGTGAGCCTGTGACGGTGGATCCGGAGGTCGCGGCCTTCCTCGCCTCCGCGCTGGCCTATTGCGAACGCAGCGGGGGGCTCTTCGACATCACGATGGGCGGAGTCGTGGAACTCTGGGGCTTCTGCGAGCAAACAGTTCCCGAGCGGAGTGCGGTGGCAGAGGCTCTGCGGCATGTGGATTATCGTGGCATCCACATTGAGGAGGCGAGTGTCTGGCTTGATGACCCCCGCGCACGTATCGACCTCGGCGGCATTGCCAAGGGCTACATCGCAGACGAGCTTGCCCGACAACTCAAGGCCGATGGCGTCACCAGCGCGATCGTGAACTTGGGAGGCAACGTCATCGTGCTGGGCGAGAAGCCCGATGGTAGCCCCTGGCGCGTGGGGCTGAGAACCCCGGTGTCTTCCCTTACGCAAGACGGCGAAGGGCACTTCGCGTCTGTTCTCGTCCGCAATTGCTCCGTGGTCACCAGCGGCATCTACGAACGCGCCTTCACGCGGGATGATACTCTTTACCACCACATCCTCGACCCAAAGACAGGCTTCCCGGCCACAAGCGACCTGCTCAGTGCCAGTATCGTCTCAAAGCGCTCGCTGGATGCTGACGGCTACTCCACAGCACTCATAATCATGGGGCTGGACAAGGCGTTGGACTTCGTGGCGAGCAACGAGGACCTCGAAGCGGTGTTCATTACCAAAGAAGGCGAAGTCTACGCAAGTTCAGCCATTGGGGCCAGCATACCCTTTGAGATGTAAGGTCAAGGGACGGGCAGCACCTCTGTTATAAGAATAGTCGCAATAACCTGCCATTTCGGTCGCGAATCCTCGCATCCGGGCGCCACAATAATTTCCGATAGGGGATGATTTGTAACCTTACGACATCCAATCTTGCCGATTTATCGAGATCGATGTTATCTTAAAGCAGAATTTAGGGTTCTAGATAGGGATTTTGATACACCTATCGCGCAGATACAGAAGTGAACCCGGCGGCATCACCAGAACTTCCACCAGGCAGGCTTCCTCTCTTCAGCCTTCAAACCAATACGACAGCGCCATTCCTTTGCTCTCTCAACTGACAGCTCTTCAATAATATTTACTCTTGGAGGAACTGCTTCAATGTATGGTCCGAAAAATCCTGCATCCCACGTACGAGACTTCAGGATGGGTGGCCACAGGATCATCACCTGTCGATCGTTTATTTCAGGAATCGTACACGGACTCATTTCTCCAAATACCGAGGCCATAATATCCGGCTTCGGACAATCCCCTCGCCCATAATGCCACCAGGCGCTGTCCAAACAGTCACCACTGGTTTCACCGAGCGCGATTGATAAAACGTTTTTGTCCACTCGCTTTGAACCATCCATCCGCCCCTCCAATGCTGCTTGAAGCAGCGTGAACAAATGAAAGCAGTTGCTGATGTTCTCATAGCGGACATGAATCCCCTTTTGTACGATGCCGTGCAGCACCATAATTTCCCCACTGCATTTGCGGATAAGTTCAAGCACCCATAAAGCTCCGGGAGTAATGTTCTCGGCTTTTTCCAGCTTTTCGAGTATGCCCACATCGGAGCCAAGTTTTCTGCATTCATCGGGACATCTGGCCAAATGTGCCACCAATCCCTGCCCCATATATCGCAGCCCAATTGCCAGTTGCTCTTCAAGTTCAGGCAGTTGGTCAGTATTTTCGCTCCCGGTTTCTATGCGGTCACACAGCGCCAAGAATGCCTTTAGTATGAATGGTATTGCAGGTAACGGGTCCATGCCGCCTTCCACGGCACCCCCAAGGTAGACAGTCAATAAACCCGCACCAGCAGGGGATGTGACTTCCGCCAACATACGCGCCAGCCCGATTTGTACATTACTGCGCTCATCGGGTGGCAAATCAACCAATGCGTTTAATGAATCCCCCAGAGTTTGCGAAGGTTCTGGACCCTGTTGTTTCCTGGCTGCTTCCAAAATTCGGCTGAGAGCTGTATGGGTCTTCATATATGCATTCATCATATGGGTTAGGTCCGCTAAGGATAGTCGGAATAGGCTGCCATTTCGGTCGCTAATCCTCCCATCCGGGCGCCACAATGATTTCCGATATGGGGTGATATGTAACCTTACGACATCCAATCTTGCCGATGTATCGAGATCGATTTTATTTTACAGCAGAATTGAGGGTTCTTGATTGGGATTTTGATACACCTATAGCGCAAAGCAGTCCTGAGGCCGGCGCGGTCGACATTCAAAGGCAGATTTGCAGACGTTGAATCCCCGGCATTCAAAAAAGGCTGTGCATCAGGATATTTATTTGCGCTATAAATAGCCGCCGATGGAAAGAGGCCCATTTGCTTCGCTCAATTTCCTGTCGCCATGAAGCCGCACTATTACGAACCGGCAAGGGACTTGATTGAGCGAAAAATTATGTGGTCCGGAATGCGACATTATAGATGAGCGTAGGTGCTCCAGCCCACTGTGACGATACTCAAGAAGCTTCCTTGGCAAGCCGGTCAGGCTGCGGATATAATTGAGCAGGATTGGCTTTTCTCTACCTTATGAGATCCACTGGCCATCGATGTGTTGCTCTTCTATTTCCGGCGTTTATTGCAATCCTCTGCCTGGCAAAGTCCGCGGAATGGTGGGAGGAAAAGCCGGTCGCGCTGTGGTCATCCGATCAAGCGCTCGATTTTCTCAACAATTCACCGTGGGTGGGCACCAGCAGTGCTTACTTCCGGCAACCTCGGTGGGCAACCAAAAGCGGCGGGGACAAAAAACAGGAACCGCCGGATACGGTTTTTTACCAGGCTCGTATTCTGACAGCCAAGCCTATTCGCGAAGCATTTTTACGACTGCATGTGTTGGAAACAAAAGTGATAAGCACCAGGGATCTAAAGCCGGCAACCTCGGCTGAAGAGTCCAGGAAGCGTACGGAGGAGCTGCTCGCCTCCTATCCGAACGACCTGCTGATTAAAGGGGATGAAAAGCAGATAATTCTTGGGGTATCCCAAAAAGTGCGAATCCTCGGGATCATGGGGGAGAAGAGCGAGCAGGAAATTTTCGGCAGCGATGAATTGTCCGATGTGGATCAGTCGACGATTGTTTCGACTACCAGCCTGGCCACAAATACCGGGAAAAAATCCGAACTGGCTAACTATCGGCCGCCTGCCACCGGGGCGGCGGGCGCGCTGTACTTCTTTCCTCGAAGCCTGCCGGACGGGACACCTCTATTGACAGCGGCCGACAAAGAGCTTTTCTTCGAAACAGTTTTAGGCAAGAGGCCGGTCAAATTCAGATTTGATCTCGGCAGGATGAGATACCAGGGAAAACTCGAGTTTTGATTCCCACTGATTGTTTCTGTCGTGCCGATTTGTTAAATCGCTCACTGCCGACTGCGGACTGCAAACTATTTCAATGCCGCTCCAGCCTTTGCTTTGCGACACGCATAGGCTCATCCAGGCCTTCATCGAATATGGAGGACTTGCTTCCCACTGCCTTTTCCAGTTTCCAGGAAGGCACAAGGTTCAGCGTCCTATAGGTGCGTTCGATGGATTCGCGCGTCCCCCAGTCGCTCCAAAAAACATTCGTCACTTTGAGCACGATCAAATGCTGGGGGATGCGCGCGAGCACTTGTGTAGAAAAATTCCATGGCTGCATTGTCTGATACAATCCCGGAGCCCGTTCGGGAGAAGTGCGCAATTCGAACAGGTCACGCACTTCACGGGGAGCCGCTTCCCGCACCAGGTCCAGCATCCGTGAAAGCCTGAATACCATGACCATGGTGTTCCAGAGCCCGCCCCGCGCGATAATCTCCCTCGCGTCATTGGAATTCGGTTTTTCCGTAAAGGAATTCACGTGATGCACATTGCCGGATAATTTCAGCGGGCCGGCAGGCAGGATGTATCCGTAGCCGGTCTCGGGGTTGTCCGGGGCGATTCCCAGAAGGGCGATTTTGTCGGGCATATACGAAATTGCATTAACGGCGCGCATGACATGCCCGATAAACGCCCAATTCGGGTCCACGTAATGGTCGGTGGGGAAAACCGCTACGGTGGCGTCCCGGTAGGCGCACTCCAGAGTCAGCAGCGCGAACACCATGCCGGGCCCGGTGTCCCGGTTCAGCGGCTGCACGAAAATATTGGGTGCGGGGAGGGTTCGCACCTGATCCCTGGCCAGATCGATATGATTTTCATTGATGACGACGTTGATGCGTTCCAGGGGGAACAGGAGGTGCGCGCGTGAAATCGCCGCTTCCAGCAGCGATGCCCCTTGCAGCAGGCGGCAATATTGTTTGGGAATCGGGGTGCCCGTAATTTCGCTGGTCAGATCCTGCAGACGGGTGCCGTCTCCGCCGGCAAGGAGCAAGGCGACACGATTCGATAAAGCGTCCGCGTCGGAGCCGGTGCCATTGCGCCGGCCTTTATCGGCGCCGTGGCCTCCGATCCACATGGCTTTGGCTCTCCATCGATGTACCGATGTCCGAAAGTTTCGTTTCAACCTCGGTTTCGGCCGCCAGCCAATCCTCTAATTCATACCCGGGAGTGAAGCTGCGCTTCTCCGAACGAAAATAGGCAGCTTCGGCGATCAACTGAAATTTTTCCTCGCTCGAAATGCCTTTGATCGATGGGCCGGCTGCGAGAATCTCCTCGGAAATACTGGTGGACGCTCGATTGTCGGCTCCGGCGATTTCCGTCAAACCGGGTTCCCGGCTATCCACAGAGAATTTTTTCTTCGAGCTATTCTTTCCGCTCTTGGGTTTGGGTGCCGTACGCATGATTGCCTCCAAAAGACAGATCGCTTTAAAAAGCGAATCTCCGGGGCTTTTGGCAGCCCGCGTTTGAATCTTAAAACAAGAAGTCATTCACTCTGATAACTGGAACTTGAAGTGGGCGGCTAACGATCGAGAGCTCGAGTTCTGCAAGTGGTTGCTAAAAATATACTGCAAGCTGTCCGATACGGCAATAGAATCGCACGCAGATTTTGTGGATTGGCAGGAGGTTTTTTCAGGCCGGCCGTATTTTATACGGCACGGAGGCCGAGGAGAGAGTAAGCGGCTTGGGATTTCCGCATCCCCGCGACTCGTCTTCCATGCCGTGCTATTTCGCTTCAGTTTCGAATCGCCTGAGGAAAACTACTTCGCGCGCTTGGCAACGAACGTTTCTCCCTGCTGATCTCCGACCATGCGCGACAACTTGATCTCATCTCCGGATATTTTGCCCTTATAGGCGATCCGGAGATCCATCCCCGAGTAATTGAGGTTTTCAACGAAGGCCACATCGTCGCCATTGACCGTGCCTTCCGTGATCGGCGTCTTGGCTTCGGTGCCGCCGATATTGGAAACCGCCATTCCGGTCAATTTTGTGCCTTCCACTTTGAACTCAAAGACATATTTCTGAGGACCGACCTGTGAATCGAACGCGGCATTCCATTTCCCCGTGATATCCGCGGCAAATAGGCTGGCCATACCCATGAAAATCAGAACTGCCAAAATCATGCCCTTACGCATAAACGTTCCTCCCTCGATATATGTTTTGGAAATCTGGTTTTGTAAGTATATACCAACGATAGAGATCTTGCAGTTGCGCAGCAAAAACAAAAAAACCACGAAAGGCACGAAATACACAAAAATATATTCGTGCACTTCGTGTCTTTCGTGGTGAAGAGCTCTTAGACCGTAGCCAGGAGTGCGCGTTTCACCAATGTCTTGGCGATCTGCACTTTGTACTTGGTCGCCGGCAGCGGCTTGGCGTCTTCCATCGCCGCCACCCCGGCCGCTTCCGCCGTCGCTTCGTTGATTGCCTTGCCCGCGATCGCCGCTTCCGCCTTGACCGCGCGATAGGGCTTCGGCGCCACCGCGTTCAGTGCGATGCGCGGCGCTCCGCCGCCCACCATCACGGCGCAGTTGACGATCGGGAAATCGATCGACTTTCGGATGGCGAACTTGAGGAACGCACTCTTGGCTCCCGCCGGCGGCGCCGGCACCTGGATCTCGGTAATGATCTCGCCCGGGGCGAGCACGGTATTGGCCGGGATTTTCACATCGAAGAATTTCTCGGCCTCGATCGTGCGCGCCGTCGTCACGACCTTGGCGTTCAGCGCGATCAGCGCCGGGGCCACATCGCTCGGGTGCACCGCAAAGCACTTATTCACAGCGCCGAAGATCGAGTGATACCGGTTATCGCCCGCCGCCGCATAGCACGTCGTGCCGCCCTTACGGATACAGTTGAACCGGTCCTCCGGCTTGCGGAAGTACCAGCAGCGGTGCAGCTGGGCAAGATTGCCGCCGATCGTGCCCATGTCCCGCACGTGCGGCGTCGCCACGCGGGAGGCCGCCTGCGCCAGCGCCGTGTATTTCTTGTTGATCACCGGATGCGCGGCAATGTCGGCCAGGCGTGTCGTGGCGCCGACCTTGAGCATGCCCGCTTCTTCCTTGATGAAATCGAGACCGGGAATGGTCTTGATGTTAATCACCGTCGTGGGATATGTGGGAAGAATGTTGTCCTTCAGCGTCCCGATCAGATCGGTGCCACCGGCGATAATGGTTGACTTGCCGCCGGCAAGAGCGTTTTTGGCCTCCGCCAGGGTTTTCATGTTCTCATGATTGAATGGTTTCATATCTCGTCTCCTATCGAGTTCCCAGTTCCCAGTTTTCAGTTCCCAGTTACCTGTAACTGGGAACTCTGAACTGGAAACTCTTTTTTATGCCTTGCCCAGGGCTTTCAGAACCTTATCCGGCGTGGCCGGCGGATCAACCCATTTGCCGATTGCATTTTGAATAGCACAAACAACCAGATGGGTATTCGCCAGAGAATGGCTAATCCCGTTGGCGCCGTAAGCCGCGTTCCCTACCCGCGTTTCCAGCAGTTTCATGTCCACGCGAGGCATGTCCAGCATGCTGACTTTCTTATAATCGAACATGTTCGAGTTGAGTTTCACCCCGGTTGCCTGGTCGAAGAAGTAATCTTCCTGCAACTGGCACCCGGCGCTGAAATCCATTACCTGGTGAATCTGGCTTTCGAGCGACGTTTGCCGGATGATCTTTCCAGGATCCGCAACGACTCCAAACCGGAGGATCTCCACTTGTCCTGTTTCCGTGTCGACGGCAACTTCGCACATCGCGATGTTCATGGTATCGAGCAATTTGCCCATACCGGTTGCCCAGAGAGCCGTCGGCGGCCTGCCTGAATAAGTTGCAAACAGGTCTGCTCCTCGAGTGGCCTGAGAAAGCGGGACGGATTTGCTCGGGTCGGCTTTGACATAGATGTTTCCATCCTTCATGTCGAGGTCCGCGGGAGTGAGCCCCTTCAGGGGACTTGGCGCAGCCTGGCCGCCGCCGCCGAAGCCGCCCCCGAAACCACCTTGAGCCGGAGGATTGTTCGCATTCTGGATCGCGGTTTCCAATATCTGTTTTTTCAAAATATTGGCGCATTCTTTTGTAGCCCAGGCCGAGGCCGTCGTCCCGTCGCTTCCGCCGCCGACAGGCGTGAAAGTCTCCCTGTAATCGAAATCGATGCTGATATCCTCGTACTTGAGGCCGAGTTCTTCGGCAACGACCATGGCGTTGCCTTCCACCGCATAAATGCCGGTGCAGGGGCCTTGGGTCGGCATGTGCACTTTGCCGTTCTTGAGTTCCAGTTTGCAGTTGTATCCCGAAAACGAATGCCGTGGACACATCTGGTAGCGGAAACTGGCGCCGTGCAGTCTTCCGTCAGGAAGCTTCTTCGCGCCCGTCTCATGCCACTTCCAGTCCAGCAGCTTCTTTCCTTCTTCCACACATGCCTGGTAACTGGGTACGGGATTCGTGTCCTTTGGGCTCGTAGGCCCGTGAAGATTCAATGTTGCGATCTCGATCGGGTCCTTGCCCAGTTTCTCGGCAATCAGGTGTATCGCCGTTGTCAGCGAATCCCAGTTGAAGGGGCAATGCTGACCGCTTGTATACATCTTGCCCCTGTTGCTGTTTACGACTTCCATGACCTGCTTGATGTTCAGGCACCGGGTTGTGAAATAGGGACCATAGCCCTGGTCGCCCGACGTGCCGAGAGTTGAAATGGGAGGAACTCCGGCATCGGAAATCGAGAAGTCGTCGATCGCAGTGATCAGGCCGTTGTTTTTAAATCCGACCTTCACGTGCATGAAGCGCTGGTTCATGTTGAAGTCGTACATCTCACTTCGGATGCACGTCATCCGGACCGGCCTTCCGGTCCTTTTGGCGAGCAGCGGCGTGATCTCCTGCGTTTTTCGCAGACCCCAGTCGCAATATTTGCCGCCCTGGAATAGGCCCTCCTGCTTCACCTTTTCCGAGGGAAGCCCGTACATGCCGCCCACGGCGTCCTTTCTCTGGACGGCGCCTTCTATGTGCAGGCTCGGCTGATCCGAGCTCTGCATCGGGTCGTCATACCAATAGGCGATCGACGCTGGTGGATTGGGGATGTGGCCGCAGAAAGCGGGCATGTTGAAGTCGTACTCGACGATCTGGTCGGCTTCTTTGAAACCGGCTTCGACGTCACCCTGCACATTGGTCGCGACCGTAACGTTGCCCTTGCCTCTCGGATTGTCCCGGATGACCGGGGCGTTGGGCTTTCTGCCTTCCCGAATATCAATGACGAAGGGCATCTGTTCCCATTGCGGTTTGAGGGCCTTTAGCGCCTCGTCGCAGATTTCTTCCGTTTCCGCAACGACGATCACCGCCAATTCGTCGTCTTCCATGTCGGCTATATTGTCGACGTAAGCAGCCGCAGGTCCACCAAATCCCATTCCGCCGCCATAGCCGCCACCGCCGCCGCCCTGGTTCCTCTGTGCGGCGCCGCCGGCAGATGAAGGCGGAGGTGGGTTTGTTCCCAGGCCTGCTGCCGGGGGACCGAAAGCCACCTGGTTGTTAGCGGAGGGTCCGCTCATGGCTGCATTCGGCGCGGCCGGAGGAGCGCTCTTCGGGGCACCACCGGCGGTATTTGGTTTGGGTGCGCCGCCGCCCATGCCCATCATTCCACCGCCACGACGGCCAAAGTTTTTCAGATCTTCGTCTTCCCATGTAAGGACGTCGACGACACCGGGGATTTTTTTTGCAGCGGCAACATCGACGCTCTTCACAACCGCATTCGCATAAGGGCTTCTGAGAAACTTGGCGAACAACATGTCGGGAAAGACATAGTCGGCGCCGAACCTCGCTTTTCCCGTGGCGAGAGAATAGGATAATTTACCGGGGAGGTTTGGTTTCCCAACCACCTTAAAATCCGGTCTTTGTCCATTGACTCCAGCAAGATCTGCCATACTACACGCCTCCCTTCATCACCTGCGCTGCTTCCATGATGGCAGTGGGATGTCGTGGATACGTTCCGCAGCAGCAGATGTTGCCGGCCAGCGCCTGTTTGCAATCCTCTTCCGTCGGATTCGGATTCTTGTCTAACAGAGCTTTGGCGGAGACCACGAAGCCGGGCGTGCAATAGCCGCACTGCATCGCGTCCCATTTGCAGTAAGACTGGATCAGAGGGTTCCACTTCTTGTCGGCGGCGATCCCCTCAACCGTCTCGATCTTTTTGCCTTCGCATTCAACGGCAAGCGTGGTGCATGAAAGGACGACCCTTCCGTCGATGATGACGGAACAGGAACCGCATACCCCGCGGTCGCACATCTGTTTCGCCCCGGTCAGGCCCAGCTTGAACTGAAGCGTTCGCTGAAGAGTCCAGTGCGGTTCGATCAGGACTTCGTAGTCCTTCCCGTTGACCTTCAGTTTCGTGGTCACGGGAAGCACGCGTCCC
>DATJPG010000188.1:0-12493 GCA_035506515.1 Acidobacteriota bacterium
CTGGCACGCGTTTTGCTTTTTAAACAGCCTAAACCGGGGAGTCATTCCGTGATCGAAACGAAGAACTTGAAAAAGGTGTATACGACCGGAGAGGTTGAGACAACAGCTTTGGATAACGTGAATCTCAGGGTAAAGCAGGGAGAATTTACCGCGATTATGGGGCCGTCGGGTTGCGGAAAATCCACGTTGCTTAATATCCTCGGACTCATCGATAACCCAACGGCAGGGCAATACTTTTTTGCGGGCGAGGACGTTTCCGGATATTCGGAACGGCAGCGAGCGGATCTGAGGAAGAGGAATATCGGGTATGTTTTCCAGAGTTTTAACCTCATCGACGAACTGACCGTTTTCGAAAACATCGAGCTCCCACTGCTGTATATGAAAGCCCGCCCCGATGAACGACGGGAGCGGATTCTGGAAGTCATGGAGCAGCTGAAGCTCGCCCATCGCCAGGGCCATTTTCCCAAACAGCTGTCCGGCGGCCAGCAGCAGAGGGTGGCGGTTGCCCGGGCGATCGTCGGCAATCCCAAACTGATACTTGCCGACGAGCCGACCGGCAACCTCGATTCCACCAACGGCGAGGAAATTATGAGCCTGCTAACCGGTCTGAATGAGAAAGGGTCCACCATCGTCATCGTGACTCACTCGGAAGCTTATGCCGAGTGCAGTCAAAGGATCGTCCACCTATTTGACGGCCACATCGTGGCTGAAAACATGGCGGCGTGAGGTAATAAATCAGGCAAGGAACACCGAACAGGCAGCGGTGAGGTCCGAAGGACCGCCAGAGAGTAGGCCCGGCAGTCAGGCCGGGATAGGAAGATTCAATGAAAAGAGCTCCGAAGGTGCGGTACAAATAGTGTCGCACCTTCGGCGCTCAAATTAGACATGAACCCTATCCCGGCCTGACGGCCGGGCCTACTCTCTGCCGCCTCTTCGAGGCTGCCCGGGATTCTGAAACGCAACGCGAGGAATACAAAATGATCATCGAAGCCGAGAATGTGACAAAGATCTACCGCACCGATGAAGTCGAAACGACCGCGCTGGACCGCATCAGTTTGCAGCTGGAGAAGGGGCAATTCGTCTCCATCATGGGGCCCTCCGGGTGTGGAAAGTCGACCCTGCTTCACGTGTTGGGCCTGATCGACGACCTGAGCGACGGATCCTACCGTTTTCTTGGTGAGGACGTATCTCAATACTCCGAGAGGAAGCGGTCGGCGATCCGCAAAAAGAACATAGGTTTTGTGTTCCAGAGCTTTAATCTCATCGACGAGCTCACGGTTTACGAAAACATCGAGTTGCCGCTGATCTACGACAAAACACCCGCCCCCGAGAGGAAGGAGCGGGTGGAGGCTGCGCTGGAAAAGATGGACATCACCCCCCGGCGCAACCACTTCCCCAGGCAGCTCTCCGGAGGCCAGCAGCAACGGGCTGCCGTGGCCCGGGCGATCATCAATCAGCCGACGCTCATTCTTGCCGACGAACCCACGGGCAACCTGGATTCAGAGCACGGCGCAGAAGTGATGAAACTCCTTGTCAAGCTGAACGAGGAAGGAACCACCATCCTGATGGTAACGCACTCGATGGAAAATGCCGCCTATGGCGGCAATGTGATTCGCCTGCATGACGGCAGGATTGTGCCGGGAGAGAAAGGGGCATAGGTCGATGGCCAACAGCGAGATCAAAGCCGCATTGCGCACATTTTATCGCGAAAGGTCTTACGCGATCATCAATCTCGCCGGACTGTCCCTGGCTATTGCCTGCTGTCTCATACTCGGTCTCTATCTGAAAAGCGAGCTGACCTACGACATGCATCACAAGCGGCACAAAGAAATTTTCAGGGTCGTGGGCGAATATATCACCAGCGGCAATGCATCACGGTTCGCAGTCACTCCGGTCCCCCTGGGACCGATGCTCAAGGAGAATTATCCCGAAGTAAAGGACTACGTGCGTTTCAGCAGTCTCGGCAGAGTCCTGATCCGGAGCGATCAAAAGGCGCTCTATTGGGACAACCTCTACGCCGCGGACCCTAACGTTTTCGATATATTCACACACAAGATTCTTTACGGAGATCCCAAGACGGCGTTGTTGGATCCTTCGTCAGCGGCCGTAAGCGAGACCTTTGCCAAGAAGTACTTCGGCGACGCCAATCCCATAGGCAAAACAATCCACGCGGAGATAGCGCCGGAAATTCCGAGGAAGATTACGCTTGTTTTCCGCGACCTGCCTGAAAACACGCACCTGAAATACCATGTTCTTTTCCACTTCGACGGCCATCGTGCCGGCCAAGACCAGCGCTGGAACCTTTTCAATATCGGGCTCTATACCTACCTGGTCATGCCGGAAAATTACAACGTAAAAAATTTCAAGGCCATCAGCACTTCGTTTTACGACCGTTTTATGGCAGATTTCGGAAAGCAGCTAGGGCAGAGCTGGGATTGCTGGCTGCAGCCGCTGACGGACATCCACCTGCATTCGGATATCACCGCCGATCTCCCTACCGGCAATCGCTATTACATTTACGGCTTTACTGTCGTCGCGGTTTTTATCCTCCTGGTTGCCTGTATCAATTATGTAAATCTTGCAATTGCCCGCGCGGCAAAACGCGCGAAAGAAATCGGGATGAGAAAGATTCTAGGAATTTCCAGGATGCTTCTCATATCGCGTTTTCTGGGAGAAGCAGTGCTCTTCTCCCTGATCGCCATGGTGATCGGGGCCGCAATTGTAGAGGTGGTTCTGAAGCTGACGCCTGTCAATGAGCTTTTGGGTAAACCGCTAACCCTGGGGTTGAAGGGGGAACCCATGCTCCTGCTGTGGATGCTCGGGCTGAGTTTGCTGGTCGGCCTGCTTTCCGGCCTTTATCCGGCACTCTATCTTTCTTCCATATCGCCGCTGTCCGCGCTGGCCGGCTCCCCGGGGAAAGGCGTCGCGGGATTCCGCTTAAGAGAGCTGCTCGTGCTAACGCAGTTCACGGTTGCCGTCATCGTAATCGCATGTACATTGATCATGGCGATGCAAATGCGCTTCGTTTCCCAAAAGGACTTGGGATTCGAAAAACACAACCGGGTGATCATCTCGTTGCGGGGATTGGAACTCATAGAAAAGTATCAGGTCTTGAAAAACGACCTCATGAAAGATAGCCGTATTACCGGCGTTTCCATCAGCGATGGCGTGATTGGTATGGAGCAATTTTCCGTGCTCAACTCCCTCGCGGACAGCGAAAACGGTCCTCCCGGAAGAGTGATCATCAGCAACATGTCCATCGGCGATAATTTCCCCGAAGTCATGGGAATGAAGCTGGTACAGGGAAGAAGCTTTTCGAAAAAGCTGATCACCGATGTCGGCGCCTCATTGCTCGTCAATGAAGCACTCGTGAAAAACAGGGGGTGGAAGAATCCCCTGGGCAAACGAATTCAGATGGGCACAAACGTTATTAACGGCAAAGTGATCGGTGTACTGAAGGATTTTCACGTGAAGTCCCTTCACAGCGCCGTGGAGCCTTTTGTTTTCTATCAGTACAGCGGGGATTTCACGAATATTCCCCCGGAAGTGCGCGCCGCGATTCAGTACCCTTGCACCATCGGCATCACGGGGGAAGACGTCCAGCAGACCTTGACATATCTCCAGGGAAAATTCGCACAGTACGATCCCAAGCACCCATTCGAATACAAATTCCTGGACGACATGCTCGACAAGCAGTACCTCCCTGAGGAACGCCTGATGAAGATGACGGGGATTTTCTCGGCGATATGCATCTTTATCGCCTGTATGGGTTTGTTCGGTCTGGCTGCATTCACAACGGAGCAGCGCAGCAAAGAGATCGGCATCCGAAAAGCCCTGGGGGCATCCGCCTCTCAGATCATCCTGATGCTGTCGCGGAAGATCTTGCTGCTCGTTCTCGTCGGCGCCATCGTTGCCTCCATTATTGCCTATTACGCCATCGAGGAATGGCTGGCGGGGTTTGCGTATCGTGTGGGCATCAATCCTCTCGTCTTTGTGGTATCCACCATCCTTGTGCTCCTGGTGGCCTTTGTAACGGTTTCATTGCAGTCCTATAAGACCGCTCAAGCCAATCCGGCGCTGATGATGCGTTACGAATAATTTTGGTAAGATGAAGGAGAAGTACCCTTGGATAAACCGATCAAGAAAAAAACCTGGACCGCCGGCAGGATCATCTTCCTGGTAGTTTCCGTGCTGGCAGTCGCTTCCCTGGTGTATCTGTATGCGTCCCGTTCGGGCAAACCAAGGCTGAAAGTCGATCCGAGCAGAATGACTTTTTCGAGAGTCGGATATGGTGAGTTTCGCGAGTACTATCCTTTCGATGCGAAGGTGGAACCGGTGACGTCCGTTTATCTGGATGTTGAAACGGGAGGCCGCGTCGAACAAATTTTCGCCGAAGGCGGCAAATTCGTAAAAAAGGGAGAGCTGATCCTTCGGTTCTCAAACGATTCCATGCAGAGGAGCTCCATCGACACGGAGACCCGACTTCTCGATACTCTGGACATCCAGCGCAACACGCAATTCACCCGGGAACAGAACGCGCTGGTGCAAAAGGAAAATCTCCTGAATCTCAACTATCAGATTGCGGATCTGGAACGCAAATACAGGCGATACCAGGCGCTCGGCGAAAACCCGGCCGTGATTTCCCAGGAGGATTTGCAGAGCGTCAGGGACGAGCTGAACTACAAGAAAAGCCAAAGGGATCTGCTCGAAGAACGGATCCGGCAGGAAGACCGGTTGGGTCAGATACAATTGGAGCAGGCGAACCAGTCCATCCAGCGGCTCAACAAAAGCCTGGATCTCCTGGCGAAAACCGTGGAAAGCCTGGAGGTAAGGGCGCCCATCGCGGGATACCTGTCCAGCATCGAAGCCGAGGTTGGCCAGAATATCGGGCCCGGCAAAAGGATCGGCCAGATTGACCTGCTGGATAAGCTCAAGCTTCGCGCCGGAATCGATCAATACTACATCGCCAAAGTGAATCTGGGCACAAAGGGCAAGTTCACGCTCGAGGGCAAGACCTATGAAGTTGCCGTCGAAAAAATTTATCCCGAAGTGAAGGAGGACAAGATCACGGTGGATCTGTCCTTTGTTGGTGAAATGCCGCAGGGAATCAAGCGCGGACAGACGCTGACCGTCGAGCTGGATTTCAGCGAGTCCGGGAAAAGCCTGGTGGCACCGAAAGGCGGGTTTTACAACCAGACGAACGGCCGGTGGGTATACCTGCTATCTGAAGACCGGACGTCCGCCAGTCGCGCAAATATCCGCACGGGCAGGCAGAATCCGCGAGATGTCGAAGTCCTGGAGGGGCTGCGCGAAGGAGATTGGATTATTACGTCGGGGTATGATTCGTTCAACGAAGTGGATACTCTGGTGTTTCCGCAGGCGGTGGAACTGGGGAAATGAATTGACGATTTAAGATTGACGATTGACGATTTTAAACACACGCTGCCATGGGGGCAGATGGCAGAAAAACGGGGGACAAAAATGAAAAAGTGGGCTGGGATATTCCTAATTCTTAGCTTTGTTTTTTGTGGGAGTTTGTTTGCGCAAACGGAACTTGCGGGGACCTGGCAGGGGAAATTGGCGGTCAGCCCGAACGAAACAATTACGATTCAATTCATCCTGACAAAACAGGCGGACGGGTCGTACAAGGCAGTGCTCAATTCGCCGGATTCGGGAGCTATCAAAAATGTCCCGGCGGATGCGGTTAAATATGCAGGCGGTAAGTTAACCGTAGAAGTCAAAGGCCTGAGCGGCACTTATGCAGGGACTATGGGAAAAGGCACGATCACGGGCGAATGGAAGCAGCCAGGCAGCACCCTGCCGCTCGTATTGACGCCCTACAAGAAACCCGAAGCGGCAAGCTTCAAGCCTTTGGTGGGCGAGTGGTTTGGCAAGCTGACGGTGCCTGGAGTTACAAGCCTGACACTCATATATAAGTTCGAAATCACCAAGGACGGCAAGCTGGCGGGCCTTCTGGATGTCCCGGATCAGAACATCAAAAACATAGCCATTGATGATATCGCCTTCGATGCCGGGCAGGTTACCCTGAGAGTTACAGCGCTTGGAGTGGAATATACCGGTCAGCTTTCGGGGAACAGCATAAAAGGAACCTTTAAGCAAAGCGGCGCGTCGTTTGAGGTAAATCTCTCAAAGGGCAAGTATGAGACCCCGGGAATCGACATGCCGGCCGAAGACATGAATAGGCTGCTCGGGCAGTGGGCAGGCAGGATGAAATTGGGCCCGGATCCGGACATCGACGTGGCAACGGTCATTTTTCGATTTGAAAAGACAAAAGACGGAAAGCTGGCGGCATTTTCGGATTCTCCCGAGCAGGGCGAGCATGGACGCGCCATGACGGATGTCACCCTTAAAGGCGATGACTTTGTCATCAAGGCTCCGGGAACAGGCGGCGGGTACACGGCCAAATTGAGTGGAAATACCATAACGGGAACCTTTGCGATCGGCGGGATGAAAATGGATCTTACCCTCACTAAAGGTGCGAAGTTTCCGCCGCCAGTTGCGAAGATCGATCTACCCGCGGACGTAATGAAGACACTGTTGGGTCGGTGGAAAGGATCTTTGTCTATTCTAACCTTGATCGTTCGTTTTGAAAAAAATGCCGACGGCAAAAATGCCATCTTCATGGATGTTCCACAACAAGACGTCAAATCAGCGCCGATTTTAAGGGCTGCTCTGACCGACGGGACCCTATCGATGAAGATGGTTGGATCGGAGTTCACAGGCAAAATCGAGGGCAACAAGATTAACGGCACGTTCAAGGCACAAAATCAAAACATTCCTGTTTCATTAACAAAAGAATAGTTCGTGCCCTTTATGAATTGCGGTACATCAACGAAGGGAATTCCCGGGAACGCAGGCGTCTCGCCGGCTTTGAATCATGAAGCTGCCGGCGAAACGCCTAATGCCTTTTTGCCCTGGGACCGAGTCTGAAGCGTTCAGGTCCGAAGTCGGGATAGTAACGGAAAATAAAGCGAGCGCTGAAAGCGCGGCACAACGAGTGTCGCACCTTCGGCGCTCACAGCAAACACAACGCCTATCCCGACCTGACGGTCGGGCCTATTCTTCGCCGCCTCTTCGAGGCTATAAAAGCGCTGTTGCGCAAAAAGTAGGCAGCACTAGGCAAGACGCTCCCAGGCATAACGGAGCGACCTGCATCAAACAAAAGGAGAAAAATAATGTCTCAATTGCATCGATTGTTTGTTGGAATGATGATTTGTTTTACCCTCTTGCTCGGCGCTCTCTGCGGAATAGCCCAGGAGCAAAAGGAAATTGCTGTCTCCCCGCAGGTCCTGCAGCAATATGTGGGCGTCTACGAACTGGCCCCTTCCTTTAAGATTTCCGTCTCGGTGGATGGGAATCAGCTGATGGTGCAAGCCTCGGGGCAGCAAAAACTACCGGTGTATGCCAGTTCGGAGACAAAATTCTTCTACAAAGTGGTGAATGCCCAGATAGAGTTTTTTAAAGACGCCGCGGGCAAAGTCACTCACCTGGTACTGTACCAGAACAATCAGGAGATGAAGGCTCCGAGGGTCAGCAATGAAGTAGCAGCCGAACGGAAGGAAATCACCGTGTCGCCTGCAGTTCTGGCTCAATATCCCGGCACCTATGAGCTGCAGCCGGGATTCGATCTCGTAATCACGGTAGAAGACGGCAAACTGATGTCGCAGGCGACGGGCCAGGGCAAGGTCCAGGTATTCCCCGAGACCGAAACAAAATTCTTCCTGAAAGTGACAGACGCCCAGATCGAATTTTTCAAGGACGCCACCGGCAAGGTGACCTATCTGATGCTTCATCAAGGCCCCGCCGAGATCAAGGCTATGAAAAAATAGGATCTGCAGCCTTGGAGTCTTTGCGTTTTCAAGTCTTCGAGTCTTTAAACAGCAGTTTTGCCCCTGGGGATTATGCATGCCTAACAGCGAAATCAAGGCTGCTCTGCGCACCTTTTACCGGGAAAAATCCTACGCAATCGTCAACCTCTCCGGCTTGTTTCTCGCGCTTGCGTGCTGCCTGATTCTCGGCCTGTACCTGAGAAGCGAGCTGACCTATGACCGGTATCACGCTCGGTATAAACAAATCTATCGGGTCGCGAACGAATTTATTACAAGCGGCACGACGGACCGGATCGCGCTGACATCCTTGTCCCTGGGGCCCTTGCTCAAGGAGAATTACCCCGAAATAAAAGACTATGTGAGACTCCTGCCGGTCACCATGCAGCAGAAAGTCATGATACGCAGCGGCGACAAAACGATGTACTGGTCGGACGTTTATGTAGTGGATGAAAATATCTTCGATTTTTTCACTTTCAAGATCATCTACGGCGACCCCAAAAAGGCGCTGAAAGATCCATCATCCGCTGCCGTCAGCGAAACGTTTGCAAAAAGATTTTTTGGCGATGCAAATCCCATAGGCAAAGTCATCAATATCGACGTGCAGGATCCTTCACCGAAAAAGATCACGCTTGTGTTCCGCGACCTGCCAGAAAATACCCACATGAAGTACAACGTCCTTCTTCGGTTTGGGGGCCTTCCGCCTTCGATAGACCCGAAGCAGCTTCTGTTTAGCGCCTCGAATTATACCTATCTCCTGATGCCTGCGAATTACAATCCGGATAACTTTAGGGCTATCAGCAACTCCTTCTACTCCAGGTTCATGGACAGCCTGGGCAAGGCTGTAGGCCTTTCCTGGAAGAGCTGGCTGGAGCCCCTGGCGAGCATTCATCTTTATTCCGATCTTGCCTACGATCTGCCCACGGGAAACCGATACTACGTTTTCGGGTTTGCAGCCGTAGCCGTCTTTATTCTGCTGGTAGCCTGCATCAATTACGTGAACCTGGCGACCGCCCGCGCCGCCAAGCGCGCCAAGGAAATCGGAATGAGGAAAATCCTGGGCGCGTCCAGGATGCGCCTGGTTCTGCGGTTCCTGGGTGAGGCGCTGCTTTTCTCGGCCATCGCCATGGCGATCAGTATCGCCTTGGTGCAATTAGTCCTGACAACGCTTCCGATGAACGAACTTTTCGGCAAACCGCTCACGCTGGATCTCAGGAATGAACCCACGTTGCTGTTATGGATGCTGGGATTGGTCTTGTCTGTCGGCCTGCTCTCCGGTTTTTACCCCGCCCTCTATTTATCTTCCATATCGCCGCTGTCCGCGCTGACTGAGTCTTTGAAGGGGAAAAAGGGAGGCTTCCGGTTGAGGGAGTTTCTCGTTTTGACGCAATTCACGGTCTCGGTGATCGTCATTGCCTGCACGTGCATCATGGCGCTGCAGATGCATTATGTTTCCAGCAAGCCCCTGGGCTTCGGAAAGGACAATCGGGTCATCATCAACCTGCGCAGCGCGGATGTCATTTCGAAATATTCGGTCATCAAAACCGAACTGCTTAAGGACAGCCACATTCAGGGAGTCGCGGCCGCCTCCGTGATGATCAGCACGGATCAGGTGGTCCCTCACGCCGCACCCATGGTGGACAACGATAGCGGCACGCCGGAACGGCTGGTCATCCGGAATCTGCAGGTCACAAACGATTTTTTTGAAGTCATGGGCATTCAGATCGCTTCAGGGAGAGATTTTTCGAAGCGACTGCTTACGGACACGGGAACGGCTTTTATTGTCAACGAGACAATGGTTAAAAACCGGGGATGGAAAGATCCGCTGGGCAAAAAAATTCAAATAAATCAAAGCAGTGGCCGAGTAGTCGGAGTCGTTAAAGATTTTCATTTCAGATCGCTTCACAACGCCATGGAGCCGCTTATCATCCAGCCGCTCGGCGAAGGAGGAAACCAGAGGGTCCTGATTCTGAAGATCAGCGACAAGGAAGTGCCTCAAACGTTGAGCTTCCTCCAGAAAAAGTTCGCGGAATACGATCCGCGGCACTCTTTCGATTTTGTATTTCTGGATGATGCGGTCGACAAACTATACATGTCCGAGAGACGCCTGATGAAAATGACCGGGATCTTCTCGGGCATCTGTATCTTCATATCCTGCCTCGGTCTCTTCGGCCTGGCGTCATTCACGACAGAGCAGCGCAGGAAGGAAATCGGGATTCGCAAAGTCCTGGGAGCCTCGGCATCGCAGATCATCATGATGCTCGCCGGTAAGATCTTATGGCTTGTGCTGGCAGGATCCGTGATTGCCTCGATCGTCGCCTATTTTGCAATGGACGAATGGCTCTCCGGATTCGCGTACCGCGTCGGCATGAATCCCCTGGTCTTTCTGGTATCCGCAGCGTTGGTGATTGCAGTCGCCTTTCTTACCGTTGCGCTGCAATCGTACAGGACAGCCCAGGAGAACCCGGCAACAACCATCCGATACGAGTAAAATTTCTTAGGAGGTGTGCATGAAAGATCCCGTCGACGGTCGTTCGGAACAACCCGGAATCGGAGAAGAATTCCAGCAACAAACAAAATACTTTCCGGAGCAGATGGGCGGGCATTATCTCGACTGGGAACATATTCCGGATCGGTACAAAAGCTACCCGGAATCCACTCCGAGGACGAAGCTGCCGGAGCCGCGTTTTTCAAAGGATGCAAATTTCTGGGAGACCGTTCTCAAACGGCGGTCCGTACGAAAATACGACATCGCTCTTTCCCTTCCGATCGATGTTCTTTCAGCCCTGCTTTGGGCCACGCAGGGCATCACCGCCGAAGCTGGAGATTTCCATTTCAGAACAGTGCCGTCCGCCGGCGGCCTCTTCCCGATCGAGACCTATATATTTGCGAATTCCGTGGAAGGACTCGATCAAGGGATCTACCATTTCAGGCCGCATGCATACGATCTGGAGCTGATCAAATCCGGCGACCTTGGACGGGCGTTTGCCCAGGCGGCACTGGGACAGGACATGGTAGCGCACGCGCATGTCACGTTCATCTGGACGGCAGTTGTCGAACGGAGCAAGTGGAAATACCGGCAAAGGGCTTATCGCTACTTATACCTGGATGCCGGCCACGTCGCCCAAAACCTTTACCTGGCGGGCACCGCTTCGGGACTTGGGATCTGCGGCGTAGGAGCTTTGTATGATGACGCCGTGAATGCGTTGATCGGAGTGGACGGCGTGAAGGAAACCGTTATTTATATGGCCACCGCCGGTTGGCCTTCCAAGAGAGCATGAGATCTGTCTGTTAAATCAGCAAAACAACCGGCAGCGTTTCTGACCGGGAAATTTCGAATCTCGAATCTCGAATTTCGAATCGTTTGACGCTCCCCGCGGAGATCACGGATTGCAACCGCGACCTCCGCGTGAGCTGAGCGATAAAACCTAGACGCCGAGCTTGCCTTTGCCCGCCATCAAATCGGCGACCTTCTTCATACCCAGGCCTTCCAGGGTCTTCCGCGTCGGCCATCCGTTGTTGGCGTCCCAGCCTTCCAGTTTGTAGTAGTGGGTTTTGAATTGCTCCACACCGGTTTTTTCCAGGTACAGATCGGCCTGGTCTTCAAAGCCCCATTTACCGTCCTGGTACACAGGCTTGGCACCCAGAGACATGAATGTGGCGCCAGGCATGTACATGAAGGGAGCAAACTGCTCTTTGTCGCGGTGCCTTCCGGCCATCACGCGGATGGCACGCTCCATGTTCCATATCTTCCTGCCAATTTCGATCGTGTCGGCGAAGGTCTTATTGTTGCCGGTCACGGCCTGATAGTAGCGATATTCCAATTCAGGACTGGGTCCGGCAATACCGTCCGCCGATCGGCCGATAAAGTTGGGCAGCATCATTTCACAGAAGGACATGGATTCATTGTAAAAACCGGCAAACCGTCTGGCCCAGGCCACCATCTTGGCTTTGTGGTCGGAATAGACGCCGGTCTTCCTGGCTTCATCTCCCTTCCAGCAATTGCTGAACATCAACGGGTCTCCGGTAAACGGAGTCACTTTGGCAGACAGCATTTCGACCAGCTGCTCGGCGGTATACGTTGCGGGCCCTCCGAAGCCCCCACCGCCTGTCACTCCCATGAAGCCGTGCCACATAGGATCTCCGGACATGAGGATGTAGCTATAGGCCCAATCCACTCCCGGGAGGCTATGATGCCAGCTCGCACCGTAGGCCGGGAATCGCAGCGCGCCGGAATTCAGATCTTCTTCCAGTCTTCCCCACTTCTTGGCCGCTTCGAGCGTCCCTTCCGCCAGATCCGCGCCAATCCCGATCCTGCGGGCAACCGCGTCGCAGAAGGCTTCACGGAAGGTCAATTTGTCCCATTGATCCATCGGCAACGGGTGCGATTCTATTTTCTTGCCCGGACCCAGGACTCCGAGTTCATACAAATATTTGATATACCAACCCATTCCCGGTTCCATGGGCACTTTCCCTTTGAACAGAGCGGGCGCGTTGGGAACCTTGTTCTCCATGGCGCCGCCGAACTTCGTGGCCCAGGTGCAGATGCCCCATTTGATAGCGACATCCGCGCCCCTCATCTGCTCGCCCATAAACCAATATTGATCCGCGCACATGGATTCGCCACCGTAATAGGAGTCTCTGCG
>DATJPG010000189.1:0-108497 GCA_035506515.1 Acidobacteriota bacterium
GCTCTTCACAAATTGGAAGCGAAGGAGCTTATTCGGGGGCAATGGTTGGAAGGCACGAATGGCAAAATGAGGCGCGTCTATTCGCTCACAGACGGCGGAAAACGCGAGTTTCTCTCCGACGCCAGGGAGTGGAATATTTACTCCAAAGCTGTAGAGAGCATCCTGGAGGCGTCCTATGCGTGAAATCGATGCCGTAATCCGGGAATATTGCGATCAAAGTCTCCCCGCAGCGCCGGCCTGGATCCGGATCCTTGAACCACGATTTCCCAGAATCGCAGCGCGTCTTGATAGTGGCAGATCCGTCCGAAGGGAGATTGAGGACCATTTTCGGGATTCTTATGAAGCCGGTCTTTCAAACGGGCAAAATCCCGATAGCGCCTGGCAATTCGCACGGGATCACTTCGGAGATGTGGAGCATATATCAAAGGAAATCCGCAAAGCGCGCACGCAATCCTATACGTGTCTCTCCATCCGGTTGATGGCAATTATTGCGCTGATTGTCCTGCCGCTGGGAAAACTTGCCCGTCTTCACCCTCCAGAGTTTCTCCACCTGCCGTCGTTGGGGCTCATGGCCGCTTCCGCTGCCGTAGGTCTTCTGATAACCCGCAAGCGCGACCTTGAATCCCTCCGCAATTATGCGCTGTACGGTTCCTGGCTGGGTCTGCTATACGGGATCTTCCGGGCAGTAACGGTTCAAAAAGCGCCATCGGAAATTGGAGCCGCGATTGCCATGATTCTGTTGTCGACATTCTTTGGCTTGTTCCTTGCCGCCCCTGCCTCCCGAGGGTATCTGGCCGTTATAATGATGGCGCTTTGCCAGTTCGGAGTGTTGATCTCCATGAAGCGCGTTGGGATTCTCTTCCTGCGTCCCGGTGTCTTTGACGCGGATCTCGTGAAAACGGTTGCTGCATTTTCAGTCGTCTCGGTATTCTTCGGGCTGGTGGTTTTCGACATCAGAAAGCTGCATCGCCGGCTTCCGGCAGTTGCCGTCTTCGGCATGGTCTTCGCATGCATTCGTATTTTAAGCAACTTGCGGCGTCCCTATGCCAGCCTCATTTATTTCGTGTGCGCCACTTCCATCCCGCCCCTGATGGCTGTTTTGATGGCGTTGCCGATCCACAAGCTGCAGAAACGTCTGTTGCAAAAAGCCAGTTAAGCTGCGATTGGCGTATCCGCGGTAGCCCGAGAACAATTTGCTTGCTCTTCATGCTTTGTGAGGATAGATATAATTTCCTCTGACCAATCTTCAAATCTCGAAGGAGAGGATCGCCATGCGTAAGCTACTCGTATTCAGTCTGATGGGATTATTCTTTATTGGAATCGCGGTCGCGCAAGATAAAAACGTGCCGTGTGACCGCCAGTGCCTCGAGGGTTTCGTCAATCAATACCTGGTTGCCATGGTAGCGCATGACGCGTCCAAGGCGCCGTTAGCCACAAACGTGAGGTACACCGAAAACGCCAAGCTGCTTTCTCTGCCAAAACCTGCGGAAGGACTCTGGGTCACCGCGACCAGCCTGGATCCCTACAAATTTTATATTGCGGATCGAAAAGCCGGACAAGTCGCATTCGTCGGCCTCGTGAAGGAGAGCGACAAGACAGCGCTCCTTTCCATGCGCCTTAAAGTTGCCAATCAGAAGATCACCGAAGTGGAATCTATCGTCGTCCGGAACATGAACGAAGAAAATCTCTGGACGCTGAGAACCCCGCCGTCGGAATTTGGGCGTGCTCTCGCGCCGGAAGAACGGATCTCGCGGGACGAACTGGTTCGGATCTCGAGCGTCTATTTTGACGGGATCGTGAAGATCAACAGCAAACTCGTCCCCTGGCACGACGAATGCTATCGCCTGGAGAACGGCATGTGGACCGCAGGCCCGAAACTGCCGCCCGAAATTGCTTTCCACGAGCCTAAGAACGCCGCTGCACCGAAAATGCCCGGTCCTGGATCGGGCGGCGCCTTTGGGCGCGGGCGCTGTGCCGAAGCGTTCGACTCCGGCGTTTTTGCTCTCATCGAGAGTATCCAGCCCCGCCGCACTCCCGTCGTCGACGAAGAACGCGGGGTCACGTGGGGTGTTTACCTGTTCAATCATCCGGGAGTGGAAACCGTCAAGATGCCGGACGGGAGCACTCAGAAAGCGGCGTATTTTGCAGGACAGCCGAACAGCATGCCAATGTCCGAGCTTTTTAAAATCAAAGGCGGCAAGATCCGGGACATCATGGCGGTCGGCGTCGTCAATCCCTATAAGAGCGGGAGTGGATGGGAGTAACTTGCATTGGATTTCAGATTCCAAATCCCAGATTCCTAAACAACCGCCGTGACCTGAAACCTGAAACCGGAAACTTATAACCTGTTACAGATTGCATCCAATCCCGTCTGCCTCGACTGTAGACGACAGGCGGCTTCCATGATAGCCTTCGAAATCATGAATTCTCCGATATTTTCAGGCGGCGCACTGGATCTCATTGGCAATACTCCGCTTGTCCGATTCAGGCGAATTTGCCCGAATCCCAACGTGGAAATCTGGGCGAAGCTCGAATGCACCAATCCCGGCGGATCTGTGAAAGACCGCATCGCCAAATCCATGATTGAGGCTGCCGAAGCATCCGGCGATCTGAGTCACGACAAGGTCATCCTCGAGGCGACCAGCGGAAACACGGGCATTGGCCTGGCTCTCGTGGGCTCGATCAAAGGCTACAAGGTGCTCCTGGCCATGAGCGAAGCGGTGAGCCAGGAGCGTTGCCAGATCCTGTCCGCGCTGGGAGCGGATTTCCTGCGAACTCCGGCGCGCCTCGGAACCGATGGCGCCATCGAAGCCGTATACCGCCTGCAGCGCCGGGATCCCGGAAAATACTTCATCCCCGACCAGTACAATAATCCAGCCAATCCGCTCGCCCACTATAATGGCACCGCCCCGGAAATCTGGGAGCAGACCGGAGGGCGCATTACGCATCTCGTCGCGACCATGGGCACATCCGGAACACTGATGGGAATGAGCCGCCGCCTTAAGGAATTCAATCCCGCGATCCGGATCGTCGGGGTCGAGCCGTATCTCGGGCACAAGATCCAGGGGCTCAAGAATATGAAGGAGGCCTATCGGCCTGGTATCTTCGACAGGAAACGCCTGGACGAAAAGCTGAATATCAAGGATGACGATGCCTACGAGGCTTCACGCCTCCTCGCCCGGGAAGAAGGCCTGTTCGTTGGGATGAGTTCCGGGGCGGCCGCGTATGTCGCCTTGCAGCTGGCGAGAGATTTGCCCCGCGGGGTCATCGTCGTGGTGCTTCCGGATGGTGGCGAACGGTACCTCAGTACCACGCTCTTTCGCACTTCCGTATCCGTGGCGCACCAGGAAAACAAGCTCGAGCTTTACGACACGCTCACGCGTGCGCAGCAACTTTTCCAACCGCTGGTGCCGGGCAAAGTGTCCATGTATTCCTGCGGGCCCACCGTTAATGCAGAGCCGACACTCGGGCTTCTGCGGCGCGTGATTGTTGCGGACCTGCTCCGGCGCTACCTGGAATATTGCGGCCTGGAGGTCAAGCACGTGATGAACGTGACGGACCTGGATGACAACACCATCCAGGAGTCCATCAAGCGTGGAGTGTCGCTGAAGGAGCTGACAGATCAGTATGTGGCGGAATTCATGGAGTGCCTGGATCAGCTTGCCGTAAAGCGCGCCTGGAAATATCCCAGGACCTCGGAACACATCGATGACATGGCTGCGTTTACCCGCCAGCTCATCAGCAAAGGATTTGCCTACGAAAGACTCCGCAGCGTCTATTTCGACATCGGAAAATTCCCGAAATACGGGGTCTTGAGCGGGCTGGACCTGTCCAAAATAAAGGTCGGGGCCACCGTCGACCTCGACGAGTATGACAAGGACGATCCGCGCGACTTCACGCTTTTCAAGCGAGCCACACTTGCCGAAATGTCCCGGGACATTTTCTACGAAACAGACTGGGGCAACGTGAGACCCAGCTGGCACGTTCAATGTGCCGCCATGTCCACGCGCTATCTGGGAGAGGAGTTCGACATCCACACGAGCGGCACCGACATTCTTTTTCCGCACAACGAGAACGAAATTGCGCAGTGCGCCGCGCTCAACGGGAAAGGACCGGCACGCTACTGGGTGCATTCGGAGTTGGTCATGGCCGGAGGCAAGAAGATGTCCCGGTCGGTAGGCAACGCCGTAACACTCAAGGATGTCTTGAGCCTGGGGTACACTGCCAGGGAAGTTCGCTACCTGCTGCTTTCCACTCATTACAGACAGCCGGTCACGTACTCCGAAGACAAGCTGCAGGCGGCCAGAGCTTCTTTGAGAAGGATGGACGCCTTCGTCGGCAAGCTGCGGCGATGCTCCTCCGGAGGGCGGACAAGCGATTTGATACGGGGCCTCGTGGAAGAGATGATGGCGTCTTTCAAGACGGCAATGGAAGCGGATCTGAACGTGCCTATGGCCCTCGGCACGATTTTCACCATGATCCGGGGCGCAAATCCGTATTTCGCCAAAGGGGAGATTTCCAAAAGCGATGTCTCCGTTATTCTTGACGCTCTCGAAAAGATTCATTCCGTCCTGGCAATATTCGACTTCAATGCTGCGGGTGCTGATACCGAGGATCCCGAGATCGAGGCTATGGTCAGCCTGCGGGAGGAAGCACGAGAACGTAAGAATTATGATGAGGCGGACCAGATTCGCGAGGAACTGCGACGAAGAAACGTCGTAATAGAAGATACGGCTTACGGTACCGTCTACTGGATCGAGAGCCGACCCCCGAAGAACTGATCGAGGTCCGTTCACCCGATTGTAAATGGGATTGATTCTTATTTCCTGGATTTTCGATTCCAAATTTCAGATTCCAAATCGGAACTCACGCGACTGCCAACCTGGAATCTGCAATCCGGATTTCACCGCGTGGATCAGGACTCCGGCGCGATGGATGTGGTGACTTCGAATACCGGCGGGTTCTCCAGGTGCTTCTTTACCATGCACGATTCTGCAGCCCGGATGACCGCCGATGCATATTGCTGCGGAAATCCCGCAGGGAGCCGGATTTCCAACAATACCTTGCCGACCATTTTTGTGGCGGCGTTCCTTTCCAGCTTTTGAATCAGCCGAATGCCGTCTGTCGATATTCCGCGCGTCCTGCAGAATCCCAGAACATAAAAGCCCGCGCAGGTCGCAAGCGACGCCAGGAACAGCTCAAACGGCGAAGGAGCGGAATTTCCGCCGCCGCTGGCGACTGGCTGATCCGACTGTACCACAAATGCCCCAAAATGAGCGTCTACGCGCGACCCTCCGGGGAAATCAACCACCATTTCCATATCTCCAGCCTTTCAGTTTTTATTTACGACAATGACATTCAAGCATACTGCTTGAATCAATTATTCATGCTTCAGCCACCGCTGGGGGCGCAGTTCGACGCGCCGGAAACGCCGCCTCTCGAAGGCGATGCGAATGTAGAAATTTTCTCTTCCAGATTCCGGCTTTCACAGGCTGGACACTTCACTTTCGAGATATCCACAACTCTGGGCACCAGCGTTTCAAACGAGTTGCCGCATTCCAGACAATCAAATTCATAGAGAGGCATAAATCCCCCGAAATTCACGCCTCATCCAATGGGATCTGGCATGCTTCAATGAATACACGCCCGCAATTGTAACATCGATTATTTTCCGTGCCATGCCCAGGGGATAATAAAATGGGCTCCGGTTTGATAAATCAGCCGGAGCCCTTCTTCTGCAGCAGGCTTTGTGCGGGAACAGTCTGAAAGATCAGGCTGTCTGATGGAGAAGATTTCAGGCGGATTGCAATGAGAGCCAAATCTCAAAAATGTCCTTAATGACCTTTCAATCCCCGCTGCCGCCTCCTCCTGGATTCCACTCTATCAATCCTTCCGGAGTGCCGGCTCCGAAAGGCTTGCTCTTTTTTTGTCACGCTTGTATTAAAGGACCTGTCATCGCTGACTGCAATCGGATGAAACGCCTAAAAGAGCATACGCAGAAATACCCAATGAACCAGGCAGAGCACGTGCAGGCAGTCCCTCACCGCATCGTGCTTTCAGCGCTTGATCTGGTTTTGCGGATTAAAGAATGCGGATGCAGTCCTGGCGGAGCCAGCCGCTCCACCCGTTCGGCAGGCTGATTTGATACCAGCCGTTATTGGATGTGTGGACCCTCACCTTCATGCCTTCGTGGATCGTGAACACCGCCATATTTTCAGAACCCGGCCCGCTGCGCACGTCGACCTTCTGCTCGACCACGATTCCTTTTTTTCGGTAGTCCTGGTCATAGATCTTCCAGGACAGGGAAGATGCAGAGACCAGAAGCAGCAGGGTGAGCCCCATGCAGCACAGGAGCGCACGGAAGGAATTACGGGAATTCTTGGCAAGCATACACAGTGCTAACAGGACATTGGCTGCGATAAAAAGCGCCAGAACCATCCAGGTTTCCTGCTTCACCGTGAAAATTCCCGTGGCGGCCGTAATGGCCCGCACCGGAAACGGACTGTCCGATATTTCGATACGATCGGGGATCAGCAGGTTGGCGAGTTCCAAGTTTTCCTGAATCTCCCGGTCGCCCGGCAGTCTGGTCTTTGCCTTCTCCCAATAATAGATCGCGTCTCCGAGACGTTTCTGCTTGAAGCATGCATTCCCAAGATTGAAATACAGAGGTCCACTGTCAAATCCCGAATTCAGAATCTGGCTGTAATAGCGTTCGGCAGATTCATAGTTTCCCTTCTGATATTCGGCGTTGCCCTGCGCGAAGAGTCTCTCGGGAACACCCTGATTGGGAAGGGCATACAGATTCCAAGAAGCAAAGAGCAGAACCAGAATCAGAGAAGCAGAGGCAGAAGGAAATTTCTTACGGGTGCCTTCCAGCGCATCGATGACTTTGCGGATTCGGGTGCTCAGCTCCTTTGTTTTGGCGACAGAAGCGGTTGCGCTGACAAACCTTCCGAAATCGCACTCCTGCAAACAGGCTCCGGTTTCTTCTACGATGCTGCGCGGAATCGATTTTTCGGACAGGGCGCGCTCCAGGTTGTCGCCCGTCAACTCGATCTCCTTCATCCCGAACTTGTCGGTCAAGTAGCCGGATAGAGCGGCAGAGGCCTGGTCATAGAACTGGCGCGTGTCGGCGCGCCCTTGTCTTTCTGCACCTTTCAGCCGATTGATTGCCGTCCGCCTCGCTTTCCGGCTTCGCGCCAGACGGACGTTCCCGGCGTTGCCGGACCGTTGCCGCCGGTACAAAAAAATCGCGGCATTCAGCAGGACGGGGACCACGGCGATCCAATAAAGCCAGAGGCTGCGATACAGCGGTTTGCCGTTCTGTTCCCACACGCCGGAAGACATTTTGATGAAATTGATGTCGGTGCCTTGCCGGACAAGGTTCTGTTTGTCACTTCCCGAGAGCAGGGACTCCGACACTCCGGTATCCGAACCGCGCACAACATTCAGGGCCAGTGGAGATGTGGAAATGGTCTCGTAGGCATCGCGTTCCGTATTGAAAAATGAGAAGGACAGCGAAGGAATGGTTTGCTTGCCCGGAGCCTTTGCGACGACCACGAATTCCCAGGTTTTCTCTCCGCCGATCTGGTTCTCCGCAAGAGTTCGTATCGAATCGACTCTTTTAGAGGAATAGACAGTGAAGTCGGAAACCGCCGGCATGGAAATGTCGGGAATCATTTTCAAATTTCCTTTTCCCTCCAGCTTCACATGGAATGAGACGGCTTCGCCCGTTGCGACCTGCGTTTTGTCGATGCCGGCACTCAGCTTGAATGATCCGACTGCGTTGCGGAAATCGGCCGGCCGTCCAGCGACAGGCAGTGGCTTTATGTCGAGAGCGAGTTCGTCGGTCTTGCGATATAGCGTCTGTGCCCTGCCGAAAACTCCCAACAGGTCGCCCCCTGTGCCCGCCGAAATAGCAAACGTGCTCGAAGGGATTTTGAGTTTTCCGGTGGCCGTTGCAAACAGCGCCTGTTTCTTGATGGTATATACCTGATAGTCACGGCCATTGACCACGCGCGGCGCGCCTCTGGGATTTTTCTCGACCTCGAGGTCTTCCACCCAGAATCCCGACAGCGGGGGATTTTCCTGAATCTGAATCCCGTTGATGCCGACCTGGGTGTACAGCTGATAGGAAAGAGTTACCTGCTGCCCGGGATAGGCCGAGGCCTGATCGAGTTCCGCCTTAATGAAGACCGAATCTCCGAGGGACTTTCGACTGGGAATGTTTTCTTCGTCCTCGAAGAGGTCGAGCGGATTCAACGGGCGCCGGTTTTGAATGGGCGGATTGCGAGAGCCGGAAGTCACGCGGACCTGCAGGGGCTGAGTTTTAAGAACTTTCCCCCCAATCTTCACTTCAATCGGATCGATGGTGAACTGGCCTTCTTTTTCGGGGATCAGGATATACACAAAGCTCTTGCTGCTGTTGGATCTTCCGTTCACCCACTGAAACTGTGTGCTGATGTTGGGCCCCGAAACCACGCGGAATCCCTGCAGTCGCGATACCCGAGGATTCTCGGCATCCCCGCTATCTTTTCCCGATACCGTAACGCTCAACTGAAACTGATCCTGGACCCCCACACTGTCGGCACCCACAGACGCCGTCACCTGGACATCCTGGCTCCACGCGAGCGCGGGAACCCATATCAAAAACGCAAGCAACAACATCTGAATTCCAGATTGCAGATTCCAGATTCCAGATTGACAGACCAATCTCCACTTAAAGTCTGGAATCTGAAATTTGGAATTTGAAATCATTTTATTTTCACCAATCCTTTCCGTTCGTTCTCCTCCGGGCGAGCGTTTCCAGGAGCTTGCGCTGCTGCTCGAGTTCTTGGGCGCGTACGGCATCCAGTATTTGCGCGGCCTGTTCTTTGCTGATAGAACCCGTCCGCTGCACGGTCGACGATTCCTGCTGCCGGGCGGGATTGTTCTGCTCGCTGCGGCTGCCGGTTTCGTTTTGCGGTTTCCCCGCCTGCTTTTGCGGACCGTTCTTGCCCGATGAGGATTGATCCTGCCGGGAGTTCCCGGAATTATCCTCTTTTGGGTTCGCGGCGGCCTGCTGCTGCTCCTTCAATTTCAATAATGCCAGCTCCAGATTGTGTTTGGCGTCCTTATCCGAAGGATCGAGCTTTAATGCCTGCACAAAGGCTTGGGCCGAATCCTTGAACCGGCCGGCTTCGAACAGGGCATTGCCCGTGTTATACCAGCTGTTCTGGCGGATGATTTTATCTCCCCTGGATGCCGACTGGGACAACGACTGAACGCCCTGGGCGAACTTTTTCTGCTTGATCAGCGAATTCCCTAGATTGTAAAGGACCTCGGGCCGGCCCGGGTTTTTCACCTGCGCATCCAGATAGGCATTTTCCGCATCCGCATACTTTCCCTGTGCGAAAAGACGATTCCCCTCGCGGACTTTCGACGCCAGAGACTCCGCCCGCACTTCCGAAAAAGCGGCCATACCCGTAATTACGGCCAGCAGCCCAACACTCACTGCCGATCGCCAACCGCAGACTACCGACCGAACCGCAACGTTCTGAGCCATGACTCTCCCGGCTTTCGTCTCTCCCCAATCCACAATTCCGCAAAAAGAAATAGGAGAGCTACTGCAAGCGGATACTGAAATTGATCCTCGTAGTTCTGGAACAGCCTGGATTCCAGGTCCTTCTTCTCCAATCCCGAAATGTCATTATACAGCGCTTCTATTTCGCTCTCCGACGTGGTAGCCCGGAAATAGCGCCCTCCCGTTTCCGCAGCCACTCCGGCCAGTGATCTTTCGTCGAGACGGCTGATCACCACTCTGCCTTCGAGATCCTTTCGATATTCCACGACATCGCCTTTCGAATCCCGAATCGGGATGGGCATTCCCTGCGGCGTACCCACTCCAATCGCATAAATAACGACTGCCGCTTCTTTCGCCTTGCGGACAGCCGCTTCCACTTGTCCCTCCAGGTCCTCTCCATCCGTAAAGAGGACGAGGACTTTATATTTCTTCTCTTTCTCGAGAAAGGCAGCAGTGGCGGTTTCGATCGCCGATGCGATCGATGTTCCCGGCTCAGGCAGCATTCCAGGCTCTGAAGCGTCGAGAAACAGGTCGATGGCTCCGTGATCCAGGGTTAAGGGACACTGAAGGAGGGCATTCCCTGAGTAAGTGACCAGGCCGATGCGATCTCCCTCGGATCTCTGAATGAGTTTTCGGATTTCTCCCCGGGCCTTCATCAGGCGGTTTGGAGCGACATCCTCCGTATTCATGCTGTAGGAAGTATCCAGCGCCACCATGATATCGACGCCGCGACGATGGACCGTCTCCAGTCGAGTTCCCCACTGAGGTCGCGCAGCAGCCAAAATGCCGAATGCAAAAAAACACAAAATAAAGAGAGCCCTTAGAACGGCCTTCCCACGGCTAAACTCTTCCGAGAGCTTCGGCGCGAGAGCCGCGCCGACCAGCGTCTCCAGCTTCCTTCCTCGGCTGCGGAACGACCAGAAGAGAAAGAGTCCCAGTAGGGGAATCATCCACAACAAGTTTAGATATTCCGGTCTAGCCCAATGCATATCAGTCAATGGTCGCAGTCGGTGGTCATTCGTCTGCAGCCGGTGAGTAGTATTGACTGCCGGCCATTGACGAAAGACTGCCGACGGCTCTTACGGTATTTTAGTAAAACGCGTGTATCCTGCGATGGTTCCCAAAAGTGCGAGGACCAGGGCGGGAACAAGAAAATCGCCAAAACGTTCGTTATAGTGCGTATAGGTTTTAACCTTTATTTTTGTTTTTTCCAGCCGCCCGATATCGTCAAAAATTCTTTCAAGGGAGGGGCGATCCGTTGCCCGGTAATACAATCCTTTCGTCAGCCCGGCGATCTGCGTCAGAGAGTCTTCGTCAATTTCCACTTTCATATCCGCATAAATCTTTCCATATACGGGATCGTTTACGGGGATCCTGGCCATGCCGGAGGATCCGACTCCCACGGTATAGATTTTTACGCCCAGGGCCCGGGCTATTTTGGCCGCGTCGATGGGCTGTATTTCTCCCCGATTGTTGATTCCATCGGTCACAAGGATGATGACCTTTGATTTCGCTCTGCTCTCGCGCAGGCGGTTCAGGCTTGTGGCCAGCGCATTCCCGATTGCGGTCCCATCTTCGATCGTTCCCAACTCAATGCCTGCCAGCACGGTTTGCAGCGCCCCGTAATCCAGCGTCAGGGGGCAGCGTGTGTACGCTTTAGCGGCGAAAACTACCAGTCCAGCCCTGTCGTGGCGCAGGCCTTCCACAAATTTGCCTACGACCAATTTTGCGACTGCAAACCGGTTGCGCGGCTCGAAATCCTCCGCCGCCATGCTCCCGGATGCATCCAGCGCAATGACAATGTCGACTCCTTCGGTAAGCACCTCCTCCTCCTGAGTGCCTTGTTGCGGACGGGCCAACGCCAGGATTCCAAGCGCCAGGGCGAGGATACCGATACCCCAAAGGGCATAGCCAAACCGGACAGTCCACGAAGACCGGATTCCCTCCAACACCATAGTGGAAGAAAACCGTAGACTCCCCTGTCCCTGCCTCATGCGCCGCAGATACCGCCATACCAGCAGAGGGATCGCCAGCAGCAGAAGGAGAAGTCGTGGATTTGCAAAATGCAGCATTATTTGCTCCGCTTCACTTCAGCTTTCAGCCATCGGCTTTCAGCTCTCAGCTAACGAACGACTAACGATTAACAACTGCTTCCTTCGCTGCCGTCAGAATGCGCAGAGCATCGTCGGCTGCGCTTGCGTGTTCATCGCCGGACGGCACATATTTGGCAAACTTGACGACATCGCAGCGAAGAAGAAAGGATTCGATCCGGTTTATTTCTTCAGAATCGGGAACTGTATTCCGATTCAATGCGTCCATTATTTCAGACGTTGTCTGTTCTGCGGTGTGTATCCCGTATCCCGCATTGAGAATCCTTTTTGCGATATCAGAAAGAAGTATATAAAACTGCTTCTCCTGGCCCTTCTCCGGAAATCCCTGGGCAAGCAAATTTCGCAAGTCGGTCTGAGCCAGTTCAAGCAGGTCCTGTTTCTGAGCCGGGGTGAGCGAAACGGGTTTCCGGCGCCTTCGGCGCCAGAAGTACCAGGCGGTCCCGCAGAGCAGAGCGGCTGCCACAGCGATGCCTCCCCACAAGAGCCAGCGAGTCGGCTCCGGTATGTCCGCCTGCTTTTTCAAATCCTTCAATGCCGGATTTTTTTCTGCAAGAACACTTTGAATCTGAATCTCTACCGCCGCGGTGGAGGCAGCGATTTCTTTTCCTTCGGCAGTTTTTATCTTCACCGGGATCGGCGGAAAGGAGAATTTACCCGTTCTGTAAATTGCGACGACGATGCGTGCCCGATGATGCGTGAGTGCTCCGGCCCGGGCGGAGGCAGCACCCGTGGATTCCCGAGACATGTTTGTTTCGGGCAATGACGGTCCCGGAAAAAAGTCGGTTATGGAGATATCGGCGGATTGCGGAACAGGTTTTGCGATTTCGGCTCGATACCCCTGCGGCATGAAGATATCCAGGTTGATCTCAACCGGATCGCCCACGGTCGCAGTCTTCGGATTTGCATCCGCGAGAATCCTGATTTCCGCGGGAAGCGGAGACACATCGGAGGAATTCTGTCCCCAAATTCCGGGTGCCTCAAACATCAGCCAGATCGCGCCAAGCGCCAGGAGCATGTCTCGTTTTGTTCTGCGCAATCCAAAACTCATCGGGTTCTCTTCGCGCGTTCCTCAAAAAAGCGTATCAGCGGAGTATCGTAGGGCCTGCCTGTCTCGATCGTCAGGTGGTCCATGCGATGCGAGTCGAACAGCTTCGCCAACCGAGCCTGGTTCGTGTCCCAATTTTCACGGAACGTCTTGCGGACCCAGGGCAACGCGGTATCCACGCGGACGATTTCCCCGCTTTCCGCATCCCGAATTTCCAGAATACCCACGTTCGGCAATTCCCTTTCGCGGGGATCCATAATCTGGATCATCACGATGTCGTGCCGGCGGTTGGCCACTTTTAAAGATTGCTCGAAACCCTGATCGAGAAAATCGGAAATCAGGAACACCACGGACCGCTTGTGTATCACCAGGTTCAGATGCTCCAGGGCTTTCTGAATGCAGGTGCCCCGGTGCTGCGGCGTGTAGAAGAGCACTTCGCGGATGACACGCAGGACGTGCTTGCTGCCGCGTCGAGGCGGGATAAACTTCTCCACGCGGTCGGTGAAGAGCAGTGCTCCGACACGGTCGTTGTTTTTAATGGCCGAGAATGCAAGCAATGCGGAGATTTCAGCCGCGATCTCCGATTTCATTTTGCCGCTGGATCCGAAAGCGCCGGAGGCGCTCATGTCCACCAGCAACAAAACCGTCAGTTCGCGCTCTTCTACATAGCGCTTTACAAACGGCCGGCCGGCCCGCGAGGTCACATTCCAGTCGATGGTGCGCACGTCGTCGCCGTGCTGATATTCGCGGACTTCATCGAACTCCATCCCGCGTCCTTTGAACACGGAATGGTACTCGCCGGCCAGGGATTCGTCGACCAGCCTGTTCGTTGTAATCTGTATCCGTCGAATCTTCTGAACTACATCTTTCGGCAACATAGAGCTAAATGACGATTTACGAATGACGAATCACGAATGAAAACATCCGTTGTTCTAAATGGCTGCATTTCCGCAAAATGGCAAGACTAACATGCACGGTAGGATTCATTCGTAATTCGTCTTTCGTAAATCGTAATTTGTTTAGGGGACTTGCACTGCGTCGAATATCCGGCTGATGACGGATTCGGTTGTGACTTCTTCGGCCTCGGCCTCGTACGTGAGGATGATCCGGTGCCGGAGCACATCCATTCCCACGGCCTTGATATCCTCCGGCGTGACATAGCCGCGCCCTTTGATGAACGCATGGGCGCGGGCAGCCTGAGCCAGGAAGATGGTGGCGCGCGGCGAGGCGCCGAACTGGATCAGATCCTTCAGGTCGAGCTTGAATTCCTGGGGTTTCCGCGTGGCAAAGATCAACTGGACGATGTAATCCCTGATGCGCTCGTCTATGTAGATCTCTTTAACGACCTCGCGCACTCGCAGAATGTCCGCCGGGCTTACGACCTTTTGAATCGGAATGGCTTCGTCGCAAGCCATCAGATCCAAAATCTGCCGCTCCTCTTTCTGATCCGGATAATCGATCTTCAGTTTCAGCATGAAGCGGTCGATCTGCGCTTCGGGCAGCGGATAGGTGCCTTCCTGCTCGATGGGATTTTGGGTTGCCATGACAAGGAAAGGCTCGTCCAGGGGATACGTGCTGTCTCCGATTGTAACCTGTCGTTCCTGCATGGCTTCCAGCAGGGCACTCTGCACCTTGGCCGGAGCCCGGTTGATTTCGTCTGCCAGGATGATGTTGGCGAAGATCGGTCCTTTCCGGGGGACAAAGGTGCCATCCTTCTGGTTGAAAATCATGGTCCCGATCAGGTCAGCCGGCAAAAGATCCGGCGTGAACTGAATGCGCTGGAAGCGTGTGTCAATAGCGGAGGAAATGGTTTTAACGGCCAGTGTTTTGGCGAGGCCGGGGACGCCTTCCAGCAGAATGTGGCCGCGCGTCAGGAGCCCGATCAGGAGTCGCTCGATCATGTATTTCTGACCGACAATGACTCGATGGACTTCGCCGATCAACTGCTCAACGAAGGCGCTCTCATTTTTGACTTTTTGATTGATTTCGCTGACATGTGCCGCAATTTCCACGGTGTCTCTCTTCTCCTGAAAAAGGTAAAGTTCGTCGTTTCAGGATGGCTCACCTGATTGCTGACAGCTGAAAGCTGGTGGCTTCTCTGCGGGGCCGGACGGCACTATCCCTTATTCAACGACGTGAGGAATTCCCCGTTGCTGTCCGATTTCCGCAGCTTGTCTAGCAGGAGATCCATCGCTTCGTCGATGGAAAGCGGGCTGAGCACCTTGCGGAGAATCCAGATTTTGTTAAGATCGGCCTGCTCCACCAGAAGCTCTTCCTTCCGGGTTCCGGACCGGTTTATGTCGATGGCGGGGAAGATGCGCTTGTCAACCAGTTTCCGGTCGAGGATGATTTCCATGTTGCCCGTGCCTTTGAATTCTTCGAAAATCACGTCATCCATGCGACTGCCTGTGTCGATCAGCGCCGTCGCCATGATAGTCAGGCTTCCGCCTTCCTCGATTTTTCGGGCTGCGCCGAAGAAGCGCTTGGGTTTCTCGAGCGCATTGGCATCCACACCGCCTGAGAGCACTTTTCCGCTTGAAGGCACAACGGTGTTATAAGCCCGTGCCAGGCGGGTGATACTGTCGAGCAGGATCACCACATCTTTCTTATGCTCGACCAGACGTTTGGCTTTCTCCATGACGATTTCCGCGACCTGCACATGCCGGGAAGCCGGCTCATCAAAAGTGGAGCTGATGACCTCGCCCTTGACAGATCGCTCCATGTCCGTGACCTCTTCCGGGCGCTCATCGATCAGCAGGACGATCAGGTATATCTCGGGATGATTCGTGCTGATGGAGTTTGCGATGTTCTGCAGCAGCATCGTTTTCCCTGTTCTTGGAGGAGACACGATCAAGCCGCGCTGGCCTTTGCCGATGGGAGTGAAAATATCCATGACGCGCGCCGAAAGGTTTTCGCGCACGGTTTCGAGGCGGATCCGCTCCTGGGGGTATAGGGGTGTCAGGTTGTCATAAAAGATCCTGTGCCGTGCTTCTTCGGGAGGCTCGAAGTTAACCGCATCCACTTTGACCAGGGCGAGGTATCGCTCTCCCTCGTTGGGCATCCGGATCTGGCCGGAAACTATGTCGCCGGTGCGGAGATCGAATTTGCGGATTTGCGAAGGGGAGATGTAAATGTCGTCCGGGCCCGGCAGGTAACTGTAATCCGGAGATCGGAGAAACCCATAGCCTTCGGGGAGAACTTCCAGCACCCCCTCGGAAAATATGAGACCATGTTTCTCAGCCTGCGCCTGCAGCACGGCAAAAATGAGATCCTGTTTGCTCATTTTCCCGGCTTCCGCGATTTTGTATTTCTTGGCTATTTTGGCGAGTTCCTTGATGTTAAGCGCTTGCAGCTCACTGATATGCAGCTGCTCCCCTTCCTTATCCAGAGCTTCCTGGATGGAAATTTTCTTGTCGCCTGAACCATTATTCAACCGGACTTCCTTTTCTGCCATAGCACACCTATTTGGGATGAGATCTGACCTGATGCTAGAAAAAGCGTGGATTACTAGAGACTTAAAAGACTAATTTACACCTGCAACTGGCGGATTGCCAGCCAAATTTAGTTCCAGGTTACAAGTTCAAAATACGAGCCTGCAGCTTGGAACCTGCAACCTTGTAACCTTCAACTTGCAACCTTTCACTCGGACCAGTTTACATTCCGAGCTCGGACTTTGCCTTTGCCAGTACCTGATCGAGCCCGTCGAGCGTGTTGTTGTGAAGAGCTTTGTATAGCTGCTCAATGTTTGTTTGAGCTCTTTTCGCCCTTTGCCCGTTTAGCACTATGCATTTAGCGAAAGCACTAATCGCCCCATCGGAATCCTTCGCCTGCCATTTGCACATGCCGATGAAATAGTAGGCATCCTCATTTTTGGGATCGATCTTTGCCACTTTTTCATAAAGCTCTTGGGCTTTTGGATAATCCTTTTTAGCGTAGATGCCTGATGCGATAACATTATAGGCAAAGGCCCTTGTTGCATTCCACTGGGCTTCCTGCGTATTCGGAGGCACCTTGTCTCCATAGACGTCCATGACTTTGGACAGCAGGTCGATAGCGGAGTTGACATCCTGCTTTTGAATATAGACTTGCGCCATCTGGATGGCGGTCGTATAGCCCTGCGGTTGATCCATGGGGAATGCAGCCAGGATTTTCTTGCCGCACTCGAGATATTTGTCAAAGTTCTGCATCTTTAAATAAATACCCCCCAGATCAACAAGCGTTGCCTTGTCCGGAGCAAGGTCATAAAGCTTCTCGACGGTCTCCGCAGCTTTTGGCAAGTTTTTAGATTGAATGTAGACTCCTGCTGTGGAGGAAATTATCAACTTTTGAGCGTCTAGAAGGCTCTTCAGGAAATCCTCACTTCCCGCGGGAATGGCGGCATCCTGGACACTTTTCGCAGTTGGAAGGACAGCCCCAAAGGCATCCAGCATGGAGATCACTTTAGCAAAGTCATTCTTGGCGAGCGTTGGCTTTACGCATTCCAGATAATCACTCGTCGCGTAGGGCAGCATCTTGGAAATGGGATGCTCTTTAACGAAACCAATTATTAGATCTGCCCGCTTCTGAAGATCAGCTTCCTTTTTGAGCGTATCGTATTGTGCATAGTCCTTTTTGTATTGATAGTCCGATAGAGGCGAGACCTTTTCCTGAAGAGCAAATGCAGTGGCCATGCAAAACATTGAAATTACAGCGGCGGTGCCGACAAATTTTCGGATCTGCTTTCGAGCATTACGGATCATATGCATTACTCCTGGGAATTGGGGATTTATCAATAACATCCCGATCTCGATATTACGACGCCAAGTTCACGAAAAAGTTTCGAGAACAAAGCTCGCCACGCCATTTTGAGCTAAGATTCTTATGGACAGGCCTCCTCTGTCAAGCCAAATCAGCTGGATCCGCAGACCGATGAAACACAATGTTGGCGAGATCCAAAATTGGGATGAGTGGTGGAATTACTCAGGAGACAGGAGGAACCTCAATTGTGGTTTTCAATCTTGAATCGAGAATTGAGAATCGAGAATTGAGAATTGAGAATCGAGAATCTAGAATCCAATATCTACGCTGTTTTGGCACTCTCTGCCAGCTTTGTCATCAGCCAACGGTTTCCGGGATACCAGAACATACGGCGGAATTCATATTTCCCGGTGATTTTCCTGCCCGTCAAAGTCAGCACGAGTCGCTTGTGCGATGCTTCGTTGATTTCCGCTTTCCCCTGATCCCAGACGGTCACGCGGCCGAAGCCAAAAGCCTCTTCTTCAATGTGGGTCCGGTTTAAGGCTTCCACGGGGAAACTTTCCCTTTCGATGGCAAGTCTTCTTTCTCCGGATCGGTCTGAAGGCTCCTTCAGCAGGGACCATGAGCGCAACACTCCGTTGTGGACAACCCTCAGGTCGAAATGAGATCTGCCCGTCCGGTGATGATGAATTACAAAGTCCGAAACCATGGCGTATAACCGGCGCTTGCTCCAGCCGCTGAAATATGACAGTATTCTGGCCTAAACGGCCATGGACATCCAAGTTGATTCTAATGGAAAACGTCGAGTCGTTCACATCGAAGGCAAGGTTACGTTCGAGTGCTGCCCGATACTCCAAAACCGGCTGGACGCTATTATGGATGAAGGCGTGAATGAAGTCGTCATCGATTTCAAGGACGTCCCATTCATCGACAGCTCCGGAATCGGGGAAATTCTTCGCCTCTTCAAGCACATGCGGGAAGTGGGCGGGGAAGTGGTGCTCGTGAACCCCAATCAGAAGTTGCAGGATCTCTTTGCCATGTATCGCTTTGGCCAGTTTATGAGGATATGTCAGGAAGCGGATCTTGATGCGAATAACAAACAATTTTCCCAATAAAAATCACTGGAGAGCCTTCCGCCTGTTCAGATTCGGAGCGCTGGTGTTGTTTACGGCCGTGCCGGCCCGAGGTGCGTTTTTCCAGCGGCCTCAATTTCCGGTGCCGCCCCCGGCGCCGCAACAACCTCAGAAGCCTGCGTTGTTGAGAGTGCGTGTGGATGAAGGGAGCATTACCGCAACCATCGTCGACAGCAAATTGCAGAGCGTGCTCGAGGATCTGGCCGCGCGGACAGGAGTCATTTTCGAGGTTCGAAGCCAGGAGAATCCGCTGGTATCCGTGCGCCTGAGCCGCGTTCCCCTGCAGGAGGCTATTCAGAGAATAGCGCCCGGATATAATGCAATCTACGTTTACAGCCAAAATCCGAACGAGCCGGACCGCATCGCGTTGGTCCGATTGTTTCCGCGCACCGGAAATACGCCGCAGCCCAGCATCGCATATCTTGGCACTGGCGCGATAACCAAGGACAATGACACGGCGGATACGTCCGACCAGGCGCTGAAAATTCTCGAAGAAAGCCAAAGCGTAGAAGTAAGGAGCCGGGCCGTGGAGACTCTGATCGTGGCAGGAGACAGTCGCGCGATCAATGGCCTGATGAAAGCTATCTCGGATCCGTCGCCGCTAATCCGCGTCTCGGTCATCGAGGGGCTTGCGTCTCTCAACGTACGCGACGCTCTGCCGAGCATCCTGAAGAGCCTGAAGGATTCCAACCCGGCCGTCCGCCGAAGCGCGGCCACCGCAGTCGCCCTGCTCGGAACTGCCAGGAATATCAAGGACCTGAAGCCGTTGAGTGAGGATCGAGATGGCGGCGTTGCGGCTGCTGCCGAGGCCGCAATCCGGAGACTGTCCACTTCCGTCAAAAAGTGAAGTTCTTCCAGTAGCTAAGGCCGAAAGCGGCTGTACACATTCAAGCCTAGGTGGGTGTAATGAGAATCTCGCTCAAATTAGTCATTCCGAATATCCTGTTTGCAGCGGTCGCTGCTGCGCCTGGATTCTGCCAGGGCCTTCCCGAGAATCTGGGGCAGAAAGTGGATGTGATCATCCAGGAAGCGTACCAGTCGGCAACAGAGATATTTCCCTGCAAACTCAAGGCGGGCGGTAAACCAAAAATATTGAGCTGGCAAACCGCCGAAAAGTGCCTGAACAATGCGTATGAACGCGTCGACTGGGCCGGCATCTCCGGACGCCTCCGGGAAATAAAGGAGAGAGGCGGAATTGAGTCCGTCGATTTCCAGTCTGCCATTGAAGCTTCTCTGACAGCCCATGCAGTGCCCTTTAACGGCGTTTTCAAAGTTGAAGAGAAAGATGTCCTGCTGCCTTTGTCGAACTCGGTCCTTAAGTTCCTGCCCGTCGATTCGCTGATGGGGCTCCCCGTGACCGACAAAACAGGCAAAAAAGTCGGCAGTTTTTCGGGCGTATATACATTCGAAAAAGTCGGCGAATTCTCCGGGATCATGCAACGCCATTCGCTTTTTCAATACACGGATGCGAATGGAAAAATGCAATCCTCGTCGGATCGGTTATTGCTGGATTCTTTTGGCGTTCCCTGGAATGATGCCGCCAAACAGCGCGGATTCCGTCTCCCTGCCGACAGGATCGACCTTCGTCGAGCGGCAGGGCAGCGAGAGCCGATCAATCCCAAAATCCCAAAGAAGCTCAGCTGAACCAGGATTCCCATGAGCATGGGGGACGTCCCACCCGTCCACTAGTGCATTTTTCTATGGTGGTTGTTTACTCCCTTTTGCCGACAAGCGTTAGAAGATCATTCCAAACGCCTTCATGGAATTGCTTGGCCTCCTCGTGAACAGGAGAAACAATAGGTAAACGAGTGGGACGTCCCCTTTCAGCCCTGACAGGCACGCTTTCAGTGCGGACCGGTTTGGACGAGAAAATGAGATCCGACAGGCATCGATCCGGTGGAAGGCCTGGTTGCGGGATCATCCCGCGGTCCGTTGAATCAATGGCCCCATGGTCGTGACTGCAAAATCCGACGGCCAAAATACGGGTTTCTACGTATTTACGCCTGGCGATCTATTCCCGCAAAATGATTACAAGGACTTTGAAATCACATCGAGGGCATTCTGCGCTTGATGGACGAGGCCTTCGGTGGAGTCCAGGAAGGAAGAAGCGATGAAAGGAAACATGAAGTTCTACTTGCTCATCATTTTCGCCGTCATCGTCACGGGGGCGATACAGGTATATGCTGCCGAGACCGTCACCGTCAAAGGTGAACTCATCGACACGTATTGCTACGCCACGATGGGGGCGAAAGGTCCTAGCCATAGGGCTTGCGCTACCGCGTGTGTCAAGAAAGGGATCCCCGCCGGTTTGCTGGAGGATGGAACGAACAAGGTTTACGTTTTGCTTCCCAACAAGGACGGTTCCAGCCTTCCTCCGGAGGTGATGGAGAAGATGGCCGAAAAAGTGACGATCACAGGGAAAGTCTATTCCCAAGGGGGAAGTCAGTTCCTGACAATCGAAGCTATCAAGTGACCCTATGCTTGAGAGCCTGCTTCCCGGAGTGCGGCACATTCAGAATATCCACCCTCTCACGGTTCATTTCCCGATCGCCTTTCTGGTGGGGGCTGTGCTTTTTTACGGGGCTGCATGGCTACGTGATGCCAGGGCGCTCTCAACCACGGCCTTCATTATGCTTCTGGCGGGAGCTATCACCGCCGGGGTTGCAGTCGGTACGGGGCTCTACGCAGAAGATGGAGTAATGATTTCTCACTCCGTCCGAGCCCAACTTCTCGTGCAACACGAGAGGCTTATGCTGGCGACGCTCGGGCTGAGTGTGTTTCTGGCTCTGTGGGCCCTGATAGCAAAGCCGTTTCCACGAAAGGGGAGAGTTGTATTCATGATTCTATGCATCTTCCTTCTTGCAATCATGACCCTCGGCGCCGATTACGGGGCCAGGATGGTCTACGATTACAATGCAGGAGGAGACGCCTGTTCACAGCCCATCGAATTTGTACGGTAGCGAACCAAGGCGGGAAGGGGACGTCCCACTCGTCCACCTTTGTATTTCATTTGCAAAGCGAGCCAGCAATGCCAGAACGGCGTCGAAACGTGGTTCCGAGTTTTGCCGCATCACAATACACAGAGAGAAATGCGAAGCATCCGAATCTTAGAATACATTGAGAATCATCTGCTGCCATTTGTCTGTAAAAAGGAGCAAATCGCCACCGTTGAAGCATGCACATAAGCAGGTGGACGAGTGGGACGTCCCCTTTCAGCCCCTCAGCCTGATAAAACCAGTGAAATCACTTAGCTTTGCTGCGGTTATGCTTCCGCCGGCGATCCCGCCAGGATTGCCGCAGCCTCGAGCGTCGCAACATCGTAAACTGTCGGCTTCTTAAGGTGCCTCTCACCCCTCATCCGAAACCAGCGAGGCGTCTGGATGGGATGATTCATAAGCCAACTGGCAGCTTATGCCGACTCTCCTTCTCTTGAATCGCCATCGGGAATCGAGAATCTGGAATCAGGATTTTTGCCGATTTGCGGTGGCGTACCAGGCGATTTGGCGGGCGATGCCTCTCAGGATGCCCACGTCCGATGGCTCAAGTTCTGCCCGGCCGAACAGCTGGCGCAGATTGAGCATCATGTGCCGGGCATTCTGTGGCTGAAGAAATCCGATATCGAGCAGCGCCTTTTCCAGCTGATCGTACATCGCTTCGATTTGCACCAGGGATGCTAGCCTGGGAACCCGGACGGGTTCGCGCTTCAGGCCCCCCATGAGGATCTCGTAGCATACGATCATGACGGCCTGCGCAAGATTGATGCTGTTGGCTTTGTGCTGCGTTGGAATTCGAATCAGCAGCTGACAGAGCCGCAGATCTTCGTCAACCAGGCCCGTATCTTCCGGTCCGAACAGGATCCCGACCTTCTGCCGCTCCGCATGGCTCAGGATCCGTGGAATCAGCGACCGGGGCGCATGAGCCGCCGCGCGGTATCCGCCGCTCTTGCCCGTTGTCCCGACAAGAAGTCGAAAGCCGCGAAGTGCACTCTTAAGAGACCGGCACGATTTAGCGGAATTGAGGATTTCCCTGCCGCTCTTGGCCATGCGGTACGATTCCTCGTTGATGGAGCATTGCGGGGCTGCAAGAACAAGCTGGTTCAACCCCATATTGAACATGGCGCGCGCGGCAGAACCGATATTCCCCGGGTGCTTGGTTCCGGCAAGTATAATTGCTATATTTTCCAAAGACATGAGCCTAATTTAAGGCAGGAATTGTTTGCAGGCTACTACTTTTCGGAATTGTTTGCGGTAGCCCGGGGCAGTGGAAAAACTTCCGATATGAGAAAAATGAGGGCTTTCATACTCCAATAAGGACAGGAGGGTGTCAAAATGCGGATGGCCTGTATTTTATGCGCTGCCATAATGCTTATCTGTGTCCCGCCTCAGTCTCAAGCTCAGGCGCCGGGCCAGCCGGATTCTCAAACAGCCGCCAAAAAGGATTTAACACCCGAGCAGATCATCCAGCAGTTCTCTCAGAAGGAATCTGAGTTTTACGATGCCTGGATGCAATACATGTATACCCAGACAGCAGTGATCAAGATCGTATCGAAGAACGGTGTGCCTACAAACGAAAACATGAGGATTGTGTATGAGGTTGTGTTCAAAGATGACGGTACGCGCGAAGTAAATATTCTCAGACGCGCTGACAACCTGCATACCGTATCATTTACAAAAGAGGACGAGGAAGTCTTCGAAAACGTTCATCCCTTCGCTCTAACTGCCAAAGAGATCCCTCTCTACAACCTGATATACCTTGGGAAAGAAAAAGCAGATGAGCTGAATTGCCATGTTTTTTCCGTGGCGCCGAAAAAGATGCAAAAGGGGAAGATGTATTTTGAAGGGAAAATCTATGTGGATGATCAGGACCTGCAGATTGTGAAGACGATAGGCAAGGCCGTGCCTCAAACCAAGAACAATCAATTCCCCGAGTTCGAGACGATTCGCCAAATGATCGATGGCAAATACTGGTTTCCAGTCTGGACTCACGCGGACAGCCGGCTTTACTTCAGCCAGGATACCGTTCGCATAGAGGAAACCGTTACCTACGACGACTATAAGATGTTTCGCGCCAAGACCAGGATTTTGTCCGTCTCCCCCACAACACCGGATCCGCAGTAAAGTCGGCAGTCTGCAGTATTCAGTCGGGATCGGCAACGGCGGCACGCCAGGTGGATACTTTAAAAAAACAACTGCGGTCAGGAGGAGAGGTGAAACTCGATTTCGCCTATATCTCCGAAAGACTCAATCATGTATTTTTTCAATTTTGCCACGAGCTTTTTTTCCGCCACGCGGATGGCTTCGCGTGAAATCTGGTATTGATCGGCAAGTTGCTGCAGCGTTTCCGGTTCGTCGGCGATGAGCCTTCGAGTCAGGATCATGCGTTCCCGTTCCGAGAGAGTCTGCTCAAAATCGGCGAACTTTTTTTCCAGGAGCTCCCGGAACTCTCCATGGGCTATTTTCTCGTCCACACTCTGTTCCATGAGACGGAGGGTATCGATGTAATGCGCGTCGTCATTTTCGTCGCCCAACGGGGCATCGAGTGAGATGTCCGGTCCCGACATCCCTTGTTCCACCTCCCGCAACTCCTCCTCCTCGACCCCCAGATTTTCCGCCAGCAACTTTGAGGTGGGCACAATCCCTTTGGATTCCAACTCGCGCTTTTCCCGGTTCAGGTTCATCAGGATCTTGCGCCGCGTGTTGGTCGTGCCTATCTTGACCATCCGCGTGTTATCCAACAGGAACTTTAATATGTATGCCTTGATCCACCATGCGGCATACGTGGGCAGGCGCGTGCCCCTGTACGGATCGAAGCGCCGCACCGCCTGAATCAGCCCGAGGTTCCCTTCCTGGATAAGATCCAGCAGATTGCGATACACCTTGTGATAAATCATGGCGATTTTCACAACCAGCTTGAGATTGGATGTCACCAGGCGATACGCGGTTTCCCGATCTTCGGTTTCGCTATAGTGCACGGCGAGCTTATGCTCCTCGTCCCTGCTCAAGGGAGTGAACCGGCTGATCTCGGACAGATAGCGCCGCAGCGGATCGAAGGGAGCAATTTCCGTCGAACCGGGTCCTATGACCTCAACGTCGTCGAATGACTCTTCGGCAATCACCTGCGGCTCTTTGACGGTGTCTTCAGCTTCCATCATAGGAGCATTATAAGGGAAGGGCTTGAAACAAGCAAAAACAGTGCAACAATTTAAAGTGCAAGACGTCAATCTTTTCAGGTAAATCGCTGGACATGCCGGCGAATTTGTTGGATCTTGTTTGCGATTTCTTATTGAGGAGGAACTATGCAATCCCATTTTCGAGCGTGGATACTGATACCGGCGTGCCTGATCCCGATCCTGATGATTGCGGCGGGAAGAGGAGATGCCGCAAAAGGGAAGACGCTTTTCAGCCGCTGCTCCATCTGCCACGGAGCCGCGGGAGAAGGCAACCAGGCGATAGGCAAGGCCTATGGGGTGACGATGCCGGTGCTCGGTTCGAAGGAAATTCAAGCGCTGGACGACGCGGCTCTCAAGAAGATTGTGGCTGAAGGCAAGGGAAAGATGCAGCCGGTCAAGCTGTCCGATGCGGAGATGGATGATATCATCGCCTTCGTGCGTACCTTAAAGAAGCCGACGCCGAAATAGGGCAACCCCCAGCTGCGGATCAAAAGCTTTGTTTGATTCCTGATTCCCGATTCTCGATTCCAGACTGGCGGCATGCTGCAATCGAAAATCGGGAATTGAGAATCGCAAATCCCGTAAAATCTGGCATAGCCTATCGCGCATGGAAATTCAGAATCAGAACCGATACGCGGAAAGGCCGGAACCCGATTGCGATGGCGATACCGATTCCTATCCCGACCCCAATTTTCAGCTGACTGCTGAGAGCGGAAAGCTTTCCCCTTGTGCATCATTGCCGATTATCCTATAAGTTTAAAGCTCGACTCATTGAGCTGAATGGATCGAATTATAGAAGTTGAAGGAGATCTGTCGTCATGCACCACTTCCGCTACGAAGGCGATGAATTGTATTGTGAAAGCGTTCCTCTTCGAAAGATCGCCCGGGACGTAGCCACGCCTTGTTACGTTTACAGCTGTGCGACTCTGCGGCAGCATTTCACCGTTTTCGACAACGCGTTCGAAGGAATGCGGCATCTGACCTGCTACTCCGTCAAAGCCAACGGCAATCTCTCTATCCTTGGATTGTTTGCAGGTCTGGGCGGCGGGGCGGACATCGTTTCAGGAGGAGAGCTTTTCAAGGCGCGGCAGGCGGGAATACCCGCGGACCGGATCGTCTATTCGGGAGTCGGCAAGACTCAAGCCGAAATTGACTACGCGCTTCGCGAAGACATCCTGATGTTCAACATCGAATCGGCGCAGGAACTCGAAGCGATCAATCAACGGGCCGGAGCCATGCAAACCAGGGCGAGAATTGCGCTCCGCGTCAATCCCGATGTCGACCCTAAAACGCATCCCTATATTTCGACCGGGCTCAAAAAAAACAAATTCGGCATCGACATCGAGCAGGCGCTGAAGTCCTATGAGCGAGCCAAACAACTGGAGCACATCGACGTGGTCGGAATCGACTGTCATATCGGCAGTCAGTTGACGGAGATCCCTCCCTTTATCGAGGCTCTCGAGAGGCTCAAGCTTCTGATCGGTCGCCTCAACGCAATCGGGATCCGTATCCAATGTCTTGATCTCGGCGGCGGATTGGGGATCTCGTATCACCAGGAATCGCCGCCGCATCCCCGCGAATACGCCCAGGCAATCGTTGAGAAGCTCAAGGATCTGCCCTGTAAACTGATTCTGGAACCCGGCCGCGTCATCGTGGGAAACGCTGCCGTGCTTCTGATGGAAGTCCTGTATACCAAGAAGACGCCGAGCAAGGAATTCATCATTGTGGACGCGGGAATGAACGATCTGGTCCGTCCCAGCTATTATGGTTCCTATCATGATATCCAGCCGGTGATGCGCAGCCGGCGGGAATCCCGGGTCGTGGATGTCGTGGGGCCGATTTGTGAATCCTCCGATTTCATAGCACACGACCGCGACCTGCAGGTCATGGAGCCGGGCGAATTGCTTGCCGTCATGAGCGCCGGCGCATACGGCTTCTCGATGTCCTCCAACTATAACGCGAGAAAGCGCGCGGCCGAGGTTCTTGTGAATGGCGATCAGTTTCAAGTCGTGAGGAAGCGGGAATCCTGGGAGGATTTGATCCGCGGAGAATCCATGCCTGACTTTGTCAAGGGAGCAGCGGCCGTATGAATCAACAGGAACAGCGGCGAATTCATTTCTTCAAAATGAACGGGGCCGGCAATGACTTTATCGTCATTGATAACCGGGATAATCTGGTGGACGCGGATCATTGCGGGGATCTCGTTCGTTCCGCGTGCCGTCATAAGCTTTCCGTGGGTGCCGATGGCGTGATCCTGATCGAGAAGGATCCCGAGGTGGATTTCAAATGGCGTTTCTTCAACGCCGATGCCAGCGAGGCCGAGATGTGCGGCAACGGCGCACGCTGCGCTGCGCGATTTGCCTCTCTAACGGGAATCGTTCAAAAACCCCGCATGGCCTTTCGCACCCTGGCCGGTATCATCCGGGCCGAACTCCTGGGGAACAGGGTTAAAGTGCAGATGACTCGGCCGCATGGCCTGAAGCTGGACCTGAACCCTGAAGCGGAAGGACGATCGTTCCGTGTCGATTCCGTCAATACCGGAGTGCCGCACGCCGTCTATTTTGCGGCGGACGAAAACGAGCTGGAATCGATCGACGTGCAGGGCTATGGCCGCGCTCTTCGTTTCCACTCGCTCTTTAAGCCGGCAGGAACCAACGTCAACTTCGTCTACGTGCAAGATCCATCTCATATGATTGTCCGCACCTACGAGCGCGGCGTTGAAGGAGAGACGCTGGCCTGCGGCACGGGCTGCATCGCGTCCGTCCTCGTCGCCGCAGCCAGGCGACGCGTTGCTTCTCCCGTGGATGTCAAGACTCGCGGCGGAGAGATCCTGAGAATTTATTTTGAAATGTCCGACGGGAAGAATCCTGCCGACGTTGTGTTCAACGACGTTTACCTTGAAGGGGAAGCCAGGATTGCCTACGAAGCGGATCTCTGGACCGAAACCCTGCAGAAATGAGCTCAATTATTAAGCCAAATGCGGCCCAAAGCGCTCGAGCAGCGCGTTCTTCGAAATTGCGCCGACGACCGTGTCGACCGCCTGCCCATTCTTGAACAGCATTAAGGTTGGGATGCTCTGGATATTGAATCGCCCGGCCGTTGTCGGATTCTGATCCACGTTGATCTTCACGATCTTGATCTGTCCCGCTCTGTCGCGCGCAAGATCTTCCAGGACCGGAGCCGTCATCCGGCACGGAGCGCACCACTCAGCCCAAAAATCGACCAACACCGGCGTCGAGGTTTCAAGCTCCTTCCGAAAACTTATGTCCGTGCCATTGACGATCCAGGGGAGTGAGCTTTTGCATTTGCCGCAGATCGGGACCCGATCCGTGGTCGGGACCTTAATGCGGTTATTGGTGCCGCATTGCGGGCAAATAACCACCGATTCATCCATAACGCTTTCTCCAAACGCGGCTTTGCTGCCACGAAGCGCCGCGTCTATTTCTTGAAAAAGTTCCGCGCCAGAAACGTCACATTGGCCGGACGTTCCGCCAGTCGCCTCATGAAATAAGAGTACCATTGGCGCCCGAAGGGTATATAGAGGCGGACGGCATAGCCCTGCTGCGCCAGTTGGAGCTGAAGATCCCGTCGTATTCCATACAGCATTTGAAATTCAAAATGATCTTTGGGGATGCCCTGTGAAGCGGCAAATTCCTTCGTGGCCGCGATGATGGTCTCATCGTGCGTCGCGATGGCATGATAGGACTTGCTGCTCAAGAGCATCTTCATCAGTCTTATAAAATTGGCGTCCGTGTCCTCCTTCTTCCTGAATGCCACGCTTTCGGGTTCCAGGTATGCGCCCTTGACCAGCCTGATGCGGATGCCCTTTTCCAGCAATTGAATCGTGTCCTGCTCGCTCCGGTAAAGATAGGCCTGAATGACGGCTCCCACGTTACCCAGCTGTTGATGGGCTTGAAACACCAGATCCAGAGTCTTCTGGACATAGGGGCTGTCCTCCATGTCCACTCGGACGAAATTATCCATGTCGTGCGCGCGACCGGCAATTTGCAGCAGATTTTGGCGGGCCAGTTCCTGATCCAGCGCGAGGCCCAGTTGCGTGAGCTTGATTGAGACATTGCAGTCCACTTTCTCGGCCCGGATCCTGTCAAAAATTTCCATGACCAGCCGGCAGGCATTGGCCGCGTCCTCGCGCGTATGAGTATTTTCGCCCAGCAGATCCAGCGTTCCATACATCTTCTGCTGGTTTGCCTGACGCACGGTTCTAATGGCGTCGTCGAGCGTTTCTCCGGCAACAAAGCGCAGAGCCGTTTTGCGGAAAACGCCGAACTTCATTGCAAAATTCTTGAATCCTTCTTGCTTGGCCAGAAAGAGGAAGAACACTCGCATCGGGAACCTCCATGGCGTATGAGCTCATTATATAAGGTAAAAGGGCTTGATCGATAGTCCAGAGTGCCGATAGCTGAAAGCGGACAGCTGTCAGCCAACTCCCAACTGTTGACTGCCGACTGGCAACTGACTAATATCGCATTGAAATGATTATTCCACTCTTCCCTTTGCCTAATGTGGTGCTTTTCCCGAAAACCCCGATGCCTCTCTATATCTTCGAGGAGAGATACCGGACCATGGTGCGCGAAACCCTTGCCGGGAACGGAGAACTGGTCATCGCGCTTCTGCGCGGCGGTGGGGAGTCGGGATATGCGAACTTTTCCACCGTCCACGATATCGCCTGCGTGGGAAAGATCGAGTCGCACGAAGAGCTTGAAGACGGCAAGTACAATATCGTTGTGATAGGCCTTTACAGGGTCCGCATCCTGCGCGAAATTCAGCATTCCCCATACCGGATGGTGGAAGTTGAAAAACTCGAGGAAGAGCCGTGCGACGAGCGCGCCTCGGACATCGTCGAGCGCCACAACCATCTTGGGGGGCTTTTTGCCAAGTTTACCGAACTGGCTACCGGTGTAAAACAGCAGGCATTGGAGCTGATGCCGCAACTGGATTTCGAATCCCTCGTCAACATGGTCGCGATGACGCTAAACCTTGCCATCGAGCAGAAGCAGGCGCTGCTGGAAATAGGCAATACGTCGCACCGTTGTGACGTGCTGATTCCTGTCCTGCAGCAACAGCTCGAAACTCTTGTGCTTGTGCGTCAATTCGAGCACATCAAACCCGAAAATCCCCATTTCAATTAGGGAGATCCGGATTGGTTCTGCGGCAGCCGTCCGATTACGGCAGTTCAAGGCATTCGCCAGCCCCGAAGGAACGCGAAGCAATGGCTCGCAAGCCTGCACCCATGAAAGGTATCTATCCTGCCTACGCGGCGGAGCCGATTTCCGATATCCGCGAATTGTTTTTGAGGAGCGCCCGCAGATATGCTGGCAAGGCTGCCCTCCAGTCAAAAAAGGCGGGGCAGTGGATCCCCGTTACCTATGAACAGCTTCGGGTCGAAACAGAATGGATCGCTTGCGGACTGGCCGACCTGGGATTGCGTCCCGGGATCGATACCCTGGCCATCGTCGGCGATAACCGTCCGGAGTGGGCCTCCGGCTATCTCGCGGCGGCATGCACCGGTATTATCTGTGTTCCTATCGACAGGGATTTGAAGGAAACGGAAGTGTGTAACATCCTGCGTCTCTCCGGCGCCCAGGTGTTGATCGGAGACGACAAACACCTGGAAATGATGCAGGCGCTGCGGCAGACACTTCCGGGCTTGAAATATGTGTTTAACATGGACGCGAACCGTTCAAACGAAGAAATTTTTGGTTTTTCGGAGTTGAGGACAAAAGGACAGCGGCGCATGGCATCCGGCAGAAATGATTTTGCCGGGGCGTCCGTGACAGCAGACCATGTGCTTTGCATACTTTTCACATCGGGCACGATGGGCAATTCCAAGGGAGTCATGCTGACCCACGGGAATGTAGCGTGCAATATTGTGGAAGCCGCTCAATGGGTGGATCTGAATACGAACGACCGATTTCTGTCCGTGCTCCCGCTGCACCACAGCTACGAGTGCACCGACGGTTTTCTGCTGCCTCTCTATTGCGGGGCAACAATCTCCTATGTGGAAAACCTCCGCCGCATAACGGAGAACCTCGCCGAAACGCGTTCCACCGCCATGCTGGGCGTCCCGCTGCTTTGGCACGCCATGTATAAAAAAATCGAGGCCGGAATGGCGGAAGAAGGTCTCTGGAAGGTAAACGCCGCGAAGAAAGTCGCCGCTTTTACCGAAAGTTATCTCCGATGGAATGTCCGGCGCCTTCTCTTCGCGAAGCTACATAAAAAATTCGGGGGCCACCTGCGAATCCTGGTGTCCGGCGGTGCGGCGATCGATCCGGATGTTGCAAGGGGATTCCGTGAGCTGGGCATCGAATTTCTGCAGGGATATGGTCTGACGGAATCCGCACCCATCATCACGGTGAATCGCAACAAGGCCTTCCGCGACAACTCGGCGGGTCTGCCCCTGCCGAGCGTTGAGGTTAGAATCGCGGAAGATGGGGAAATCCTCGCGCGCGGGCCCAACATTATGCCGGGATATTACAACAACCCGGAAGGCACACGTGAAGCGCTCGAAGATGGATGGCTGCATACGGGTGATTTGGGGTATCTCGACGCGGACGGATTTCTTTATATCCAGGGACGCAAAAAGGCTGTCATCGTGACGCCGGCCGGAAAGAAAATCTATCCTGAAGAAGTGGAGGCGGAAATACTCAAATCGCCCTGTATATCGGAATGTGTGGTTTGGGGACAGGCAACCGAAAATCCGGGAGACGAACCTGTAATCGCGGCTATTGTAGTGCCCAATCCGGAGCATTTCGCACTTCAGGGATTGGATCCGAGCGATAAATCTCTTGTGGAAAGTGTTCTTCGGAAAGAGGTGAAGGAGCGATGCCACAATCTGGCCGCCTACAAAAAGATCACCAGGCTGAGCGTGCAGTTTGAGGAGTTGGAGAAGACGACCACCAGGAAAGTGAAGCGCTATCTGTATGCCGACCAGTAACGCTGCTGCTTTAACGACGGATTGTTTTTATGATTCCAGATTCTCGATGCCGGATTCGGGATTGCGACCTGTAACCTGCAACCTGAAACAGTAACTTGAGGATGGGCGGGACGGAGATAAAACGAGATGAGTTCAGACAGAACTGAAGGCAGACGCGTTGCGCTGATTGCAGGAGGCGTGCGAGGCATTGGCCGCGCGGTTGCTGTGGCGCTGGCACGGCGGGGCTGGGTGATTGCCGCCTGCTATCGCAAAAGCGAAGCAGACGCGGCAACTCTGCGGTCGGAGCTGCAATCCTATGAAGCGCACCCCGTGATTGTGCACGCCGATGTTTCGAATCCTGACGTCGCGGATGAACTGGTTCGGCATATCGAAAACAGTTGCGGGCGCATCGATGCGCTCATCTGCTGCATCGGCGCGTATCACCGTGTGCCGCTTTTGGAGGAGAGCATTGAAGGCTGGCACTCCATGTTTGACAACAATCTCCATCCGGTATTTTACCTAAGCCGCGCCGCAGCCCCGGGCATGATCCGTCGCGGATGGGGCAGGATCGTCAACTTCAGCATGGTCAACGCCGACCGGCAGACGGCACAACCATTTGTCACCGCCCACTACATCGCAAAAATCGGCGTGCTGGTGCTCACTCGCTCCCTGGCTAAAACGCTCGCTCCGCACGGCATTACGGTCAACTGCATTTCTCCGGGATTTATTGAAACCGGCAGCGTGCCCAGGGAGGAACTCGCGCAGTCATTCAGCAGCATTCCGGCAGGATATATGGGCAGCACGGACGATGCGGTGGGCGCCGTTCATTACCTGCTTTCCGAGGAAGCGCGCTACGTCAATGGAGCCAATATTCAGCTGAGCGGCGCATGGGGGATATAAAGCAGTCGTTAGTGCAAACAGACTAGGGGAACTCGCCAGGAGAAGGGTGATTGAAAGAATCGTTCCTGTTTTTGCCGCCGCCCGGGCGTTACCGCCGACTGCCGACTACTGCACCAATGCGGTCCCAGAGAATTCCATTCATCCCCGATGAAAAGTAAACCTGCCGTACCTTGCCGATGACGTCTCTAAGCGGAATAAAGCCAAATTTTCTGCTGTCGTAACTTTTGTCTCGATTATCGCCGAGCACGTAAACAGAACCATGCGGGACTTCTTTGGCCGTTCCGTCTGCGGAAACAACGGTTTCGCCGGGCAGCGCTTCTATCCTCTTGATGAATTTCTTGCTCCGATCGTCCGGACTCACAAAGATAACGATATCCCCTTTTTTCGGTGGCATCCGCCGATAGGCAGTCTTGTCTGCCAGGACGCAATCTCCCTGGCGGACGGCCGGTTCCATGCTCGCCGTAGGGATTTTATAGGCTTCCACATAGTTTTCCGTGCTGTAGTTGCGAACCGCGCCCCACGCGATTCCACCCAGAAGCCACATCGCCAGATAAAAGTACCAGCGGTTATAGGGCTTGAGCTGAAAGGACCCATCGGACCTGGATGCTTTTCTGATGGCTTCGGCGACTGTCGCGATATAAAGGGCCCCGCACGCGAGGATCGTGGCCATGGCACCGAAAATCATCATGCGGTCGGGCAATAATACGGTTCCCTGCACGCCCACAATGGACATAGCCAGGATAATTAGGAAATAGCTTATGCCTTTAATCAATTCTCCGGTATATACCTGGCCGAGGCCCGGCATGGCCAGTGCCAGAAATACGGCTAGTGGTGTGTTTCTGCCTTTATTCGCATGATCGTTCATTTTGTTCTCCTCTGTTGCGTTACATACGCATCCGCGGAAGAACGGTTCCCGCCGTATTTTCAATTTCCAATTCTCAATTCCCGATTCTCAATTTCCAATTCTCGATTCTCGATTCTCAATTTCCAATTCTCGATTCCAGAATGACGGCGATTTTTAACTGAGAATTGAGAATCGAAAATTGAGAATTAAAAGCAGAGCGCCGGTGCAATCAAAGTCGAAGCAATTCGGATCAGGTTCAGCATTGCGAGCAGAACGCCACCCACGGCAAGAGCGATGCGCACGCGCTTCGAAAACAGGAATGCATCGAGGCGGTCTTTCCCGTCTCCCCTCTCCTTTTCATAAGAGCGGATGCTTTCCATCGTTCTGGATACAAATTCGGCAGAAGGCTCAAAATCGACCATCAGGATCTCCTCCGAAGTGTTCCTGGATCAACAGCTTCATCTTATCCCTGGCGCGGGACAATCTCGATTTGACTGTGCCGCGGGAGATTTGATTGGTTCGCGCGATTTCTTCGGGCGAATCGCCGTCCAGGCTTTGCAGAATCGTTTGCCGGTACGGTTCCGGGAGTTGTTGGAGCGCGGCACGGATCGCTCCTGCCCGCTCCTCGTCGTCCGCAGTCTGTTCCGGCGTCTTGTCATGCGCAGGCGGGTGTGCCAATTCATCGATCGACACGGTGGCCCGATTTTTTCTCCTCAGCTCGCTGATGCAGCGATTCCTTGCCGTGATAAAAAGCCATGCGGAAAAGGGCACGCCTCGGCTGACATTGAAAGATCTTATGGATTTAAAAACACTGAGGAATACTTCCTGACCGATATCTTCCACAATGTGCTTATTGCCCGTCAGGCGATAGATAAAATTCAGTAGCTGCCGGTGGTATTTATCGACAATGAGAGCAAAGGATTCGCTGTCGCCGGCCTGAACTCTTTTTACGATCTCAGCATCTTCCACAAGGATTTCCGATTCTCAATTCCAGATTCTCAATTCTCAATTCTCGAAAAACGGTGGTTTCCCTTTGAGAATCGAAAATTGAGAATTGAAAATCAATAAGCTGCTCAGCCGCCGATTCCATGCGGAGATAAATACGCAGAAACCCCAATACGGTTCCCACGGTCCACGAAACAACTACAGACGGCTCACTGCCTACTGAAGCAAAGAAATGAGATCGGAAAAGAGCGCGAAAGCGGTTTGATCGACCGATGGATTGTTTTCCACGATGGCCAGTTCGCGCATCGTGTCGGTGTTCATGATCAGGATGTTGCTCAGACCGCGGATGGCGGCCAGCGGATCGAAGACTTCGAGTTCCTGCAGTTCGACTTTGCCGATGACCCGGCCGCCCTGGCGATACGCTCTCGCCACGAGCCGGAGGCGCCTGTCGCGGCGCACGGCTGCCCGCACGTCCCGGCCGGTTTCTTCGGTTATGCCGCGCCTTTCGATGTCCTTCGGTTTCACATGCCCGCCCATCATGGCCTGGATGAGAATGGACAGTTTGACGGCCGAATCCCACCCCTCGATATCCAGGTTGGGATCCGCTTCGGCGATACCCGCTTCTCTCGCATAGTCCAGCGCGGCCTCGAACGAGGTGCCCTGCTCCATCTGCGTGAGAATGTAGTTCGTGGTGCTGTTGAAAATTCCGCGCAAGGACCGGATGCGCGTCGCCGGCAGAGTCTGGCGAACCAGGTTGAATACCGGGGCGCCATCCATGACGGTCCCTTCGTACAGAAATCGAACGTCGCGCAAACGGGCCAGGGCGGCCAACTGGCGGAAATGCGTCGCCACAGGCCCCTTGTTCGTCGTGATCACGTGCAGGCCCGCGCCGAGCGCTTCTTTGATATAAGTGGCGGCCGGTTCGCCGCTCAGATGAAGGACACTCATTTCGAAGAGAACGTCTGCGCCGCACTGGCGAATGAAATCGGTCGGAGAATCGCAGGCGGGTCCGTTGTGAAAATGGTCGAGGCTGGAGTGATGCTTCCATGAACCGAGAATCTTTTTGATCGGAAGACCATTGGGATCGATTGCCGTCCCATGGCTTTTGGTCGCAATACCGGTGATCTTCCATTCGATGCCGTACTCTTTTAAAAGCCACTTCCGGCGATCGACTAAAAGGCGTGCAAAAGCCCGCCCGACATGCCCGAATCCCATAAATGCGAAATTAATCTGTCGAGATTCCTGTTCCATCAACCATCCGTACCGCTAAGAAGATTATTGTCCTCAACTCCGCGACCTACTCGATATTACATCATTCCCAATTCGAGATTCCAGATTCGAGATTGATTTCAGATTCCCGATTCTCGATTCCAGATTGAAACCTGCAACCCAACCCCTGAAATCTGATAGCTATTTTTATTGATTTTCACCAAATCTTCACCTATTTTATTGGTATGATTCTGGTGGGAACAAGCGGATTTCAGTATCGTGATTGGGTGCCGGTGTTTTACCCCCGGGACCTCGAACCCGGCTCCTGGCTGCGCTATTACAGCCGGCGGTTCGGCTGCTGCGAGCTCTGTTTTACGTCCTATCGAGTGCCGGAAGTATTTACGATTCAAGAGATTATAGAAGAAACCGAAGGCTCCTTGCCGTTCATTTTCCGGGTCCCTTCGCGGCTATCCGAAGAACACGCGGACAATCCCGATCTGGCACGCCGGTTTGCCGCGGCGCTGTGGCCATTGAAGGATACCGGTCAACTGGCCGGGGTACTGGCGCAGTTTTCCCCGGGGTTCGAATTTATTCGCGGAAACTTCGAACGGCTGTGTCTGCTTCGGGATTCCCTGGAAGGTATTCCTCTGATTGCCGAGTTCGGCTGCCCGGACTGGCTGACGCCAAGAGCGGCAAAGCACCTGGCGGCGGCGAACGTCGCACTGGCTTGTATTGACGGCGGAACGAACCTGGAAGGGAAGACGTTTTTTTGTGCGACCACAGGGCTGGCCTATGTCCGTTTCCAGGGACGGAATAACTCCCAGTGGGTCAAAGGCGACGGATCCGCCCAGCACAACTACCTGTACAGCCGGGCGGAGCTTGCATCCGTAATCCCCGAAATCCGCCGCCTGGAACAGGAGTGCGAACGCGTGTTCGTCTTCATGAACAACCCCTGGCGGGGCCAGGCCGTTGTGAACGCTCAAATGCTGTTGGAGGAATTGGAGGAAATTACGAATTACGAATGACGAATTACGAAAGACAACCACAGTTGGAGTTCAATTCGTAATTCGTCATTCGTCATTCGTAATTTGAGATAGTGAAACGTGAGATTATCTATTTAACGGTTCCTGCTTTTCCCGTAGCCGTCGAGCGGGTCATTCACCCGGAACTGCGCGGCCGGCCGGTAGTGGTGTCGCCGCCTGGAACGGCCCGGTCCATAGTGACGGCATTGTCTGCAGAAGCCTGGAACGCGGGTATTCGAAAAGGCATGGTTCTTGCGAAAGCGATGCGTTATTGCAGGAGTGCGATTGTCCTGCCGCCGAATGAGCCTCTGTATCTCCGGGCTTCGCGGGCGATTTTCAAGGTCCTGGAGGCCTTTTCTCCCTTGCTTGAACCTTCCGGGTATGGCCACGCGTACATGGACATCACGGGAACCGGCCGGCTCTTCGGCCCGCCACGGGACGCCGCGTGGAAGGCTCAAAAAGAAATTCGCCGGCAGCTGCACCTGGACGCGGCGCTCGGCATCGCTTCCAATAAAATGGTGAGCAAAATCGCTTCGGAGGGGATCCGACCCGCCGGTCTGCAGGATGTCCCGCACGGGAATGAGTCCGCTTTCCTGTCGCCGCTGCCGGTGCGCCTGCTCCCCGGCGTCGGTCTCCAGACGGAAAGACAATTTGACGACCTCAACATCCGCATTATTCACGACGTCGCGGCAATGCGATTGGATCTGCTGACCCTGGCATTCGGCCGCTTCGGGTTTGTTCTCCATCAGCGCGCACAGGGAATTGACCGCACGCCGGTGTATCCGGTGCGGACGGTCCCGGCGCTGGAGCGGGAAAAAGTGCTGTCTGAGGACAGCAACGATTACGACGTCCTGAAGGGCGTCCTGCTGGACCTGTGCGAGCAGGCGGGAAAACAGTTGCGGGAGAAAAAGCAGTGCGCGGGACGCCTGGAATTGCGCGTCCGGTACGCCGATTACCGGGAAGACGGGCACAAACTGCAACTGAAGCTGCCGGTGCAATCTTCCGCCGTCCTGTACGCGCGCACTCTGCCGCTGCTGGAAGTCGTCCTGAAACGTCGCACCCGCGTCCGCTCGATGAATTTGTGTCTGACGGAACTATCCAGGGGTTCGATGCAACTGGAGCTTTTCGCCGACCCCAAACCGGACCGCTGCTTGAAACTGGAGTTCGCGATCGACGCACTCCGCCATCAATATGGTACGGCGGTCATAGGGCGGGGAAGGGTGAATTGACGATTTACGATTGACGATTTACGAATGAGATCGTCGGTTTTCAATCGTCAATCGTCAATCGTAAATATGTTCACTCATTTACACGTGCATTCGAATTACTCATTCTGCCGCGGCGCCAGCAAGATTGAAGCTCTTGTGGACGCCGCCCTGGATCGGGGCATGTCCACACTGGCCCTGACCGACATCAACGGCGTTTACGGAATGGTCTGGTTTCTTCAGTATGCCGGCGAACGTGGACTGCGGCCGATTGTGGGCTCGGAATTGCGCGCGGCGAAGGAGCGGGCAGTTCTTCTGGCGCGCAACCGCGACGGGTACGAAACGCTTTGCCGGATCATTTCCCGCTGCCGGCGCGAGACGGATTTCTGTCTGAGCAAAGCCCTGATTGCAGATCGCGAAAACCTGGTAGTGCTCAGCGATCAGATTCCGCTGCTGCGCGCGCTCGGCGGACAGAATGGGACGCCGGATCTTTACGTGGAGCTGAACGATCCGAAGGCAGAGCCGGCCCTGCTTCAGTTCTCGCGTGCCACGGGAATCCCGCCAGTGGCCACGAATGACGTTTATTTCGTCGATCCGACCGATTTTCCGATGCACCGGCTGCTGCGCGCCATCGACCTGAACACATCTCTGTCTCGGATTCCGCCGGAGGAACTGGCCGGTGAAGATCATTGGCTGAAGCCGGAGGAAACGATGGCGCGCCGCTATCCGCATCTGGCAACGGCCCTGGAGAACACTCAGCGTATTGCGGAGGAGTGCTCGGCCCCGGAAGTCGGCAAACTTGTGTTTCCGTCATTTGACGTTCCCGGCGGCATAGACGCATTCGAATATTTGAAGGAGGAATGCTATCGCGGTGCCGAGCGCCGGTATGGCGAGCTTTCGGATTCGGTGCGGAAGCGATTGGAACACGAATTAAAAATCATCAAGGACAAGGGCTTTGCGACCTATTTCCTGATCGTGCGCGATATTGTCAGGCAATCGGCGCGCACCTGCGGCCGCGGCTCCGCGGCCGCGAGCCTGGTCTCCTACTGTCTCGGGATCACGCACGTCGAACCGATCACGCACAATCTCTTTTTCGAGCGCTTCCTCAATGAAGGACGCACGGATCCTCCCGACATCGACATCGATTTCCCGTGGGACGAGCGCAACGGCGTCCTCGATTATGTCTTCCGCAAATACGGCTCGGACAGGGCCGCGATGATTTCCAATCACGTGGGATTTCGGGCCCGGGCGGCGGTGAGAGAGGTCGCGAAGGTGTATGGCCTGCCCGAACAGGAGATCAAAGCGGTGACGCAGCGCATGGGATACTACTGGTCCATCCACTACCTGGAAGATTCCCTTCAACACCATCCTGTTTTTAAAGACATGGAGTTGAAGGATCCCTGGCCCGAGATCGTCCGCCTGGCAGTGAAGCTGGACGGGTATCCGCGGCACATGTCGGTGCATTGCGGCGGGATCGTCGTCGTCCCCGACAGAATCGACCGGTATGTGCCGGTCGAACCGGCTCCCAAAGGCGTGCCGATCATTCAGTGGGAAAAAGACCAGGCGGAAGATGCCGGGTTGATTAAAATCGATCTGCTGGGCAACCGGTCCCTGGCCGTGATCCGCGACGCATTGGCCGCCATCAAGGAAAACTACGGAACAGAGATCGACTATGAGGGATGGGATCCTACGACGGATGCTAAAACGCAGGAACTCATCCGCAAAGGCGATACTATCGGCGTCTTCTACGTGGAATCGCCATCCATGCGGCAGCTGCAGCAGAAGTGTCAAACGGGAGATTTCGATCACCTGGTGATCCACAGCTCGATCATCCGTCCCGCGGCCAACAAGTACATTCGCGAATATGTGCGGCGCCTGCGCGGCGGTTCCTACCAGTCGCTTCACCCTGTGCTGGATGAAGTGCTGGGCGAAACCTATGGCATCATGGTGTACCAGGAGGACGTGTCGCGCATCGCCATGGCAATGGCCGGATTCAACGCTTCGGACGCGGACCTGCTGCGGAAGATTCTCGCCAAAAAGCGGGCGGGCAAGAGGCTCGAAGATTACAAAGAAATGTTCTATGCGGGAGCCGCAGCGCGGAAGGTTTCGCGCGAGATCGTCGACGAAGTCTGGGAAATGATCCTGAGCTTTTCAGGATACTCGTTCTGCAAGCCGCACTCCGCTTCCTTTGCCCTGGTCTCCTACAAGTCCTGCTATTTGCGCGCGCATTACCCGGCCGAATTCATTGCGGCAGTGCTCACAAACCAGGGCGGCTATTACTCGCCTTTTGCGTATGTCTCGGAGGCCCGGCGGATGGGTCTGCGGGTGCTGCTGCCGGACGTCAACGAAAGCCGCAAAGCCTACTGGGGCAAAGACAGGACGATCCGTGTCGGACTGATGCAGCTGAAGGGGCTGCGCGAATCTGCGCTCGATGCAATCCTGGAAGCGCGGAAGAAGCGGCCGTTTGCGTCACTCGACGATTTCCTCGGCAGAGTGGACATCGATCCGGCCGACGCAAAAATCCTGATCAAGGCGGGTGCGATGGACAGCATCTCCTGCGGCGCCTCGCGTCCGGAGATGATTTGGAGAATGCTGGCGTGGAATGAAGTGCGTGCGGCGCGGCGCCCCGTAATGCGTTCGCTCTTTCAGGATATTCCGGCCGTCGTCCCGCCGCAGGTGCCGCAGTACAGCACCCGCACGATCCTGGAACACGAACTGGAAACCCTGGATTTCCTGATCAGCCGCCATCCGCTGTCTCTGTACAGCCAGCCGCTTTTAAAATTGAGATACGTACGGGGCGCGGATCTCCCCAAATATGTCGGGAAGCAGGTAACCACCGTGGGCTGGTGGGTGACCGGAAAGCTCATCGCAACCAAAGACGACGAGCCGATGGAATTCATCAGCTTCGAGGACACAAGCGCAATATACGAAACGGTCTTTTTCCCCCAGGCCTATGCGCGCTTCTGCCACATGCTCAACCGCTCCCGCCCGTATGTGCTCACCGGCAAGGTCGACGAAGAGTTCGGCGTCGTGACGCTCGCCGTCGATTCCGTTCGGTTCCTATAGATTCCCGATTCTCAATTTTCAATTCTCAATTTCAAGCATTGAGTCAGGCTTCCATCTGGGAGACATATATTTTAAGTTCTCATCCTCAATTCCTATCTGGAATCGAGAATTGAGAATCGGGAATTGAAAATCGAGAATCTGGAATCAGTCGTTGCCGAATTTGATGCCCTGAGCCAACGGGAGCTCCGTGGACCAATTGACGGTGTTGGTCTGGCGGCGCATGTAGGCTTTCCATGCATCGGAGCCGGACTCACGGCCGCCGCCGGTTTCTTTTTCGCCGCCGAACGCGCCGCCGATCTCCGCGCCGGAGGTTCCGATGTTGATGTTGGCGATGCCGCAATCGCTGCCGCGAGGCGACAGGAATTCCTCCGCTTTAAGAAGACTCCCGGTGAAGACTGCGCTGGAGAGTCCTTGCGGCACGTCGTTGTGCAGTTTTAGCGCGTCTGCGAATTGTTCATATTCGAGAATGTACAGGATTGGGGCGAAAGTTTCCTGCTTCACGATGCCGGTTTGCAACGGCATCCGGATGATGGTGGGTTCGACGAACTGCGTTCCTAGCTCCGGCCGGCGTTTAGCGCCGCAGAGCACCTGGCCGCCATCCGCTCTGGCCTGCTCGATTGCCTTGAACATGTCTTCCACAGCGTCTTTTGTAACCAGCGGACCCATCAGCGTGGATGAATCCAACGGATCCCCGATGCGGACCTGCTCGTAGGCTTGCACCAGTCTGCGAACCAGTTCCTGAGCGACGCACTTGTGAACGATGATGCGCCGGGTGGACGTGCAGCGCTGGCCAGCGGTACCGACGGCACCAAACAGGATTGCGCGCGTTGCCAAGTCGAGGTTGGCGTCCTCGGTTACGATGATGGCATTGTTGCCGCCGAGTTCCAAAATAGTGCGGCCGAACCGCCGGGCGACGGCTTCGGACACATGTCTTCCAATGAGCGTGGAGCCGGTGAAGGATATCAGCGCGAGACGCGGATCGTTTAACATGCGGTCTCCTACGCTGCTGCCCGGCCCGATAACCAGGTTAAAGATCCCGCGCAGATTGTGATCCGCCATGACCCGGTTGGCGATGTGCTGCACGGCAACTGCGCACAGCGGCGTTGGTCCGGCCGGTTTCCATACGACCGGATCGCCACACACCGCCGCGATCGCGCTGTTCCAGGACCATACGGCAACGGGAAAATTAAACGCCGTAATCACGCCAATCGTACCCAGCGGATGCCACTGCTCCATCATACGGTGTGCAGGACGTTCCGAAGCCAGCGTTAAGCCATAAAGCTGCCGAGACAATCCGACCGCAAAGTCGCAGATGTCGATCATTTCCTGGACTTCTCCGTGCCCCTCTGCCCGTATTTTGCCCATTTCGAGGCTTACGAGATCCCCCAGAGGCTCTTTTATCTCCCGCAGCGCGTTTCCCAGATCGCGGACAAGTTCTCCTCGTTTGGGAGCCGGCGCCATGCGCCACGCATCGAAAGCGCGGGCGGCTTCGGCCACGATGCGCTCATACACCTCGGGCCCGGACTGGGTCACGGCTGCGATAGCATCGCCCGTAGCAGGATTATAAGAAACCACCGTGCTGCCCCGTGGGTCCGAAAGCCAGCCATCCGGCCCGTAACAGGCTCCCGGATTCACATCCTCGATGAAGAGTTTTTTCAACAGGTTTTGTGATTTTGAGGTGTTTGTCATGGGGTCCTCCCGCCGCTATAAAGACCGTAACCCAACGGATAGAAGAAAACAATTATGTCCCTTGATATGTTTTACTATAGGATGTGCTGAAAAGTGACAAGACTTCAAGGAGGGTGCTATGAACGGTGCCATTTTTATTCGATCGATCCTTTTAGCGGCAGCGGTTTCCGTGCTGGTGATGTTTGCCGCTTATTCGCAGAAGAAGTTTCAGGAGGATACCCTCAAAACCTCCGGCGGTGATCTGAAGATAACCTTCATCGGACATGGGACTCTGATGCTGAGCTATGCTGGAAAGGTAATTCACGCGGATCCGGTCTCCATGTATGCAGACTACGCAACGCTTCCCAAAGCAGATCTGATCCTGGTCACGCATGAGCATGGCGACCACCTGGATGTGAAGGCCATCCAGGCGGCCAGCACAGCCAGCACAACAGTTATAACCAATGGAAGCTCGGCGAAAAACCTTCCCAACGCAGTTATTCTGAAGAATGGCGAGGAAAAAACCGTTTCGGGCATCAAAGTGGAAGCCGTGCCTGCATACAACCTGGAAAAGCCGTTTCATCCAAAGGGCAACGGCAACGGTTATATTCTCACATTCGGAGACAAGAGGGTCTATATCGCGGGCGACACCGAAAATGTTCCCGAAATAAAGGCACTGAAAAATATCGATGTGGCCTTTCTCCCGATGAATCAGCCGTACACCATGACGCCGGATCAGGTCGCCGACGTTGCGAAAGCCATGCGGCCGAAAGTGCTGTACCCCTATCACTACGGCAATACGGACACCGCCAAGCTTGTCGAGCTTTTGAAAGACGAGAAGGGAATCGAGATCCGGATCCGCAACCTGCAGTAGTGATTTACAATTCCAGATTCCCGATTCCAGATTCTCGATTTTGAGGAATTCTGAAGTCTGGAATCGAGAATTGGAATTGAGAATCTGAGGTGGAGGAGTTATGAAACGGAGTTTTGTTTTAGCTCTAGTGCTGATATCGGTGTTCGCTTTATCGTGTTCTCAGGAGTCACGCATGAACTCATCCAAGGAGGAAAAATCGGCAGCGCCGCCATCATGGATGAAGGCGACTGTTGGCAAACTTGAGGGCGATCTGGCTGCGAAATGTGGGGAAGCGCAACGCTCCCGCATTCAGCGCGGGCTGAAGCAGGTTTCGGAATTCTGGCGTGACGCCGACGGCGATCAGGCGGCTTTTGAAGAGTTTATCCAAAAGAATTATGCAGGTGATCAGGCCGCGCTGGATACGGCGTTCAATCGCTTTCAGTACCTGCTGGAGCAGGCCATCGGCCATATGGCCGAAGTAAGTCGCGAATTCAAGCAGCAAACGGATCTGGATGCCGGGCCCGTGCAACCCTATGACGAGGTTTTCGCCGGATACGATCCCGCGGCGCATCTGACGGACGACTTCTTCGACAACAAGCTGGCTTTTGTCGTCCTGTTGAACTTTCCTCTGACGACACTGGAGGAGCGGTTGGCGGAAGGCGACAAATGGACCCGCCGCCAGTGGGCAGAAACCCGCCTCGCCGAATATTTCTCCAAGAGAGTCCCCGCCGAAGTAAATCTGGCGATCTCGAAGGCCTCTGCGGAATCAGCACAATACATTTCCGAATACAACATTTGGATGCATCATCTGCTCGACGGCCAGGGCGCGCGTCTGTTTCCCCCCAAACTGCGACTGCTGTCGCACTGGAACCTGCGCGATGAAATCAAGGCGGACTATGGAGACGCTCAGAATGGGTTGGCCAAGCAGCGCATGATCGCCAAGGTGATGGAGACCATCGTCACGCAGACGATTCCCGCCGCTGTCATCAATAATCCGCAGGTGGACTGGAATCCCTATACAAACGAAGTCAAGCCGACGGCAGCAAAGGATTCCGATTTCTCTCCGGGAGAAAGAGCCGCCATCAATGCACCGGAACCGAACACACGCTACCTGCGCTGGCTGGGGGCATATCGCGCCTCCAAACTCGCGGACCCCTATTCTCCGAATGCGCCGACACTGATTGCGCGGCGCTTCAATGAAGACCGGCAATTACCGGAAGAGCGTGTGCAGAAGATGTTCGAGCAAATCCTCTCCTCGCCCATGGCCGCACAGGTGGCCGCGCTTATACAGAAACGGCTGGGCCGTCCTCTCGAACCTTTCGATATCTGGTATAACGGCTTCAAACCCAAACTCAAATACACGCAAGAAGAACTCGATTCCGTTGTCGCTAAAAAATATCCCACCGCGAATGCCTATGAAAAAGATATCCCCGCATTGCTTGCGAAACTGGGCTTTTCTCCCGAGCGTGCAAAATTTGTGGCCGACAACATCGTCGTAGACCCCGCCCGCGGTTCCGGCCACGCGATGGGCGCCGCGATGCACCAGGCAAAGGCGCACCTGCGGACACGTGTCGAAAAAGACGGGATGAACTACAAGGGCTTCAACATCGCGGTCCATGAAATGGGCCATAACGTAGAGCAAACGTTTTCTCTGAACACCATCGATTACTATTCGCTGAACGGAGTTCCGAATACGGCATTTACGGAAGCGCTGGCGTTCGTGTTTCAGGACCACGATCTTGAACTGCTGGGCCTGCAGTCAGCCGATGCACAGGCGGAGGCGCTTAAGGCCCTGAACGACTTCTGGGCGACGTACGAGATTTGCGGGGTCAGCCTGGTGGATATGCGCGCCTGGCACTGGATGTATGAGCATCCCCAGGCAACGCCGGAGCAGTTTAAAGACGCCGTTTTGCAGATTTCGAAAGATGTCTGGAACAAGTTCTATGCGCCGGTTTTCAACAAAAAAGACGTTGTGCTGCTAGGCATCTATTCGCACATGATCGATTCATTTTTGTATCTCCCGGACTATCCCATCGGGCACATGATCGCTTTTCAGCTCGAAGAGCACATGAAAAAATCGGGAAAGATCGGGCCTGAATTTGAACGCGTTGCGCGCCTGGGTCGGCTGGCTCCCGATCTCTGGATGAAGAGCGCTACCGGTGCGCCGGTCGGGCCGGATGCTTTGCTCGCAGCCGCGCAACATGCGCTGACGGTCGTCAAGGAGTGAGGTCAATTTTCAATTTTCAATTCTCAATTGAAGTTCATGTTTTGGAATTGAGAATCCAGAATTGTGATTTGAGAATCGAAAGGGGTGCCGCATGAAACGATTGTCTGCTGTGCTCGGATATGGTTTCCTGCTCGCGATTGCTGCCGGCTGCAGCAAAAAAACGGAATCCGCCGCGGTCCCTGTCGTAATTGTCGATCCGATCAAGCTGCAGATGTTTCAGCCGTTGCCGGAATCGATACTGTCGGACAAGAATCCGGTGACGGAGGCTAAAGAGACGCTGGGCCGGATGCTGTATTACGAACCGCGTCTCTCAAAAGGCCAAAGTATTTCCTGCAATTCGTGTCATATGCTCGACAAGTATGGTGTTGATTTGCAGCCTACGTCCGATGGCCACAAGGGGCAGCTTGGCGACCGCAATTCCCCAACTGTTTACAATGCAGCCGGCCATTTTGTTCAATTTTGGGACGGCCGCGCGGCCGATGTTGAGGAACAGGCAAAAGGGCCCGTGATGAATCCGGTAGAAATGGCCATGCCCTCGGAAAAGCGCGTGGTTGCCGTGCTGAAGTCCATGCCGGAGTACGTGGCCCTATTCAAAAAAGCCTTCCCCGAAGACAAAGATCCTGTGAATTACGGCAATATGGCCAGGGCGATCGGGGTTTTTGAGCGCAAGCTGGTGACGCCGTCGCGCTGGGACAAATTTCTCAAGGGCGATTCGCAGGCGCTTACCAACGACGAGAAAACCGGTTTCAATCTTTTCATGGAAACAGGCTGCCAGGCGTGCCATATGGGGACATATCTTGGCGGGGCTATGTACCAGATACTCGGGCTGGCAAAGCCTTGGCCGGACACTTCGGATCCGGGACGCGAAAAGGTGACCGGGAATCCAGTGGACCGAATGATGTTCAAGGTTCCGGGCTTGCGCAATGTTGCGGAAACGAAGCCTTATTATCACAATGGGAAAATGCAGACTCTGGAACAAGCGGTTTCGGCAATGGCGGAATACCAGTTGGGGAAAAAGCTGAGGGAAAGCCAGGTTCGTTCCCTCATCACATTTCTAAAAACGCTTACGGGCGAGATTCCGACGGAGTACATCAAGATGCCGGTTCTGCCAAAAAGCACCGGCAAGACGCCGAAACCGGATTTGGAATAAAGCAGCAGGAAAAGCACGAGCGTCGAAGTTTTGGCTGTTTCCGGGACGCCGCCTTCGGAATGCAGCAGCAAGGTGCGGCACTCCGAAAGCTTCGCCGACATATCAACGCACGGGAAACATTGTGAGGGGGATTCCATGGCACAGAATTCAGCGAGCGGGAAAGCACACGCGTACAAGACGATCGTCTATGTGATTTGCATGGTTGCTGCCTTAGGAGGATTGCTATTCGGTCTGGATCAGGGATTCATCGCGAATTCGCTCGACACGCTGACGCAGCACTATAAGTTTGCGGTTCACGACAAGGAGAGCTACTCCGCAATTCTGGCCACAGGCGGCATTTTCGGGGCTTTACTCTCGGGTATCTTTGCGAGGTTCCTGGGCCGCAAGAGGAGCCTTGTGCTCGCGGGCTTCATCTTCACGGCAGCCTCCGCCTTTTCGGCACTGCTTCCTTCGCTTCCTATCCTGTCTGTATGCCGTTTCGCGCTGGGATTCGGAGTCGGGATTGCATCATTTATTGTTCCACTGTATCTCTCCGAAACGGCGCCTGCCGCGATCCGGGGTTCCATGGGCACTCTCTTTCAGCTGATGATTACCATCGGCATCTTCCTGATCGCGTTGAGCAACGTGTTCATCTCCCGAATTTTTGCGAAACCAGCTACGTCTCTTCCGCTTATGTTTCTTACCGTCACTCTTTTCGCGGCTTTGATGTTTGCCGGCAGCTTCATCCTTCCCGAAAGCCCTCGCTGGCTGATGCTGAAGGGAAGAAAGGAGAAGGCCACCGCGGTGCTGCGCAGGACGCTGAATACCCAGGAGGAAATCGACGCGGAAATCGGTGAAATCGAGGAGGCACTGCACGGCCCGCAGGGGGCCGGAATCGGCATCATCTTTCGTGGGTACTTTTTCAAGGTTCTGATCATAGGAATTCTGTTGCAGGTGTTCCAGCAGCTCGTCGGCATCAACATGATGATTTACTATTCCCCGACCATTTTCGGCTATGCGGGGATGGCGGGCCTGCTCGCGATGATGGCTGTCCCCACCGTCAACATGCTCTTCACTTTCCCTGCGATTCATTGGGTAGAGAAATGGGGACGCAAGAAGCTGCTCTATGTGGGTGCTACTGCAATGACCATCACGATGTTTGCCGCGGGTTTCGCGTTTCAGTCCATCGGCAAAGTGTCCGATCCCGCGCTCATCGGCGGCGCTCCCAAGATGCTGCTTCTGATCGCGGTCATCATTTACATTTTCGGCTTCGCGGTGTCCTGGGGCCCGGTGGTCTGGCTCGTCTGTTCCGAGATCTTCCCGCTGGAAGGACGCGAAGTCGGCATGACGATTACAACCATGGTCAACTGGACCTTTGCAGGACTGGTCATGAACAATGCCCTTTCATTTATGGGTAAATTCGGGAATGCGTCTATTTTCTACGTATTTGCCGGTTTCTGCATCCTGGCAATCCTGTTCGTGGAGCTCTTTGTCCCGGAGACGAAAGGCATCACTCTCGAAGAGCTGGAATTCAATTTGAAGAAGGGTGTCCGATTGCGGGATCTTGGGAATCGGAAATAAACAACCGATTGCGATGCCGATTCCGATAGCGACCCGGAAGGGTTTGAAGAATGGTTTCTTATATAGGGAACTCGCGTGACAACTCTCGGTCTTAGCCCGGTTGACTGGTTGATCATCATCATATATTTCGCCTTCATGATAGGGCTTGGATTCTATCTGAAGGGTTTCACCAAAACGCAGGAAGACTTCTTTCTCGCGGGACGCAGGAACAGCGCCTGGGTCGCGGGCCTGGCTTTTTTGTCCGCCAATCTGGGAGCTCTCGAGCTGCTCGGAATGGCCGGAAATACATTTAAATATGGAATGTATGTTGCCCATTTTTACTGGATCGGCGCCATCCCGGCCATGATTTTTCTCGGGCTCTACATGATGCCTTTCTACTACAGCAGTCGCATCCACTCGGTACCCGGCTATCTGCGCCTTCGGTTCGATGAAAAAACCCGCGTGTTGAATGCCATCGCCTTCGCCGGGATGACGCTACTCGTGTCGGGGATTAATTTATACGCGATGGCTTTAGTCCTTCACACATTCGTTGGCTGGAACTGGGATGTGAGCATGTGGGCCTCGGCGTTGGCCGTAGCGGCATATATCACGATGAGCGGCCTGCTATCGGCAATCTTCACCGAAATCATTCAGTTTTTCTTGATATGGTTCGGATTGTTTCTTGTGGCGATTCTGGGGATTGTCGAGATCGGCGGCGTCCGCGAAATTTTTGCACGTATCCCACCTTCCTTCGCAGCACTCTGGTCTACCTCTGGCGATGCCGCCCAGAATGGCATGGCGGTTACTTGGGCAGGCATCGTGCTTGGCCTCGGATTTGTTCTCTCGTTCGGCTATTGGACCACAGACTTCCTGGTCGTTCAGCGGGCTTTCTCGGCGCGCGACCTGCGTGCGGCCCGAATGACGCCCATCATCGCGTCTTTTTTCAAAATGGCCGTTCCCTTCCTTGTGATCATTACGGGACTCGTTGCCCTCATTCTCGCCAATGATCCCAAAAGCGGGTTTACGCTCTTGCGCGACGGGGGCAAGATCAACTACGACTCTGTTTTGCCGCTATTGATTCAACGCTACTACCCTGCGGGGCTCATGGGACTGGGGATTACGGCTTTGCTGGCCGCGTTTATGGCCGGTCAGGCCGGAAATGTGAGCGCGTTCAACACCGTCTGGACGCACGATCTGTATCGCGCGTTGATCAACCCCAAAGCCTCGGACTCGCATCTTCTCTGGATGGGAAGAGTGACGACCGTCATCGGTATTTTCCTGAGTGTCGGAACTGCCTATTGGGCCAAAAGTTTTCCCAGCATCATGGACTACATGCAGGCGATCTTTTCGTGGGTGAATGCCCCGCTGTTCGCCACAATGCTGCTGGGGATGTTTGTGGCGTGGATAACGCCTGCCGGCGCATTCTGGGGGCTTCTTGCCGGCATGGGCTCTTCCTTTTTCCTCTTTCTGGCCGTGAAGTTTCAGTGGATCAACCCTGCGACCATCACACGCTCTTCCGTGGCCAGCGATATGGCCGCGAATTTCTGGCGCGCATGGTGGGCATGGCTGATCTGCTTTGTGGTTACGATTGTGATCAGCTTATTTACGCGAAAAAAAGACAGGTCCGAACTGGTAGGACTGGTGAAGGGGCTGACGGCCGAAAAGGCGATTCAACCGATGCCATTTGTCAAAACGCCCGAGTTTTACGGTATCCTGTCTATCATCATTTTTATAGCGCTGAACATCTATTTCTGGTAGAGAGGCGATATGAAATCGATCTGGTTCTTTGTCGGATTGCTTCTCACAATCATAGGCGCCATTGTCACGGTTTCAGCGGTTCATTCGCTGCTCAGTCCACCATCCCAGTCGAAGATCTTTTCGCGTTTTCACCCGGACCTCTGGTGGGGAATCGTCATGCTGGCCTTCGGACTGTTCTTCGCGATATTTAACCGCCGAGACGTTGTCGACTGAAACATCAGACGTTTGGAACGGGAGCGATAAACGGTTGCCGGTTACAGATTCCCGATTCTCGATTCCAGATATAGGATTGTCTGAAGATTGATATATATCTGAAATCTGGAATTGGGAATCGGGAATCGAGAATGATGGGGGGATGCGATGATTGTCGGCATACCAAGGGAAATCTGGGGTGATGAACGCCGCGTAGCAGTGACACCTGCGGGTGCTCATTCGCTTTCCACTGCTGGGCTCACGGTCATTGTCCAGTCCGATGCAGGTCTCGGTTGCGGCTTTTCAGCGGACTCCTACAGGGAGGCCGGAGCGGCAATTGCCTTCTCCGCCGAAGAGGTATTTGCCCGGTCGGACCTGATTGTAAAAGTCATGCCTCCCACAGTGCAGGAATGCGGCTGGATCGGCGACAATAAGTTTCTCTTCAGCGCGGTTCACCTGGGATCGGCCAATCCCGAGATTCACCGCCGCCTCAGAGAACAGAATACCATTGCCATCGGAATAGAATTAATCGAGGACGCCGAGCACTCTCTCCCCGTCGTAAAAGCGATGAGCGAAATTGCCGGCATGCTGATACCGCAGATTGCCGGGCGATTTCTCGAAACAACGCACGGCGGGCGCGGTGTGATGCTGGGCGGTGTTCCAGGCATCCCGGCCGCGCACATCGTCATCGTGGGTGCGGGCACAGCCGGCACGACCGCGGCCCACGTATTCCTGGGATTCGGGGCGAGTGTCACGGTAATGGATCACAATCTGAAGCGTCTGCGAGCCGTGGACGCGTCCCTCCCCAAGACGATCAATACCGCCCTGGCAAATCCGTATAACCTGGAGCGATATGTTGCGTCCGCCGACGTTGTGTTGGGATCCGTCATGGTGCGGGGGCAGAAGACGCCACACGTCATTCGGGAATCCATGGTTCGGAAGATGCGGCCCGGCAGCGTGATCATTGATCTCTCCATCGACCAGGGCGGCTGTGTTGAAACGAGCCGGCCGACCACACTGTCTGATCCCGTATTCAAGAAACACGGCGTGATCCACTACTGCGTTCCGAATGTGCCTTCCTCGGTAGCGCGTACGGCTTCTCACGCCCTGAACAATGTTGTTGTACCGTTGATGGAGGATATCGCCGAACACGGCCGTGCTTCTTTCCAGAGAGACGAGGCGCTGCGTCGCGGCGTATACCTTTTTTCCGGTCACTGCACACACGAAGGCCTGGCGGGCCTGCTGGGCTGCGAATACAGCAGTGTCGACGATCTCCTGAACGCATGATTCTCGATTCTCAATTTTCGATTTTCGATCTTTTGGAATTCGGCAATCGAGAATCAAAGGGTAAAGAAATGCTTTTATCGAGAATCGAGAATTGGGAATCGAGAATTTGAAGACGTCACTGTTGTGGCAGCAGCATGAAATGCCAATTGAGCCTCTGAGGATTGACTATGTCAAACCCAATACCGGCAACAGGCGATAAAGCCGCACTTGATAAGGGTGGACGCGCCGCGACCTTGCTGGACAAGTATCTCAGCAAGCGAAAAACAGCGGAGGAAGCCGTTGCGTGCATCCGCAGCGGCGATTGCGTCTACATTCACCCTGGATGCGCGGAACCGGAGCAACTGGTTAAGGCAATGGTGGCGCGTGCGGGCGAATTGCGAAACGTGAAAGTCATTCATATCCTGACAAAGGGCATTGCCGATTACGTCCTTCCCGAAATGGCAAACAGCTTCCGGCACGTGGCGCTTTTCTCGGGCGCGAATGTTCGCGAGGCCGTTAACGAAGGCCGCGCCGATTTCGTCCCCATCTTTCTGAGCGAAGTGGAATCGTTATTCAGCAGCGGTGCCTTGCCCATCGATGTGGCTCTGATTCACGTGTCACCTCCCGACGAACACGGGTTCTGCAGCTTCGGCGTGGGAGTGGACACCACGAAAACAGCCGCGGAATGTGCGCGCACAGTGGTTGCTCAAGTCAATCCCAAGATGCCGCGAGCTTTGGGCGATTCCTTCATTCACCTGAACAAGATTCACTATATCGTGGAAGTTGCAGATGACCTGCTGGAATTTCCGATGGGAGCGGTCTCCGAGATAGCGATGCGCATCGGCCGCTTTATCGGGGATCTTATCGAGGACGGGTCTACGCTGCAGCTTGGGATCGGCGAAATCCCCGATGCCGTGCTGAATTACCTTTCCGAAAAAAAACACCTCGGCGTTCATTCCGAAATGGTCAGCGATGGCGTCATCGACCTGGTGGAGTCGGGGGTTATTACCAACGAAAAGAAGACGCTCCACGCCGGAAAAATTCTGGCGGGATTCGTGCTCGGGACGCAGCGGCTCTTCGATTTTATCCACAACAACCCGATTTTCGAATTTCACCCCAGCCAATATGTCAACGATCCTTTTGTAATCAGCCACAACGAAAAGCAGGTGTCGATCAACTCGGCGATCGAGGTGGATCTCACCGGCCAGATCTGCGCGGATTCCATCGGATACTACTTCTACAGCGGCATTGGAGGCCAGGTGGACTTCGTACGCGGCGCCGCGCGAAGCAGGGGTGGCAAACCGATCATCGCCCTGCGCTCAACAGCCCGGGAAGACACGGCCAGTCGGATCGTCCCGCATCTGAAGGAAGGGGCCGGCGTCGTCACCTCCAGGGGCGATGTCCACTATGTGGTCACTGAATTCGGTGTGGCGTATCTCCATGGGAAATCCGTCCGGGAGAGGTGTCAGGCGCTGATCCAAATCGCCCATCCGAAGTTTCGCGAAGAACTCGAAAAACACGCCCGGGAACATAATCTACTTTAGTGATTGCCGATTCTCGATTCTCGACCCTTGATAATTATAGAAGGGATTTTATCTGGAATCCGGAATCGAGAATTGAGAATCCATAAAAAACGCGGATCCCCACGGATAAACACGAACCTAAAAGCCGTTCGTGCTTATCCGCGAAAATCCGCGCGGGAAAGCTCAAATTGCCCTTAACTACTTTAGGTCCTGCTGGGCTCTCTCGATAACTCGCTGGATTAAGGCCTTGGGGTCCTTATGGCCCTGCGATGCGAGCTGGCTCAGGTATTTATAGGCCGATGCGGATACGGCTCCCTTGATCACGTATGCTTTGGCGAAATTCAGCATGGCAGGTTCCATCTTTTGCTGCTGCCAGTAGCATAATCCCATGGTGTAGTATGCCTGATCCATGTTCTTCCAATACTTGGTTGCACTTGTCAGGTTGGTGATGGCCTCAGCATATTTTTGATTTTGATAAGCATTGGCTCCAATGACGCCGTAGGCAACGGCATAGGCTGCATCCGTCTGGTTTTTCCAGGCCAGAGCCTCGATGCCCTCAGGCTTTTTTGCTGTGGGCAACACTTGGAGACATGACTTCGCGTATTTCAGGGCTTGCGCCGAGTTATTGCTTGCCTGGTATCGCTTCATCATATCGATAAGGATTTCGATGTTGTTGGGGTCCTGCTGCAGGACCTTTTCTTTCCACTGATTAAACTTCGCGTCGTTTCCCAGTTTCTGATAGGCTTTTGCAATTGCCATGGCAAGTTCGGCACTGGGCTTTTGCGGGTACACCTTTTCGCCGTATGTGGCAAATCCCTTCATATTGTTTGTTTCCTCATACGCCACAACCAGGGCTTTTTCCGTGAAATCATCGCCGGGCGCCACATCAATAATCTTGTCCCCAATCGCAATGATCTGATTCCACTTCTTCTCGTTTTTCAGATCAATGATGATTTTCTGATATTCGGCCATCACGTTCGGCCTATAAGCGCTCTTGGGCTTTTCTTTGAGAAAGCTGAGAATCATGTCCGCTTTCTTAGTGGCATCCTTTTCATTCTGGATGTCCGTCAATCCCTTGTACTCTTCTTCGGTTGGCTCCTGCGCCCAAACCTTCACCGGCGCAAGAATTACGCCTGCAACAAACAAAAAGCTAAGGAGTGTTTTAGTAATGTAAGAAACCTTGTGGGTAGCCATGTCAGAATCTCCTTGTTATGGGCGAAAAGGCACCTTAGTGTTACCTTCGCCCCGTAATTCCGGCCCTTTTATATCAAAAGCATTGTCTAAGTACAATAAATGAAATTGACGGCACAGTTGTGCACCAGACCCTGCTTTCGCTATGCTTCAACTCATGACATTTAAAGAGATACCGCTGGATGAAATTAGTTTCGAGAATGAGGCATTTAGAATCAGCGAAGAGCTCGAATCGGCCCCGGTGCTGACCTCCATACGCGAGGTCGGCCAGCTGAATCCCGTTATTCTGCTGGACTTGCATCCCCAGATCGCAATTGTATGCGGCTTTCGGCGCATTCATGCTCTGAAGTGCCTGGGCAAGCGCGGGGTTCTCGCGCGGATCCTTTCCTATGAAAGCTGTGACACGGCCGCGGCTTTTCTTGTAGCGCTTTGGGATAACCTGTCGCACAGGCAGTTGTCTCCTCTTGAGAAAGCACGCGCTCTCGGCAAGCTTAGAGGCATGTGCGGCATTGATGATGAGAGCCTCATCCGCCAGTATCTGCCGGCCATGGGATTAGCGTCCAATGACAATGTGCTGCGCAATCATCTGCTTCTGAATGAGCTTCATCCGGATCTCCGGCACTGCCTGGCTGAAGGAAAGCTGACGCAATCCAGCGTTGAATTCCTGGCGGAGAAGCCGGTGCAGGTGCAGGCAGGGATCGCTTCCCTGATGAATGGAATTCGATGGAGCGCAAGTCTTCAGAAAAAGATCCTGTCCCTGCTGGATGAGTTGCATGCAACCACGGGTAGCCCGTTCGACGCACCCCTAAAAAGCCCGCAAATTCTAGTTGTATTGGAAGATGCCGGGCTGTCTCCCTTTCAGAAAGGGGAGAAGATCTATGAAGCCCTGTACCGGCTTCAGAATCCCAGGCTGTCCCATGCCACAGCCCGCTTTCTTGCCAGCAAGGACAAGCTCGCATTGCCCGGTTCTATTCAGATTGATCCGCATCCGTTTTTCGAAGAACCGGGGGTGCGCGTGGAATTCCACGCGCCCAGCATTGAAATCTTCCGCCAGCTGGCAGCTGCCCTCCAGAGGGCAACACAGTCACCGGATCTGGAACGACTCTTTGATTTGGAATGACGCATGTTGGCTGGAATCGGAGCCGGAGCGACGAGGACGAGTTTATATGCAAACGGTTGCGTGTTACTACTTGTGCAATGCAAGTTGCAATTTTCAGGTTCCAATAATTTCGAATCTCGAGTTTATCAGGTAATTCATGATTCCGTATCGACCTAATCGGGTTCTTGTCCATGACGCATCCTGGCAGGATGAAACCACGCGTGGGATTCTGGAGAGATTGCCCGGTGTTGAGGTTCAAACTATCCGTGACAGAAATATAAGCTCCTATGGAAAAAATACACTGGTCCTGATGCGGTATCCCGGCAGATTCCTGAAGAATTGTCAGGGGGCCGGTGCTGAAATCTGCTGTAACTATTTCACTGTGAGCTATGCGTGGAACTGCCACATGGAGTGCACGTATTGTGTTTTGCGGTCCTATCTGAATAATGAGGCGCTCGTAGTTTGCACAAATTTTGAGGATTTGCTGCAGGAAGTGGGAGCGACTCTACGATCGAATGCGATGCGCATTTATAGAATCGGGACCGGCGAGCTGGCCGACTCCCTGGCCCTGGATCACATCACTCGCTTCTCCAGCCGGCTGGTCCCGTTTTTCGCCTCCCTCCCCAATGGCGTTCTCGAACTAAAAACCAAGTCCGATCAGATTTCCAACCTGGAGGGTTTGAATCACGGCGGCCGCACGGTCATCTCATGGTCCATGAATTCGAAACGGATCTGCCGCACGGAGGAGCTCAAAACGGCGACCTTCGAGGAACGGCTCGGTGCGGCTCTGCAGTGTCAGAAGTGGGGCTATAGGCTAGGGCTTCATTTCGATCCGATTGTGTACTACGAGGGGTGGGAGGACGAATACAGGGAAGCGGTAAAAGAAATCTTTTCTGTCGTCGAGCCGGACGGTATCGCGTGGATCAGCCTTGGTGCCCTGCGCTTCCCGCCGCATTTGAGGGAAATAGTGCGCAGGCAGTTTCCAAAATCGAGAGTACCCAACGGCGAATTCATCTCCGGGCATCACGGAAAACTTCGCTACTTCCGTCCAATCCGCGAGGAAATGTATCGCAAAATGCGATCCTGGATCCGCGAGGCAGCGCCAAACGCCTTTGTGTACCTGTGCATGGAAAACAGCATTGTCTGGCGGCGCTGCTTTGGCGAAATCCCTTACAACGCTTCGCACCTGTCCGATCGGATGGATATGCTCGTCTGATAGCGATCGGCTATCAGCTTTCAGCGGAAGCAGAACCATGAAAGGATGGGGCTGAAGGCTGTAAGCTTCGGGAAAGAAACAATTTCCCAAACATCTATCCCTGATCTGTCGATAAGATTGGCTGGAGTATTACGGCACTCGATCTCTGCCTGAGGGGAGAGATCGGGATTTGCCGCTCTAATACGGATAGATATGTCGACTGTCAGAAATATTCCCGACGATTCATCGCACAGCTCCATGAATTCCGCATTACGTTCCGCGCGCATCCTCATTGTCGATGATGAAGCGATTGTCCGGGATATCCTGAAGCGCAGACTGATCGATCTTGGGTGCGTATGCGAGAGTTGCGATAATTTTCGGGATGCCCGTGAACTTCTGGCGAAGGGAGGACACGACCTCCTTCTGGCGGACGTATCGCTGCCCGGAGAGAGCGGTCGCACCATTCTGAAAGAGGCGCTGCGCATTTGCCCGAATATTGCAGTGATTTTGCTGACATCGGTCGTTGATATCGAAATGGCTGTGGATTCGCTGAAGGACGGTGCCTACGACTACATAACCAAGCCGTTCAGCATAGAGGAAGTGTCCATCAGCGTATCTCGGGCTCTGGAGAAACGCCGCCTGATGCTGGAAAACCAGAACTACCAGCGCACCCTGGAGGAGCGGGTGGCCAGCAGAACTCGCCAGCTGCAGGAAACGCTGGGAGTGCTCGAACACACGTACCATTCCACGCTGGTCGCTTTGAGCAAAGCATTGGACAGCCGGGATGCGGACTCGGATGGTCATTCGCTGCGGGTCACCGTATACGCGACACGGCTGGCCCGGCAACTCGGGATGAGCGCGCCGGAGACAAAAACGGTTGAGCAGGGAATTTTGCTCCACGACATTGGCAAAATCGGCGTTCCCGACGAATTGCTCCGCAGGTCGGGCAAATTAAGTCCGGCAGAAACGCTCTTGATGCAGAGGCACCCGGAGATCGGCTATCGCATTCTCTCCAGCATCAAATTCCTCGAAGGAGCGGCGCGACTGGTGCTGCATCATCATGAGCAGTACGATGGAAACGGCTATCCGCAGCGCCTCAAAGGCGACGACATTGATCCGGGCGCGCGGATCTTCGCCATTGCCGATGCGCTGGATGACTTTACGTCGAATTACCCCTTTCAGACTGCCGTCAGTTTTGAGACTGCGCTCCAGAAGATCGAGGAAATGTCCGGAGCGCAGCTGGATCCTGCCTATGTAAGCGAATTCCTGAAAATTCCCGCCTTCGAATGGAAGACAGCCCGCCAGGAAATCTCCGAGACAGCGAAACGCGCCGATTTTCTCCGCAAGGCAACAGGACGCTAATTATTGACGATTGAAGATTTACGATTGACGATTGGAACGGGTATCACGAGAGGTTTCGATTCGGCAAATCGTTCTCTTCTCCCGATTCATGACCAACGCTCCTTCTGCATTCTGTGACGACAGTCCCTCCAGGTCATTGATTACGCTATAATGCGGGTGGGATTTTGGAAAGGTGGAGGGCATGGACAGCTCGCTCAATGTTTTGCAGAACGCCGGCGCGAAGGTGACGGATCCCGTATGCGGCATGAAATTCCCGCCGGAGAAGGCAGCCGGGAAACTGGAGTATGAAGGACAAACCTTCTATTTTTGCAACGTGGGGTGCCTGGAAAAATTCCGGCAGAATCCTCATCAATACTTCACTCCGGAAATGACAATCGCAGCCCATGAGTGCTCCTCCTGTGAAGAACAAGAAACAACCGCCATGTACACGTGCCCGATGGATCCGGAAATTCGCCAAAGCCACTCCGGTCCATGTCCTAAATGCGGTATGGCGCTCGAACCTCTGAACGTTGAGCCGGCTTTCCGCACCGATTACGTTTGTCCAATGCACCCTGAGATCGTGCAAGCGACGCCGGGAGACTGCTCGATCTGCGGCATGGCTCTGGAGCCTGGGACGACGAGCCTGGAAGAGGAACAGAATCCCGAGCTGACTTTGATGAAGCGCAGGTTTTGGATAAGCCTCGTCCTGACCATTCCCGTCCTCGCGATCGCAATGGGTGAAATGGCTTCTGGCTCTACGGTGAAGGGAGGAATTTGGATTCAACTCATCTTCTCGACGCCGGTTGTGTTGTGGGGGGGATGGCCCTTTTTTCAGCGATTTCGGGCTTCAATTGTTAACCGCAGATTGAACATGTTCACCTTAATCGGCATGGGTACCGGCGCCGCCTATGCGTATAGCGTGATTGCAACCCTTTTCCCCGGGCTGTTGCCGGCATCGTTTTATGGACATCACGGTTCTCCGGAGGTTTACTTCGAGGCTTCGGCCGTTATCACCACACTGGTCCTTCTCGGGCAAGTCCTTGAACTCCGCGCCCGCAGCCAGACGAGCAGCGCTATTCGTGCCCTGCTGGGCCTGGCTCCCAGGACGGCACGCATTCTCGATGATTGCGAATCGGAAACAGATATTCCGCTATCCCAGGTAAAACCGGGAGATCGCCTGAGAGTGCGCCCCGGTGAAAAGATTCCGGTGGATGGGACCGTGCTTACCGGAGATAGCTCCGTCGATGAATCGATGCTCACCGGTGAGCCGATGCCTGTGGAGAAATCGACCGGGAGTCGCGTTACCGGCGGAACGGTAAACGGGAACGGCAGCTTTATCATGAAAGCCCTAAGAGTGGGCAGCGATACGATCCTCGCCCAGATTGTGCGCATGGTGAACGATGCCCAGCGTAGTCGGGCCCCGATTCAACACCTGGCCGACAAAGTGTCTTCCTATTTCGTACCGGCGGTTTTCCTGATTTCTGTCATTGCTTTTATTCTCTGGGGAATTTGGGGGCCCGAGCCGCGTATGGCATTCGCTCTGGTCAATGCCGTCGCTGTCCTGATCGTCGCCTGCCCCTGCGCCCTGGGCCTTGCTACCCCGATGTCTATCATGGTGGGCACCGGCCGCGGAGCCAGGGCTGGAGTGCTGATCAAGAACGCCGAAACCCTGGAGCTCCTGGAGAAGGTGGACACCCTCGTCGTGGATAAGACCGGGACACTCACCGAAGGGAAACCGAAACTCGTGTCGATTGAGACGACCGCGGCGTGGTCCGACGAGGAGATTTTGCGCCTTTCCGCGAGCCTGGAGCAGGGAAGCGAGCACATTCTTGCCACTGCCATCGTTTCGGCGGCGACAACCCGGGGATTGCGGCTATCCGGCGTGCGCGAATTCCGGGCCATCACCGGCAAGGGAATCCTCGGCATTGTGGATGGACACTCCCTTGCAATCGGAAACAGCGATCTTCTGCACCAGCTCGGGATTGATGGAGGCATCCCGTCTCAACTGGCGGAAAGCCTCAGACACAAAGGACAAACGGTGATGTTCGTCCTCGTCGATCAGGTTCCGGCAGGATTGCTGTGTGTTGCCGATCCGATCAAAACCTCCGCAGAGGAAGCGGTTTTTGAGCTTCACAGGCAGGGAATCCGGCTGGTGATGCTGACCGGGGACAGCAGAACCACGGCTGAAATCGTGGCCCGGCGTTTGAAGATCGACACGCTGGAGGCGGAAGTGTCACCCGGCAGAAAGAGCGAAATGATCCGGCAATTGCAGGCGCAGGGTAGAGTCGTTGCGATGGCCGGAGACGGAATTAACGATGCCCCTGCGCTCGCCCAGGCACAAGTTGGCATCGCGATGGGAACCGGTACCGACGTGGCAATTCAAAGCGCCGGAATAACGTTGCTCAAGGGCGATCTGAGGGGAGTTGTGCGGGCGCGGAAACTCAGCGAAAACACCATGCGCAACATTCGGCAGAATCTGTTCTTCGCCTTTGTCTATAATATTCTGGGAGTGCCTCTGGCAGCCGGTGTACTCTATCCGTTCACCGGTTTATTGCTGAATCCGATGATCGCAAGCGCGGCCATGACTCTGAGCTCGGTGTCGGTCATCAGCAATGCCCTCCGCCTGCGCAAGCTAAAGCTTTGATTTCAAATTTTCAATTCCAGATTTCAGAAAAACCGCTATTCCTAAATCTGGAATCGGGAATTGAGAATCTGGAATCTACGTCGGAGTTTGCCACACGTAGATGTTCTTCGCCACGTCCGGTTCCAGAGCGATTTCCGTTTCCTCGCATTGAACGACATAAGCCGGCCACTTCTGGATCAGTCTGAGAGCCGTGCCCGGCGATATGCCCAGCGCCGACAGTTTCAGCAGGCGGGAGTGTTCTTTCGTACAGAAATAAGCGACACGGGCGGATTCGCCGACGCGCAACTGGTCGCAAGATACGACGATCGGCTTCAAATCGTCGCGAGCCTGCCGGCAGCAGTCCCCTTCCGGTATGGGCTTGTTGTGCGGGCAGTAGCGTGGGTGGCCCAGAAGCGTGCAGATTGAATTTGTGATCCCTTCTGCCAACAGGTGCTCATATTCGCAGGCAGCATCTTCACTGTCTTCGACGTGCGAACCCAGAACGTCGCAGATCAGCCTCTCTGCAAGCCGGTGGCGCCGGATAATCCTCTCCGCCATCTGACGTCCTTTGGGAAGCAGGTGCACTCTTTTGGCGCCCTCAATCGCGAGGATCCCTTCGCGGCTCAACGTCTCCAGAATCTTCTCGGCTTCTGCGACCTTCGCATTGCGGATCACATTTTCGACCGTGGCATCGTCCTGCTCCTGCAGGGTCCAGGCGGCCTCAAGCACTTCGGTGATCTCTTCCGTTGTCCTGTTTACCATAACGCACTCCCGTATCGGCTATCAGCCTTCAGCTGAAAGCGGATAGCTATGTGAACTGGATATTGAAGGTTCGCAAAATCCAGCTAACGACGGCTCCGACGCAAATCGCAAACGGCACAATGAATCCCGTGATGGCCAGGGCTTTCTTTGTTCCCTGTTCTTTGATGATCATGAGAAAACTGGCCAGGCACGGTACAAAAAGCGTGATCACAATCATGCTGACGACGACCTGCTGCACGCTCAGAGCTCCTGTTCGCGCCAGGTCGTAAAATCCTGCGGCTCCATAGTCCCGGCGCAGGAATCCCAGCAGAAAGATGCCGGCTGTTTGAGCCGGAAGATGCAGCATACCGGAGATAACCGGTTCCATCCCCGTCTGGACCCAGAGGAGCAGGCTTCGTCCGAACAGTTGAACCTTATCCAACACAAACAGAGCGAGTGTTCCGACAAGGAAGAGCGGGACCGCTTCTTTCAAGTACCATTTGATCCGATACCAGGTTTTGAACGCGACGTTTTTGAATTGCGGCATGCGGATAGGCGGAATCTCGAATATAAACTCGCTCGGTCGTCCGCGGATCAGCCGTGCCGCCAAAAAACCAACCAGCAGCAGTTGGGATGCAACCACCGCGAAAATCGTCAGTGTCGCCTTCAGAGAAACGCCTGCGGCAATCCCCAGCATGACACCCAACTGGGCGGAACAGGGAATCCCCAGGGCCAGGAGAAGAATTGCGATCGTCCGTTCTCTTTTGGAGCTGAGGATTCGCGTCGCCATCACGGCCATCGTGCCGCACCCGAACCCCAGCACCATAGGGAGAACGGCCTTGCCGTTGAGCCCCATCCATCGCATTACACGATCGGAGAGTATCGAGAGCCTCGGCAAATAGCCGCTGTCTTCCAGCAAGCCGAAAGCAATGAAAAAGGTCCCCACTACTGGCAAGACAATTCCCAGGGCATAGGTTAGCCCCATGGAAATGATTCCATATTTGCCTGCAATCAGCTCCGAAATCAGGCCGGAAGGAAGCAGCGTCTTCAAATAGGGCACGAGATATTGGCCGAACAAAGTCTTTTCCACGAGACCAACAAGAGTTTGCGCGCCCGTGTAGCCGACAAATTCGTAAAGCATCAGCATGACGCCGATCAATATCGGGATCCCCGTCAGTGACCGGCGCGTCAGAATCCCGAATTCATGTGCAAACGCGCGGCTTCTGGAGATCAATACGCTCAAAGGAACGATAACAGGAGCAATCAGCAGCAGGACGTGAATCAGTTCGGTAACAATACCGAAAGCGAATCCTTTTCCGGTCCTTTCACCAAGCAACACGCTCCGGATCAATGATCCGCCAAAGTAATTCGAGCTCAGCGAAGCATCGAGTTTTTGCTCCACCGCACCCCGGAGCAGCGTAAAGGGAGTCGGCAGCTGCAGCATGGCTCCAACTTCGTTCCATGCGAATAGCGCAAGGCCCAATAACAGCAGTCCAAGCCAGAGCTTTCGAGCTCCCCCGATTTCTTCCGTAAACCGTCTGCGCCTCTTTTTTTTGTAGGATGCGACCGCTTCGTCAAGCATCGCGTTGCGGATTTTGCCGATCGCCTTGGCCGGATTCCCGTGACCCGCCGTGTGAAATTTTTCCTCTCGTTCCTTGAGCTCCGAGATCAGATCTTCTCCAAGAGAGTTCGTGAGAGTCTGGGTGAGGTCCCGGTTGTTTTCCGCGAGCCATTCGACCGACAGGAATGCCGGCGATGCTACGCCGCTGAACTCCTGGACGATCTTCTCGCTCGCGTAAACTTCCGGCAACGGGTTTCGCGGTTTCCATGTGTTCGCAAGGGCGTTCAGAAGCTGCCTTTTACCTTTGCCATAAATTGCGACCGTCTCGACTACCGGAATCGAGAAGAACCTGGAGATGCCCTGCGAGTCGATCTCAATCCCACGGTCTTCGGCTTCGTCGATCATGTTCAGCACGAGTACCATCGGGATTCCGAATTCCACGAGCTGAGAGGTGATGAGAAGCGTGCGGCGCAGATTTTTGGCATCGGCAACCTGAACGATAACGTCGGGTTTTTCCCGCAAAAGAATTTCGCAGGCGACCCATTCATCTTCGGATTGCGGGATCAGGCTGTTGACACCCGGCGTGTCGATAACCTCATGCACGGAATCCCCGACGCGCATCTTTCCCCGGGACACTTCCACCGTCGTACCCGGGAAGTTGGAAACCATGACATAATTGCCGGTCAAAAGCCTGAAAATAACCGACTTGCCGACGTTTGGATTTCCGACCAGGACGGTCTTTTTTAAATTGGCGGGAGAACCGGTTGACACAATTTTGATGCTTTCCTGAAAACAAATTTCAATCTCAGACCAATGATAATACCAGATGCGAAGCTAATCCCCATAACTTTTATAAGCGAAGCTTTCGGGGTGCGCAAGCTTGCTGCCGCTTTGAGGTTTCCGGTTTCCCGTTCTCCGTTGACATCTTATATTTGCAACCGGGAAACGGAAACGGGAAACGCGTGAACGACTAAAGCGGCCGCACACTGCCAAGGCGCCCAAAATGAATAAGACAGTGGTGCGCTTTAAGGGCGACTGGGCTACACTTCATTCTATGACCCGCACGATTCTGCATGTGGATATGGACGCTTTCTACGCGGCGGTGGAGCAGCGGGATCATCCCGAGTTCAAGGGGAAGCCGGTCATTGTGGGATCGGATCCGAAGGGAGGGAAGGGACGCGGAATCGTTGCGACCTGTTCCTACGAAGCCAGGAAATTCGGGGTGCATTCCGCGCAGCCGATTTCGCAAGCCTGGAATCTTTGTCCGCACGGCATCTTTATTCGGCCGGACATGGAAAAGTACGCCAGGGTCTCCCGGCGCGTGATGGACATCCTGTCGAATTTTACAGACACGCTGGAGCAGGTCAGCATCGATGAGGCGTTTCTGGATGTGACGGGCAGCGAAAGGCTCTTCGGATCAGGCATGGAAATCGCTGTCCGCATCAAGCGCAGGATTCAGGCGGAGCTTCAGCTGACTGCTTCCGTAGGTGTCGCGCAGAATAAGTTCATTGCTAAAATTGCATCGGATCTGAGAAAGCCGGACGGCCTGGTTGTTGTAGCTCCCGGCCGCGAGAAAGAATTCCTTGCGCCGCTCCCAATCGGCAAGCTGTGGGGCGTCGGCTCCAAAACGGAATCCCATCTGAAAAAAATTGGGCTGGAGCGTATCGGACAGCTTGCCGGCCTTCAGCACGGAGAACTGATTTCCCGATTGGGCAAGAGTGGAGCGCACCTGTGGCAGCTTGCGCAGGGGATTGACGATCGTCCGGTCATTCCGGAAGAAGGGTTCAAGTCCATCGGACATGAAATCACTTTTGAGAAAGATACCTCCGATCTTCCGTTGCTGGATGCAACGCTCCTGGAGTTGACTGAAAAGGTCTCACGCCGGCTCCGAACCGAGGAAGTCCGTACCCGCACGATTGCCGTGAAATTTCGCGAAGCGGATTTCTCGACCTTCACCCGGAGGACAACCCTGTCCGATCCCGTCGATACGACCGAAAAAATATTCCCGGCAGCGCGGAAGCTGCTGCATTCACTCATCCGCGAAGGCGTGTCGGTCCGTCTCATCGGCATCTATGCCGGTAATCTCGAATCAGAGACCGGCGGCCATCAAATGCAATTGCTTGATCCGACAACGCAAAAGGACCGTAAGCTCGCTGCCGCAATGGATAACATAGCAAAGCGCTTTGGCGGTCAAGCCATCACCCGCGCCGCTCTTGTGCCCACCAAAAAATCATGAATAATGCGGGTTACTATCAGTAAGATGTGGATCGGGGCGCTGCCTGGAATACATTGCCTCGACCTCATTTTCCCGCCCAACCACGCATGGCTTGATGCTATTATCAATAATTTACTAATTGGGGAGCCTTGAGATGTTCCGGACGATCCTGTTTGGATTATGCCTTCTGCGAGCTGTCGGCGCCTTGGCCGGGGACAACTCCTATTTTGCAGATAGACGCGATGCGCTGATGAGAAAAATCGATGGGGCGATCGCGGTTCTGCAGGGAGCGCCGGATACGCGCGCCTATGCGGCATTTCATCAGGACAATAACTTCTATTATCTGACGGGCGTCGAGACTCCCGATGCGCTTCTATTGTTGGATGCGTCCCAACACCGCTCCATTCTCTTTCTGCCTGCTCGCGACGAAAAAAGCGAGAGATGGGAAGGACCTCGCTTGTATCCGGGACTCGAAGCGCGCCGTCAGTCCGGAATCGACGAGGTGCTGGAGCTTTCTCAATTTGGGGATGAGCTGGAAAAACGAAAGCCTTCCCTTCGAGAACTGTACGCTCCTTTTTCTCCCCAGGAGTTTGCCGCGACCAGCCGGGACAGGGCTCTGCAGCATGATTCCGCTCGTGAGAGCGATCCGTGGGACGGCAGGCTGAGCCGGGAAACTGCCTTCGAAAAGAAATTGCAAGCCAGGCTTGGCTCAACCCTTGAGATTAAGGACCTCTCCCCGATCCTCGACGAAATGCGCCGCGTCAAGGATGCGCAGGAAATCGAGCGGCTACGCGAGGCAGGGCGAATTGGAGCATCAGGTTTTAGGGAAGCGATCCGATCGGCCAAACCCGGCAATTATGAATTCCAGATCGCGGCAGTGGCAGAATTCATTTTTTCCTGGGAGGGTGCGAGCGGCCCCTCATTTTTCCCGATCGTCGGCTCCGGATCGAATTCCTGCATTCTGCATTACAGTCAGAACAGCCGTAAGACAGAAGCGGGAGATATTGTTGTGATGGACTTCGGATCCGAATACCGGAACTATCAGTCGGACATTACCCGCACGTTCCCGGTCTCGGGCAAGTTCAGCACGGAGCAAGCCAAGGTGTACCGGGCCGTTCTCGAAGCCCAAAAGGCGGCTCTTTCGAAAGTGCGGCCCGGCGCTACTTTCAGCGATTTGAATGCGGCCGCAAGAAACGTTTTGGAGCGCTATGGCTATGCGCAATACCTGCCGCACGGCGTGAGCCACTATGTGGGTATGTCCACGCACGACGTGGGCGAATCAAAACCTTTCGAGCCTGGCGTTGTGCTTACGGTGGAGCCCGGTGTTTATATGCCGGACAAAAATCTGGGCATTCGCATTGAGGACACCGTTCTTGTAACAAAAGATGGATGCGAAGTGCTTACCGGCGGCGTGCCAAAGGAAATTTCTGAGATAGAAAAACTGATGTCTGAAAAAGGGATCTCGGAGTTTATTAAGGACTGAGCCGTCCGCTCCAATCGTCAATCGTAGATCGTCAATCGTAAATCGGCAGGTGTTTTATGGTTCGTATCTTCCAGGAAAAAGACAAGGCCAAGCTTTTCGCGCGCCTGGAAAGCCGGAAGGTGATGGAATCGAACGAGATTTCCGGCTCGGTGCGGCAGATCGTGTCTCAGGTGCGGCAGGAGGGAGACCGCGCGCTGTTGAGATTCACGGAACGGTTCGACAAGGTCAAGCTAAAAGCGGATCAGCTTCGCGTGCGTCCTCAGGCGCTGCACGCCGCCGCGAAAAAGGCGGACCCGGCGATCGTGCGGGATTTGGAAAAAGCGATCTTCAATATTTATGCCTACCACAAGCGGCAGCTGCAGAAATCATGGGAATACGGCAAACGGGGAGTCATTCTGGGGCAGAGGGTGCTCCCGCTCGATCGCGTCGGGGTCTATGTGCCCGGAGGGAGTGCGGCCTACCCGACAACCGTGCTGATGAATGTAATCCCTGCAAAGATCGCCGGCGTTCCGCGGATTGTCGTGGTAACTCCCCCGGGGACGTTCCAACAGCACCCCATCATAGCCGCGGCTTTATGTGAATTGAATGCGACCGAAGTCTATCTGGTCGGTGGCGCCCAGGCTGTTGCGGCCCTGGCCTTCGGCACGGCGACAATCCCCCGTGTCGACAAAATCGTCGGCCCGGGGAATGCCTATGTCGCAGCAGCGAAACGGGAAGTCTACGGACAGGTGGACATCGACATGATCGCCGGACCCAGTGAAGTGGTCATTCTTGCGAGCGGATCGTCCAATCCGCGCTTTATCGCGGCAGACATGCTGTCGCAGGCCGAGCACGACGAGGCCGCCTCCTCCATATGCTTTACCGATTCACTGCCTCATGCGATGCTGGTGCAGCGCGAGCTGGAAATTCAGCTCAAAGAGCTTTCCAGGAAAGAAATCGCGCGCAAGTCGCTGGATACCTATGGCGCCATCGTAGTCATGGACAGCTATATCGAGGCTGCCGAGTGGATCAACGAGATCGCTCCGGAACACCTGGAAATCTTTTCCAGCATTCCCATCGCCACGATCGACAGGATCCGGAATGCAGGATCCATTTTTTACGGGGACTACACTCCGGAAGCCGTCGGCGATTATTACGCCGGCAGCAATCACGTTCTTCCAACCGGCGGAACTGCGCGCTTCTTCTCACCGCTCGGCGTATACCATTTTCAGCGGAAGACCGGCATCATCCGGTACACGAAAGAAGAGCTGTCCCGAACATGGAAATCCATCGATGCCCTGGCGCGCGCCGAGGGATTGGATGCGCACGCACGTTCCGTGACGATCCGGCAAAAATCGAAAAAATCTCAATCGCGTAAGGACGGGTAGCCGTGAAAAGAAGATCGCCTCTGCAGGGAGTGAAGCCTCAAGTCGTGAAAGTGCCCGCGTACACCCTGCACGCGTACGAAGCCGACATAAAGCTGAATCAGAATGAAAATCCTTTCGATTTTCCGGAAGACCTCAAGGAGGAGGTGTTTCGACGCTTCCGCCGGCGGCAATGGTCGCGCTACCCTGATTTTGTCCCGGACTCGCTCCGGCAGCAGCTGGCGGCATTTGCAGGATGGCAAAAGGACGGTGTCCTCGTCGGCAACGGCTCGAATGAACTGCTCCAGGCCTCGCTGATGGTGTTGATCCACAGCCGGACACGAATCGCGATTCCGTCTCCGACATTTACCGTGTACCGGCTCATTTCCACGGTGCTGGGCGCAAAAATAATTTACATACCGTTGAATCCGGACATGAGCTATAACGTCGACGAACTCGTCTCCAAATCACGGGAATCCGGCGCCGGCGTGCTGATCATTAACACGCCCAACAATCCGACGGGATGCGTTTTAAGAGACGGGGATCTCGAAAAAATTCTGAAGGAATTTTCGGGATTTGTCCTTCTGGACGAGGCCTACTATGAATTCTGGGGGCACACGGCTCTTCATTTCCTCAAGGAGTATCCGAGGCTCATCATCACCCGGACTTTTTCCAAGGCGATGGGAATGGCTTCGCTGCGCTTCGGGTATCTGCTCGCCGATCCGGCAATAGCGGAACAGATTGCCAAGGCCAAGCTGCCCTACAACGTCAACCAGTTCAGCCTGACGGCCGCCGAAGTTGCGCTGGAGAATTTGAGCCGGTTCCGTCCGGCGATCGAAGAGGTTTTGAGGGAACGGGAGCGTCTCGGCAGGGAAATGAGCGAAATTCCGGGGCTCAAGGTGTATCCAACGGCGGCCAATTTTTTCCTCGTGGAAGTCCCGGCGGTACCACGTGCGATTTTTGATGACCTGTATCGACAGGGTATTTTGGTACGAGATGTTTCTTCCTATCCGATGCTCTCGAAGTGCCTGCGGATCAGCGTGGGGACGCGGACGGAAAACGATCGACTGCTGTCTGCGCTTCGCGCTAGTCTCGCCAGGAGTGCGTCCGGTATAGAACGAGCAGGAGAATCGAAATGAATGGACGAACAGCAACCATCAGCCGAACCACGAACGAAACGAATATCGCCGTTACGTTGAATCTCGATGGAAGCGGGCAAAGCAATGTGAATACCGGCGTGCAATTTCTGGATCACATGCTCACTCTCTTCGCGAAACACGGTATTTTCGATCTGGACGTGTCGTGCCAGGGAGACCTGGGTGTCGATGCGCATCATTCTGTCGAGGATATCGGCATTTGTCTCGGGCTGGCTTTTGAGAAAGCGCTTGGTGACAAAAAGGGATTGGTCCGTTTTGCGCATTCTTATTTCCCGATGGACGAAACGCTTGTGCGCGTCGTAGCCGATCTTTCGGGAAGGCCGTACCTGGTATACAACGTCAAAACCGAACGCGAACGAGTCGGGAAGCTGGATTCCGAACTCGTCGAAGAATTCTGGAGAGCCGTTGTTTCGCACGGCCGCATCAATCTTCACATCGAAATGCTCTACGGGCGGAATGCGCACCACATTTTCGAAGCTGTTTTCAAGGCTGCGGCCCGCGCACTTTGTTTTGCCACGCGGATCGACGAACGGGTCCAGGGCGTCCCGTCCACCAAAGGAGTGATCTGATTTGGCCGATATTGCTGAAACGATCATCATCGATTACGGCATGGGAAATCTCCGGAGCGTCGAAAAGGCCCTGGAATCCGTGGGGGGACGCCCGGTCATTTCGGGAGATCCGGAAACGATTCGGCGGGCGACGCGGCTGATCCTTCCCGGCGTCGGCGCATTCGGCGATGCGATGCGCAACCTGCGGCGCAACGAATTGGATCAGGCAATCCTGCAGGCGGCGCGGGCCGGAACGCCGCTGCTGGGCTTGTGTCTCGGACTACAGCTGCTGTTCACGCAAAGCGAGGAATTCGGCCTGCACGAGGGTTTGGACCTGATCCCCGGCAGAGTGCGAAAACTGGATGAACCGGGATTGCGTGTGCCCCATGTCGGCTGGAATCAGATCGAAGGAACGCAGCCCAATCCCTTGCTGAACGACGTTCCGGAAGGAAGCTATTTTTATTTTGTGCATTCTTTCTATGTCGAGCCGGAGAATCCCGAGAATGCTCTCCGCTGGACGCATTACGGCCGCCGCTTCTGTTCCATCGCCTGCAGGGAGAGAGTTTGGGGTGCCCAATTCCACCCGGAGAAGAGCCAGGATGCAGGAAAGCGTCTTTTACGAAATTTCCTGGCTATTTCCTGACGCCGTTGGGATTCGGGGATTGAAGCTTCATGAATAATGCTGGTTCATTCTTTTATGGCGGGGAAGAGAAACCACGAATGACGGAAAACTTCGAGCCCATACCGGCAATAGATTTGAAGGGTGGGAAGTGCGTTCGGCTTCAGGAAGGAGTCGCTTCCCGAGCGACCGAATATAGCAGCGATCCCGTAGGAATGGCTTTGAATTGGGAGGCGCAGGGAGCGACGCGCCTACACCTCGTGGACCTGGACGGCGCATTCTCGGGTCAGGCGGCACATCTTGGAATTGCAAAATCCATTTTCCGCGCCGTGAAGATTCCGGTGCAGTTCGGCGGCGGGCTGCGCAATCTGGAGCAGATAGACACGATTCTGGATCTGGGAGCGGAGAGAGCTATTTTGGGTACTGTTGCGGTGGATCACCCGGAGGTTGTCGAGGAAGCGGTCCGTCGTCACCCCGGTTCCATCGTCGTCGGCATCGACGCGCGCAACGGCAAAGTCGCGTTGCGCGGCTGGGTGGACCAGACAGCCATGACAGCTGTGGAACTTGCGCAACGCATGAGAAAACTCGGCGTCGAACGCGTGATTTACACGGATGTCGCACGGGACGGGATGCTTTCCGGCGTGAATTTGGAGGAGACCGAAACTCTGTGCCGCGAGGCCGGCATCAAAGTGATCGCCAGCGGAGGAGTTTCCAAAATCGAGGATGTCCGGATTTTGTGGGAAAAGCGCGCTTGCGGAATTGAAGGCGTCATCCTGGGAAAGGCGCTGTACGACCACAGAATCGATCTCGGCACGCTGCGGATGCAAATGCGTTCCTGGTAGCGTCATGGATTCCCAATTCCAGATAAAAACTTCTATGCGGCGGGAACCGAGAATCGCGAATCGAGAATTGAGAATCGAGAATTGAGAATCACATATGTTGGCTAAAAGAATCATCCCTTGCCTGGACGTGCGGGACGGCCGCGTGGTCAAAGGGACTCATTTTGTAAACCTGGTGGACGCGGGAGATCCCGTCGAGACCGCCGCGCGCTATGATAGCGAAAAGGCCGACGAACTGGTCTTCCTCGATATCACTGCGTCATCCGATCGCCGCGACATCGTGACCCGCATGGTTCGAGCGGTGGCCGACAGCATATTCATACCCTTTACGGTGGGCGGCGGGCTGCGCACATTGGAGGATATTCAGGCGATCCTCCGGGCGGGCGCCGACAAAGTGTCGCTGAATACATCCGCCATTGAGAATCCCGGCCTGATTGAGGAAGCCTCAAAGGTCTTCGGATCCCAATGCATTGTCGTAGCGATCGATGCGCGTCGCATCCAACCCTGGGACCCGGAGAATCCGCGCTGGGAAGTCACCACGCACGGCGGCAGGGTCACGCGCGATCGCGAAGCCGTGACATGGGCCGTAGAAGCAGCCGAGAGAGGCGCGGGGGAAATTCTGCTGACATCCATGGACCGGGACGGAACGCAGGCCGGATATGACAATGTGCTGAATCGGAGGGTTGCGGAAGGCGTCCGCATCCCGGTGATCGCATCGGGAGGCTGCGGATCCCTGCAGCACCTGGCGGACGCTTTTATCGAGGGCAAAGCCAGCGCCGCGCTGGCTGCTTCCATCTTTCATTTCGGGCATTACTCGATCGCGGAAGCCAAGAGATATTTGCAGGACCGCGGCATTCCCATGAGGCTGGCTGATTAAACGCAAACATCAAATATCCAGAAGGGAACAGGCAATGAAGAAAATCGAAGATCTTAAATGGGGATCGGCAGGGCTGATCCCCGCTGTTGTTCAGGATGCAACCTCGGGCGAGGTCTTGACCGTCGCCTACGTGAGCCGCGAGAGCCTGGCCAAGACTCTGGAAATAAAGGAGACCGTTTTTTACAGCCGGAGCCGTCAATGCCTCTGGCACAAAGGAGAAACCTCCGGCAACACGCAGACAGTCGTCAGCATCCTGGCTGACTGCGACCAGGATGCGCTCGTCATCCGCGTCAATCCAAAAGGCCCCGCCTGCCATACAGGCGCAAGATCCTGTTTCAACGAGGAAGTGGAATAGGAGAAAATTCGAGATTCGAATTCGAGATTAAGGAACTCTGTATTCTGTTTCCCGTCTTCCGACTTCATCCCGAAGAGTCTTGCTTTTGCCATTTTCACAAAGTAAGCTCGATGCATCGGAGAGAGATTATGCGGGACGTAATGGGAGTTGTTTTAAGTGGGGGAGAAGGGCAGCGCCTGTATCCGCTTACCAAATATCGAAGCAAGCCCGCAGTGCCACTGGGCGGGAAATACCGTTTGGTCGATATTCCGATCAGCAACTGCCTGAACTCGCAAATAAACAGGGTTTTTGTTCTGACGCAGTTCAATTCGGCGTCGCTCAACAAGCATATTGTGCAGACTTACAAATTCGACATGTTCAACGGCGGGTTTGTCGAAATTCTCGCCGCCGAACAGACTCCAGACAACCTGAACTGGTTCGAGGGGACCGCGGATGCTGTGCGTCAAAGCCTCAAGCATCTTGTCCCTTTTACGGATGTGAAGTACGTCATCGTTCTTTCCGGGGACCAGCTGTACCAGATGGATTTTCGCACCATGATCGATTTCCACATTCACGCGGGCGCGGATGTCACCGTCGCGGCGGTGCCTGTAACCGCCGCAGCAGCCTGCAGCCTTGGGATCATGAAGATCCATCCCGATGGCAGAGTGACTGCTTTCAGGGAGAAGCCGAGTTCAGCGGAACTGCCGGAGGTTCGCTTCGCCGAGAGAAGCGATGGCCGGGACTTCCTGGCCAGCATGGGAATTTACGTTTTTCGCAAGGAGTTTCTGTCGAGCTTGCTGACGGAATCTGCCGCGATGGATTTTGGAAGGGATATCATTCCTCAATCCGTGAACAAGCACAGGGTTTCGGCTTACATATTCGACGGATATTGGGAAGACGTCGGAACCATTCGGACGTTTTATGAAGCGAACCTTGCGCTGACGGAAACATCCCCAAGATTTAATTTTTATGATGTGGATTCGCCCGTTTATACGCATCCCCGAAACCTCCCCGGCTCGAAACTGAACAATTGCAATATTCATCAGTCGATCGTATCGGAAGGATGTATCCTGAACGGATCCGACATCAAGCACTCCATCATCGGCCTCCGCAGCCGGATCGGTGGTGGCACCACGATCAAGCATTCGGTCATCATGGGTGCCGATTATTTCGAAACGATTGAGCAGTTGGAAGTGAATGCGGCCAATAAGATCCCGAATATAGGAATTGGGAATCACTGCACGATCATCAATGCCATTGTCGACAAGGATGCTCGAATCGGGGACAACGTTTCGATCATCAATGCTCACAACCTGAGCGAAAAGGATGACGAGAACTACAACATCCGGGACGGCATTATCGTCATCCCCAAGGGATCGTACATACGCAGCGGCACGGTCATTTAAGACGCCAGACGCAGTATTCATGAATACTGCGGGTTAAGACGGGCTCGATGAAAGAACTGCTGGTAGGCGCTCACATGTCTATTGCCGGGGGAATGCACCTGGCTTTCGAGCGCGGCAAACAGGCAGGCTGCAAAACCATCCAGATCTTCCTGAAAAGCAGCAACCAGTGGAAGGCGAAGCTCCTGACGGAAGAAGACCGCGTCTTGTTTCAGGATGCGCATCGGAAAAGCGGCATCGAGCCCGTGATGGGCCACGACAGTTATCTCATCAATCTCGGATCTCCGAACGGCCAACTCTACCGCAAATCGCTCGATGCCTTCATCGAGGAATTGAAGCGTGCGAATTACCTGGGAGTGCCCTCCCTGATCATGCATCCCGGGGCGCATACGGGCGCCGGCATCAAAGTGGGTATGTCAAGAGTGGCCCGAGCGCTCCGTCAAGCGATCAAATCCGTTGAGCCGCCGGTCGCCATATTGCTGGAGAATACCGCGGGCCAGGGAACCAGCCTCGGATCCCGGTTTGAGCAGCTGGCCGCCATCCTCGAGCAGATCGGCGGCACGGATCGCGTCGGCGTTTGTCTCGACACGTGCCACGCATTTGCCGCCGGATACGATATCCGCACGGAAGAGGCCTACGACCGAACGATGCGTGAATTCGACCGCTTGATCGGCCTGGAGAAGATCCGGGCATTCCACCTAAACGACAGTATCAAGGATCTCGGCTGTCACGTGGACCGCCACACGCATATCGGCAAGGGACGGATCGGGCTGGACGGGTTCCGATTCCTGATCAATGACAATCGATTCGCGGCAATTCCCAAAATACTCGAAACCCCGAAGGACGCCGGCGATCGCGCAGACAAGCGAAATCTGGCGACGCTAAGAAAACTTTATCTGGATCCGAGATTCGAGATTCAAGATTCGGGATTGGAAAAACCAAATGGCATTTAATCCGGGTCACGATTTTGATTTTTATACGGAACTTGTTATGCGAAGGAGGCAACCCGGAGCGACGGAAAAGGCCCCTATTTTGGAATAGTGGTTATTCTCGAATCTCGGATCTCGAATTTCGAAGGCGGCTGTGCCGATACCCGTAAAGGGCGTACACGGCGAGTCCGATGCCAAGCCATATGCCGAAGCGTTCCCATGCCTGCTTTGGCAGTCCCTTCATGACAAAGAGGCAGGCGGCAGTGCTGAGCAACGATACAGGCCAAACAAACGGAACTCTGAACGCGCGCGGTCGCGCGGGATCCTTGTACCGGAGCACGAGCACTCCGATCGATACCAGGGCAAAGGCAAAGAGCGTGCCGATATTGGTGAGATCGTAAGTTTCGGCCGCGTCGCCGATTAAGGAGGCTACCGCAACCACAATCCCCGTGATCAGTGTGGTAGCGCGGGGAATGCGGTGCACGGGATCCAGGCGCGCCGCCCATCGTGGCAGGAGACCGTCGCGAGCCATGGCGAAAAAGATACGCGGCTGGCCGTACTGGAAAACGAGAAGCACGGCGGACATCGAGAGGACGGCACCCAGCGCGACGATCCAGCCGATGCGCTGATATCCTGCAAGCTGCAGGGCGCGCGCCAGCGGATCGGCGACAGCCAAGTCGCGGTATGGGACCATTCCCGTCAGCACGACGCCCACGACGACATAAATCAAAGTGCAGATTGCAAGCCCGCCGAGAATGCCGATCGGCATGTTTCGCTGCGGATTACGCGTCTCCTCGGCCGCAGTCGAGATGGCATCGAATCCGATATAGGCGAAGAAAACGATGGCGGCTCCCTGGTGGATTCCCGCAAAACCGTTCGGCATGAAGGGATGATAGTTTTTTGAATTCAGATGCGTCCATCCGGCGATTACAAACAGGGCCAAGGCAACCAGCTTGATCCCGACGATCACGTTATTCGCCGTCGCGCTTTCCCTCGCGCCGCGAAGCAGCAGCCAGGTGATCAGGGCGACGATGCCGAAGGCCGGCAGATTGATCAGGACGGGAATTCCAGCGACGTGGGGAGCGCTCTCGATAAGATTGTGGATCGATGGGTCGGGACTCAGGAGCGCCGTGCGGTATCCGGTGGTCATCCAGACCGGCAGATCGATGCCGGCGCCGCGAAGCAGCGTCTGAAAATAATCTCCCCAGGAAATTGCAACCGCAACATTACCGACTGCGTATTCGAGAATGAGATCCCACCCGATGACCCATGCCACCAGTTCTCCGAGTGAAGCGTACGAATAGGCATAGGCGCTGCCTGCCTGGGGGATCATGGAAGCGAGTTCTGCGTAACAGAGGGCGGCCAGGGCGCAGACGGCACCGAGCAGCAGAAACGAAAGGATCAGCGCCGGCCCGGCCCCGGCGCGAATCACGTTTCCATGCGCGTCCAGTTGGCCGGCGGCGGCCGTGCCTATGGCGCCGAAGATCCCGGCGCCGATGACGGCGCCGATGACCAGCATAATGAGATCGCCTGCGCCGAGAGAACGCTTCAGCGCGTGCGGCGAGTTTTCATCGCTTAGCGAATCGTCGATGGTCTTCCGTTTGAATAGTTGCAAGGTGTTATATGGCTTTCAGCTTGGCATACCGCTCGATCAGGGATTTCCGGCCCACGCGGCTGAATGTGACCGTGAGCTTGATCTCGTTTCCCGCCCGCTCGCGGTTGAGGACGATCCCATCCCCGAACTGCTCGTGCCGAACGCGTGTCCCGGCTTTAAATGCCGGTCCGGTCCTGGCGTTCTCCGTATCCGTCGCGCCGGATTTTTCCTTCAGCTGAATGTATGCCTTGAGTTCGGCAATCGTCTTGGGCTGCTTCGCAAATTCTTCGCCGGTTTTTGGCCGTTCTTCCCGGTGCTTGATCACTGTACCATACTCTTCCTGTCGCTCATGAAAACGGTTTCGGTACCTGGTCCGCTGGTCGAAATGCTCCGGCTCCTCCCGGTCGAGACCTTCCACCAGCTCTCGGGGCATTTCGCTGAGGAATCGCGACATCCTGGCGGGGAATCCCGCATCGGGCCCATAGCTTTTGCGGAATGGAGTCCAGGTGATCAGGAGCTTGCGCTTTGCCCGCGTAATGCCGACATAGCAGAGGCGTCTCTCTTCCTCGAGATCCGCATTGGTTTCCATCGATTGCGAATGGGGGAAAAGTCCTTCTTCCAGGCCGGCCAGGAAAACCACGTCGAATTCCAGTCCTTTGGCACTGTGGATCGTCATCAGCGCTACACGCGCCGCGGGGTCGAGGTGATCCAGTTCCGATGCGAGCGAAGCCCGGTCGAGGAATTCAGAGATCGTCTCTCCCCTCTCCTCGGATTCAGCTGCGGCCCGAATCAATTCCTCGATGTTGGCCAACCGGTTTTCCATCTCTGCCGCCGTCTCCTGTTTCTCGAGCATTTCTCTGTATTTCGTATCCTGCAGGATATTTTTAAGCAACTCGGCGATGGAGAGGGAGTCCTGGACTGTATACCAGTTGTCCAGGAGTTTCAGGAAGTGCAACAGTGCCTTGGTGGATCTGCCGGGCATCCCGGAATCCTGCGCCTTATCACGCAGGACTTGGAGGATGGGAACTCCTTTCTCCAAAGCGGCCTTGGTCAGCAGGTCGATGGTGGTATTGCCGATGCCCCTGGGCGGTGTGTTCAGTATGCGAAGCAACGCGATGTCGTCTTCCGGGTTGAAAACGACCCGCAGGTACGCCAGCAGGTCTTTTACTTCCATTCGCCCGAAGAAGGCGACGCTTCCCACCACGGCATAGGGAATGCCGTCTTCGGTCAGCACATCTTCAAAATTTCGGGAAAGGAAATTGGCACGATAAAGAACGGCGATGCGGTAGTCCGGGTTTTCATCGAGGATGTGTCGAATCTGCCCTGCAACCCAATTTGCCTCTTCGCGGGCCGATTCTTCGCAGCGGCAGGTTACGACGTCGCCGCTGTCGTTCTGGGTCCAGAGCGTCTTGCCTTTGCGCTCGGTATTGTTTTCGACCACGGCTCCCGCGACCCGCAGGATATTTTGAGTGGAACGGTAATTCTGTTCCAGCTTGATGATTTTGGCGCCCGGAAAATCTTTTTCGAATTTCAGGATGTTCTGAATGTCCGCGCCGCGGAATTTGTAAATCGACTGGTCTTCATCTCCGACCACGAAGAGGTTGTTGTGTACAGTGGTCAGCAACCGCAGCAGTTCGTACTGGGGTCGGTTGGTGTCCTGATATTCGTCGACGAGGATGTAGGAATACCAATCGCCGTAATATTTCTTCAATTGAGGCATCTTCGTCAGCAGGGCAACCGATTTCAGGAGCAGGTCGTCGAAATCCAGCGAATTGGAGTTTTGCAGCCGTGCATTGTAATGGCCGTAAAAACGCTGCAGATGGTCCGCCGTTTCTGACGGAAAACGCGACGCAAAGTGTTCCGGCGAAACTCCGCGATTTTTGGCGTAACTGATCCGGCTGAGAACCTCTCGCGGAGTAAGATCCAGTTCCTGGCCGCCGCTTTCTTCCAGGATTCGCTTGACCAGTCGCCTTTGATCGTCGGCGTCGTAGATGGAAAAATCGCGCTTGTATCCGAGGTGATGGATCTCGCGGCGCAGAAGACGCACGCAGAACGAATGAAATGTCGCGATCAGCGGCTCGGCGCTGCGTTCGGTGCCGAGGATTTTCTGAACGCGCTCGCGCATCTCTTTGGCCGCTTTGTTGGTAAAGGTAACGGCCAGAATATTTTCGGGACGCGCCGCCGCATTTTGAACCAGGTAGGCGATCCTGTGCGCGATGACGCGCGTTTTGCCGCTGCCGGCACCGGCGAGTACCAGCGCGGGCCCGCATCCGTGTTCCACCGCCAGACGCTGCTGGGGATTGAGGCCGGCCAAAATATCCATATTCGATCGAAGCTCTCAGCTGCCAGCTATCAGCATTCAGCTGACAAACTAACCCGAAAAAATAGTGCGCAAAAAAGAATGCCTTCCTTCGGAGAACAATTCTCCGGCCAAGAAATTCTACACACATTTCCGCGTTTGTATAGAAGCAAGAACGGTTCGCAAAATGACAGCTGACAGCTGACGGCTGACCACTATTCGCCGTTCCATCCTGCGCTGCTTTCCCCTCGAATGCCACGCGCAAGATGTGGCGCCTTTTCAAACAATTCTTGACAGCTTGGCCGAAAACAAGTTAGTGATAGTCTGCATTTTCTACTTACGCCACTGTCAGTATTAAGAGATTCATGCCGGAAATATCCGCATGAAGGTATCTAAAAGCATGCACTACGTCTTGCAAGGAGACACATATGGGACTTAATTGGATGCCGCGAGAAAATGGCAAAAAAGACCACAACAGATTTGGCTCGGAGCACTGGGGCACGGAAGCGCCCTGTGTGGTCTATGAGAAGAGGCCTTTAAAAGACCCCAAAGGAAATGTCGTCCCGGGTCTGTTCGTCGCCTGGATCAGGCTCAACAATCCCGCTCAGTATAATTCCTATACGACGGAAATGGTGAAAGGAGTGATCGCGGGATTTGAAAATTCCTCTGTCGACCGGGAAGTGGTTGCCACGGTATTTACAGGAACCGGAGCCAACGCCTTCTGCACCGGAGGCAACACGAAAGAATATTCGGAATACTACAGCAAGCGCCCCGAAGAATACGGCGCGTACATGGAACTGTTCAACAACATGGTGGATTCCATCCTCATGTGCAAGAAACCCGTTATCTGCCGCGTCAACGGAATGCGCGTCGCCGGCGGCCAGGAAATAGGCTTGGCCTGCGACATAGCGGTTTCTTCTGACCTGGCAATATTCGGCCAGGCAGGCCCGCGGCATGGATCCGCGCCGGTCGGCGGTGCGTCCGACTTCCTGCCCTGGTTCCTCACGGCCGAAGACGCCATGTGGAATTGCATCAGCTGCGAGATGTGGAGCGCATACAAAATGAAGTCCAAGAACCTCATCTCCAAAGTGGTTCCGGTCTTGAAGGATGAAAAGGGGCAGTGGGTGCGCAATCCGCAGATCATTACCGACACATACGTGCAAAACGGGGAGATTGTCTACGGCGAATCCAAAACCGGCGAGGAACTCAAACAGGCGAGAACCTGGGTCAACGAAAAACTGAAAAACAACGATTATGATTTTTCGCTGCTGGATGCCGAGGTGGACAAGATTGTCTGGACTTTCGCGAACCTTTTCCCGGGCTGCCTGATCATGTCGATCGACGGGATCCGGAACAAGAAGAAATTCTTCTGGGATCAGATTAAGAATCCGAACCGGCATTGGCTTGCCGCGAACATGATGGGGGAAGCCTTCCTCGGGTTCGGCGCTTTCAATACCAAGAAAATTACCGGCGCCGATACGATCGACTTCATCAAATACCGTCAGCTTGTGGCCGAAGGCGGTCTAGTGGACGAGGCGTTCATGGAACAGGTCCTGGGCAAGCCGAAATAGCCGGCAGCCGCTAGTTATGGCGGATTTAAAGAGCTGTAATTTTGGGAAACGAAATCTTTGAAATGGAGAGGTTATGACTGTTACTGCTGAAGCATATGTTTTGGAATCTCCAAAAGCTCCACTGGTACGCCGACCTTTGCAGATTCCCGCTCCCGGACCGGCGGAGGCCATCGTGGAGGTGATCGCCTGCGGTCTGTGTCACACGGATCTTGGCTATGCCGACGGATCCGTTCCAACCAAGAAAGGAATTCCGATCGTCCTCGGGCATGAAGCGGTCGGACGCGTTGTCGAGGCCGGCGATGACTTCAAGTCTCTGGTCGGCGGTAACGTGCTCGTTCCGGCCGTGCTTCCCTGCGGCGAGTGCGATTTCTGCAGAGCCGGGCGCGGAAATGCCTGCCCGAACCAGAAGATGCCGGGAAACGACATTGACGGAGGATTCTCGACGCACTTCCTTGTCCCGGCGCGCCCGCTGATCAAGCTCGGAGGTGTGTCGAATGTCGCGGCGCTTTCGGTTGTTGCGGACGCGGTGTCGACGGCCTACCAGGCAATTCTCCGGGCCAACATTGCTGCCGGAGATGCGGTGATCGTGGTGGGAGCCGGCGGAGTCGGCGGGTTTGTCGTTCAGATCGCCAGCGCGCTGGGAGCCCGGGTCGTCGCCTGCGATATCATTGAGGATCGCCTCAAGCTGATTGCGCAATACGGCGCGGCCGCAACCATCAACCTGAGTAATCTGGATCCGAAGGAACTCCGCAAACAGGTCCGCGCGTTTGCCAAGGGTATTCCGACCCTGAAATATAAGATATTTGAATGTAGCGGAAGCGCCCCTGGCCAGACGACCGCGTACGGCCTTCTCGAGCGCGGCGCGACCATGATGCAGGTCGGCTATACGCCGAGCAAGATCGACGTGCGGCTCTCGAACCTCATGGCGTTCGACGCCACCCTTCACGGCACCTGGGGCTGTCCTCCGGAAGTCTACCCGGGAGTGCTGCGCCTGATTGAGGAAGGGAAGGTCAAACTGGATCCGTTCATCGCCTACGGGCCGATGTCCAAGGTAAACGACTATCTAGCGGACATGGCCGCGCACAAATTGGAGCGCCGCATGGTCATGGATCCGAGAACCTGATGGAGCGCAGCATCGCAGACAGGCCCGGATCCGCCGCCGCGGTGGAAGCTTTATGAGTAACGCGGGCTGGGCTGCCAATTATGGACAATCCGTGTGAGGACGGCTCTCGAGTGCCGTCCTCATAGACCGTCTATATTATTGTTTGAACTGAAAACGAGAAACGGAATGATTATGGCCACAGAAAATGCTATGCCGATGGTAGATGCGACTCTCCTTGAAGACGGAACTCTTCTCCGGCTCGTCCTGAACCGGCCTAAGGGGAATGTGCTCTCATTGGAAATGATGAAAGCTCTTTCCGAAGCGCTCGCGTTGCACAGCGCAAACCCACACCTGCGATTCGCATTTATTCGCGGCGCAGGGAGTCATTTTTCGTTCGGCGCATCCGTCGAGGAGCATCGGAAAGAGCAGGCTCCCTCCATGCTCGCCGGCTTTCACACAATGATCCGGCAAGTTGCCGCCTATCCCGTACCGATCGCTGCCCTCGTGGAAGGTTCCTGTCTGGGCGGCGCGTTTGAGCTGATCCTCGCCTGCCACTTTGTTTTCGCTGCGCCCGGCGCAGCGATGGGTTGTCCGGAGATCAAGCTGGGCGTATTTCCCCCGGTGCTTGCGGCCATCGGCGCTCAGCGCCTCGGAGCCCCCCTGGCGGAGAGACTCATCATGACGGGTGCCACAATCGACGCCGCTGCGGCAGAGAAGGCGGGGCTGGTTTCGGCCATTTTCAGCAGCGGCAATGCCGAGGAAGAGCTGATCGAGTGGTACCGCAAGAACTTCAGTTCGCTTTCGGCATTTGCCATCCGCCAGAATAACCGCGTCGCGCGCCTGGGTTCCGGCTTGATCGCCGCGCTGCAGGAGCCGCTCGCCAAGATCGAACGGCAGTATGTCGACGAAATCCTGGCAAGCAATGACGGCAACGAGGGTATCACGGCCTTCATCGAGCGCCGCAAGCCCGTCTGGAAGGATGCGTAACCACACAACGATGACGTCTTTTGGAGTGCGCCGGCTTGCTACCGCTTTGCGAGTTTAGAGTTTCCAGTTCAAAGTTCCCAGTTGTTGAGAAACTGGGAACTGGAAACCGGGAACTGGAAACTCTGAATGCGGCAGCGAGCTGCCGCACCCCGGAAGCCCGAAGATTTGTATTGACGCAACAGTATCGATCGACTATTTATTATGGTAACCAATATTGGTAACCCCGAGAGGTAGTCAATAATCAACTCCATCTCTGGAGGACGAACTATGGAACTTGAAGGCAAAGTGGCAATCGTAACAGGGGCAAGCCTGGGAATCGGCAGCGCATGCGCGCTGGATCTCGCAAAAAACGGCGCAAGCGTGGCGATCAACTATCGAAAACATGATGCGGAAGCGCGGGCGATCTGCGACCAGATCGATGCCATGGGGCGGCGCGGCCTTGCGATTCGGGCCGACGTGGCCAGCTATCAGGATGCGCAGGATATGGTGGCCGCGGTTGTGAAGGAATTGGGACGCGTCGACATTCTCATCAATAATGCCGGCGTAAACCGGGATTCTGTGATCTGGAAGATGACGGAGCAGCAGTGGGACGAAGCTCTCGACATCAACCTTAAGGGGTATTTCAATTACATCCGGGCGGTCGCGCCGCTGTTCAAGGAACAGGGCAGCGGAAAAATCGTCAACGTCACTTCCATTAACGGGATGCGCGGCAAATTCGGGCAGGCGAACTACACGGCCGCAAAAGCCGGTATCATCGGATTGACCAAGACCGTAGCCAGAGAACTGGCCAAATCCAATGTGAACTGTAATGCCGTGGCGCCCGGTCTAATAGAAACCGACATGGTGAAACAGGCGCCTGACGATGTCCGGCAGAAGGCGATGGCAGAAATCGTTCTCGGAAGAATGGGACAGCCGGAAGAGGTTGCCTGGGTGGTGACCTTCCTGTGCACTGAAAAAGCCCGGCATGTGACCGGCGAAGTCATCAAGGTGGACGGCGGGCAGTATATCTAAAAATTTTCCAAGGACTGGAGGCAACCATGAGGGAAGCAGTCATCATTGATGCGGTCCGCACGCCCGTCGGAAAATACGGCGGAGTATTGAAGGATGTTCGATCGGATGATTTGGCAGCGCTTTGCATCGCGGAAATAACCAAGCGAAATAATCTCGATCCCGGCAAAGTCGAGGATGTGATTCTCGGGTGTTCGAACCAGGCTGGGGACGACAACCGGAACGTAGGCCGGATGGCATTGCTCCTTGCGGGATTCCCCGTGGAGGTTGGCGGCCAGACCGTCAACCGCCTGTGTGGATCGGCGTTAAACGCCGTCAACAGCGCGGCCCAGGCGATCAAGGTTGGCGAGGGGGACGTCTTCATCGCCGGCGGGACGGAGTCCATGACGCGCTCGCCTTTCGTTTTCGGCAAAGCCGAAACGGCCTTTCCGCGCGACGTCAAGGTGTTTGACTCAACGATCGGCTGGCGTTTCATCAATCCCAAAATGACCGAAAAGTACCAGACTCTGGGCATGGGTGAGACGGCGGAGCTGGTCGCTGCAAAGTACGGCGTGACGCGACAGGAGCAGGACGAATTCGCGCTGGCGACACAGCACAAATGGGGAGCTGCATTTGCCGCAGGCAAGTTCAAAGATGAATTGGTCTACGTGCCGACGAAGGGTGCAAAGAAGGGCGAAGTCATCCTGGTGGACCGGGACGAACACCCGCGTCCGGACGTCACCATCGAGCAGTTGGCAAAGCTGCCTCCGGCCTTTAAAAAGGATGGGACCGTCACGGCTGGAAATGCGAGCGGCGTCAACGATGGCGCGGCCGCGGTATTGCTGATGGAAGCGCAGACTGCGAAAGCCCTGGGATATAAACCCCTCGTTCGGGTGGTCACCAGCGCGGTTGCAGGCGTGCATCCGGACTACATGGGACTGGGTCCCATACCGGCGACGCGCAAAGCCCTGCAGCGAGCCGGATTGAAAATCGAGGATATCGATCTGGTCGAATTGAACGAAGCATTCGCTGCGCAGTCCATCCCTTGCATCCGCGAACTCGGAATGGATCCGGCGAAGATCAACGTCAATGGCGGAGCAATCGCCATCGGCCACCCGCTGGGTTCGACAGGCGCTCGGCTCCTCACGACTCTGGTTCACGAAATGAAGCGCACGAACGCGCGGTACGGTCTTGTCACGATGTGTATCGGCGTTGGCCAAGGCATCGCCACGATTGTCGAAAAGGTCTGAATTGGTTTCTCTGCAGGTCTCGAGCCGCGCCAAGCGAGCAGGAATGAACGCGATTTGTTGCAAGTTGCAGGTTTCAGGTTACAGGTTGCAGGCAAACACCTGCAACTTTTGGCCTGTAACATGCAACCGGATTTAAGGGTTTTTATGGAAGGTCCGCTGACAGGTATTCGCGTGCTTGACCTTTCCCGGGTTCTGGCCGGTCCCTACTGTTCCATGATGATGGGAGATCTAGGCGCGGATATCATCAAAGTGGAACGTCCAGGCATCGGCGATGAGACCAGGCACTGGGGGCCGCCATTCGCGGCTCCCGGCGAAAGCGCTTATTTCATCTGCGTCAACCGCAACAAGCGAAGCATCACGATCGATCTGAAAAAGCCTGCCGGTATCGAAATTATCAAAACTTTGGCCCGCAAATCCGACGTTGTCCTGGAGAATTTTACTCCCGGCACGATGGATGATCTGGGCATCGGGTACGAAGCCCTCCGGGCTTTGAATCCCGGAATTATCTACTGTTCCATCACCGGGTTTGGTCCCGATGGCCCTTTCAGCAGCCGTGCCGGATATGATTTAGCGGTCTCGGCTTTCGGGGGCCTCATGGGCATTACCGGGGAACCGGACGGCCCGCCCGTCAAGGTCGGCGTGGCCATCACCGATGTCACTACGGGAATTTCCGCGCAGGGCGCGATTTGCGCAGCCCTGTACGCGAGGGAGAAAACCGGACTGGGGCAGCGTATCGACCTGTCGCTCCTGGAAACGCAGGTCTCGGCCCTCGTGAACATAGCAAGCTCCTATCTCGTATCCGGCGATATTCCCAAGCGGTGGGGAACCGCGCACGAGACCATCGTCCCGTACCAGGGATTCGAGACTAAGGACAAATACGTGATTGTGGCGGTCGGGAACGATCAACTCTGGATGAAATTTTGCAGAGTGATCGGCAAGCCGGATCTGGCTGACGACCCGCGTTTCAAGACAAACCCGCTTCGGGTCAAAAACCGCAAGGAATGCATCGGAATCCTGGCTCCCATACTGAAAACGCGTCTGCGGGACGAATGGGTGAAACTGTTGAATGATGATGCGATTCCGTGTGCTCCTATCAATACCATGGATGAGGTCTTCCAGAACCCACAGATCCTTCATCGGAACATGCTGGTGGAATTGGATCACCCGAAAGCCGGCAAAATCAAGATGGTCGGCATCCCTGTGAAGTATTCCGAATCGGAGGCGACGATTCGAAGGCCTCCTCCGGTTCTCGGCGAACACACACGCGAGATTCTCGGCGAAGTGCTTGGCTACGATGGCGCGCGCATCGAGGAACTGAAATCGGCAGGAGTGATATAGCGATGGCTGGTTCGAAAGAGCGTGAACGGCAGTTCGGCTTATCGATATTGACGCCCATCGTGCGCACTTCTATAATCGGCTCACGCGAATCTGGCGCTGTATGTGGGGCGTCGAATGACTACTTTCAAACATTGCACCAACTCAAACTAAGTTTTGTATTTCAAGGAAAGGACTGTTAGATGGCTGCTACACAAACGTCCAAAGTTCAAGAGGATGTCTGGATCCCCACATGTTGCGGTCAATGCTACTGCATGTGCGGAATCCGCGTTCATCGGCAGAACGGTGTCGTGACGGAGATTGAAGGAAATCCCGAAGCCCCAACGGGGCGCGGCAAAATCTGCGTGAAGGGCCTTGCCGGGACGCACCTCCTCTATGACCCGTATCGGGTGAACTATCCTCTCAAGCGGACCAATCCGCAAAAAGGTCTTGGCGTCGATCCGAAATTCGTGCGCATCAGCTGGGAAGAGGCGCTCGATACCATCGTCAAGAAGCTGAAAGAATGTCAGCAGAGGGACTCGCGGGGCGCTTATTTCCAGGCCACAACCACAGCGGCATCGGAGATACGGTACGCGGTGACCGCGTTCAACAAGGCATTCGGAACGCCGAATTACTGGGTGTCCGGCGGAGGACTTCACTGCGGCAACGGCGCACATTTCATGAACGGCATCATGCACGTTGCCTGGTCGATCATTCCCGATTTCGCGCACTGTAATCTGCCCCTGAATTTCGGATGCTCGAAAGGTCACGGCGCGGGACATACGGCGGTGCAGAACGCCCAACAGGCCGCCGACGCGCGTGCCCGAGGAGCCAGAACGATCACGTTCGATCCCATGCAGAGCCCGCAGGCTTCCAAGGCGCACGAGTGGGTCCCGATCCGTGTCGGAACGGATGGGGCTCTTGCCCTGGGTTTTGTGAATCAGTTCTTGAATGAACTCGGTATCTACGATGCCGAATATTTGAAATACAAGACGAATGCGCCTTATCTGATTCGTCCATCCGATGGCCGGTACATGCGGGATAAAGCAACCAACAAGCCCATGGTTTGGGATTTGGTGGATCAATGTCCCAAGATCCACAACGACCCTTCCATTACGAGAGTTCAGTATGAGGACCAGGCTCACGATGTAGCTCTGATGGGCACCTACGATGTGGACGGAGTCACATGCCGCCCTGCGTTCGAACTGCTCAAGGAACATGTGAAAAAGTATTCCCCGGAATACGTGGAAAGCATCACGTGGATCCCTGCGGCTACCATAAGACGCTTAGGCAAGGAAATTGCCGAGTGCGCGGAAATTGGCGCCACTGTCACCATTCAGACAGAGCAAGGCCCGAAAAAGATTCCTAAGCGGCCTATCGCAGCACACTTTTTCCGCGGCTCCCAGGGCCATGTAAACTCGGGATGGACCTGCCTCTCCATCGATATGATCAACCATATCTTGGGCGCGGCCGATACCTACGGCGCCGCGATGGGCTTAGGCGCGGAAGTAACCGACGGGTACAAGCCGACCGGTAAGCCTTACCAGATTCCGTACCCGGATAACGATGGCCTGCTTGTTGCGAAGGCGTGGGTTTATGATCACGTGCCGTACCCGTTGCGGGTGCCCAAACAGCCGCAACGGCTTGACCTTCACGACATGTTTCCCACTTCCATTTATAACGCATTCACTATCATGAGCCCGCATTGGTTCGAGATGCTGGACCAATTCAAGGTCAATTACAGACCGGACGTCATGATCAATTTCGGATCCAACTCGGTCATGACCATGGGGAATGCGGAAATCGTGACGGAGAACTTCCTGAAGAAGTTCAACTTCATCTTTTCATTCCAGCTCTACGTCTCGGAGTTCGAGGAAGCGGTGGCCGATATCGTCCTGCCCGACACCTGCTACCTCGAGCGATATACTCCCGCGGTGAGTTTCCCATCCACGTTCTCGCATCCGCAGGGAGAGGATGACTGGGGCTGGACCATCCGACAACCGGCAATCGAGCCGATGTATGAGCGGCGGGATTTCAACGTGGTCTTGATGGATATCTGCAAGCGGCTCGGCATACTCCCGAAGTATTACAAAGCATTGAACGACATGACCGTGATCCGTTACGGCGGGGCCTTCAGTCCGGAGTACAAGCTGTGCGAGGACGGCAGTGTCGAACATTCGTGGCCGGAGATCGTTGACCGGCTCCTCAAAGACCGGTTCGGGCCGGAGAACGGGCTCGAGCATGTCCGCAAAAAAGGCGTGTTCACATGGCCGAAACGCAAGGAAGACGTCTACTGGAAATGGTTTAATCCCTCCAGGGTGCCGGTATATTTCGAATACTTCATCGACGCTGGCGAGCAGATAACCAAAATTTGCGAGGAGTACAACGCGAAAAAGTACTTTGATTTGGACTGGTCTGTGTTCAAGGCTCTTGCAGACTGGTATCCCTGCCCGACGCATTCGAAAGAAAAACCGGAGTACGACATGAATGCGTTTTACTGGCGGCCGGTCACGCAATGCAACTCCATGACTCAACAAAATCCGTATCTGGATGAAATCACGCAGGAAGACCCCAATATCTACGGGATCCAGATGCATGCAAAAACCGCCGAGCAAAAAGGAATCAAAGACGGCGACAAGGTGTGGGTGGAGAACCCCGAAGGTCACCGCGTGGCAGGCTGTGTTTCCCTTAGCGAAGGGATAGAACCGCACCACATTGCCATCGCTGCCATAGGCGGCCACTGGGGTAATTTCATGCCGATCGCAAAAGGCAAGGGAACATTCTTCAACGATCTTGTCATGATGGATGCGGCACACACGGATCCTTTGACATTAAACCAGGACATTTGCGTCCGAGTGAAAGTTTACAAGGCGTGAACCTGTGAACGCATGACACTAGACAATTTGAATGGAGTTGAATATGGCACGTTACGGAATGGTCATTGACCTCAAGAGATGCTACGGATGCTATTCCTGCGTCTTGGGATGCAAACAGGCGAACTGCACGCCGCCCGGAGTCTTCTGGAGCCGGGTCCTGCGGGGCGAAATGGGGGAGTATCCCAATTCTGTCCGACAGGCTTTGCCAGTCCTATGCATGCAATGCGAGGAACCGGATTGCATGAAAGTCTGCCCCACGGGCGCCACCTATCAGACGGAAGACAAAATCGTCCGCGTGGACAAGGACAAATGCATCGGCTGCAAATATTGCATGATGGCGTGCCCGTACGGTGCGCGCTATTCGGTGCCGGAATATAAAAGCTATTTCCCGGAAGGACTTCCTATCAGCGATTATGAGAAGCATTGCATGAAGGTGTGGGAAGAGAAGCGGGGGAACGGCGTGGCGACCAAGTGCGATTTCTGCATTGACAGGCGGGCCGAAGGAAAAGAACCCGCTTGTGTGGAGGTGTGTCCGGGCAAGGCACGGTATTTCGGCGATCTCGACGATCCCGAAAGCGAGATATCGTATCTCATCAAGACAAAGCGCGGCTTTGTCTTGCGGCCTGAAATCGGCACCGAACCCAAAGTTTATTATCTGCCACCAAGATAAGGCACGTTACAGCACCCGGAATGCGGGCGAACTTGCAGATAGGAGAATTTTATGGGATCACCAAAAATGGATGGCCAGGTTCAGATTGAATGGCGGTGGATCATCGCCGCATACCTCTTCCTAGCCGGAGTCGGCGGCGGGGCGTTCCTGGCAGCTGTTGTCGCAGCTTTTATCGGCGGCGCGGCTTGGATGACTGTGTCGAAGATTGGAGTCTTTCTGGGCATGCCCAGTGTCCTGATCGGATGCCTGTTTCTTCTTATCGATCTGGGTAAGCCGATCAATGCCTGGAGAGTCTGGATGAAACCGAAGACTTCATGGATGGCGCGGGGAACGATCATTATCGTTCTCTTCATGGTTTTTGCAGCTATCCAAACGGCTTATTGGATATGGCCCTTCCCCGGCGCCATCGAAAATGCCCGGGGCATCATAGCCGTTTTGGGTGCGGCTTTCGCGTTTTTCACCGTGGTCTATACGGGGCTTCTGTTGGGATACAGCCAGCCGATCGCCCTGTGGAGAACGGCGCTGCTGCCCGTCCTGTTTTTCGTTTCAGCCGTTTCGACGGGGATCATGGCGATCGTGTTGATCGGCCATTTCATGGGCGTCGAAGAGACACAACTTGCGCTCCTGGCAAATATCGATGCCATGGTATTGCTCTTGGAGATGTTTGTTGTGGTGGTCTTCATGTATAACGCCTACAGGATCATCGAGTCGAGATACTCGGCAAAACGCATGCTTGCGGGAGCCGTCGCGCCGGGTTTCTGGCTGGGTGTTGTTGCCTGCGGCCTGATCCTCCCATTTTTCTTGGAGTTGTTCGGAGGGGAAGGAATCGCCGCTGGTTTGGCAGCAGTGCTGGGCTTGTTCGGCGGGCTATGCCTCCGGTACTCGATCCTGGCAGGTGGAGCGCTTGGTCCTTTAGCGGCAGGAGGATTCGAATTCGCACGGGTCGACCGGCCGAAAGAGCCAATGCCGGCAATGGGAAAAGTTCCGCCGATCTAGGAGCCTTAGGAGTGCGGCAAGTTGCTGCCGCTTTTGGCGTTCAAGCGTTTCCCGTTTCCGGTTTCCCGTTTCGAAGACAGGATGTCAACGGGGAACGGGAAACCGGAAACCTTTTAAAGCGGCAGCAAGCTGCGGCATCTCCGAAAGACGGCTTACTTTTTTTATTTTGGCGTAGTGAGTTCTGCTATAGTTTTGGTTGATGTCAGGAAAGACTCAGAATTCAGCATCTCCGATATACACGCTCGTCAGTCCCCGGGATCCGCAGGCATCTCCTGAAATTTTTATTACACAGAGTCTGCTCGAAGATCTGGCCCGGCTGTGTCTGGGGGCTCTTCCGCATAAGGCGTTTGGACTGATAGGGGGCGCCGATCTTTATCATCCCAAGAGCCTGTATCCGTGCGTCACGAACCTCAGAAACACCCCTGAATGGAAACCGGTTTTCGAATCGTACGGTGATTTTTACAAAGATCCGGACCTCGGCTTCGTCATTGCTCAGCCCGAAGTAAAGGCGATTCTCGAAGCCATGGAATCCCGCGGCGAGTATTTTGTCGGCGTCTTCCATTCGCATCGCTATTTGAGCGCCAAACCAACGGAGATAGATGTTGCTCTTAGCACCGAAGCTAATTTGTTCAGTTATATTGTCTCGGTTGCCAATCCGTCCGCGCCTGAAATCGGCGTTTTCCGGATTGGCGTCGAGGGTTATCGGATCATCCGGATTGTTGCATGCTAGTGTCCGGTCCCAGAAGCTCGTTGCATATATCGGTGAGCAATCGGCGGCGCTGGCAAGGCGGGCCGACGAAGGAATATCGGGTATCTTCAGAGGAGGCCCAACGCCGCCAGCGTCGTCGAGGGCCAGCGAGATATACAACGAACTTCCGGGACAGGACACCAAATATTTCCAGGGACGCTGAAACAGTCAGGTTCCTGTTCGATGCAGCCCCAAGAGTTAGATCAGACCAAAGGAATGTTAAATATGACCAAAGCAGAACAACTCAAAACGATTTTCGCTCCCCGTTCCGTAGCTGTCATCGGTGCTTCGGCCAAGCAACAGAGCCTGGGTCGCGCTGTGTTCGCCAATCTTCTTTTCGCGAGCTATGGCGGGTGCGTTTATCCCATCAACACCAAGGCCAAAAGCGTCCTGGGCGTGCGCGCCTATCCATCCGTCCTGGATGTGCCGGATGAAGTGGATCTGGCTGTCGTTCTCGTTCCCGCGGGCATGGTGCCGCAGGTTCTGAGAGACGCGGGACGCAAGGGATGCAAGGGCGCCATCGTCATCAGCGCCGGCTTCAAGGAGATCGGCGGACAGGGCGTGGAACTGGAGCAACAGCTGCGCGAAGTCGCGGAGAGCTATGGCATGGCCGTCATCGGGCCGAATTGCTTCGGCGTCATCAACACCGATCCCGCGATTTCCTTGAACGCGACGTTTTCCCGGAACTTCCCCCTCATGGGGAAAATCGCATTCATTTCGCAGAGCGGCGCCGTCGGGGTGGCCGCGCTGGAATACGCTGCCGGGAAGAAGATCGGATTTTCAAAATTCGTATCGATAGGAAACAAGGTCGATATCAACGAGAATCATCTGCTGGAAGCCCTCGCCGACGACCCCATGACCGACGTAATCCTCATGTACGTCGAGGACCTGGAGAATCCGAAGGAATTCATTCGCTTGGCGCAAAATATTTCGGAGAAGAAGCCGATCCTCGCGGTCAAATCGGGCCGCACCAAAGAAGGCGCAAAAGCAGCTGCGTCCCATACGGGCGCCCTGGCCGGGTCGGACGATGTGTACGACTCACTCTTCACTCAGTGCGGCGTGCTCCGTGTGGAGACTCTCGAAGAACTCTTCCGCTTCGGGATCGCTTTTGCCAACCAGCCTCTGCCCCGCGGGCCCCGGGTGGCGATTGTCACTAACGCCGGCGGTCCGGGTATCATGGCGACAGATGCCGCCGTGCGCCACGGCCTGGAACTGGCCCAGCTGACGCCCAAGTCCAAATCGATTCTGCGGTCGAACCTGCCCCCGACCGTCAGCCTGAACAACCCGGTGGACCTTGTCGGGGACGCCGACGAAATCCGGTACCAGCTGGCGATGCAGACGGTCCTGGCGGACGACAACGTGGACGGCGTGATCGCCATCTGCGTGCCTCAAATGCTGACGAACCTGCAAGCCACGTCGAAAATGATCGCCCAGCAGGTTAGATTTTCCGACAAGCCGGTCTCTGCCGTATACATGGCCACGGGCGACATCGAAAGTTCCCTCAAGATTTTGGAGGATGCGCAAATCCCGCACTACCGCTTCCCTGAGGACGCGGCGCGCGCCCTGGGCGCGATGGCCCGCTACGTGCGCTGGAGACAGCGTCCACGAACGGAAGTCGTAAACTTCGAGGATGTGCAGCGCAACAAGGTGCGCGAGATCATTGCCAAAGCGAAGAACGAGGGACGCCGGTTCCTTCCCGAACCCGAGGCACACGCCGTCCTGAGCGCCTACGGACTGCCCATGTCGCGATCGATTCAAGCTCGGGACGAAGCGGAAGCGGTCAGCGCCGCAAAGGAAATTGGTTTTCCTGTCGTCATGAAAATCATTTCCCCGGAAATTGTACACAAAGTGGATGTCGGCGGTGTCCGGCTGAACCTGCAAAGTGAGGCGGACGTGAAGGCGGCTTATAGCGACCTGATGCATCAGGTAAAGGAAGCCAAACCGGGCGTCGAAATCTGGGGCGTTCTCATGCAGGAGATGGTCCGCAAAGGAAAAGAAACAATTCTGGGGATGAAGCGGGATCCCCATTTCGGGGCCTTGCTGATGTTCGGTCTCGGCGGCATTTATGTCGAGGTTTTTAAGGATGTCATATTCCGAATTGCTCCAATCCGGGAGCTTGGAGCGCGGCACATGATCGAGGGAATCAAGGGATTCAAGCTTCTGAAGGGCTATCGCGGGGAGCCACCATCGGATATCGATGCCATCGCGCAATCCCTGATGCGGCTGTCCCAGCTTGTTACCGAATTCCCCGAAATCGAGGAAATGGATATCAACCCGTTGATTGTCCTCCCCAGCGGATCCGGAGCCAGAGTCGTCGACGCACGGATCCTGATCGAGGAGGGCAACGGACACACGCCTGGGGAATTCAAAGATCCAGCCTGAAGGCTGATTTCTGATTCCCAATTCCAGATTCCAGATCTGCAATTCCAAACTACGGGATCATCCGGAATCTGGAATCGAGAATCTGGAATCAATTTTGGAGAAATCACATGAAAATGAAAAACACGTCATCACGCAGGGGCTTTGTAAAAACATTGGCGGTGGGTGGAGCGACGGGATCCATGCTTCAATGGACAGCCGGTGCCAGCCCGCTGCTGCAGAGTGTTTCGACGGAAACTTCCGACGGGAAAACGAAATATGGAAAATGCCTTGTCAAGCTGCCCATCCGCAAGATGGGAGACATGTCGATGTTTTCGGCGGGTGCCGATATTCTCAACGGCTTCCCGTGCAACATCATCTATGCCTTCGGCTTGAAGGTGGGGCAGCTCGGCATGTCCACGGAACCGCACGTTCATGATCACGATGAGGTCATTTACTTCATCGGGTCCGATCCCAAAGACATTGGGTTTCTGGGCGCGGAAGTAAATTTCAAGATCGGTCCGAAGGGGCAGGAGGAGAATCACATCTTCTCTGTTCCCACGGCCGTCGTGATTCCCAAGGGCGTGTGGCATTGCCCGATGGAAACGCTGAAGTTCGAAAAGCCATTCCTGTGCATGGCTGTTTCTCTCACACAAAAATACGAATTTCACTACGCCGATAAAAAATAGTCTGGATACTTTCGGGCTGCGGCCGCTCGCTGCCGCGGCTCGAAAATCATTCATAAACCTGGGTTAAGATCAAGATTTTATGGTAAAATCCCCGCTCCGATCCGTGAGGCGACGCAGTTGATGACGGCACTGCGCTGCAATCTGCGGCAGCATCCGCTCGCAAAACCGAAATCCGAACGATCCAGGGAACTGTCGCTCTGCGATGATAGGCGATGTTTTCAACACAGTTGAAGGAGTAGGTTATGACCGAAGCGCGTATAAAAGTCACCCTGCCTTATTTGTTCGAAAAGGTTGAGCGTGGCGAACCGATCACCTGGCTGACCTGTTATGACTATCCCACCGCGCATCTTCAGGAAAAAGCCGGGATTGAAATGATCCTGGTGGGTGACAGCCTCGGCATGACCATGCTCGGTTTCGATTCCACGCTGCCGGTGAAGATGGACGATATGATCCGCCACGCGTCTGCGGTCCGCAAAGGAGCGCCGAATGTGTTTCTGGTTGGCGATATGCCGTATATGTCTTATCAGCCAAGCAACGAGCTTGCCGTTCTCAACGCCGGCCGCTTTATGGCGGAAGCCGGATGCGACGCGATCAAGCTTGAGGGCGGAACTGCCATGGCGCCGCGCATCAAAGCCATCAGCGATGCGGGAATCCCTGCGATCGGGCACCTCGGGCTGACTCCGCAATCGGTTGCCGCGCTGGGAGGGTTCAAGCTGCAGGGGAAATCCGCCGCGCTGGCGAAGATCATCGTGGATGATGCCAAGGCGCTCGAGAAAGCAGGAGCGGTCGCGATTCTGCTGGAGCTTGTCCCGGACAGGTTATGCAAACTCATCACCGAACGTGCGGAGAATTGCATCATCCTGGGGCTCGGCTCCGGGCCGCATGCTCACGGCCAGCTGCTGATCTATCACGACATGTTCGGCCTGTATCCGAAATTCAAGCCCAAAATGGCCAAGATGTTCGGCAATGCCGGTGAGGTCATCCTGAATGGGCTGAAGGAATATCACGATGAAGTCAAAGCCAAGGCATTCCCCGCGCGGGAAAACTGGTTCAGCATGCAGGACTCCGAATTCAACAACCTGAAAAAGCTTTTGGAATAGGAATGAGGAAATAGCAATGTCCTACACGACGCGAACCCGTCATCTTGCGCCCGAAGGTGCGTATCAAGTGCTGGCAAAGGCGGGACAGCTGGAAGCTGCCGGCAAGGAAATCATTCACTTCGAAATCGGGCAGCCGGACTATGAGACGTTCAGCAACGTCAGCCTGGCGGGGATCCGGGCAATCAGCGAGGGGATGACGCGCTATACGCATCCGGCGGGCATCGTGCCCCTGCGTGAGGCAATCGCCGAGGACGCGGGTGGCAGGCGGGGCATCCGCGTTCATCCCGACGAAGTCATCGTCAGCCCCGGAGGGAAGCCGAACCTGTTCTTCCCTACGCTCGCGCTGGTTGAGCCCGGCGATGAGGTCATCTACCCCAATCCCGGATTTCCTACGTACGAAGCCATGATCGGGGTGGCCGGTGGCATCCCGGTTCCCGTGCCGCTGCTGGAATCCAACAGTTTCTCCTTCGATCTCGAGGCTTTTGACAAGCTGATCAACGATCGCACAAAACTGATCATCCTGAACTCGCCCAGCAATCCCACCGGCGGCGTCATCCCGCGTGAAGATTTGGAGCATATCGCCGCGAAGGCGCTGGAATTCGACTGTTGGGTTATGTCCGATGAGATTTATGCGCGGATAGCCTATGATGGGATCCGTGTTTCCTCAATCGCGTCGCTGCACGGCATGCAGGCACGCACAATTATCGTAGATGGATTTTCAAAAACATATTCTATGACGGGGTGGCGTCTGGGTTACGGAATTATGCCCAAACAACTGGCGGAGTGTGTCGGCCTGCTGCTGACCCACTCGCTGGGGTCCACCGCGCATTTCACGCAGTTCGCCGGGATTGAGGCCGTCGTCGGGCCCCAGGACATGGTGTACAAGATGGTGAGCGAATATCAGCTCCGGCGCGATGCAATTGTCGCCGGCTTGAGTGCTATTCCGGGATTCACTTGCCAGAAGCCCGAGGGAGCGTTTTACGTGTTCCCGAATATTTCGGGCACGGGCATGAAATCAAGCGACCTCGCTAACCTGATCCTGGAAAAGGCGGGCGTTGCGCTGTTGCCCGGATCGGCCTTCGGGGCTTACGGGGAAGGGTACCTGCGGCTGTCCTATGCCACGTCGCTCCCGGTCATTGAAAAAGGATTAGCACGTATCCGATCCGTGCTTGGATAATTTTCGGCATGCGACAGCATGCCACGGCATCCTGAAGGTTCGCTTATTTTCGATGGGATCGGGACCAGTCCCAGCGGAATTTCCACACGCGCCAGATTGCTTCCAGTGGGATGTCCAGCGTCATCTTGCTCTGTCCGCCTCGGCGCTCTGCGAAAGTGATGGGGAATTCCATGTGGCGGAATCCCAGCTTGTCCGCGAGATACTTGAGCTCTATCTGAAAACTGTATCCATCGCTCTTCAACGAATCCAGGTCAACCGCCTCGAGCAGCTTTGCGGACCATCCGTTGAAACCCCCGGTAAAGTCCGCGAAGTCCGATCCTAGAATGAGGCGGGAGTAGATGCTCGCGAGTTTCGAGAGAAATTTCCGGCCCAATCCCCACTTGTGAGTTCCTCCTCCTTTGATATATCGCGACGCGATGACAAAATCATATTCCTCGGCATATCGGAGCATCGTTGCGAGATCGGAGGGATCATGGCTCCAGTCTGCATCCATTTGGATCATATAGTCATGCTTGTGCTCCAGTCCCCATTTAAAGCCGGAGACGTAGGCTGAACCGAGCCCGAGCTTCGCAGGCCGGGAAAGCAGATGGATGCGGTCCGGGTGCTCGCCGTCTTTCAGGCTAAGGACGGCTTCGGCAGTTTTGTCGGGGCTATTGTCGTCAACCACCAAGGCATGAAGGCGCCTGTCGGTGCGCAAGGCGGCCTGAAGCAGCTCCGTGATGTTGCCGCGTTCCTTGTAAGTCGGGATGATGACCAGAGGACGTAAAGGAATTTGCATTTGCGGATGCGAACAAGAATTATACGCGGGGGCCTCATCCTCAGGAGTGCATCACCGGCTTTCCGCACTCCAGCATGTAAGCCCCTGCGCAAAAGGAATCATGCCCACTTTATTCATATCTCAGGGCTTCGACCGGATTCATGCGTGAAGCTCTGAGCGCAGGGATCATTCCGAAGGTCAGCCCTATGAGCACTGTCACTCCGAATCCCAGGATGACCGCGATCAGCGGAACCCGGATTTGAATTGCCGTGGTAAAGAACCGAATCGAATAAGGCGCCGCGACGCCCAGGAAGATTCCCACCAACCCGCCGCCGCCGCTGAGGATCAAAGCTTCCACCAAAAATTCCAGCAGCAGCACGCTCCGAAACGCCCCCAAGGATTTCTTGATGCCGATTTCGCGCGTTCGTTCGGTTACCGTGATCAGCATGACATTCATGATGCTGATCCCGCTCGACATCAGGGAAATGGCCGCGATCACCAGAAGAACCACGGTCAGTCCGATCGTAATTTTGTCGGCCGCTTTCAGCATTTCAGACAAATTATCCACCTGAAAAAACGCGTGGTTGCTGTGCCGCGAGACCACAAGATTCATGATGTTCTTGGACGCCTGGGGCACAATCTCCAGGCTGGCGGCGGATACATAGATCTCGTCGATTGTGGCGGTCTCCGTGAAATTGCGAATGACCGAAAGTGGAATCAGCGCGCTGTAATCGGTGACTTCTGTCAAGCCAAAGGTGTTGACGCGTTCGCGGAAAATGCCGATCACCTTGAATTGAAGGCCGTAGAAGTTGATGTACCCCCTGTAAAAAGGATCCATGTCCAGTTTTTGGGCCAGAAGCTTCGTTACCAAGCAGACTTTATTACTGTATCGCTCATCGTAGTCGTCGATAAAACTGCCGCTCAGGATTTCCAGATTGCGCACATCCCGATACTCCGGTGTCGTGCCGATCAGGGTAATCCTTCGCCGGGAGCCTCCCAGGGTGATCGTCGGATGGTTTTCGATCACGGGCGCAGCGTTGCGAACGCCGGGGACTTCGGCTCGAATGGCACTGAGGTCATCCATGCTGATACGGTCCGCCAGAGCCCTTGTGCCAGAATCGGTCGATTGGTTGGACACAATAATCAGGTTGGATCCTACACCGCGGATCTGCTCCAGTGTGTAATCCCTGCCGCTGATTCCCGTTACGACCACCAGGACGAGGGATGCGGTCCCCACGACCATACTCAGCGAGGTCAGAACGGCGCGCCCCCAGTTGCGGAGCAATGCCCGGAGAGCCGTCTGTAGGATTTCAGTGATCGGTATGCTTGATCTCATTGCGTGTGTTCGGCTTGTTTACCGGCCGTGACTTATGGATTTATTTTGGCTTCGCCGGGATTTATGACGATGGTATCTCCGGCATTCAGGCCTTGCACGATCTCGATTTGCTCTGAGGTGACCAGCCCCAGTTCTACCGGTTTCACGACCGTGCGTTCTCCGTCAGGCATGAGGACGGCTGTCTTCCCGTTCTGCCGGATGACGGCACTCCTCGGGATCACGAGCACATTGGATTTCATTGCCGTGGTAATTTGCACTTTCACATTAAGGTTCGGGATCAGTTCCGGGGGGGCCCCGTCGACGGAACAAAACACATTTCCAATGGAGCGGTTATTCAGCGCGACCACCTGCTCTGCCGGCTTCTCAATCCTGCCTGTCCATTGTTTGTTCGGCATGCCGTCCCATTCGATGACCACCGCCTGTCCTTTGGCAATCCTTCCGAGATCGGGTTCGTCCACATAGGCGCGGAGTTTGATTTTGCCCGGCGCGTAAACCTGAGCCAGCAGTACGCCTTTGTTCACGTACGACCCCGGTTTGACCGGAAGCGAATAGATGATGCCGGTTTCCGGAGCCAGGACCGACTCCGCATGGAGTTGCTGCTCCAGCAATGCGACTTGTTTATTCAGTTCGGCAAGCCTGTTTTGTTCCCACTCCTTTTCCTCGGCCGAGTAGCGCGCCTCGAGGTCCGCTTTCTTTTGTTTGAAAGCATCCAGTCGGACTTGCAGCAGGTCGCGCTGCTTTCGCAGGTTTTCGACCGCGGTGCGCGGTGTGGCTTGTCTGGCCAAAAGCGATTCTTCGACCTGAAGGTCCTTATTGGTTTGATTCAGCTGGAGCGCGCATTCGGCGATAGATGCATCGAGCGCCGTGATCTCTTCTTTCTGGGGACCGCTGATCACCGTTCGCGCCTGGCGCCGCGCTTCGAGCAGCGCGGCTTTCGCTTCTGCGAGAGAGGTACGGAGTGGCTGCGAATCCAGCTGCACCAGCGGCTGTCCCTTGACGATTTTCGACCCTTCCTGTTTGTAGACTGCGGAGACGAACGCATCCAGCGGGGCGTAGATCTCGCTGCGGTCGACCGGCTCGATAATTCCATTCGTGCTGATTACGACCTTGAGGTCGCTGCGGGCAACTTTGGTGGTCTGAAGCGAAATGGAATTCGAACTGCTGCTTAGGAAATAATAAACAAGGAAAATTCCGAACAGGGCCAGAACCAAAAGGACGACGAGTCGAAATCTATGAACCATAGGTTTTTATCCAGATATGGATGATCCCCTGCTGCCACCAGCTGGATAATATCACAAAAATGTTGGGCGTCCGCATTTTCCACGATTGCAAACAGGAGGCTCAAAACCGAAAACCGGCCGCTTCGGAGTATTGGACCGGGTCTCTATTGCCGATAAGATAGTTCTATGTATGAACAATTCTATGGTCTGAAGGAGCCGGCATTCAACCTCACGCCCGATCCATCCTTCCTTTTTCTCAATAAGCGAAGCAAGGATGCTCTTGATCAAATCCTTTACGGCATCGAGCGCCGGGAGGGTTTCGCGGTGATCGTCGGCGATGTCGGTACCGGAAAGACCACGCTCTGCTGGGCGCTTTTGGAAAGGCTGGCGAAAAAGGATATATGCACAGCACTGATCCAGAATCCGATCTTATCCGAACTGGATATCCTGAAGTCGATTTTGCAGGATCTAGGCGTACGCCCATACCAATTGCAGAACCCAATGATGGATTTAGCGAGTGAAAGCGAATCTTCCTGGGATGTGTTCGATACCGACTGGATGCAGGGAATGAGCAAAAAGCAACTGCTCGATCGGCTCAATATGTTTCTTGCGGCAAGGACCGAAGAAAATGTCTTCACGATCCTCATCGTGGACGAAGCGCAAAATATTTCTCTGGATCTTCTTGAACAACTGAGACTTCTTTCAAATCTGGAAACGGCTAAAAGAAAACTTCTCCAGATTATCTTCGTGGGACAATTGGAACTGGATCGCAAACTCAGATCGACTTCGCTGCGTCAGCTGAATCAAAGAATATCAGTGCGTTTCGAAACCAAGGCACTTTCCAGGACAGATACGGAGTTATATATCCGCCATCGTATTGCCGTAGCCGGCGGCGCACCCAAACTGCGATTCGATCCAGGCGCATTCAAAATTATCTGGCGATACTCCCAGGGATACCCGCGTTTGATAAACCTGATATGCGATCGAGCTCTGCTCGCCGGTTACAGCGCACGCTCCGCAGTGATTACGTCAAAACTGGTGCGTCGAGCTGCGCTCGGGCTTCAAGTCAAAGAACAGCTCAAGTCGAATGTCCCATCAAGCTGGTTCCGGCGATTCGTGCCCTTCTTGATTCTAAGTGCCCCTTTGCTTTCAGCCTTCTTGTACCCTCTTTCCGGCTCCAAATAGCCAGGAATAATCCGCCATCCGAACATGTCTGGAATTGCCGACACAGAACTGCAAGTTCAAAAGTATCTGTATTTTGGGGTAATCCAGAGCCGCCACTGCACAAGTTCAATGGTGTCTGTATTTTAGGGCAGTCCAGGATCGTCACCCGAGGTTCTTGTCCCCTTTGAAATTTTCTCAACAAATCCAATAAATCTGTTGCAAACATACAATATATTGTGCACTAATTAGATGTTCACACAAAATATATGGGGTATTGATTCTACAATTTCGAATCGTTTGCTTATGCAAGTACCGTTCGTTATTGAGAAGCCAGCCGATAGAAATTCCGAGGTTGCAGGCCGTGTTGTTTTTGCGCAGTCAGCCCAAATATTGTCCATCGAGGCACAGCTAAGGCTCCGGGAGCTTTACGATTATGTGGAATTCTGCAGGGGCACTCTAGGCGAGATAGCAAGAGATTTGGCGCTACTCGAATCCGATCCAGAGGACTTTGCGGCTTTGCGCCAAGCGTGCGATCGACTGAAAAGATTCTGTTTAGAGGCAGATAGCTGGGGGTTTACTGCCCTCTATCAGATCGGGACAGGGTTGCAGGTCTTGCTGCTGAGATTTGGCAGCGGGACTCAGGACAACGCGTTCTGGAATACGTTGAACCGCGGACTGGGAATGCTCTCGGTTCTCATCGGGCAGTGTGAAAGCGAATTTCGCAGTAGAATTGCGGTCGCCGACACGCTCGATTCCTTCGACCAGATCTATCGCGACTGACTAAGAGGCCTCGATTTTTTAGCGCTGTTCGTCGAGTGGAAGCTCTCGCTCGGGGCTCTGCCTATATCAACACTTTCGAGACGAGAACATCCGCGATGCGCCGGCCAGCATATCCGTCCCACAGAGGTGGAATAGTTCCCGTCTTCGCCTTTCCGGAGAGGATCTTTTGGGTTTCCGCCTTTAACTTCTGCATGTCCCGCCCCACAAGCAAGTTAGTACCAAGGCTCACCGTGATTGGGCGTTCGGTATTTTCTCGGACGGTGAGGCAGGGAACTCCCAGGTATGTAGATTCCTCCTGGATGCCTCCAGAGTCCGTGATGACGAGGGCAGCATTGCGCTGCAGCCCTAAAAATTCCACATAGCCGACCGGTTCAATCAATCGAAGCCGTGGAGTTAGCGAGACATTGTTCATCTCCCGCATCATGTGGCGTGTTCGTGGGTGAATGGGAAAGATAACATCCATGCCCGAAGCGATCTCATTCAGCGCCTCCAGTATTTTGGTGAGCTCGATTGAATCGTCGACATTGGATGGCCGATGCAGCGTCACCAGCACGTAGCTCTTTTCCGCCAATGCATTGTTTCCGGCGTGCGGCAGAAGGCGGATGAGCGTATCGATCATAACATTTCCTACCAGATGAATCTTTTCCGGTGCAACGCCCTCGCGCAATAGATTTTCGTCGCCGTCTGCGGATGGCGTAAAGAGAAGATCGGCTACGCGATCGGTGAGAACGCGATTGATTTCTTCCGGCATTGTTCTGTCGAAAGAACGCAATCCCGCTTCGACATGTCCAATTGGGATCAGAAGCTTGGAGCAAACGAGCGCTGCGGCGACTGTTGAATTCACGTCGCCGTATACGAGGACAATGTCGGGTTTGGTTTCAAGGATCACGGGTTCCATCCGCATCATAATTTCAGCAGTCTGCTGCGCGTGGCTGCCCGATCCCACTCCCAAGTTGAAATTTGGTTCGGGGATATCCAACTGGCGGAAAAAAATATCCGACATGAACGCATCGTAGTGCTGTCCGGTATGGACGAGCACTTGATGCACGCCTTGACGCTCTGCGAGCGCAGCCCGTACAGGCGCCACTTTCATAAAGTTCGGCCTCGCCCCAACCACATGAAGAACCTTCATAGTTTCTCCAATCGCTGAATCTCTTGTCGGATAATGCATCACTTTACTTGAGCAATTAGCCTGATGATATCCATCCTCAAATGCCGGCATCCTTTGTGCTTCAATCGGGGATGAAGGCATATTTTACATAGTCCTATTGATGAACTGAATATTTATGCGTGCCAAATTCCAGTAAATCCGTCATTTGCATCGTTCATGCGGGTCCTTCTTATCCTGGACCCTTCGTGAGACCAGCAAGCGACCTCTAAAAAAGCTTCCATGAACACTTCTTTTGCCGATATAGTGTAGGGCAAAGGCTCGCCCATAATAAAGAAAGGACACGCGCATGAAAATAGCGGTTGTTGGACTTGGTTATGTAGGATTGCCACTTTGCTTGCAGTTTGCCCGCGCCGGAGTCGACGTGCTGGGACTGGATGTGGATAAGCAGAAGGTCGATGCCCTCATGGCCGGAAAAAGCTATATCAAGCACATAGAGGCCGCGGATATAGCCGAAGCCGTGAATGCCGGAAAATTCAAGGCTACTGACAATTTTGCGCGCATCAAAGAAGCCGAGGCCATAATCATCTGCGTGCCTACGCCACTGAATAAAAACCGTGAACCCGATATCAGCTACATCGTTGAGACTGGAAAGTCCGTCGCTCCGCATATGGCCAAGGGATGTCTCGTGGTTCTCGAGTCCACGACATATCCGGGCACGACCGACGAGGACTTGCGCGAAGTTCTGGAAGCGGGTTCCGGCATGAAAGCGGGCAAGGATTTTCACCTGGCGTTCTCGCCGGAGAGAGAAGACCCCGGCAACCCGGACAGCAAGGTTGCCCTGATCCCCAAGGTCGTTGGAGGCTACACGCCGGAGTGCCTGAAAAGGGCGACAGAACTCTATGGCAAAGCAATCAAGACAATCGTTCCCGTATCCTCCTGTCGGGCTGCTGAAGCCACGAAGTTGCTGGAGAACACGTTTCGCGCGGTGAACATCGCCCTGGTGAATGAGCTGAAAATTGTTTATGAGGCGATGGATATCGACGTTTGGGAAGTCATCAATTCTGCCAAGACAAAACCTTTCGGTTTCATGCCCTTCTATCCCGGTCCGGGGTTGGGCGGGCACTGCATACCGATCGATCCTTTCTATTTGACATGGAAAGCCCGCGAATACGGGCAGCATACGCGCTTCATTGAACTCGCCGGCGAAATCAACACGTCGATGCCGGAATATGTTGTCCACAGGGTAACCGAGGCTTTGAACTCGCGGCGCAAAGCGTTGAACGGATCGGAAATTCTGGTCTTGGGGATCGCATATAAGCCGAACGTGGACGACGACCGCGAATCGCCAAGCTACGTACTCCTGGATTTGCTGAAGAAACGCGGCGCGAATGTCAGCTACTTCGATCCGTACATACCCGTGATACGGCAGACGCGCGAACACGGCCATTGGGCCGGTATGCAATCCGTGCCGTGGACAAAAGACGTTGTGGGTAAGTTCGACCTGATCCTGATCTCGACGAATCACGAGGCCGTGAATTATGCGGAACTTGCGGACTGGGCGGACTGCATTGTGGACGCACGGAACGCTATGGCAGGTGTCAAATCGAAACCCGGCCAGATATGGAAGGCATAAAACCTTCGAAGTGCGGCAACTTGTTGCCGTTTTTGGTTAGGCGAATACCAAGAGCGGCAACAACCCAAATTAAAAGTGCTTTAGCGGCGAGGAGCCCAAAGGGTATACGTTGAATCCCAACTTGAAGAGTTGCCCGTGATTCAATATATTCCGGCCATCGAACAGAAAAGCCGGCTTCTCCATCGATCGATAGATCCTTTCCCAATCCAGCGTAGGGTATAACGCCCATTCCGTCATGATCGCCACGGCATGGGCTCCCTTCGCTGCCTCGTATGGATCTTCGACAAAATCCAGGTTCCCTGGATCTCCGGCAAGGTCAATCCGTGCATTTCCCAGGGCTTTCGGGTCTGTAACCACCACACAGGCCCTTTCTTCCAGCAGTTTCCGTGCGACATAGATCGATGGAGATTCACGGGTATCGCTCGTGTCAGCCTTGAATGCGAACCCGAACAACGCGATGCGCTTCCCGACGATCGTATTAAACATCTCGCGAATCATTGTTCGGACAAAGCGCGACTCCTGGAATTCATTCATTGCCAAAACCGATTCCCAGTATCGAGCAACATCCTGGAGTCCATAGGATTCGCAGATGTATACCAGATTCAGAATATCCTTTTTGAAGCAGGAGCCGCCAAAGCCAACACTGGCATTTAGAAACCGATCTCCGATGCGTGAATCCATGCCAACTGCGCGTGCCACTTCCCGCACATTGGCATCGGTCTTCTCGCACAGCGCGGAAATGCTGTTAATTGAAGAAATACGCTGCGCCAGGAAGGCGTTGGCCACCAGCTTGGACAGTTCGGCGCTCCACACATTGCTGGTAAGAATGCGATCCTTTGGGACCCAGTTGGCATAGATGTCCACAACTTCCTGCCGTGCCTGCAACCCGTCAGGGGTTTCGCGGGACCCTATGAGAACTCTATCGGGCTCGAGGAGGTCCTTGACCGCCGACCCTTCAGCCAGAAATTCCGGATTCGAAATGACATCGAATCGGATCTTTTTGCCGTTGGCGTTGAGGATGTTTTCCATGGTCTGGGCGGTTTTAACCGGGAGAGTGCTTTTCTCAATGACGATTTTGGATGTCGTGGAATCGCGGAGGATTTCTCGTGCCACCTTTTCCCAGTACTGCAGGTCGGCAGCTTTACCCGCCCCATCACCGAAGGTTTTTGTCGGAGTGTTGACGGAGACGAAGATAATTTCTGACTCGCGGATCGCAGAGGTGATGTCTGTGGAGAAGAACAGGTTCCGCCCTCTTGCTGCCTGAACAACTTCGAGAAGGCCCGGTTCAAAGATGGGAAGATGATCGGTCTGCCAAGCCTTAATGCGCGCCTCGCTGACGTCCACTACGTTTACCTTGTATTGGGGACACTTCATTGCGATCACGGCCATCGTGGGGCCGCCCACATATCCAGCGCCGATACACGCGATGCGTTTCGTAAACATGATGCAGCTCCTCCGCTATCAGATCGGCTAGATTTCCACCTGCTGTACACAAATTCCTGGACTTACCAATGCAATATTCTTTTTTAGTGTTTTACTTCTTTTCTGCCGATACAGTCTGAGGTTAAACTCGACTGTTTTTATGTTCAATAAAATACTTGCTTCCGCCATCCTTGTCCGCGTTGTGCCTTTTGCCGTTTTTGCGGCACTGACCGTATTCCAGGGCCGCTTCGGCGAGGCTTCGCAGTATTGGATCTACGCTCTGAAAACAGTTCTTGGAGCATGGCTGCTCTGGTTGATGCGGCATCAGATCAAGGAGATGAAGTGGAGATTTTCGTGGGAAGCAGTCGCAGTCGGAATCGGTGTTTTTGCGGTTTGGATAGGGTTAGATGGCCACTATCCGATGTGGACGAACCGCTGTGGCAGTTTCAATCCTAACAGCACTTACGGCGCCGGAAGCATGATGGCTCTGATTTTTTTCGGAGCACGCATGATTGGCTCTTCATTGGTTGTTCCGCCTCTCGAAGAAGTGTTCTACCGGTCTTTTATTTACCGATACCTCATCAAAGCCAATTTTGAGGAAGTTCCCTTCTGTTTTCTGCAGTGGCGTGCGTTCCTGATTGCAGGCATAATCTTCGGCATTGGCCACTTGGAATGGCTTCCCGGAATCCTCTGCGCATTCGCCTATCAGGGTCTGGTTATCAGAAAAAACCGCCTGGGAGATGCAATTACGGCTCACGCAATCACCAACTTCCTCCTGGCTGTCTGGATCTCCATGCACCACGCCTACTATTTCTGGGGCTAAACCCTAAATTCGCAGCTGGGAATCTGAGAACCGGGTCCTTAAAATAGGGCAAATTGGCCTTCGGAAAAGGCCACGAGAGATGCCCGCCCGCCGCCAAAAAAGAACACATTCAGGGGAAGGCCGAATTCTGAAGCGGACAGCAGGAATGCCGATAAGAGATGGAGACGCTTCATGATAAGAGCCGGGTGTGTTGCCCTTGCGACTATGCTGAAGTGCTTCTGGCAGTGGCCTGTCTCTGGACTATGTTCTATGAAAGTTATTCCAATCGCAGCTTCCGAGACTGAGATTCCAGGAGATCAAACTGCAGCTACGCTGCCAGAACAAATGATTCCGGCTCAGACGATGCTCGCTCAAAAGCAGAAGCTGGTAGCGGAAGCAGAGTTTGCCCCACAAGAACTCCCCGATGATATCTCCCCCCTATCGTATGCGCAGCAGCGGTTATGGTTTTTGGACCGGTGGAATGCCGGCAGTCCCGTATACAACATACCGGTGGTGATTCGATTAACGGGCAAGCTGGACATGGGTGCGCTGGAAGGGAGCCTGAAGGAGATATTGCGGCGTCACGAATCGTTGCGGACAACGTTTTCGGAGGAGCAGGGTCGACCGATACAGCGCATCTCGGATGAAGTGCGGCTGGATCTGAGGGTTATCAGCCTCGAGCAGATAGCTGAGGAAGAGCGGGGAGCGGAGGCTGAGCGCAGGATATTGGAGGAATCCAGGCGGTTGTTTGACCTGGTTCAAGGTCCACTATTCAGGGCAACCGTCCTGCGTTTGAGTGCTGACCGGCACGTGGTGATTCTGGGGATGCACCATATTGTCACGGATGGCTGGTCCCTGGGCGTGCTTTTGAGAGAGCTTGGGGTGCTGTACGCAGCGTTCTTGAAGGGAGAGGCTTCGCCGTTGGCTCCGCTGCCGATTCAGTACAAGGATTTTGCGATATGGCAGCGGCAGTGGCTGCAAGGTGAGGAGCTGGAGAAAGGGCTTGAGTACTGGAGGGAACAACTTGAAGGCGTAGCGGTATTGGATTTACCGGCGGATCGTGGTCGGCCGGCGATGCAGAGCTACGTGGGGAGGCGTTTAAGGTTCACGATACCGGCACAATTGACACAAGGGCTGAAGGAGATGAGTCGGCGGGAGGGGGTGACGCTGTACATGGCGCTGCTGGCTGCGTTTCAGGTGCAGTTGTACCGGTACAGCGGGGAGGAGGATATAGCGGTGGGTTCGCCGATAGCGAACCGCAACCGGGAGGAATTGGGGGGGCTGATTGGTTTTTTTGTCAACACGCTGGTGATGCGGACGAATCTGGGAGGGGATCCGAGTTTCCGGGAGTTGTTGGGTCGGGTGCGGGAAGTGGCATTGGGAGCGTATGGGCATCAGGATGTGCCGTTTGAGAAGCTGGTAGAGGAATTGAAGCCGGAGCGGGATGCTAGCCGGAATCCGTTGTTTCAGGTAGTCATGGTATTGCAGAACGCGGGGGAGCAGGTATTGAGACTGCCTGAGCTGACGGTGGAGATATCGTCGGGAGACACGGGGACGGCAATGTTCGATCTGACGCTTGAGTTGGAGGAGGGCGCGGAGGGGATCGGGGGGAATTTTGAGTACAACACGGATCTATACGATCGGGAGACGATCGAGCGGATGGTTGGGCATTTCCTGAGATTGCTGGAAGGGGTTGTGTCGGATCCCGGGGCAAAGATATCCGAGGTTCCACTGATGACGGAAGCGGAGCGGCATCAGGTGTTGGTGGAATGGAACGACACGGGGAGGGAGTATCCGAGAGAGAAGTGCGTCCATGAGTTGTTTGAGGCGCAGGTGGAGCGGACGCCGGACGCGGTGGCGGTGGTGTTTGATGGGGAGGGGCTGAGTTATCGGGAGTTGAATGCACGAGCGAACCGGCTGGCGCACTATTTGAGGAAGCGTGGGGTAGGTCCCGAAGCACTTGTAGGGATCTGCATGGAACGCTCGCTGGAAATGGTG
>DATJPG010000190.1:0-13974 GCA_035506515.1 Acidobacteriota bacterium
TTTTAACGGATGCTCCTTTGCCGTGATTTGCTCCGTCGTCATGGGCGATCAGCTTCAGCGGGACGGCTCCGGGATCCCGTTTCCGGACGATCTGCCCCGTGGCATCTGTGGATCCGTCGTTTACAACCAGGATTTCAGAGCTGAACGATTGTGACTCAAGATATCCGATCACATGATTCAGAGTTTGTGGAAGACGCAGTTCTTCATTATAGGCGGGGATAATGACGGAAAGTCGAATTGCCGGATCATTCAGCATGCGGTAAACCAGAAAATACAAATCGGGGTCGCAATCGGAATTTTAGTCCTTTCGTTTCGATCCCGATACCGACTCCGACCCCGACTACATACACCCGAATCGGGAGAAGCTAAGCGATGGTCACGTCTTTAGAGAGGTACACATCCTGAATGGCATTGAGGAGGGCGATGCCCTCTTTCATCGGCCGCTGGAAAGCCTTGCGGCCGGATATCAAACCCATGCCTCCGGCGCGTTTATTGATGACCGCAGTCTTTACGGCTTCGGCCAGGTCGCTTTCTCCGGCGCTGGCTCCGCCCGAATTGATCAGGCCTGCGCGGCCAAGATAGCAGTTGATGACCTGGTAGCGCGTCAGGTCGATCGGGTGTTCCGAACTCAGTTCCGAATACACTTTCTTATGTGTTTTGCCGAACTTGAGGGCGTTATAGCCGCCGTTGCACACCGGGAGTTTTTGCTTGATAATGTCGGCCTCGATCGTCACCCCCAGGTGATTGGCCTGTCCCGACAAGTCGGCGGAAACGTGGTAATCGGGGCCGCCCTCCTTGGTCTTGTCGAATGCCGGGTTCCGGAGGTAGCACCACAGAATTGTGGCCATGCCCATCTGATGCGCTTCGTGGAAAGCCGCGGCTATTTCCTGGATCTGTCGCTTGGATTCTTCCGAACCGAAGTAGATGGTAGCGCCGACTGCGACTGCGCCCGTTTCGTATGCCTGCTGGACGTTCGCAAACAGGATCTGATCGTAGGAATTCGGATAGGAAAGGAATTCGTTGTGATTGATTTTGAGGATGAACGGGATCCTGTGGGCATATTTCCGGCAGATCGAGCCGAGCACGCCGAGAGTCGAAGCGACGGCGTTGCATCCGCCCTCGATGGCGAGCTTCACGATGTTTTCCCCGTCAAAATAGATGGGATTCGGCGCGAATGAAGCGCCGGCCGAGTGCTCGATTCCCTGGTCGACGGGAAGAATGGACACGTATCCCGATCCGCCCAGCCTTCCATGATCGAATAGAGCCTGCAGGCTGCGCAGCACCGGCGCCGGCCTGTCGCTGGCCAACCATACGCGGTCCACAAAATCCGGTCCCGGCAGATGCAGCTGGTCCTTGCTCAGCGTTTTGCTCTCATGGTCAAGATAGTAGCCGGCCTGGTCTCCCAGCAGCTCCTTGATTCCGGCAATGGTATTTGCGCTCTGATTGCCCGCATTTGACATAGTCAACCCCCAAGGTACGGTTTTGATATTTTTGCGTTTTTCACTTCTTTACGATTGGAATTATACAGGACTTCAATGCATCCTTGGTGCTTTAATATATAGGGGAATGCATCCTCATTCCAGAACGGAGCTTCTATGCATTATTACGGGGACGTGGAAACAGAAATCGGCAAACTCCGCGTCGGGTACGGGCCGGACGGGATTACCATGATCAATCTTGCCGGGGGACCTGCGGCCGCTTTTGAAAAAGCCTACGCCAGGTTGTGCGGCGTTCGTCCGCAACCGGGGAAGATCCCGGATCGCTTCAGGCAGGCAGTGCAGAAGGCCGCGGCAGGCAAAACGTTTGCACCGGTTCCCATCGATCTCTCGGGCGTTTCAAAATTTCAATTGAAGGTGTTGAAGGAACTGCAAAAGGTCCCGCGGGGAGAAGTGCGCACTTATTCGTGGCTTGCCCGCAAAGTCGGCCGACCTCTGGCTGCCCGGGCGGTGGGCAACACGATGGCCCGAAACCCTGTGCCCTTTTTGGTTCCGTGCCACCGGGTTGTGCCTGCGTCGGGTGGAGTCGGAAATTTCGGCTTCGGCAAATCGCGCAAGCGTGAACTGCTTGAGCGCGAAGGCGTGCCGGCCGAGCGACTCGAATAACCTGATTATTCGATCCTTTGCGTTTGTTGTGAGTATCGGAGTCATCGCATGCGCGGTATTTTGTTTGATCTGGACGGGGTGCTGTATAACTCGGAAGAACCTGTCGAAGGCGCAGCGGAAGCAGTTGGCTGGGTGCAGGCCAACGGCATTCCGCATCTGTTTGTTACAAATACGACCTCCCGGGGACGCGCGGCCCTCGTGGATAAGCTCGGACGTTTCGGGATTCGCACGGATCGAAGCCGGATCCTGACCCCATGCATCGCTGCGGCAGAGTGGCTGATAACACGCAACAACGGCGCGACGGCCCTGTTTGTTGATCAAAGGGCCCAGGGTGAATTCGAAGGAGTGCCCCTTCTGCCGGAAGACCGGGAGAGCGGAGCGCGCTATGTGGTGATCGGGGATCTCGGAGACGCCTGGGATTTTCGCACCCTGAATCGGGCTTTTCGAATCCTGCATTCGAATCCCGATGCAGTGCTGATTGCGTTGGGAATGACGCGGTTCTACCAGGCGCAGGACGGATTGCGCCTGGACGTGGCCCCGTTTATCGTGGCCCTGGAACACGCGGCATGCAGGAAGGCGCTCGTGTTCGGCAAGCCGGCGGCCCCGTTTTTCAAAGCCGCAGTCGAGAAACTGCGCCTGCCCCCGCACGAAGTCGTCATGATCGGAGACAGCATCGAAACCGATATCGGCGGGGCTCATGGCTCGGGGTTAAAGGGCCTGCTTGTCCGGACAGGCAAATTCCGGCCCTCGGACCTGGAAGGGAACGTCCGGCCGGACATAGTCCTCGACTCCATTCGGGATTTGCCTGCCTGGTGGAAGAAGAATTTTCTCAAAGATGAAGCGGACTAGGCACTACCAGGTATGGGTTCCGTAGGCGAAATGCGTTGCCCTGAATTCCGCCGGGTACTCGAATTTTTTCTCCGCCAGTTTCACCATCTGCTTTCCGAGATCTTCGGCCGCCTGCATGCATTTCTGCAGTTTGTGCACATCGCCTTCAGCGCCGGCATACGCTGCGACGAAATTGGCGGGCAGCATCTGTCGCGTCACCATGTAGAAATACAAATCCTTTACGGCATCAATCAACCCCAGGCTTCCGCCGGTTACAACGACGCCGCCGATTTTGTTGGCGAGACTCCGCTCCGGATTGATCAAAGCGATGGTCCGATCGATGATGGCTTTGCCCTGGGCGGTCATATTGTAAAAGTACACCGGAGTCCCGAAGACGATGCCGTCGGCTTCGGCCAATTTGCCATACAGCTCCTGCATGTCGTCCTGAACGTGGCATATTCCGGTTTTGAAGCAGGAACCGCAGCCGTCGCAGGCTTTGATGTCTTTGCCCGCAACTCGAAAAAGCTCGGTTTCGGCCTTCAGCTGCCTTGCGCCTGAAAAAACCTTTTCCAGGAGCAACTCCGTATTTCCCATTTCCCTCGGACTGAATGAAAGACCCAGCAGTTTCATGGTAGTCCTTTCAATAATGACAATCGTTACTCAGATTAGTGCTATCGGGTTCGATACCGATCCCGGTGCGACCTGCAATGTTCCCAAAATAAGAAGTCTAACAGAGATAGGAGCGCCCGCGGCAATTCTTTGCCCGGAAAAAGCGAACCACGAAACACACAAAATACTCGAAATATTTTTTTCGTGTTATTCGTGTATTTTGTGGTTTGTTCTTTCACAATAAATGGATTGACAGAAGCAGGCAAATCCATCAACCATTAGCCATGAATCTGCGGCGTACCCGAGCGGTTGCCCGAAAAGAATTTCTGCACATCCTGCGCGATCCCAGGAGCCTGACCATGGCCTTGGCTTTGCCTTTTCTGATGATCCTGCTTTTTGGGTATGCGCTGACACTGGACGTGGACCGAATCCCGACGGTGGTGTACGACGCCGACGAAAGCCCTGCCAGCCGTGACCTGATCTCTCGTTTCCAGGGGTCCCGATATTTTCAGATCCTGGGATTCACCAACGGCTACGGCATGATCGAGCGGAAGATCGACCGGGATGAATGCATCCTGGGACTCGTCATACCAAAAGATTATTCCCGGGATTTGCTTTTGGGACACCGGCCGCAGGTCCAACTGCTCTTTGACGGCAGCGATTCCAACACGGCGTCGATCGCCCTCGGCTATGCCAACGGCATCATTCAGCCGTTGGCTCTGGAAATCCGCACGCGGGCGCAGAATCGGCCCGCAGGAATTACCGCGGCCCCCGTCAACGCGCAGCTGCGCGTCTGGTACAACAGCCAGCTGAAGTCGAAAAACTACATTGTTCCCGGACTGATCGCCCTCATCCTCATGATCATCGGCGCGCTGCTTACGTCGCTGACCCTGGCGCGCGAATGGGAAATGGGAACCATGGAGCAACTCCTGTCCACACCGCTGCGGCCGGCCGAGGTGGCGCTGGGGAAGATGAGCGCCTATTTCCTACTGGGATTGATCGACATGCTCCTGACCATTGTCGTGGGTGTGGGAATTTTTCAGGTCCCGCAGCGCGGCAGCTACGCCTTTCTGCTGGCTACCGGATGCCTTTTCCTTGTGGGTTCGCTCCTGTGGGGGATCCTCGTTTCGGCGCTGACCCGGTCGCAGCTCGTGGCCTACCAGCTTGCTATGCTCACATCGTTTTTGCCCGCGTTTCTTCTCTCCGGATTTGTGTTTTCCATAGAAAATATGCCGCTGCCGGTCCAGGGCATCACTCACATTTTCCCGACCCGATATTTCGTCGCGATTCTCAAAGGAATTTTTTTGCGGGGCGTCGGGATGCACGTGCTCTATTTCCAGGTGCTGCTTCTGGCGATCTATGCGGCAGTGATTTTCCTTGTCGTCATCAGGAAACTGAAGCAGAAGGTGGCTTGATCCAATGTGGAACAGAATTTTTGCGATTATACGGAAAGAGTTTTTTCAGACGCTTCGAGATCCACGGTCCCGCGCGCTTCTGATCGGGCCCCCGCTGCTGCAACTCATCCTCTTCGGATATGCCGTGAACCTCGATGTCGAGAATGCGCGCACAGCCTGGCTGGACATGGACCGGACGCCGGAGAGCAGGGAGCTGCTCTCGGAGTTTCAGGGCTCGCGCTATTTCCGCATCAGCGCGTTCCCCGCGACAGATCGCGAAATCCAGGACCTCATGGATCATGCGGAGGTGCAGGCCGTCATACGCGTTCTGCCGGGCTATTCCCGCGATGTGAAGCGCGGCAACAGCGCTTCCGTGCAAATCCTCGTGGACGGGACCAATTCGAATACCGCATCCATCGTCGCAAGCTATGCAACGCAGATCGTCGTGGCGCACGCGAGCCGGACACTCTCGGAGCAACAGAATTCCCGTCTCGTAGGGCCGACGGCAAAAACGGGCGGCCCGGCGCCGGCCGTGATCCCGGTCCTTATCGCGCAGTCACGCGTCTGGTTCAACTCCGGGCTTGTGAGCCGCGTATATTTTGTGCCGGGCGTCATCGTCAACATCATCGCGCTGGTCACGATCATGCTGACCGCGATGAGCATCGTGCGCGAAAAAGAAATCGGCACCATGGAGCAGTTGATGGTGACTCCGGTGCGGCCGATTGAAGTGATCGTGGGCAAGCTGCTCCCGTTTGCCGTGGTGGGCGTTTTTCAGGTGGCGCTGGTCATTTTTGCCGCGCGCATGATATTCAACGTGCCGATCCGGGGCAACATCGCGTTGATATTCGGCTGCGGATTGCTCTTTTTGCTGTCCACGCTGGGAGTCGGGTTGTTCATCTCCACGATTTCGCACACACAGCAGCAGGCGATGATGTCGTCGTTTTTCTTCTTTATGCCGGCCATGCTTCTAAGCGGATTCGCGTTCCCGATCAGGAACATGCCGGCCGTTGTGCAGTATCTGACCTTTCTGAATCCTCTCCGCTATTTCATGCAGATTGTCCGGGACCTCTTTTTAAAAGGCGTAGGTATCGCATCGATATGGCATGAAGTCCTGGCACTCTTCGTGTTCGGCCTGTTGATCCTCAGCCTGAGCGCCCTTCGGTTCCACAAGAAATTGGACTGATGGTTTTAGCTGACAGCTTTCGGCCGCCGGCAATCGGCGCCCGCTGCAATTCTTTGCCCGAAAAAGCGAACCACGAAACACACGAATTACACGAAAAATAATATTTCGAGTTATTCGTGTGTTTCGTGTTCTGTCCTTCCGGTTTTCGTGATAGAAGTTCAAGGGAATTTGTCGAAACCGAACAGACAACCCATGGAAATTTTGTTCGAAAAGGATATGCAATGAAGCGTCTTTTGCAGAAGCGGGTTTTGGTGGCGATCGTCGCACTTCTGGTGATCGGCGGCGCCTACGCGGTCTCATCGGAAAGTCAACAGGATCAGCAAAAATCGGAACTGCAGGCAATTCAGGCATTGACGAAGCTCGGGATTCCGCTGCAGCGGGACAGCAGTGGAGTCGTGCGCTGGATCGAGGCGACCAAAGGAGAGTTCAGCGACGATGCAATGCGCTATTTGGCTCGGCTGCCCAAGCTGGAGTGGCTTGAAATCGGCCAGGGTTCCCTGACCGCCGCCGGAACCGCCCAGTTGAAGGATTGCAGGGAACTGAAGCGGCTCTATATTCATGGCGCAAATTTGAGTGGCGACAGCCTGCAATGGATCGCGGGTTTGACGAAGCTGGAAGCGCTTTCGCTGCAGCAAACGAAGATTGAGGGCAAATCCCTGAAGAACCTGGCCGGCCTAACCAAGCTGGCGGTCTTGAACTTAAGCGACAACGGTATCCAGGACGAGGATATGGCGCACGTCGCGGCCCTGAAAGGCCTGGAGGTGCTTTCGCTGACCAACACAAAAATCACCGGCGCTGGCATTGCCAAGCTGGAAGGGATGCAGAGCCTCAATGAATTAAATATCGTAAACTGCGCCATCCACGACAGCGATCTCGAATCGTTTCTGACCATGCCGAACTTGCGCATCGTGTACGCCGCGGGTTGCTTTCTGAGCGACATGGCGATTCAACAGACTGTTGCCAGGTTCCCGATGCTGGCGATCTTCCGCTAAAAGGCTTCTTCGCAGGGTTCCGATAGAGGGCGCGGACAGTGCTGAATTCAAGTTCGCGCAAGAACTAAGAAATGGAGTTTTCGATGCGTTTCAAAATGCGATTGTTTTTCCTTTCATTGCTGTTGCTTGCCGCGCTCCTGTATCCATGCGCGCCGCTGAAGTCCGACGACACGAAGGCAATGCGTCCTCCGGATGTGGTGTATGTCGGCACTCCCTACGATATTGTCTCCAAAATGCTCAAAATGGCGCGGATCAAAAAGACCGACCTGGTGTATGACCTCGGCTGCGGCGATGGCCGCATCCTGGTCCTGGCAGCGCAAAAATACGGTTGCCGCGGCGTCGGATACGATATCGACCCGGAGCGGGTCAAGGCGTCGAGGGACAATGTGGCGAGGAATGGGGTTGAAAAGCTGGTGAAGATCGTCCAGGCCGATATTTTCACCCTGGATCTGCAAAAAGCGAATGTGATTCCTATCTACCTGCTCCCGGAAATGAACCGGAAGCTTCTGCCGCAACTGGACAAACTCAAGCCGGGTTCGCGCATCGTCTGCCACAACTACGATCTCGACGGGATTGTTTCGGACGAAGTTGTCGAGATGGTTTCGAATGAAGACAACTCCAACCACACCCTGACCTTATACACGACGCCACTGAAACGGAAACAGTAAGGCGGGGAGTTAAAAGCACAAACCACGAAGTACGCGAATTACACGAAGAAAATATTTGGAGTATTTTGTGTGTTTCGTGGTTCGCTTTTTCCGGGCAGGGAACTGCAGCAGGCGCCTGTCTTATGAGGAACAGGCGCCTGTAGATGGGTGCTTCTATTTTGCGACTTTCTTCGCGGCGGGGGCCGAGGCTGCTTTCACTGGAGCCTTGGCATTTCTGCGCATTTCTTCCGCCATGAATTTGATATCGGTCAGATCTTCCTGCATCGCGCTCCAGCCGTACCACCACGCATAATCGGGGCTGTTGTGGAACGTTCCCTGGAATGTTCTGTTCCGATGCTCCAGGAACATGTTGAAGAGCTTCGTCTCGATGGGGGTCGGGGCATCATTGAAAGTCAGCAGATCCGGGAACGGGTAGTCATAAGTTTTGGGCTTCGGGATGATGCCGTCCTTGTATAGGGCGGCGACAATCCGGATGGCTTCTGCGATTGCATGATCGGCATCCTTGATGATGCGATCGCCTTTTTGCAGTTCGGATTTCACGAAATTGCCGGAATGGCACTGGCTGCAGGTGTCGATCATTTTGGTTCGCTCCTTCTGCCAGTCCTCTTCGGTCAAACGTGCAACCTGGGCGCCCTTAACCACGTCCAGACGCTTTGTTGCATTGCCGGCAGGATCCAGCACGCCAAGGGCCTGCAGAATGGTGGCGCGGTCCTGTTTCCAGATGATGTCGTCCGGCATCGGCAAGCGGACTGCAAGGAATCCCCACGCCGTGCGGACTTCATGATTCCCCTTCTGCATATGGCAGGTCTGGCAGGTCGGAGCCGAGGCTGTCGCAGGCAGGGTTTTGTTCTGCTTCAGGGCGTAGCGGACGCCATGTTTTGACGACGAGTACATTTCCCACTGGGGATGATCAAATCCCATGTGGCATGTCTGGCACGCCTGCGGCTGCTTTGCTTCCTCAACGGAGAAAGTGTGGCGCGTATGGCAAACATCGCAGGAAGCCGTGCCGAATCCCGGGCTGGTTTTCCGGAGGTTCTTTATCTCGGCTTCGGTTTTGACGCCGACTTTGTGGCATCCGCCGCAGCCCTTCATCTCGTCGATAAGAACGGAAGGCTGCCAGTGCATCGTAGGCATGGCCTTCATCGCGGCCCAGGCAAAAGCGTGCTTTCCGGCCTTATACTGTTTCACTTTCTCTTCATGGCAGGCAGCGCAGGTCTCCGGCGTCGGGATCTGCACCTTCGCTGTATCGCTGGCCGACGTATGCTGATCGCCATGGCAAATCGCGCAGTCGAAGCCGGCTTGGCCATGTTTGCTCAACTGCCAGTCGGTCACAATATTCGGTGTAACATTCTTGTGGCAGTCCACGCAGGACGACGCCGCAAATCCGGCTTGCTGGCTCACGCCTATCGCTGCAATCAACAGGATTAAGATTAGGAATAAACTCGGTTTCTTCATCATACAGCCTCTCAGGTTTTCCTTTACAACCAAATTCAACATCAAAATCGCGGTATTGCCGCATTATAAGGTATTTGGGGGCAAGTTGTAAGGAATTATGCAAATAATGAGGAGCCGGATTTCACGGCTCGGAAATCTGTCGCGCAACCCGGTAAGCCATCTTAACGCAATCGTTCAGGCCGACGCCGTAGTATGCGTTCCCTGCGACATATAGACCCGGATGGCGGGCTGCAAGCTGCTCGATCCGGGCGCGGCGCTCCCGGTGGCCGAGCTTAAATTGCGGTATGCCATACTCCCAGCGGAATATCCGGATAAATGCCGGGTCATTCCTAATACCGATCAGCGGATCCAGTTCTTTTCGGAGCGTGGCCCACAGCTCTCCGTCGGAGAGTTCCAGGACGGAATGATCCCCATCTCCGCCCAGCATGGAGCGGAATTGCACAAATCCCTCCGGAGCGCGTTCGGAGAAAATGGAGGAGGTCCAGATCGATCCCAGGGTTCTCAATCCCTGGTTGCGCGGGATGAGAAATCCGAATCCGTCCAGCGGATTCCGGATATCCTCTATTTTGTGGCCGGTGGCAACCACGATGATCGGCGCGTATGGGATGGCGGCAAATGCGGCAGACAGCTCCGAGTCAAAATCCTTCACGAGCGACGCGGCGCTATAAGTCGGGCAAGAAACGACGATTTTGCGTGCCTGCACCGTGAGTCCGGTTTGATCGGTTGCTTCCCATCCGGTTTCGTTGCGTCGAATTCGGATGACCTGGCGGTTCCTTCTGAAAATGGGCTGCATACGCTCTTCAAGCCGCTGAACGATAACGTCGAGCCCACTCCTGAAAGAAGTCAGATGACCGCCCGGTCCCGCCGGGCTGCCGGATTTCTTCCTTGGCGCACCTGCAGCATTCCGCGCGCGGCGTTTCTCCAGCTGTCGGGCGATCAACGCCTTCACCAGGCCCCCATATCGAGTTTCCATCTCTCTCATGATGGGAAAACAGGACGGGAGCGATAATTCCCGCGCCAGACCGCCGTGAATGCCGGAGACCATGGGATCCACAAATGTCACGGCAGCGCCTCTTCCGATTCGGCGGGCCGCGAAATCGAACACGGATTCGTCGCCATCGTCGCGGCGGGCGGGAATAAACGGTTCGCAGAAAATGCGGGCCTTTTCGAGTGGCCCGAGAAGGCCGGTCGCAATGATTTTTGCGGGCGAGAAAGGCACCGGGTGAAGCTGTCCGTTCTTCACAATGAAACGCTTTTCGCTTTTTGGGTTCGCCGGCTCCAGCTGCTCCCTCAAGCCGATTTCGTCGACCAGCTGCAGCGTCAGCGGCTCACGATCGAGAAACCCGTTCGGCCCCCAATCGACCGAATATCCCTGCAGGCGGTCCGTCCCGATCGTTCCGCCCAGCCGGCCCGTGCCCTCCCACAGTTCGCAGCATCCCGGTCTTTTGTAGAGCCCCGACGCATGCGCCACTGTGAGCCCGGAAATCCCGCCGCCAATAACTAATACTTCCAGCATGTCCTCAACCCCGAAACCGTAAAACGCCGCGCACTCCTGGAAACACTCTCGTTAAACCTTGCGTTGCGCCACAAGACGCGCGAAGTGCTCGAAAGACCGGTCGTACGTTCGTTCCGCATCCTTCGGGAAAAGACACGCCGGCAATTCCCTGGCAGACAGGTGATATTGCAGGCAATCGCAACAGATCCCTTTGCGCGAACACGGTTCATAACTGCAATTGCAATGAGTTACGTTCTGTTTCTGCTTGCAATCCATAGAAGATTCCAAATTCCCGATTCCAGATTCTCGATTTCAGCTTTTATTCTGGAATCTGGAATCTGGAATTGAAAATTATTCATAATAGCGGCCGAAACGGTTTTCCAGGAAATCCTTGTAGCGTACGCTTTCCTGCGTCACAAATCCCTTTGGTGGAACGGGGGCCTGCAGGAGCAGGTCCGCGACTGCGCACAGGCCGCAGGCCGTCGTTACCTGGATGGCGGACCACAGCCGGCCGGCGATTTCTCTGTGGTACAGTTTTTTGACGTAATTCTCCTCGAACAAAGAGCCGTTTTGCTTTCCCATTACCGACACGTATATGAGCACGACGTCCTGTAAGGTTTTTGGGATGGCATTTTCCAGGATGCGCTTCAATGTGCCCCGGTCCTGGTTCAACTTCAGGTCCTGCATCAGAAAAAGAACTTTTTCGCAGTGGCCGGGGTAGCGAAGGGTTTTATAGTTCATGGTCTTTACTCTGCCGCGATACGTTTCGGCCAGCGTGCCGATGCCGCCCGAAGTGTTAAATCCTTCGTAAAGCAGCCCATCCACTTCGATCGTCTCATACCCTTCGAGCGGCAGCAGGGCGGTGGACTCGCCGTTCTCAACGCCATAGCAAACATTTCCGTACTCGTTGATCAGGCCGTCGGTCGACCAGGTCAGGGAGTATTTGAGTGCGTTGCTGGGGTTGATCGGGAGAGCGCCGACGCGCAGTTTTACGATGTCGAGTTCCTGGAAATGCGTCATCAACTCATTCGCAATGATGCTGATGAATCCCGGTGCGAGACCGCACTGCGGGACGAAAGCCTTTTCTGCGCCGGAGCTTAGTTTTGCGATGTAGCGCGAAACTTCGACGTCCTCCGTCAGATCGAAGTAATGCGCATGGAACTTCAGTGCCATTTCGGCGACGGTAAAATTGCAGTAATAGGGCAGGCAGGAAACGATGGCATCGACCTCATGCGATTCCAAAAAACGTTCCAATGTGGGCCGGTTCATCACGTCAATGGAATGAACGGAAACATTGGCGCCGGCCAATGCCTCCGCGCGACGGATGGCCTCGTCATCCGATTCGCCGATGTAGAGCCGGTAATCCCCGGTCCCCGAAAGAAGGCAGGCAATAAGAGATCCGACTTTTCCCGCACCCAGCATCAATATGCGTTTCATAAAAGCCTCCTTGTGATCCCTTGAACTCCCATGTTACATGTGTATTTCGGTGACAGTCACCTTAATTCAATTGACGATTAACGATTTTCGATTGACGATTGGAGGCGAACGACTGAATTGCGGCGCTTTCTCTATTTTGAAGGGGGTTTCAATCGTAAATCGTCGATTGCAAATCTAAAAGGATGTCCTATGGATCCAGCAAAATTCGATATTGCGGTCATTGGCGGCGGTATCGTCGGGCTTGCTACGGCGCTGGCCCTGAAGTCCCGGTTTCCCCAGCATTCACTGGCCATACTGGAAAAAGAGCCCAAACTCGCGGATCACCAGACGGGTAATAACAGCGGTGTCATTCATGCCGGCATTTACTACCAGCCCGGGTCTTACAAGGCGAAACTCTGTGTGGAGGGGGCTCGCCTCATGATGGAGTTCTGCGATGATAATGGAGTCCGCTACGATCGCTGCGGAAAACTGATTGTGGCGACCGGGGATGACGAGATACCGCGGCTGCAAAAACTATATGAGCGGGGCATGGCAAACGGGATTCGGGGGCTCGAGATGGTTGAGCCGGAGCGGATTCGGGAAATCGAGCCGCACGCGCGCGCAGTTCGCGCGCTCTATTCTCCGAATACGGCCATCACCGATTACAGAGCCGTCGCCGAAGCGATGGCAAAGAGAATCACGCGGGTGGGTGGAGACATTTATCTCGGCTCTAAAGTCGAAGTGATCGGTCGTTCGGAGGGGTTTTTCTACCTGGAGACGAGGCAGCGAGCATTCCAGTGCCGCTACCTCATCAATTGTTCGGGGCTGTTCGCGGACAGGATCGCGCGCATGATGGGGCTTCGCCCCAATGTCCGTCTGATACCTTTTCGCGGGGAATATTATTCGTTGGGCGCGGGGTGCAGGCTGGTCAGGGGATTGATCTATCCCGTGCCGGATCCCCAGTTTCCGTTTCTGGGTGTCCACTTCACAAAGCGTATCCACGGCGGATATGAGGCAGGCCCCAATGCGGTTCTGGCCTTCGCGCGCGAAGGGTATAAGCTCACGAACATAAATTGCAGAGACCTTTTTGAAATGTTCACCTTCGCCGGATTCTGGGCAATGGCGTGGAAGCATTGGAGGACGCAGGCGTACGAGCTGTATCGATCCGTAAGCCGGAGCGCGTTTCTCCGTGCCCTTCAAAAACTGGTGCCGGAGCTGCAGGACAGGGATCTGGAGCCGGGAGGTTCAGGCGTCCGCGCACAGATCGTGACGGCGGACGGTTCTCTGGTGGACGATTTCCTCATTGTCGAAGCGCCGAACGCTATTAACGTCCTGAACGCGCCATCTCCCGCTGCAACCGCATCGATTGCCATCGGCAGACATATCGCCGACCTGGCCTCCAAGTCCTTCAACCTGACAGGCATCATTTAGAATATGGGCTCAACAAAAAGCTCTTCTCTTGTGCCGTCGAAGACGGCGAATGCCGTATATTAGTTGTGCCTTTTGGTGATTTGAGGGCCGCGACAGAAGCCAGCTGATTTTAGCCCGGCCTTTCAAGGCCGGGAATATGGAAGGCTGTGGATATGCGTCGCGGTCAGCGACGCTTGATTTGAGTCTGTCTCAAAACCCCGGACCTGCTGCGTTATGCGCCAGGGCAGGTCCGAAGGACCGGCAGAGAATAGGCCCGACCGAAGATCGGGATAGACGAGTAGCATGAGACCGAGCGCCGAAGGTGCGACACGAGGCTAAGGAATAAGAAACCGGAAAGATTGCATATAAAACGTTAACAGTGCCGCGCCCTCGGCGCTCCGTCATTGCGATAACCTAATCCC
>DATJPG010000191.1:0-26886 GCA_035506515.1 Acidobacteriota bacterium
AAACAGTGAAAAACCCCTTCCTGACCATCTTTGACATAAACGCTGCGCGCGAGCCCCATGGTTCACCTCGTTTCACTACGTCTAACTGCGAACTCATGGTTTGAGCCAAAAATAATTCAAAAAAATGGGTGTCCAGGATTCACAACACAAAGAAAGGATTCAAAAAAGTGGGTGTCCAGGATTCCAGGACTTCCAGGATTTCCGAGATTTTCCAGGGATTCCAGGATTTTATGGCTGTTCCTTGTAGCCTACCGAGACTTTGAAATTATGATTCTTGCATCGACAGCGATGCAACCGTCCTGGTATGGAAGGACGGGATTGAAATCCACTTCCTCAATTTGCGGATTTTCATCAAGCAGTCGCCCCAGAGAGACGAGAACGGCGGCGATAGAATCTACATTCATGGGACCTCTCCCGCGCACTCCCTTGATCAAAGCAGGCGGAAGTGTGTCACGGATCAGCTTTTTTGCCTCATCCATGGTAATCGGCGAAAGGCGAAAGCCTACAATCTTCAGAGCCTCCACATAAATCCCGCCCATTCCGAACATGACCACGGGTCCAAAGGATTTGTCCCTGAGCGCTCCCAACACAAGCTCCGTATTGGAAGGTATCATTTTCTGGATCAGCACCCTTATCGTCGACAAGCTGGGCGCCGCCTTCTTTATATTTGCGGCGAGCTGCTCATATGATCCCCTTAGAGTGCTGTCGGAAGCTATCCCCAGCATCACGCCGCCGGCATCTGTCTTGTGCAGGATTTCTTCGGCGACCACCTTTAACGCTACCGGATACCCGATTTTATTGGCCGAAACAATCGCACTCTCGACCGATTCCACAACCCCGTAAGGAGGCACTTTGACTCCATATTCGCTGCAAACCTCGTATGCCTCGGGTTCGAGAAGACTGACTCGCCCTCGTTTGGATGCGCCCGATATCACCTCTGCGGACCGGTTCTTCGGATTCGGCTTGTGTTCAGAAATCCTGGATTGCCCGGAATGAGATTTGCGGAACGCCCCATAGTTTGCCATGTTCCCGGCTACCCTTGCGAGCATATCGGTATATTCGAATGTGGGCAAGCCCGCGTCCTCGAGACCCTGTCTGACTTCGCGCGCAAACTCTCCAAAAGTCACCGCATTCAGGAACGTTTTTCCGCCTTGCTTCAATTGGCATGCCTGCGCAATTTCCTTCACGAGGAGTTTCTGATCAAGGAACGCGCTTGGAGCCAGGATCTGCAAAACCATATCAATGTTTTTATCCTGGAACAAAATCTGCAGAACGTGGTTGTGAAGTTTTTCATAATGAGCGGCGGTCAAATCGACATATCCGTCGGGATGCCCGATATTCGCCATCGGAGCGCAAATGCTCTTGAGTGCCGTTTCGGTCTCGGGTGAAAGCTTTGCCAGTTGCAGCTCACGGGTCGCGGAAATTTCGTCAATGCAGATGGTTCCGGGCCCGCCCATGTGCGTGAGAACCGATACCCGGTTCCCTTCCGGGACCGACTGTTTCGCGAAAGCTCTCACCGTGTCGTAGAACTCGAGAATGGTCCTGGCGCGAATGATGCCCGCCTGCTTGAAAGCGCCGTCATAGATCTCATCCGATCCGGCAACAGAACCGGTATGCGACAATGCGGCTTTCGAGCCGATATCGCTTTTGCCGGTTTTTATGACAACGATGGGCTTTACGACACTCACTTCGCGTGCGACCGCAAAAAATTCTCTCGGATTCGGAAATCCTTCCATATAAAGGGCGATCACGCGAGTGGATTCATCGTCTTTGAGGTAACGCAGCAGTTCGCCCATGGTCACATCGGCCATGTTCCCGATCGAAGCGAATTTGCTGAGGCCAATCAGGCGCAGTCTCTCTGCCCAGAACACAAAGGAATTGGCGAATGCGCCGCTTTGGGTGAGGATGCTCACGCCGCCTTTCGGGTAAGTCGCAATATCGAAATTCGTATTGAATCCGCTGTAAGCGTCGATGACTCCAACACAATTGGGCCCGATGAGCCTGATCGAGGCGGATCTCAGCGTCCGGACAAGCTCCTGCTCGCGCTGCTTTCCCTCGCTCGTGTTCAGTTCCCCAAATCCCGCGGACATGCACACGGCCGCCATCACATCGTCAACCCGGCTCTTCCTTTGAACGAGTTCGTTCGCGACCTGCATCGTGAGATCCGCAGATACCAGCAAAACACAAACTTCCACCGGTTCGGGGATGTCCAGCATGTTTTTGTAGCACCGGAAACCGAGGATGGAATCCTCGCGCGGATTAACCGGGAAGATTTTTCCCTGGTAGCCCATGGACACCAGGTTTTTGAGCGCAGTATGTCCCACCTTCTTGGGATCAGAGGACGCTCCGACAATGGCCACACTTTTCGGTTTAAAGAATGAGTCGAACGAAGAAGCTTCTCCCATCGGTGTCTCCCGTGTCTCTCGTCCCTTAAGCAATTTCAAATCACTGCAGTCGGGCTACGTTATCAACATACTCGTTTTGGTGTCAAGGAACACGATTTGCACCAAAGCCACCGACGGCTTTCAGCTTAAAGAAAGGCTCCTAGCCCGCTGCAAAGCGGGGTATTTCATGCTTGACTATGATTCTCCGTCCCTCCTATTCTATTCAGTTCTCAAGGTAAGGTCTTAATAAAGAGTGTTGCGAAAAATATATCCGAAAGGAGCTGGAAATGTTTAAAAATGTATATGTTCCCTACAAAGGATACTGGAGCTCACCTTTTTGCCGTTGGCAGGAATCGCTACAAAATCAGCATGCCGTGCAACTGGCAGCCGCCACGGCGAAGAAGTTCTTTGAATTGCGCGGGATTACTCCTGATATCTTCGATGGTATCGTTTTCGGTGCAACCATTCCCCAAAAGATGTGGTTTTATGATGCCCCGTGGTTTGCCACATTGATGGGCAATCCGAATATCAGCGGTCCCCGAATCGCACAGGCGTGCGCCACTGCTACGGTTTCCATCAACGTCGCTTCATCTTTCGTCGAGGCGGGAAACAACACCAATATGCTGGTGGCCACCTGTGACCGATCATCCAATTGCCCGAACATCCTCTGGCCGAATCCTTCCGGCCTCGGCGGAAAGCCGGATTTTGAGAGCTGGATGATCGACGGCTTTAACTTTGAGCCGACTGGGGATACCGGCCCCCTGGGCACAGCCAACAATGTCACGAAGGAACACGGCATCACTCGTGAAGAATCCGATGCTTTGGTTCTCGACCGATACAACAAGTACCTGATGTCGACGGCGAATGACCGCGAATTTCAGAAGCGCTATATGCTTCCCGTGGAAGTTTGGCTCTCCAAGAAAAAGTCCATCCTCGTGGAAAAGGACGAAGGGATTACACCCTGCACCGCCGAGGGCCTGGCAGCGCTGAAAACGATGGGTCCGGATTCCATCATCACCGTCGGCGCCCAAACCCATGCGGCCGATGGAAACGCCGGCATGATCGTCACCACCAAGGATAAAGCGGCATCACTCTCCGCCGACAAGGGCGTGACCATCCAGATTCTCTCTTACGGATTTGCGCGCGTCAAAAAAGCTCATATGCCCGATGCCCCAGTCCCGGCATCGCAGCAAGCGTTGGATAAGGCGGGCATCAAGGTGTCCGATCTTAAAGCGGTTAAGACCCATAATCCGTTTTCCGTCAACGATATCATCATGAGAAAACTGATGGGCATCGACGACAAGATCTTCAACAACTACGGAAGCTCCCTGATTTTCGGACATCCACAAGGCCCAACGGTCATGAGATTGTCGATTGAATGTATCGAAGAACTGGTTCTCAAAGGCGGCGGTTATGGACTGGTGGCCGGTTGCGCAGCAGGCGATTCAGGAGCTGCCCTGGTATTCAAAGTGAACTAATACGCAGACGCTATGTGAAGGAGACATCAAAATGACGGTAAAAAACCTGTATCCAAGCTTTCAGAATCCCTACCTCATTAAGCCCGCCCGGCCTATACCTAAAGAAATGGCCGTGGTCGGATCTGGAACCATCGGCCCCGATATCGCCTATGGTTTTCGAACCGCTTTCCCCGACATGAAACTGTACCTTGTGGATGTGGTTGAAGAACCTCTCAAGAAAGCACAGGCACGGTTTGAGGGATATGCCCAAAAGGGCCTGGAGAGAAAAACGATACGCCCCGAGCAGGTAGAAAAGATCCTGGGCAATATCGTATACACCACTGATTACAGTCAGTTGAAAAACTGCGAACTGGTGATCGAAGCGGCCACGGAAAACCTGGATCTGAAAAAGAAGATCCTTTCTCAGATCGAAGCGATTGTCAGCAAGGATGCGATCATCACATCCAACACCAGCGGTATCCTGGCTCATCAGATCTTCAGCCATTTGAATAACCCGGAAAGAACCACCAATACCCACTTCTTCGAACCGGCGTGGCGCAGCATGGGCGTCGAGGTCATCAACTGGGAAAAAACGAACCCGGAAACCGTAAACTGGCTTCTCTGGTTCTTTGCGCAGGCCGGCAAAGCGCCGATCGCGGCCCAGGATGCCTTTTCCTTTGTTCTGAATCGGCTGTTTGAAACCTGGGGAAGTGAAACCGCGTGGATGCTGCAAAAGGCTACCAGCCGGGAAATCGACTTCATCAGTGAAGAATTCCTGGGCGCCGGACCTTTCGGCATCATGACCAACCCTCTGACCTATTCATCCATGATGCGGAGAACTGCGGAAGGAGCTGCCTATACTCCTTCCAAACTGCTCTTGTCCGTCGATAAATGGGGCTACAACAAGCCCCGCACCAAGGTCGCCGTGGATCCCGAGATTGCAGAGTGGATTCGGATGCGCTTCCTCGGATGCGTCTTCTCCCAGGCTTTCGATATCGCCGACAGAAATATCGGCACAAGCAGCGATCTTAATTTCGGCAGCATGATCGCCCTCGGTTATAAGCAAGGCATCTTCGACCTTATGGCCAGTCTTGGAGCCGGAAAAGTCAAAAGCTATACTGAAAAGTTCGATGCCGAGCGCCCCGGTTTTCCAAAAGCCGCAAAGCCCATTCAAGAGTACCTCGATTTCCCGCGGGACATCCTGGTCGACAAGAGGGATGGAGTGATCATTCTCACGCAGCGGAGGCCTCAGGCAGCCAACGCGCTGAGTGACAAAACCTGCAACGAGATACTTGCCGAGCTCAAAAAAGGCGAAGCCGATCCTTCCGTGAAGGGGTTCGTGATTACCGGTTATGGCCCGAAGGCCTTCTGCGCGGGCGCCGATATCGGCGGATTTGTCGCCACCTTCGGCAACCATGAGAAGGGGCAGGCGTTGTCCCGTGGAAATTCCAAAGTCCTCGAGTACATCGACAAGATGCGCAAGCCCGTTGTTGCGGCACTCAACGGACTTGCCATGGGCGGCGGCACCGAACTGGCGACCCGTTGCCACAGCATGGTGGCGATGGAAAAAGCCTTCATGCAGCTGCCGGAAATCACCCTGGGCATGATCCCCGGTATGGGTGGAGTCGTGATCCCGTATCGCAAGTGGCCCAAGGCAGCGGCGAAATTCCATGCCATGATCAGTAAATCCGAGAGGTTGACCGTTCCAGAGGCAGCGGAAATCGGAATCGTGAAGAAGATCGTCAAGACCTTCCCCGACCTGATCGATGCCGCGATCGCCGAGGTCAATGCGCTCCAAGGAAATATTCCCAGAATTCCCGAGGGACCGGTGGATATTCCGGAGTTCGTTATTCCTGATGCACCTGTGGCCGGAGATCTTCCTCTCAGCAAGGAAATCCTTGGAATCATCTTCGGCATCGTCCACAAGGCCGCAAAAGCCAAGACGCTCGCGGAAGCCCTGGAGATCGCCTATGTGGGAGCCGGCGATATTTCCTGCGCCCCGGATTGCAAAGAAGGAGTCAACGCATTCCTCGAAAAGAGAAAACCCAACTTTGCGAAATAGGCAAAAATAGTCGGTAGTCGTTAGTCGGCAGCCGGCAGTGAGCAATCACTGAAGGCTGCCGATTTCTTTTTGGGAGATACGAGCGAACCGCAGAATGTAGAATGAAGAATGTCGAACCGCAGAAGTGAAAACCTCCGGGGTTTATAGGAATTTCATTTCTTTTGTTTTGCAGTTTTAACGCTGCTTACAAAAATCGAGATTAATTGGTCGTTTTCATTAATCAGGGGGTCGAGCTGCGATGCCGATTTCACAAGGTTCGCCTTTGCTATCATTAAGAGCCATACCTTGGTTTCACGTAGTTCCTTGAGGCATATTTGAACCTTATGGACAAAGTCGGAGCGCGATTCGGCACTCTGGGCTTCGCCATAGTTGGGCGCCGGGGATGTGCCGCTGCGAATGATTTGTCCCGCGATGTGGTTTCCCACTCTCGTTTTGGGTAGTGCATCCGCCAGGCGAATTATCCGAACGCCAAACTCTATTAGCCTGTCCTCGAGATCAAATGTCCGGGAATCCTTCAACAATTAATACTCCTTGTCTTATTTTCATTAAAGCAGGAGTTTTTCACTTCTGCATTCGACATTCATCATTCGATATTCTGCGGTTCTCTTTTATTTTGCGTGGAAAATGGCAGCCTAACGAAACTCGATAATAAAACGATGATCGCAACGGCAACGAATCCTGCTCCCGTCCAGCAAACGCCATTCCAGCCAAATCTCTCATACATCGCGGCACCCGCCTGCGAGCCCATGGCGCCGCCTATGAAATAGATAGTCATATACGCGGTTGTCAGCCGGGATCGCGCTCCTGGAACCAGCCGGTAAATAACGCTCTGATTGGTGATCTGCGTTCCGTGGACGCCGAAGTCCATCAGGATAATCCCGAACACGAGCCAGGCCAGATGATGTGCGCCGAGGGCAATGGGCAGCCAGGACACAAGCGTGCACAACAGAAATGCCGCCGTCTGAAAACGTGCCCATCCACGATCGGCGAGGCGACCGGCCACGGGCGAAGCGATCACACCGGATACGGCAACCAGCCCGAACAAGCCGATGATTTTAGCAGAGTATTGATAGGGACGTCCTGACAGCAGAAATGCTGCCGTCGTCCAGAAAGCGGAAAAAGCCGCGAATACGCAGGCGCCATAGATCGAGCGGTATTGCAGCACTCGCTCTTCGCGCACGAGACGCCAGACTGTCCGCATCAACTGCGCATAGGAGGAGACGTCTTTCTCACGGGACTCCGGCAATTCGCGCCGGAGCACACAGATGAGAGCGGACACGAGCAGAGCGGCGAGCAGGTAAATTGCGCGCCATCCGAGAAAGTCCGCCACGAATCCGGCGAAGGTGCGGGCCAGGAGCATTCCAATGAGCAACCCGCTCATGACTGTGCCCACCACCAGGCCGCGCTCGTGGTCTGCGGCCAATGATGCCGCAAACGGCACGGCAATCTGCGCAACAACCGAAGTCACGCCGACAAGGAGACTGGCAGCGGCCAGAACCGGCAAATTTGGAGAAAGAGCTGCGGCGACCAGGCCGATCGCCGAGACGCCGAGCAGTCTCGCAATCAGGCGGCGCCGCTCCAGCAGATCGCCCAGAGGCACAACGGCAGCCAACCCTAGTGCATAGCCGATCTGGCTGGCAGTCACCAGGAAGCCGGTGGCGCGCTTGCTGACGATCAAGTGCTGGGCTATGGTGGCAAGAAGCGGCTGCGCGTAATAATTGCTGGCAACGGCCACGCCGGCGGTGACTGCCAGCAGGAGCACCAGCCGCCGCTGGATGCCGGCCTCGCTTACAGCAATGCCTTCTTGATCTGATCCACTGAACGAAGAAGACATACAATCAAAATCCTTATCCTCTGGAAATCAGGGATGTGCCACAAATTTTCAATTTGACCAAACGGTGATTATAGGTAAGTCACTAAACTCAGTCAAAAAGCATCAACGTTCGGAATCGGTATCGATATCGCAATCGGGAGTCGCTTCCGGCCTTTTGCTTCCCGATTTCCGGTAGCGATGACGATACCGATTCCGACAACGTTTTCTCAGTCGCTTTGAGCGGCTCATAGACTAAAGGCTCCGACTCTGCTGGAGGATACTTACTTAATATAAGTGTAACAAATGATTAGAGATACTAATGGTTTGCAGAGAATGTACCTGCAGCAGGCCTCCGTATTTTCTACGTATATTCCTTTGAATAATTCCCCAGTTCCCACGGATGGCTTCTTTTTGCGCCTCCTATAATAATATCCATGGAAAGGATGCATACATTTTTGATATGTGCCCTGAATCACGGATTGGCGATTTTGTTGAGCGGATTGTCAGACTTTTGCGCATCGCCACAGTCCGAAATCTGTCGATTGCCGCTCTGTTCGCCGTTTGTTGTACCACGCCTCTTCCCCCCACCGAGCACCTAACATCTCTCGACGTAAACATTGCCGGGGTAAAGTGCCTCAAACGCAACGAGAACAAGACCAAGGACGGAGCCAAATTCCTGCTGTTTCTTGCGATAAATCCCGAAGTAGAGTTCCAAGGGCAATCCATTCATTGGCTGTAGGAGTTTCAAAGCCAATTGTTTTGGAGCGTGTTTAATGTTACGGAAATTTGCCTTATTTATTCTGGTGCTCGCCACCGTTTTCCCTTTCGCGATAGCGGCGAAACATCCCGTTGAGCTTGAGAAAAACGTCGACGGGAAAAAGTGTCTGGAGTGCCACAAGGCAAAATCTGAGGGGAAGGCCGTTCATTCGGCAATCGCAACCGGCTGCTTGAGTTGCCACCAGGTTCGTGTAAACAATGATGTTACCCGCGTGACGCTCAAGACCGTAACCCCTGTCAAGCTTTGCATCAAATGCCATAGTGATAAAGATGCCAGTGTTATCAAAGGACGTGTTCACGATCCCGCCGTCCGCGATTGCCTCAAGTGCCACAGTCCACACACTTCGGATAACCAGAATCATTTGCTGAAGCCTGTTTCGGGCGTCGGAAAAGACGAAAATATCTGTCTGACGTGTCACAACACGGGTGTCGGTGTCGAAAAAGGGGGCAGCCGCCACGCCGCTTTGGATATGGGTTGCGACGCCTGTCACACCACCCATAAAACGGGCGAACAAGGCAAACGGGAATTCGATTTTCAGCTGAAGAAGGACAGCCCGGCTCTTTGCGTAAATTGCCATGATACGAAGGAACCCAAGCTGATCGAAGCTCATCAGGGACAGCCCTTCGCAACCGCCGATTGCCTGACTTGTCACGATCCGCACCAGTCCGCCCGGCCGAAGCTGATGCCGGCATTCGTGCATTCGCCGTTTGAAGCGGGGAAAGCCGCTTGCGGCACCTGTCACCAGCTCCCCAGGGATGGAGGAGTGGTGTTGAAGACAGCTTCTTCGAAAGAGCTTTGCCTCACCTGCCACTCCGATAAAGAGACGCAGATCCAGAAGGCAAAAGTGCAGCATCCTGGCGCGGATGGCGAATGCACCGAATGCCACAATCCCCATGCGGGCAACAGGCCAGGATTACCCAAGCCGGATGCAGTCAGTGCTTGCCTCCGCTGCCATACCAATCAGGCGAAGCAGAACACTAAGAAATATTTGCACGAACCTGCCTTCGAGCAGGGCTGCCCCACATGTCACGAGCCGCACGGTGGCGAAAACAAGCATTTGCTTCGCGCGAAAACCGTCAACACTCTCTGCCTTGAATGCCACGGGCCTGATGCAAAGCCTGTTCCGGTCAAGGACACGCACACCGTCACGATCTTCAATGGCCGCGTGAAACTGCCGGAAAGGTACTTTAGCACGGTACCGTCGCTTCCCATCAAATATGGGATAGGCCATCCAATCGAGCGGCACCCGGTCACTGATCAGATGGACCCCGGGGACGTCACCAAGGTTCGCGTTGCGATCAACTGTACCTCCTGCCACCAGCCGCATGCGTCAGCGGAACGTAATCTGCTGGTGAAGGATCAGGCCAATAACATCATGTTTTGCGCCGGTTGCCACAAAGACATGGGCAAATAGGAAACGAGAGGAGCAAACAAGATGCCAGCAATTCGGATCAACTCGGTTCTTCACGGGATCACCCGTCGGACTTTGTCAACCGCATTGATGATAGCCTTGGCCCTCATCACCCTGTACTCGCCGTATGCCAGCGGCAAAAAGAAAGACAAGGACGCTCAAGGGGACCAAACCAACACCCCCTATAAGGATAACCGCAAGCTCTGGGAGAGCCTCGACATTTCAAAGATCGTATGGCCAAACCCGCCGGCGATTACCCGAATCCGCTATATAGGCTATTGGTCGGGCGAAAAATTTGTCGAGAAAAAACAGGTGAAGAAGTCGAGCTGGATGGAGCGCATCTCCGGCATCGCTACCGGATCCACACCCGGCGATTCAAATCCGCGCTGGCAGTTGGTCTCTCCCAATGGGATTGCGGTCGACTCCAAAAACCTCGTCTATATCGCAGACAGCAAGGTCCGAGCCATCTTCATCGTCAACGTCGATACCGGCGAATATTCGATGATCAAGAATGGTTCCGGTGCAAGATTCCAGTGGCTGGTAGGGCTGGCAATTGACGACGGCGACCGGCTGTTCGCTGCCGACAGCGGCATGCGACACGTAGCCGTTTTCGATAAGAATCACAAGTTTGAAGGGGCGATTTCCGAAGGCCTTAATGCTCCCGGCGGGCTGGCGGTCGACAACGAAAACCGCCTGCTATATGTCACCGATGCGGAACAGGACCTGGTGTTTGTTTACGACGCCGATCCGCCCTTCAAGCTCATCAGGAAGTTGGGCAAGCCTGGCACAGAGCACACTTCGACTGAGCCCGGAGAGTTTGCCAAGCCGGCGGCTGTAGCCGTGGACCCGGACGGAAACGTGTTCGTCTCCGACAGCTGGAACAACCGGATCGAGGAGTTTGATGCCGACGGTACGTTCATAAGAACGTTCGGCGAGGCGGGCGACGGCCCGGGTTATTTTGCCCGGCCTAAGGGTGTTTCCATTGATGGTGACGGCCACATCTGGGTCGCCGACGGCATGGAGGATCGCGTCCAGGTGTTTACGCCCGAAGGTCGGCTGCTGATTTACATGGGCGAGCACGGCTTGCTGCCGGGTCAATTTCAGAGCCTCGCCAATGTGATGGTCGACAAAAACAACCGGGTCCTTACCACCGAGCTGTACCCGGGTCGACTGCAGGTGTTTCGGTATTACACGAATTCTGAGGCAAAGGCGGAGTTAGATCGCCGCAAAGCGGAGGGAAAAAAGAACGCGGATCAAAAGAATCCAGCGCCCTCGTCCGCTCCTGCGGATAAGAAATAGCTTCGCTAAAACGAGTTTGGCTGTCATTTCATTCGTGGCAGCCATAGACGGGTCAGCTGTAATGCGGCCCGTGGAATAGTAGTACAAAGTGAGTAAAAACCTTGTTTGAGTGGGATCCCTTATCAGGAGGTTTTGGTTTAATGAAGAAAATCACAATGTTTGCTTTCGCCGCGCTGGTTTGTGCCAGTGTGGCAATGGCTCAAACGTATACAAGCGGTACGGGTATTACAGGCATCGACAAATTGGGTGCTCACCAGAACGGTGGGCGCGGATGCGTCGGCTGCCACGCCCCGCACAGCGGAGTTCGAGGCAACGGTGGTACCCTGACCTCAGCTTCGGTACTTACATCTACACCCAACACCCACAATGCCACGGGTAATCAATTCTCGTGGTCGAACCAACCCGCAATCACCGGTGATGTTGGGGACGAGACGCTGTGGGGGCAGGATATTGGACCAGTGATGGCCTTGACGATTACCACGGGCAACGGCTACCAGGTTGACCTGTCGCTCGCAACCACGAAGGAACGCATTAAAACCGGCATCGTTTATTGCCTCAGCTGCCATGATGGCAACGTGGCCAAGGGTGCCATGATGACCAACCAGTCATTCGAACAGAGTGCGGGACTTTTGCCGTCCAGCTACGGCTCGCAACCCATTCCTACCCTGCTGGGTGCGGATGGCGGCACGGCCGGCAATTATGCAAATGACCACCCGATTGGACCGAATGCCACTGTCAGCGCGCTGGGTGCCACCTCGGTTGCGAGATATGTTGACCTGGATAGCACAACCGCCCCGACCGTGCTGATCCTGAAAGCCAGTCAGCCGGACAACAAGTACACAACGTTTCAGTCCAATTATGGTCTGCCAACGGTTGTGGGTGCCCGTGCGGGTGCCGGTTTCGTGGTGGAAACAGGCATGGCGAACGCGGGCGCCGCATACGTAGTCTGCACCACCTGCCATACGCCGCACAGCATGTACACTGCATCGGCAGGCAGCACTAATCCGATCGCCGGATTGACCTCCGGCACGTTCCCAAGCTACTTCTTCATCGCCGCACCCTACAACCCGGGGGCGAACACTGCCAACGGAACCAAGGCCTCATCGGCTACTCAGTTCTGTCGTCAGTGCCACTTTACGGGTGCCGGTGGTGCGAACGAAGGCAGCAGCATCATGACGATACCGACCGCATTCTAACAAGCTTTTCCGAGGGGGGGAGGGTTTTTCTCCCCCCCCTCAGCAGGCACAGACAGTTTCCAGTCAGTTGAGGGGATCAATGAAATTCCGATTGTGCATGATGGCCGCAGCACTGTTATGCGGATCCATGATTTTCGGGCAGACACCCTTAGTTTCGTCACATGCTTCATCCGTCAACAATCCGGCCCCGAGTGCGTTGACTGCCGCAATGAAGCCTGCCGTGCGAGTCAACGGTGCGGTGCTGACAGAGGCCGACGTTGTCCGTGAAATGTACACGATTTTCCCGTATGCGAACCAGCACGGGGGCTTTCCTAAGGCGCTCGAGGCCGACATCCGGAAGGGCGCCATAGATATGATTATTTTTGAGGAGCTGCTCTACCAGGAATCCAAGCGCATGAAAATTCCTATAGCTTCCGATCAGTTGAGCAAGGCGGAAGCCGCGTTCCGCAAGCAGCTTGGCTCCAGCGCCTATGAAGAGTTCTTGCGCACGGATTGCCAGGGCTCAAAGCAGGTGCTGCGCGAGAAGATCCGGCGTTCGTTGCTGATCGAGAAGATGATCGCGACAGAGGTCGATCAGAAGTCAATCATCACCGAGGTGGCCGCCAAGGATTATTACGATAAAAACCCAAAACAATTCGAAATTCCCGAGAGCCTGAGCATCCAGACGATCTCGATTATACCGCCCCAGAACGGCGGAGTTGATGCGGACAAGGAAGCACGCAGGCGGGCAGAGGAAGTATACAAGCTCGCCGCGGCGACAAAAAGTTACCAGGATTTCGGGCTGCTGGCGGAAAAAAAGTCCGACGATGATTGGCACGTCAACATGGGAGACCGCAAGTCCGTTGAGGTCTCGAAGCTCCCTCCTCCGGTGGTCCAGGCAGCAGCGGAAATGAAACCGGGAGAAGTCAGCAAGCTTATCCAGTTAGGGAATGCCTACACCATATTTCGGCTGGTCGAACATACACGCGCGGGCCGAACCCCGTTTGCCGCCGTGAAGGCCAGATTACAGACCGATCTGCAGAAACAAAAGCGCGTGGAACTGCGCGCTGCCCTGAACCAGAAACTGCGGAAGAACGCGAAAATTGAAGTGCTGTGAGGTTGGTGTCGTGTACCAAGGGACGAAAGCAGGGAAACTTCTTGCGGCCAGCACGATAAGTCTGGTGATCGCGCTCGCGTGCGTGGCATCGGCAAACGGCCAGGTGACTGTAGGCGATCGACTCAACCTGATTATGAATGGAAGCTTGGGTACCAGTTATGAAAGCAGCTTCGGCAATTTCACCGGTTCCAGCCACGGTCTGGGCTTTGGGATAAACGGCACTTTAGACGGCTACTACTTTGATCCCAAATTCCTGAGTTTTCAGGTTCGTCCGTATTATGACCGGATGCAGTCCAATGCCGATTCGCAGTCGATTACGCGCGGCTCCGGTGTGGAGGGTTCGTTAAGCCTGTTCGGCGGCAGCCACTTCCCGGGCTCGATCTCCTATGGGAGGGATTTCAGCAGCAACAGCGAGTTTCGCATCGCCGGTGTTCCATCGGTTCTGGGGAATTCGTCCGGCAGTACCTTCGACATAGCCTGGGGCGCTCAGTTTGAAGGCCTGCCAACCCTTTACGCCAACTATCTGGTCACCGATTCCACTTCAACGTTGTTGGGCACAACGAATGATAGCAAAAGCTCCTCCAGGAGCTTCAGCCTGAATTCAGATTATAGATTCGCCGGGTTCAACCTGCACGGCAGCGTAAATCATTACAACACGGAGTTTTTATCCCCGAGTTTTCTGACGGCCGTAACCATCAGCAATACCTCATCGAGCACGAATTACAGCGTTACCGCGACGCACAGATTACCGCTTTCGGGCAGTCTGGGACTGGCGTGGTCGCGAACGACCTCGGAAAATGGAACCGGCGATTCCGCAAGCAACTCCTACACGGCCTCGGCAGTCGTTTCGCCCTGGCGCAGATTGTCAATAAGTGAGACCTGGAATTATACAACAAATGTAATTGCAGCGATTACAGAGCGCCTCAGCGGCGAGACTGTCCCGACTTTCTTTAACTCCGGATCAGGGTGGAACGCAATGTATATGAACACCCTGAGCACCCTCACGCTGGGTTATGGACTTACGGTATCCGGCCACGTGAACTATCGGCTCCAGCATTTTCAGGGGCGCAGCCTGGAGGACACTCAATACGGCGGCAGTGTAACCTTCCGCAAGATAAACCATTTTCTCGGGTTCCTGCACTTTTCGATCGGCGTTGTGGATACCGCCACGCAGGAAGGCAACAACGGCGTCGGTCTGATCACAAACCTCGGCATGACGCGCAAATTCGGCCGATGGGATACAGCGGCCGACGTCAGCTATTCGCAAAATACCGAGACACTGATTACCATCGCAACAACCAGCAATTACAGCTTTGGAGGGATGGTCCGGCGCAAGCTCAATCCGTCCACATATTGGAGTGCGAGTTTCCGGGAATCGCACAGCGGATTGACCGCGCAAAAAGGCAACGACAACGTTTCCGAATCGTTTGCTACCAGCTTTTCGTGGAGGAGATATTCTGTTGCCGGCAACTATTCGTGGTCGAGCGGCGCGGCGTTTCTGGGGGTCAACGGCACATTGACAGCTACCCCCCTCGGCTCTATCATTACCAATGATTTTCTGACTTTTGATGCCCGCAGCTACGGCATAAACGCCAGTACGCGGCTGTTCCGTGCCTTGACCGTAAACGGCGGCTACACAAATGTGTCCAGCAACACCTTTCTGAAGACATTAGGCACGTTTAACAACGGCGGCCGCTTTAATGCCCGCCTTGAATGGAAGCTGCGTCGACTCGATTTTATTGCCGGGTTTGATCATGCAATGCAGGAATCCAGCGCTGTTCCGGGCGGACCGCGAGCGGTTAACTCGTACTATGTGAGTCTATCAAGATGGTTCAACGTGTTCTGATCCGGACCTGCGGGACAAGATCTCTTCTTTCTCTGCTATTGATTGGCTCGCTTATACTCTCAGTAGCCCCCGCGTTTGCCCTCAAACGATCGAAAGATCCTGCGGAGAAGCCCTGGCCGGAGCTCCTGCTTGAGGCCGGGCGTAAACTTACCTATCAGCAATCGATTAGTTCGGAGCGCGATGTCGGTGCCAAACAGGGATTCTGGTCCAAATTTGCGGGTATCGTGGCGGGCGCGCCGGAGTTTCGTGAAATGGTGCGCCCCTACGGAATCGCGGTTGATTCCCATGGTCGCATCATCGTTACCGATCCGGCCATTTCCGCCGTGCATATCTTCGATCTTGCAGCGCGCAAGTATAAGTTGATCGATCGCCTGGACAAGAACAAGGATCCGATGATTGCGCCCCAGGGTGTGGCCGTCGATGAGAAAGACAACATTTACATTACGGATTCGGAAGCCGGCAAGGTATTCGTGTTTGACCCGCAGGGCAAGACCCGAAAAGTTTTCGGCAGCCTGAAACATGGCGAAGGATTTTTCAGGCGCCCCACGGGAATTGCGATCGATCAGGGCACGCATCGCGTGTACGTTACCGATACGCTGGCCAATCGGGTGTATATTCTCGATGCCGACGGGCGAGTGCTGCGCAGTTTCGGACGACACGGTGTGGAAAGGGACGAATTCAACTCCCCGATTGAGGTGCAAGTGAAGGATGGCGTGGTCGTGGTAGTCGATGCGATGAACTTCCGCGTCCAGTTGTTCGATCGTGAGGGCAACTTCCAGGCGCAGATTGGAACCAGCGGAGATCCGGCGGGCGGTATCTTCCGCCCGAAAGGTGTCGGCATTGATTCGGAAGATCACATTTATGTTGTGGACAGCGAGTTGGGAATAGTGCAGGTGTTTGATCGCACGGGGCGCCTGCTCTACCGCTTCGGGAATGGCACCAACTTCGGCCAGTTCCTGCTCCCTGCGGGACTGTTCATTGATCGCAACGATCGCGTGTATTTGGTGGACTCGTATAATCGTCGAGTGCAGGTTTTCCAATATCACGCTGTGCAGAAGCCCGCGACTGGAGCGCAGCAATGAGTTGGACCCGCATGGCGCCGGCCAAAGCGCTCGCGTATGTGCTCCTGCTAGCCGCATTCGCTGGAGCGCAGACCAATCCGACGACCGATGTCCTCGGCGTGCATGACATGAGTTCCGGAAATTCGCCCATGTTCGGGCCTAACGCGAACGCCTGCATCTACTGCCACGCCCCACACAATGCGCTTTCGGTCGTCCCGCTCTGGAACCAGACCCTATCGACAAACGATTACATTTTGTATCCGGGCTCGACCAGTACACCCTCCGCACCGACAAAAGTCGGCACAGCAAGCCAGCGGTGTCTGAGTTGCCATGATGGCAGCGTAGCAGTTGGGCGTACCGTCGGCATCGGTACCCTTCAGATGACCGGCACGCTCCGATCCAATCTGGGATCACAGCTGGAGGGATCGCATCCCTTCAGCATGCAACCGCAGCTCAAGGATGACGCAACCCTGGTGTCAACCCTGGTGGCCTCGCATACCACCAAGGACAGTACTGTCTCGCTGGTGGCGAACAATATAGAATGCCCCACCTGCCACGACGTTCACAACCAGTACAAGGATCTGCGCTCCCAAAAATTCCTGGTGCGGGACAACGCCAGAAGTCGTCTATGCTTTGCCTGTCACGATGCAAGTGCCCGCACGGTAGGCGGGATCAACAATTCACTCACCGCCTGGCCTAACAGCGCGCATGCCCTGTCCCCTGCGGTGGTGGCTCCAAAAGCGCAATTGGGCGGATACTCGACCGTGAACGAATTCGCCTGTTCCAGTTGCCACAGTTCCCATAACGCACTTGGCATGGGGTTGCTGCGCAAAGACCCGAACCGTCCGGTGAACGTCGACGAAACGTCTCAGGCATGTATCACCTGTCATGACGGCAGCGATAACCTGATTCAGCCGATTCTCAATGTGCTGGGAGAGTTCAACGGGCAACAAGGCCATCCATTCGCGGACGCAAGCAATTCGCACAATCTGAACGAGCCGGTCGTATTGGACCGGAATCGCCACACCACGTGCGCGGATTGCCACAACTCGCACGCGGCGCAACCGACGACGTATTTTTCTCCGACGCCGGATCTTCGGCCGTCGCAAATTGGCGTTGCGGGCGTGACACGGGATGGCGCGGCAGTTGCCACCGCAACCTATCAGTATGAGAATTGCCTGCGATGCCACGGTGCCAGCCGGAACAAGCAGAGCTTGCCCGCTTACGGCTATATGCCGGCGCGCGCTCTCTTCTCGGGTGATACGTTGGATGTATCTCTGCAGTTCGCGCATGGCGCGATTTCGTCTCATCCTGTAATGCACGATGCTGGAAACCTGGCGCGCCCCAGCCTGCTTAAGTCCATGTGGAACATCGGCTCCACGGTTCAGGGCCGCGCCGTGGGTCTTCGGATTCTCTGCACGGATTGCCACAACAACGATAATGCCCGTGAGTTTGGCGGAACCGGTCCGAACGGACCTCACGGCTCCAAAAACGATCATATTTTGGAACGCCAGTATCTGATGAGCCGCGTCGGGGCGGGAGCATCGCCCGGAACAGTGATTGTTAATCTCAATCCGAACCCGATTTTGGATTCCTCCCCTGCATCGCCGTACGCACTCTGCGCGAAGTGTCACGATTTGAACTCTATCAACTCAGGCACAAGTTGGACGGAACATGGCAGGCACCTGCAGAGTGGATTTTCGTGTTCGGTGTGCCACAGCGCGCACGGCGTGCCGGCGGGAACTTCCAGCGTCAGTGGCAGCGGCCTGGTGAGCTTCGACATGAATGTCGTGGGAAGCAACAATGGCCTGCCGGTTTCTTACAACGGTTCCACGTGTACGTTGAGGTGCCACGGAGTGAACCATCCGGATTAGACCGGATTCGATCCGAAGGTTTTCACAAGCGCGATGAGAGATTATCGCGCTCGACGCGCCGGCTGTCGTGGAAATGATTCTTTTTTGCAGAGGGCGGCGGTTACTATTGGTCAGGGAGGTCTAATGGAGCGTAATGAGTCAACGGCAAAACCGTGGAGCAGCACGCGAATTTACTGGCTTGCAGTGATCTGTCTGCTCTCGGTGATCGGCATTTGGTATTTGATTCGTCCCGCCCTCCAGACAAACGCCGTCAAACCCCAGGTGGCAGGCTCCGCTGTTGCGCACCCTTCCGACGTGAAGATCACGCCCGACCAGTTGAAGCAGGAGGCAGATATGCAGGCCGGGCCTCTATTGGCCCAACTGCGGAAATCGCCTGACGATCCTTTCCTGCTGGCGGAAATCGGCAAAATCTATTATCAATTGCGCCAATTCCCGATGGCAACAAAGTATTATGAAGACTCCATCAGGGTTAAACCGGACGCCGTCGTTCTCGTAAAACTCGGTGGCGCCTATCATTTTGGCGGGGACGATGAGAAGGCAATCGGCGCCTGGAATCGCGCGCTACGGCTCGACCCCAACAATCCCGACGCACTGTTTAACATTGGCTTTGTGAAGTGGTATGCGCAGGGCGACCGGCAAGCTGCGATTGCCGCCTGGCAGAAGCTTCTCAAGACGAATCCGAACCATCCGAAACGTGCTCAAGTGGAAGAGCTTCTAGCTCAGGCAAAGCAGCACCCCGAAACTCCGATAGCCAAGAACGAATAGCTCCTTGGCGGAATGAAAATGATGATGCGATTATTTATAAGGCTCGGTTCGAGCCTATGCATTGCGGTGGGACTCCAAATGCTCCTGACCGGCTGCGCTGCGGCCGGCAAGCCCGCAAGTCCCGTGACTCAGACAAAGAGCTTTTGGAGGACCTCCACATGCAAGGGATGTCACGATCAGATCGTGGCGCAGCATCTGGCGTCATCCCATGAAATATCCTTTACCAATCCGGTATTCCAGGCGCAATACCAGAAAGATCTCCAGCCCAAGGCTGCGACGGATCCGCAACTCAACGCCGAGGCGCGGGAATGCATCGCCTGCCATGAGCCGGTCGCATACGCCACGAGGGGTCCGGGGTTGTTGTCGCTCCAGGCAATCGACCCCAAAATGAATGGGGTAACATGCGATATCTGTCACAGCATGACAGGATACCGCGACGCAAAGCCGCAAAACGGCGATTATATTGTAGAACCGACCGATAGAAAACTTGGCCCCTTCAAGGGGGAGGGTGACTGGCATCATACGTATTCGGAATTGCAAACAAAGAGCGAAATCTGCGGCGTTTGCCATGAAGCGATAAACGGACATGGGCTCAGGATCAAGGCTACTTTCACAGAGTGGAAGGAAAGCGCATTCGCCCAGCAAGGCGTGCATTGCCAGGACTGTCACATGAACGTCGATGGATTCCTTACGGCAGGGAAACCTCGATTCGCCTCCGGCATGGCAGCTGCCATGAGTATTGGAAGTGCTCCGCAGCGAGAGCGGCTGTATACGCATCAATTTCCCGGCGCCCATTCCAAAACCCAGATCGAGGGCGCCATCACCCTGGCGATCGAGGCCGCCCCCTCAAGTGATTCGAAGAGCCATGCGCTTGCCGTGGACGTAACCGTTGACAATTCGCGTACGGGACACAGCATGCCATCGGGCAGCGCAGATCTTCGGCTGCTGTGGCTCGAGGTCGCCTTGCGTATCGGGAACGAGCGCGTCTGGCAACCGGCGGTCATTCTGGAGCCGGAGACGCTGAATGAATCGAGCGCCTACTCCATTGCAGGTCGGGGTAGGTTTGATTCCATCCTCCTGGGACCGGAGGTCCCGAAGGGAAGCCGCATCTATCGGGCTGTCTTTGCAGATGGTGCTGGACAGGCGACACTCGATTCGTACAACGCCGTCACCAAGTTATTTGACAACCGGCTGAAAGCCGCGGAGAAGCGCACGGAGTCCTATCGATTCATGATTCCCGAAGGGGCTAAGGGCGAGATCGTGATCAAGGCCACGCTGAAGTATTTGCCTTACTCCAGCACCTTCACCAACCGATTCGGCCTCCCTTCCGCCGAGGAGGTCGTCGTGGCGCAGCAGGAAGTCCGCCTCGCCACCCAGGCCCCTCCAAACTAAGGCCTGCAGGATTAACCCGGAGGCCTCTGCTGTGTTGGTCGTGCGTTTTCAGCGCGTCATAACCCCGGACAGCCTACATCTCATGACACTTTTGGCATGTAGCCTTTTTGTCGGTTCGCAACAATTTAGGGCCTGTCGAGGCCGAGTGCGAATCGTGGCATGTAATGCAATTGAGTTCGGCCTTATCTTTCGTTGCCGCGACATTAACAGGGTGTTTCGCTGTGGGGTGCCCCAATCTCGCACTGGTAAGATCGAGGATCATCAGTTTCTCAAATGACTTCGGCGGCACGCTGATTTTTCCGCCAAAAAGCGGGAACGGCTGTTTGCTTCGCATTAGCTGTATTCCATTGAAACCGTGGCACGCGAGGCAGAGGTCCGTCACGGGCGCGTACAGCTCCATGGCGTTGTCGGAAGCGTGAGCATCGTGGCAGAAAGAGCACGAGACGTTCACCGGCTCATGCACGTATTTGCCGGTGAGTTCAAAGAGCCGCAGCTTTTCAAACGTTTTCGGAGGCAAACTTACAAGACCGTTAAAAAGGGGGAAGGGCTGGCTGCTTTGAACTATTTTCTCAGAGTTCGGGCCGTGGCAGTTCATGCAGAGGTCGCGCTCGGAAACCCGCAGCTCCTTCGGGAACTGCGAAGCATGCGCGTCGTGGCAGATCAGGCAGGATTTCTTCGCGGGCTCATGAACATGCTTTGAAGACAGCTTCAAATACTGCGTGTCCGGATTTGCAAACGCGTCCCCCGGAGCAGTCTGTTGCGGTTTTTCGTCGTGACAACTCACGCAAAGATCCTGCACCGGCTTTTTCAAATGAAATTCCTGGTTGGCCGCATGGGGATCATGGCATTCCGTGCACGACCGGTCGCTCTGCGACAAGAGCTTGTGCTTGCTTCCTGCGCCTGCCATCTCCGCCTTAAAATTGGTGTGACAGTCGTAACACAACGCATCCACGTTCGCCGCGGACAGTCCGACCTTGCCTTTTGGTGCGGGGTGGCAAGCCGAGCACAGGCGTGCCGCATATGGGCCGTGGGAAAATTTGGGCAGAAGCTTTGGTACATCCGAAGAATGCGGATCGTGACAGCCGGTGCATTTGGACTTTCCAAGAGGCTGATTGTCATGCGCCGGCGAAAGATCCTTCTTGCCCGGAGATCCGTGGCACTCCAGGCATACTGCAGGCTCTTTTGCCTTCAGGTAAAACTCCGGCGGCTCCTTTTGATCGGCGGGAGAGAGCTTGTTGCAGTCCAGGTGACATGCGACGCAACCCTTCTCCATCGCCGGTTCCACGAATTTTTTCAGCGGCTCGACAGATTTGGGATCCTGGTATTTGGAACAGCCGTCTTTGATGACCGCATCCTGAAGCGAACCTGCCCGCGCAGACGCAAAACACGCCAGCACAATCAGGATCCGTATGGATTGCCCAAAATTCCAAAAGCCGTGAATGTTCGTTGTCATAATTTACATCCGCATGCTTGCCGAAATTGAAGTCTACTTCCTCCCCGGTTTTGCCGACTGACGGTCGTATTTCTGGACGGCATGACAACCCGGCGTGCAGCTGCCTCCGTTTTCGGTCTTCTCATATTTTACCGGGAGCTTCCAATTTCCAAACGGCACGGTTGCCGCGATCAGTTTGGGATTCGCGCCCGCATGAATATCATGACACGAGCGACAGGTTCTCCCATGAGACGTCCTGTTGACGTGAACGAAATGAAGATTGCGATCGCCGTCACGGAATTCGGTCTTGCTTGTCGTGCGTTCTTCCGTTGCCAGCGTGGCATCGTGACAGCGGAAACAAAGTTCGTAATTTGAAATGAAAAACGGCGCGTAAAAGCCTTGCGGGTATTGGTTTGTCAGCAACTGAAAATATGGCGAGCTGTGCGGGTTGTGGCATGCGGAACAGTCCCGGTTCCGGATCGGGCCGTGAGGATAAGGGTTCGCCGTCAGCATTTGCTTGATGTCGGCGAATTCCTGCTTGTCTGTCTTCACCGCCTTGTCGTGGCATTTCAAACAGACATCGAGTCCGTCAGCTATCAGCAGGCTGCTTTCCTGCGCTGCGTGCGGGTCGTGACAGTTCATGCAGGCAAGCTCTTCCGTGACCGGGGAATGCTTGAATGCCGCTGTTTGCTGATCTTTTACGATATTCTCATGACATTTTCCGCAAAGTCCGGGAACCGCAGACGTCAGCATGTGTGGCTGATCGGACATATGCGGAGAATGGCAATCCAGGCAACCCGTTGCCGCAGCCTGATGCCGGAATCGCGCATTCGTAAACTGTGCGTTCATATACGGGTGGCATCCCAGACACATCTGGGATCCGGTAGCCCGCAACATTCCGGGGACATCCCCGCCATGCGGGTCATGACAGGTAATACAAGCGCCTGCCGCGAAAGGTCCATGGACGAAGTTCCCCTTAAATTGATCCTTTTTGTGGCACTTGAAGCAAAGCGGTTCGCTATCCTTCACAAGCCGCGCAAGCCCCCCTTCGGCCGGCACCTTATGGCAAAAATCACACAGATCCTCTTTTGCCAACAGACAATTCACTTTTGAGGATGCCACTCGTTTATGGCAGTCGGAGCACGCCTTTCCCCCTAGTGGATCATGCGGCTTGACCGTCGGAGCCGGCTTTGCAGGCTGTTTCGGCTCCTGCGCGGTAAGGGCCGCACATCCTCCCAGAAGTGCAGGCCACAAAAGCATTCCGAAGAGCGCCCGCGCAATCCGTTCCCTGACTTTTTTTGTAGCCTCGGGATAGCCAACCACTCTGTTACACATCATGGAAACCTCAACACCCTATTCCATTCGTGATCCGTCGTTCGTAATTCGCAAACCGGGTGCCCGGCCCTGCACTTTTGCAGCAAAGCTATTTCGCATTGAGTTGCACGGGATTGATGCGGTCGTAAGTATACTCTTTGTGACATCCCGTGAGACAACTGCCGCCAGCTTCGCTCTTGACAAACTTTATGGGAATTGCCCAGATCCCCCACGGCGCTTTTTCGCGGATCTGTGCGGGTTGATTGCTGGCGTGCGCATCGTGACAGGCGCGGCAGGTGAACCCCCCATTCTCCCTGTTCACATGCAAATAATGCAGGTTGAGCCGGCCGTTTCGAAAATTAGTTTGGTTGTCTACGTAGCGATCGCGAACGATCCCTTCTTTATGGCAATTAAGGCAGAAGGCATACTCGGCGGGATCGTATGCCGATAAAGTGGCCGATGGATAATCGGCAAAAAGCAATTTTCTATACTTCGAGCTGTGCGGCAGATGGCAGGAAAGACACCGGTTGTCCGAAAATGGGCGGTGCTTAAACTTCGCCGCAGCAGTTTGAGCCTGTAACTCCTCGTGGCACGTGAAGCACAGCTCGGTGGTCGGTTTGCGCAGCAGGCGGCCGAACGTGGAGTCGTGCGCTCGATGGCAGTCGACGCAGCCTGACGATTTATCCGTGGCCCAGTGCTTGAACTTACTCGAGTCCTCCTTGAATTCCTTGTGGCATCCATCCAGGCACAGCTCCGCTGAGGAACGCTTCAGTAGCGACGGATAGTCGGAATCGTGGGATCGGTGGCACTTGGTGCAATCTTCGGATGCCAGATGGATTTTCCGCTCCTTTCCCGCAACAATGACCGGCCGCATCTTTTCGTGGCACTGCTTCAGACAAAGCTTGCTTCCCGAGTTGTCGAGCAGCTTTGTAGCCTTGCTTCCATGCGGTCGGTGACAGGCCAGGCATTGGCCATCGGCAACAGGCTTATGTGCATATTTCCTGGTCACCGCCGGCTTGTGGCATTCAGCACACATTTTTACTGGCGGGCTTACACGTACCTGATAGCGTTCTTCCGATCCGTGCGGATCGTGGCATTTCAGGCATTGACCTTTCGCGACCGGATCGTGCAAGTTCGGTTCCGTATTGACCTGTTTGTGGCACGTCGCGCAGAGTTTGGTTTGAGACTGCTCTACCTTGAACTTGTGCTGATCGCCGGGGAGAGGGGCGTGGCAGACGGTGCAATTTCCCACCACAATAGGTCCATGCTTATATTTGTGCTTGACGATGTCGGGGTGACAATCCTTTGAGACACAACTTTTTGAGGGATCGGAATGTTTTTGTTCCTGAGGCGTGGCGGCCGTCGCGGCGAGTCTCAGCGCGCACAACAGGACACTGAATATCAGTCCGGCCTGCAGCATTCGGATGCGCGTCATAGAGTTCAAAGCCCTCTTATTGATTTTCCCGTGGGTGTGGCACAGGCCCACAGACTGTACCGTTCCTCTCACTTTTCCTTATGCACCATGTAATCAAACAACGGCGGCTTTTCTTCTTCAAGCGCCAGGATAGTGTGACATAGCCGGCAATCGGACCGGACGGCTTTCCCTTCGGCCGTAACATGATTATTGCCGTGACACCGGAGGCATCCCTGGCTGACCGTGTGGCCGATATGATTGGGGTATGTTCCCCATCCGATATTCATCTTCGGCCAAACATTTTGCCTGTAAATCTCCTGCACCTTATCTGCCGCCAGTTTCAGTAATCTCGGATCAGGTTTCTCTTCCGGATTCGCACCGAACCAGGCAATTAACGATCTCTTCACCTCTCCGGCCTCGATCGCATCATCGCTGAAATGCCGCTCCATTACCTCGCTGGCAGCCTTCTTCAAATAAGGGACACTCTGCAGTTCAGGGAAACGGGCAAACATGGTCTCCAGTTCGGTGTCTGCTGGGCGGTAGATGTGTGTCGGGCGATTGTGGCAGTCAACGCAATCCATCGTCCGTCGGGGGAGCGCGGCGATCTCCGCATCTGAAAGATTGCTCCCCGTGAATCGATATTCTACGGGCTGCTGGCCGTCGCGCTCAAGCCGAATCCATGGGATATCCTTCCGCTCGCCCTTTTCCGAGGCATAAATCACCCGATTCCCGCCACTCACGTGCCAGTGGATCCCGGTCGGTTTTGCCCCTTCCGCTTCCGGCCCGCCGACCTTCAGCAGCAAAGCCGTGTAATATTTGGTATTGTTCCGGTCGTTCCTGTAGTGTGTGATGATTTTCAATTTATCCTGGTTGAACTTTTGGGGCCAGTGGCACTGTTCGCAAGTATCGCGCGCAGGCCGCAGTTGCTCGATCGGAGTTGGAATCGGCCGATTGTAGGTTTTGGCCATGATCGCGTAGACCTGTCGCAGGCCCGCTATTTTCGACTTTACGAACCACGATGCTCCGGGGCCGATGTGGCATTGGACGCAAGGGACGCGGGCATGCGGAGAGCGTTCATAGGCGGTGAATTCAGGAATCATAACAGAATGGCAGAGCTGGCCGCAGAAAGAGGGCGAGTCGAGGTAGTCCAGGCTGGCGACGAATATAATCATCGTGAGGGCAACGTTGATGCCGCTAAACACGACAAAGGTAATGATGCGATTGCGAACGTCGCTTTCCCCGGATAGCGATTGCAGGATTGTCCCAAGTGACTTCTCTGCCAGGCTGGGATCCTGCCGGCACCTCCGCTTGAACTCGAAGTAGAGCCCCAACGGCACGAGAAGCAGCCCACCGAAAAAAGCCGGTGGCACAACTGCCAGGAAAATGATTCCGCCGTAGGCGTTTTCGGCGCCGGATAAGAGGGTCATCACCAGGTAGACCGCGCCCGAGATCGCTCCGAACGTGGCCAGATATCCGCCCACCTTGGAAATGCGATTGCATGTAATGAGACCGACTAATAACCTATACAAGCGCCCCATGGAAAGCTCCATTCATCAATCGTTTCGTATTGTGGCCTTCTGAATCGAACTTCACCACTCTTTCAACGATCTTTCCTATTCGTCAATTGTTCCCTCTGCTCGCTCTTGCTATTCAGAATAGAAATTCCTATAAGTGTTTATCAGATTTGTAAACAACCGGATTAATCCGATCATACCCCCGGGGATTATGGCAACCCGGAGCGCAGCCCCCGCCGGTTTCTGTTTTTTCAAATTGAATGGGAATTTCCCATCCTCCATAGGGGACCGCTTTGCGCAAATGCCTGGGCTCATTGCTTGCATGGGTGGCATGACAGGTACGACAGGTCCGTCCCCTTTCCGGCGTATTCACATGTAGATAATGAAGGTTCGTTTTTCCGTTTCTGAAATCAGTTGAATTTTCGGTTTCCTTGTCTAAAACCTTGTCTGCCCGATGACAGGAAAAACACAGGTCATAGTTTAAAATATCAAATGGGGCATAGAATTCAGGCGTATATTCCTTGATTAACATCCTGAAATAATTGCTTCCGTGAGGTTCATGGCAAACGGTGCATCCCCGGTCAATCACCGGTTTATGAACATATTTAAACCTGTCCAGCTCTGCCTTAGTATCTTTATGACAAGAGAAGCATAACTGTCTCTGACTATTAATCAGCAAAGGTCTATAATTTGAGCTATGACTAATAACATGGCACAGGTTGCACGTGCCATCAGCAACGGGCTTATGAGGATTTTTTACGTCTTCTTTTTTTTCATG
>DATJPG010000192.1:0-10349 GCA_035506515.1 Acidobacteriota bacterium
CCGCGACTTTACGCGTTACCTTTCCGATGCGCTGGAAAATCACGGCTTCGAACTTGGTGTTTCCAGCGTCATTGGCAGAGCGTCGGCAAAGAACCATTGCCTGTTTCTCCCGCGCCTGCCGATCAATTCCGGTGATGATTCGGAATTGCTGGCGTCGAAATTGAACGGCGGTTACGACTGGATGCATTTGCCGCAATGGCTGTTGAAACGCGTCCATCACCACGCGACGGTGATGCAGCGTGCAAGCGACCCTTCATTCCTGGGTCCAGGCGAATGACACCAGCAAACCGGGTTACACGGTTGGACACAGCGAAAATTGGATAAAATCCCGTCGATCAAGTTGAGATTGAACGGGTTGAGTCAAAAAATCTCATAACTGATACAAAATAAAAGCGTTAGTTGTGACAATCTCGGTCTGGAGAAGGTTCTTGTCCCATTGTGGCAAGAGTTTTCCCCATTGCCCGGCTGAAAATGAAAAACTGCGGGGCTCCACGTTCACCATCGGCCCAGTGCGCGATTAACAGTTTTCTTTACAATGAGTTAGGTGGAGGCCTGCTCCCACGAGACGAGGTCTCGCCGATTTTGGTTTGGCAGGTAGATTGCCGTTTGAAGCCTGCGGCGAAAGCCCGGTTTTTTGGTAAAGTATTGCTGTTGAGTTAGTTCCGCCCGATCCGTCCAACCTTGCTAGCCACAGATTTCCGGGGGCTTGATGGCGGTAGCCTAGCTGCAGACAATCCAGTCTGGGCTCCTCAAAAACTTGAGTGCGGAGGACCAGAGCCCATTTGGCAGTGCGCTAAATCAGGGCGATGAACGCAGCAGTTATCCACTGCACCTGTTCGGACACCTTATGAAAATCAACGTTGAATCCAAGCCGCTGCCCGATGTAGCGGTCATTGTTCCGGAAATTTTCCAGGACAGCCGGGGTTTCTTCACCGAGACTTACCGGGAGGATGAGTTCAAGGCCAACGGTTTGCCCACGAATTTCGTCCAGGACAATCACTCCCGTTCGGCGAAAGGAGTCGTGCGCGGTTTGCACTTTCAGTGGGAACCGCCGATGGGCAAGCTGATGCGTGTTTCCCTGGGGAGCGCGTTTTTGGTTGCAGTGGACATTCGCAAAGGATCACCGACTCTAGGAAAGTGGGCCGGCATCGAAGTGTCGGCAGAAAACCACCGCCAGGTTTGGGCTCCGGCCGGCTTTGCGCGGGGCTTCTGTGTGCTTTCCGATTTCGCAGAGATTCAATACAAATGCACCGGAATTTACAGCAATAAAGCGGAATCCGGAATTCTCTGGAATGATCCGGAAATCGGAATCCAATGGCCCCTGAAGGATGTAACTCTTTCCGACAAGGATCGCAACGCGCAAACCTTGTCCCAGTGGCTGGCCCGTCCGGAATCCGCGAATTTCAAATACTGATTACTCGCTCTCGAGTTCTTAGGAGGCAGCGTGAAACTCCTCATTGCAGGTGGTGCAGGGTACGTAGGTTGCACATTGATCCCGAAGTTGCTGGACCGGGGTTACAAGGTGGACGTCGTCGACTTGTTTTGGTTTGGAAATAACTTGCCCCGCCAAGTCGGCGTGTTGAACAAAGATATTTTCCAGCTGACCCAGGAAGACTTGGAGCCTTACGACCAGGTTCTCTTTCTGGCGGGGTTGTCGAACGATCCCATGGCGGAGTATTCACCGAGTAAGAATTTCGTGTTTAATGCGGCGGCCCCGTCGTACCTCGCATACACCGCCAAAAAGGCCAAGGTGAAGCGGTACATCTACGCCAGTTCGTGCTCCGTTTACGGCTATACGGAAAATGAGCTGTACGATGAAACACGCCCGGTCAGCTCCAGCTATCCCTACGGCATCTCAAAACTTCAGGGAGAACAAGCCGCTCTGCAGCTGATCGACAACGATTTTTCCGTCATCTCCTTGCGCAAGGGAACCATCTCCGGCTACAGCCCGCGCATGCGTTTCGATCTGATCATCAACACCATGTTCAAGAACGCGATGAAAGAACATGTGATCACCATCAACAACCCTTCCATCTGGCGGCCGATCCTCAGCATTCAGGATGCAGCCACGGCCTACATCCGGGCCATCGAAGCAAACAGCAAGATTTCGGGCGTCTTCAACGTCGCGTCCGGGAACTACACCGTGGGCGAGGTCGGCGATCTGGTGAAGGCCGCCATTGAAGAGCGGATGGGGATTCCGATTCGCCTCAACATCAAGCACATTCAGGATTTTCGCAATTACAAGGTGAGCATTGAGAAAGCCAAGAACGTGCTGAGCTTTCATCCCACCGACGACCTGAAGTCCATCGTTACGAACCTGATCGACAACATGGAAAAATTCAAAGACTGGGACAACCCCATGTATTCGAATATCGCGATATTCAAATCCATCGATACGGACGTGGAAATTCATTCGATGGTGAAGGCGCACTAACTATGAAAGTTGCGGTTATCGGCGCGAACGGCCAGCTTGGCGCAGACCTGGTCGCCGCTTTTTCGCAGAACGGTGATTCCGTTCAGGGCCTCACCCACGCGGACATTGAAATCTCGGACGTTCATGCAACTTCTCGCGTGCTGCAGGAATCGCGGCCAGAGATTGTGGTCAACACGGCGGCGATGCACCACGTGGAAAATTGCGAACGCGAGCCGGAGAAAGCGTTTGCCGTGAACGCCATTGGCGCCCGAAACCTCGCCAGCGCCACTCGCGAGTTGGGCGCAGTTCTGATGCACGTGAGCACCGACTACGTTTTTGACGGTTCCAAGATGGCCCCGTACGTTGAGGGGGACAATCCGCTGCCGTTGAACGTTTACGGCATCGCCAAGCTGGCGGGAGAGCACTTTGTCCGCGCGACCACCGAAAAACACTTCATCGTGCGCACTTCCGGCATTTATGGAAAGAGCCCCTGCCGCGCCAAGGGCGGGCTTAACTTCATTGAACTGATGTTGAAGCTTGCCCGGGAGCGCGGCGAAGTGAAGGTGGTCGATACCGAGTTTGTTACGCCGACTTCTACTGCCGAACTCGCCCAACAAATCGTGCGGCTCAGCCGCTCCAGTCACTACGGGCTTTATCACGCGACCGCGGAAGGCAGCTGTTCGTGGTATGAATTTGCCCGGGAGATCTTTGCGATGACGGACACGCCTGTTCGCTTACATGTCGCAAGTCCAAACGAATTTCCCGCTAAGGTGCCCAGGCCAAAATATTCGGTTCTGGAAAATCAGGCTCTGAAAGCGCGCGGTTTGAACATCTTCAAACCCTGGCAGGAAGGTTTGCAAGCGTACCTGAAGCAGCGTGCCGCGGCCTCCTCTCAGACTGCTGGGGTCTGACCGAGGAGTCCTGCCGGGGAATCCATTTCGCACCAGATTAGCCGCAATTCTCTCCCGATGGGGAAATGACAACTTCTCCTGCAGCCTGCAAGAGATCCTCCCGAAACGTTAATTTCGCTGCCACAGCACAACTCATCGAAATGAATCCAAACTCCATACAAGAGCAAACTGTTCCCAAGAATCGTGCCAATGGGAGCAAGGTGGCCCTGAAATCGGGCAGAAAAAAGATTTGGATCGATCTCGACAATTCTCCTCACGTTCCGTTCTTCCTGCCGATTATCGAAGGTCTCGAAAAGGCTGGTTACGAGGTCTTTCTCACAGCCCGGGATTCCTACCAGGTTTGCGAGCTGTTGCGGCTTCATCATCTCGATTGCCAGGTGGTGGGAAAACATTACGGGAAAAAGTGGATTCTGAAACTGTTGGGGACTGCGTTGCGAGCGATTCAACTGTTGCCGCTCGCGATGAAAGAGTGGCCGGATCTGGCGGTTTCGCACACTTCCCGGGCACAATTCCTGGTCGCCTCGCTGCTCCGCATCCCGACCGTGGTCATGTTTGACTACGAATTCGTTACCGCCACCGGATTTTTGCAGCCCAATTGGATCTTTGTGCCTGACGTGATCCCGGAGGATCGCGTGTCTCAGCAGCCAGGGCATTTGCACCGCTATCCCGGCTTGAAGGAAGACGTATACGTGCCACGATTCAAACCCGATCCTAATTTCAGAAAACAGCTGGGAGTGGGTGAAGGCGAGATCATGACGACGGTGAGGCCGCCCGCTACGGAAGCCCACTATCACAATCCGGAAAGCGAGACATTTTTCGAGGAGAGCCTCCGGTTTCTTCTGGAGCATCCTGAAATCCGCGTCGTCCTTCTTCCGCGAAATCACGCTCAGGCCGATTTTCTTAACTCCCATTGGAGCGAGGCAATTAAAAACGGACGCATCATCATTCCTCAGCAAGCCATTGATGGCCTCAATCTGATTTGGAGTTCCGACTTCGTCATCAGCGGCGGCGGGACGATGAATCGCGAAGCGGCAGCGCTGGGCGTCCCCGTTTACAGCATTTTTCGCGGACGCATCGGCGCCGTCGATCAGGGGTTAGCCAAATCCGGCCGGCTGATCCTGATTGAAACAATCGAAGATATCCGCAACAAAATCGTTCTTCAGAAAAGATCGCCGCAGCGGCAAGATTCACAAGATCAGAGTCCCGCCCTGAATTCCATCGTTCAAGCCATTATCTCGATTGCGGAGCACGAATGCCTGCCCCAAGCCAGCTAAATTCACGCGCCACCTCGAAGCACGACGTGGCCCAGCAACACGGACCGGGCAGGAGTGACGTGCAGAGCTTGCTGCAGTTTTCGGCCCGGGGGCTGGGGGCCATGTTCGATAAAGAGAAGCAGGCGTTTTGTCATCGCCTGCTCTCCACCAACCAAGGCCTGGTGAGCGAAGGAATCTCGCCCCGCTACACGATCATGACCCTGCTCGGGCTGAAGGAGTGGGAATCTGCCGGCGGCAAGTCGTCCTTTGACCTTCGCGCGATTTACAGCTCCTTTGTTCGCGACGCAAAGTGGATTGACGGGGCCGGTGATACCGGTCTGCTGCTGTGGCTGATCGCCGCTTTTGAGCCAAATGATGTTGAAAAGATATTCCATTCGCTTGATTGCAAAACCGCCCTGGACCGCTTCGTGGACGCGCGCGAACGCCACACGATGGAGTTGTCGTGGTTTTTGTCGGGACTGGCCCACGCGGCGGAAACCAATCCTAAGCTCACCGGCTCGCTAATGGACCTGGCGATGAAGACGTACCGCGTGATCATGGAGAATCAGGGCCAGCATGGATTCTTCGGCCACAAAGGCACGAAGAGCTCGCTTTCTGGATTTTTACGTGGTGCCATCGGGAGCTTTGCGGATCAGGTCTATCCCACCTACGCGCTTTCAAAGTTTGCGAAGGCATTCCATGTAGAGGATGCACTGAATCCGGCCGTGGCCTGTGCAACGTCGATCTGCCGCGCCCAGGGCAAATTAGGTCAGTGGTGGTGGCTCTACGACGCCCGGAGCGGCCGAGTCTCCAGCCGGTATCCGGTGTATTCCGTCCACCAGCATGGCATGGCGCCCATGTGTTTATTCGCCGTTCAAGATGCAACGGGAAAATCATTCGAAGAGCCCCTTTATAAGGGTCTCGCCTGGATATACGGCTCCAATGAACTGGGTGTCGATATCAGGGACGCGAACCAGACCTTGATTTGGCGGTGCATTCTTCCCAAGAACCGTAGAAGCAAATTCTGGGACATCACCGTTAACGCCATCAAGCCGAGCAATTCCGAGGACCAGCGGCGTCCGCTGGAAGTGCTTCACGAACAGAGGCCGTACGAGTATGGCTGGTTGCTGTATGCGTTTGCGAAGCACTCCCCGTCCGATGAATTTCCTTCGAACTCGTAGTCCGCTCCAGCTGGCGGTTGCAAAGCGAGCTAGATAGACCATGAATACGAAAAAAACCGCGAAGGTCTTTACCGTCGTTGGCGCGCGTCCGAACTTCATGAAGGCGGCGCCCATCCTGGCGGCGATTCGCGAACACAACGAGCATATTGCGAAATCAGCCGCCTCGGCCGGCGATGCGAGTAAGCCGATTCAATTGGAATCCGTTCTGATCCATACCGGACAACACTACGACGAAGCCATGTCCGACCGGTTTTTCTCCGATTTGAACATCTCGAAGCCGGATGTGCATCTCGGCGTCGGTTCGGGCTCCCATGCGGCACAAACTGCCGACATCATGAAAAAGTTTGAAGAGGTGCTCCTTCGCGAAAAGCCCGATGCACTGGTTGTCGTGGGTGACGTGAATTCCACCCTCGGTTGCGCGCTTGTTGCCGCAAAAATCTCCTACGATGCGAAGGGCGCTCGGCCGCTGATCGTTCATGTCGAGGCGGGCCTTCGCTCCTTTGATCGCGGCATGCCCGAGGAGATCAATCGCATCCTGACGGACCATGTCGCAGACATGTTGTTTGTCACCGAAGAGAGCGGGCTGCAAAATCTCCGTGAAGAAGGCATTGCGGCCGAAAAGATGCACTTTGTCGGAAACACCATGATCGATTCCTTGCTTGCCTTCCGGGGCAAAGCGGACGCATCCCCCATCCTGGACAAATTGGGGCTCCGGAATGGAGCGTCGAATCACGGCTCAACGATTACCCCGATGCGTTATGCGTTGCTTACGCTTCACCGGCCTTCAAACGTTGACCAGCCGGGCACTCTTGCGAATGTGCTCGAAGGGCTGGAGGAATTGTCCCACGCGTGTCCCGTGGTTTTCCCGGCGCATCCGAGAACGCAGAAAAGAATTGCAGAATTCGGATTGGAACGTTTCTTCGAGACCAAGAACGGCAATGGCCGCGACTCCCTCCCGTCTGCTCAGGCCAATGGCCGCATCCGGATGATCGAACCGCTCGGCTATCTGGATTTCATGTGCCTTATGGCGAATGCCGCCGTCGTGGTAACCGACTCCGGAGGCATTCAGGAAGAGACCACGTGCCTCGGAGTGCCCTGCGTTACCGTCCGTGAAAATACGGAACGCCCCATTACGGTGAAAGTCGGAACGAATGTCCTTGCGGGCACCCGCAAGGAAGGCATCCGTCAAGCAACGCGTCGCCAACTGGAGTCGAGAGGCAAGGGCGCTGTGCCGGAGAAGTGGGACGGCAAGAGCGCTCAACGAATTGTTACTGCGATTTGCGAAGCACTGGAGAAGAAGTCCTTACTTTGAGGTTCCAGGCCTGTGATGATTGGTCCTAGCCGCGAAACTGTAACCGACCGCCCCAGCGCCACGTTTCATAGGCAACGGTCATCCACCATGGCGCAATATGTGGTCATAACCCCAGTTCGGGACGAGGAAGAATTCATCGCAGATACGCTGGAGTGTGTCATCCGGCAGACCATGGCTCCTGCCGAATGGGTCATCGTCGATGACGGATCTTCCGACGGAACTCCGGCCATCTTGGATCGCTACGCCTCGCAGTATCCTTGGATCCACGTCATCCACAGGCTGAACCGGGGTTTTCGTAAATCCGGCGGTGGAGTGATGGAAGCGTTCTATGACGGCTACAAGGCCATCCGCTGCACCGATTGGGAATTCGTCGTGAAGCTTGATGGAGACTTGAGTTTTGCCCCGGACTACTTCCAAAAATGCTTTGAGTATTTCCGCCAGGAGCCCGCGCTTGGCATCGGCGGCGGCGATATTTATCACGACATCGACGGGCACATGAAACTCGAGTCAAACCCTATCTTTCATGTGCGCGGTGCGACCAAAATCTACCGGAAGGCCTGTTGGGAGGCCATCGGCGGGCTCTGGATGTCCGCTGGTTGGGACACCATCGACGAAGTTAAAGCCAACATGCTTGGCTGGAAGACTTATAGCTTTCAGGACTTGCGCCTTCATCACCACCGCTTTACGGGGACCGCGGACGGTCTTGTGCAGGACCGCATTAAACACGGCAAAGTGTGCTATGTGTCGGGATACCATCCTCTTTTCCTTCTGGCCAGCTGCCTGCGTCGACTCAGCCAGAAGCCATATTTGATCGGCTCTGCAGCAATTCTTTACGGATATCTGAAAGCCTGCCTCACGCGGCAGTCCCGCGTCGAAGATCCCCCATACCTCGCATACATCCGCGCCCAGCAATTGAGGCGCCTTTTCGGCATGCAGACAATCTGGAAATAGGTATCCGGGTCCAGGGCAAAAGCACAAAACCATGTGTGGAATTTGCGGAAAACTGATGCTGGATGGTGAAGCGCGGGTGTCGCCCGAGCTCGTGAAGCGCATGGCGGACACTATCGTGCACCGCGGCCCGGACGATGAAGGCTACTATGTGGCGGGACCTGTTGGTCTGGGATTCCGCCGGCTTTCGATCATCGACTTAAAAAGCGGCCATCAGCCACTTTCGAACGAAGACGATACCATCTGGATCGTTTTCAACGGCGAGATCTACAACTACCAGGAATTGCGCGAACTCCTGCTAAGCAAGGGACACGTCTTCAAGACGCGCACGGACACGGAAGTGATTGTCCACCTTTACGAGGAGTTTGGCCCGAAATGCCTGGAAAAGATGCGAGGGATGTTCGCGTTCGCCATCTGGGACAGCAACAACAAGGCCCTGTTCCTGGCGAGAGATCGGGTCGGCATCAAGCCGCTTTATTACTGTCTGGCCGAAGAATCGCTGGTGTTTGGCTCGGAAATTAAAGCGATCCTTGCGGATCCAACGGTAAAGCGGGAGATCGCTCCCGAGCTCATCGACAGGTTCCTGACTTTCCTGTACATGCCTGGCGAAGAGACGCTTTTGTCCGGCATTCAAAAACTTGCGCCGGGCCATTTCCTGCTGATCAAGGACGGAAAGCCAACCGTCCAGCAGTATTGGGATCTTGATCTCGCAAAGCCTCCGCGAAACATCAGTCTAAAGGACGCCGAGGCCGAATTGCAACGCCTGCTGGCCAAGACCGTCGAGCTCCACATGATCGCCGACGTGCCGGTGGGAGTTCTCTTGAGCGGCGGGGTTGATTCGACTGCGGTCCTCAGCCTTGCCGTGAACGGCACCGACAAAAAGATGAGCACCTTCACCGTCGGCTTTTCCGGCGGCCAGGTGGCGGACGAAAGACCCTACGCAAAATTGGCGGCGGAACGATACGGCACGCAGCACTACGACATGTCCATCACCGCCAGGGATTTCGCGGCCTTCATTCCCCAATATGTCTGGCATATGGAGGAGCCGGTCTGTGAGCCCCCCGCCATTGCCATGTACTACGTGTCAAAACTGGCGAGAAATTATGTCACCGTGCTTCTTTCTGGGGAGGGCGGCGACGAAGCCTTCGCGGGCTACAGCAATTATCGCAACCTGGTTTGGCTGGAACGGTTCAAGCAGGGGATTCCTGCGCTGAATCACACGGTTGCCCGTGGCTTGTCGCTGGCCAACACGATGTTCCATTCGCCCCGCGTGGCCAAGTATGGTCCATTGCTGAATAATACGTTCCCCGATTACTACTACAGCTGCACGTCGAATCCATACCGCTACAGCGGAAACGCATTGGGCGACACGTACTCCACCGCTTTTGCTTCTTCCATCAATCGAGAGCACTCTCTGGAACCCGTGCGCCGTCTGCAAGGCCAAGTTCGTGACCGCAATAAATTGGCGGCGATGCTCTATATCGACACGAAAACCTGGTTGCCGGACGAATTGCTGATCAAAGCCGACAAGATGACGATGGCCAACTCCATCGAACTTCGCGTGCCGCTTTTGGATCATGAGGTTTTGGAATTTGCCACTTCCTTGCCGGCGAGCTACAAGCTGAACCGGTTCACGACGAAATATATTCTGAAGAAAGCCATGGCCGACAAAATTCCGGTCGAAATCCGCAATCGGAAAAAGACGGGATTCCCGGTTCCCTACGAATCTTGGCTGCGCAACGATCTCAAGGATGTCATCTGGGGCGTTTTGACGGACCGCAAAACCACGAATCGCGGCTATTTCAAAAAGGACGCGATTGAGGATTTGCTCAAGGCCAATTCGAACGGAGCCAACTATTCCAAGGAGATCTTTTCGCTCCTCAACCTGGAGCTTTGGCAACGGACTTTTCTGGAGGGTGAAACCGTTGCTCTACAGTAAGGTTCGGCGTACAGGGCTGGATCTGGCCGCAGAAGCCTTCTGGCGGGTGCCGGGATGCTTTGGGGTTGCACGCCTCCTGGGTCCAGCGTATTCACTGCGCTGTGTGGTCTTCCACCATATCTCCGCTGAGGAATCCCCCTTCACCGCCGGAATGAATGTTTGTACCGCTCCGCAGCGATTTGAGGCGGCTCTCCAATTTCTCACCACGCACTACACGCCCGTCCGCCTCGAGGATGTTTTGGCCGGCACTGACGGACGAAATCTTCCTTCGCGCGCGGTCCTGGTGACTTTTGATGATGCGTATGCCTCCGTGTTGGAAATCGCCGCGCCGCTTTGCCGGAAGTACGGCGTGCCGGCCGTCTATTTTGTAAATGCCGCATTTCTGAATAACC
>DATJPG010000193.1:0-28687 GCA_035506515.1 Acidobacteriota bacterium
CAGGCGTGTTCGCATTTTTGCGGTCTGCCCGTCGATCGAGACGTGGATCACCGGCTGGATCAGCTGATGCACGGTGAAATAGTCCGTCGACTTCTTGCCGGGATAGCGGCGCTTGATGGATTCGCGGATGCGTTCGCGTCCATCGTCGTCGCTGATGGTGGAAAACTTCCTCCTGCCATCCCGCGCAAAAAGATCTGCTGTCTCATCCCACATGAATTCGTCCAGATAGTAGCCGTACGCACTGGCCAGATTTTCAGCCGCATCGTATGCCACGGCACTCCTTGTCAAACGTTCCGTTCCGGCTACGCGCCGGGACAATTCCGCAAGGGTCCCGGCGACAGGAGTTCTGTCTGCTATTGGTTCTGGGCTGGTCCTGCGGACAGGCGGCTCAGTTTCTGCCGGATATCGGGTGGCCCGGCCAGTCACGGGATTGGGAAAGTGAAATGGCGGGACAAAAAACTTCGGAAAGATCTCATATACCGAAGTCGGCGGCCGATCAGGCGGGAACTCTTTGCTCGGGCCCGGCGCCGGCTTTGCGTCCTTGGCCCATCCTTTGTCGTAATCGGTCAGCAGCCTTGGATAGAAGTGCATGACCCTGAATTGCCACACGCCGTTATACTTGACGAATTCATTCTCGAAGATGCCCTCGCCCCACTGAGCGCTTACTCCGTTGACGCCCAGCATCGCCAATTCGACACCCCTGGCCTTTGCCGATCGCCCGTCCGCTGCAATGTCGACGATGGTCTGCAATTGAAGCCGATCGTTGACCTCCCCTTCCTGTAAACCTTGCCGACCGAACTGATCCAGGGCACGGCGGATGCTCCTTTTGCCGGCGTATACCCCCTGCCGGCCGAGTTCCATCGTCGCATCCGCCGCAAACAGGTCCGCGACATCGTCCCACATCTTGCGGTCCACATAATATCCGTAGGCGTGTTGCAGGTTTTCCACGTCCGCTGCGTCGCTCAGCATTTGCGCGCGATGGGTAAGACCCGCCAGGCGCCGGCTCAGCGCCGCGAGCGTTTGCGGCTTTTCCCGGGGTGGAAGAGGATTTGCAATATCCTGAATCGGCGCGCCTGCGTGCGCCGGGTCGGGGGGCAAAGGAACCGCTCCGCCGTCGGCAGTCCAGCCGGATTGTTCGTAGCGGCCGCTGTACCTGGAGTAGTAGTGAAGGTCCTTGATCTTCCAGGCGCCGTTTTCCAGTACATATTCATTCTCATAGATGCCGCCGGCCCAGATGGCGTCTCCTCCATAACTGCCCAACATCGCCAGCACGCGCCAGCGTCCTCTGGCCGTTTTCCGGTCCGGCGCCAGGATCACGACGGGCTGGAGCATGATGTGGGGATAGAGCATGCCGTCTGCTAAACCAAGCTTCCCCTTGCCAACGTCCTGAAGGAAGAGTTTGCGGATTTCCTCTTTGCCGAGGTCGCCGGCAGGGTAATGCCCCACTCCATTTTCGGCAAAGAGGTCCGCGAGATCGTGCCACAGCCCGAACTCGGCATAGTGCCCGTAGGCATACTGCAGACGCTTTATAGCCCAGATGGCTTCCGCGCCCTGCACGTCCGCCTCAAGACGGGCGATCCGACTTTGAAGGGTTGAGAGTTGCGCGTCGCCGCCTCCGGCGGAAACGGCACTCAGGATGCAGAAACAAAGAACCGAAGCAATGGTTTTCATGTCCGGGGATTTTACTACTATAGAACCTGCAGAATCCACAAACCCGGACCGATCGGGATCGAAACATGAAGATAAAGGCCGATCGCGATCACCGATTCCGAGAGCGATTCCGATACCGACCCGAATGGCGCTTAGTTAAGGAGCCCGATACGGACCCTGAAAGGGTCCAGCAGGAGAGCCCAGGGTGGAAGAGCACGTGAAGCGGGCTCTGGAACCCTGGGTTATGAGTGTGAAAATAGATAGAGCTCTGAAGGAGCGACACAGAAAATCTTCATCGGCCATGCAGGCCTCACATGAATCTGCAATCGTCGATATTCCGGTTTGTTATTGAATCCTTTCAGCGCTGGTTCCCCTTTGCATGACGCGCACGCATGCGGGGGCTTAAATAATAGCTCTGGCAGTATTTCGAATCGATTGCCGGCATTCTTATTCAATTGCCGTGCGACTCAGCCCCGGCAAACGGCCCTTCAAGGAATGGAAATACTGCCGGTATTTTGTGAGCTTTCGTTCTTGGACTTTTTGGCAATGGCGTAATACACGATGTTACCAATACCCAAAAGCTCGACAATAGCGGCGCCTACGCCGCATATCCATGCCGGCGGTCCCCATGAATGGAGAAGGACGAAATATCCTATCCCAAGACCGATTCCAAGAAATATCATGATAACGCCCCTCTGAAGGCACTCGTCCAGGGTTGCACGAGGCTTTTCAGGTTCCAGCGGGGGTGGCGTCAAACCCTTTTCGATCATTAATTCGCGTTCCCTATACTTCATCTGCTTGGTTCGATGATCCCAGTAAATGGCCCAGAAAGCGACCCCAATGCCCATGACGATGGCCACAATCGGAATCATAATCGCAAGTGCTGATGGGTTTCCTCCCATTGTGATTTATCCTCCTTTGATTTTGTATGTCTGCTTCAGCATCATTCGTATCCATATGACGGAGCAAGGTCGGCGCCGGTTTCAAGATTCTCTTGAAACCGGAAATAATTTTCAGCGTATCATGGGATATGACCAAGGCAGGACGTCGTGGAGCATAGCGAACAGATGCTGGTAGACAAGGTCCTGTCGGGCGACCAGGAAGCCTGTATGCGCCTCGTGAATAATTATTCCCGCATGGTCGGGACCGTCATCTGGCGTGCGACCGGAGACGACCGGATTGTCGAAGATCTGTCGCAGGAAACGTTTCTGAGAGTTTTTCGGGCAATGGCATACTTCGACAGTCGCGGCAAGCTCTCGACCTGGATTTACACGATTGCGAACCGCGTGGCAATCGACCATTTGCGCAAAACCAAACGGTGGCGCGAGGAATCGCCGGCCGACGAATCCGCATCGGACATGGAAAAGACGCGGGCTGACCTCGAGTCCCCGGACCCGGAAAATGCGCTGGCACATAAGGAAATACGAGACGTTATTCGTGATGAATTGGCGCAGCTCCCCGAAGCCTATCGCCTCGCCCTGGTGTACACGGCAATCGATGAATTGGATTATCAGACTGTCGCCGGCATGATGAACATACCGGTCGGGACATTAAAGACATACGTGTTTCGCGGAAAAAAGATATTGAAGGACAGGATCACTCATGCGATGCAGGGACGTTCAGCAACAACTTGCAAATGACGCACAAATGCACCGTCTGCCCGCGAGGGTTCGGGCCCACCTGCTCGCGTGCCCGAACTGCAGGCAGGCACAGGAGCTTTATGCGGAAATCGACCAGCGGCTTCAGGAACTGCCTGCCTGGCAGGCGCCTTCCGGATTTACGGAGCGCGTGAGCCTGCTGGGGCTCGATTTGCTCAGTGAAGCTCCGGCGCGCCGGCCGCAAAGCATTTTTCTGCGACTCCTCAGACCGGCCGTATCATTTTCTCCCGCGCCGGTTCTGCTGGGGCTCCTGGCGACAACGTTTAGCCTGCTCGTCCTGCTTCGTTTCAATGATTTTCTGGCCGGCTACCCGGATTTGGCTGCCGCATTTTCCCGGGCGCTGCTCGCCAACGCGATCCAGCTGTCCTGGTTCGCAGGCATTCTTTCTATTGGCTTTACTGCATGGATCACGCGGCGCGCGCTGCGGTAATTTCAAAACCAAATTCCGATTGGTTTTCGCACCCACAGGGCACCTTCGGAAAGCGGCAACTTTCTGCAGCTATAAACCGTTTCCCTTTTCTCGTTTCCGGCTTCCCGTTTTGAAGTCAGGGTTTTCAACCGGAAACGCGACACCTGAAACGGGAAACCGCCCAAGCGGCAGCTTGCCGCCACACTCCCAAATCCCGCCGAAATTCTCCGCTTGGAAAGGTGTGCTGTTTGTATTATGGCTATATGATGGTGTTGAAAGGAGTGCGTCCAATGACGAATCCATCACTGATGAGCGTATTAAATCCCGAAGCGCAGCGTACGCCGGCCACGGAGGGCTCTGGCGCAGGCGTTCAGTCGTGGCAGATGGCGCCGCGCCCGAGCAGCCTGGACGGCAAAACCGTGTATCTGGTGAACCAGGGCTTTGGAGGAAGCGACCTGTTCATGGAGCAGTTCCAGGCCTGGTTTGCCGAACACATGCCGTCGGTAAAGACAATTCTAAAACGGAAGACGGGATTCATTTTCAGGGACGACACCACGGACTTGTGGAAGGAAATCAAGGCGAACGGCGACGCTGTCATTTTCGGAGTAGCCGGCTGACCGGGCTGCGTCACGGCGGTCGCCGGATGTTGCCGCACGCTGGAAGTGAAGTTCGGAATCCCCACGGCACCCCTTTCCACCATCGCGTTTCAGAGCGTCGTGCAGGAAGACACGGAATATTTCGGAGTGCCGCTGCGGTTCGTGTACACGCCGCACCCGGTGGTTTCCATGAGGCCGTCAGTCCTGCGCGGCTATATCGAGGGCAAGGACGCAGTGACGGGAAGGCCGCTCATCGAGGAGGTATTGGAGGCGCTGACCAAGCCATATACGGAAGACGAGAGCAAAAATCTCGCCCGCGTGCGCCCGATACCGGAGCGCCCAAGGCTGTTGGAGGCAGGCACCGAGGAGAAGTTGCTGCAGCTTTTTGTCGAACGAGGATGGACCGACGGCTTGCCCATCGTTCTGCCGACGGAAGAGCGCGTAGCGAAGATGCTCGCCGGCACGCGCCAGCCGCCCGACAAGCTGGTCGGAAAGGCATTTATGGTCGATACGCAGGAAAACCTGAGAATTACGGTCGAGACGGTTGCGATTGCAGCCGTGATGGCCGGAGCCCGGCCGGAGCATCTGCCGGTGCTGCTCGCCATCGCTACGACCGGCCAGCCGGCCATCCAGCCGTCGACACTTCCATTTGCCAGCGGCCTGCTGGTGAACGGCCCGATACGAAATGAGATCGGCATGAATGCGGGAATGGGAGCGCTGGGCCCGTACAACCTGGCGAATGCCGCAATCGGGCGCACATGGACGTTGATGAGCATCGTCTGGGGATACGCACGGCGCAAAAGGACCTTCTGGACGTCGCAGGGCAACAACTTCACCTACAACAACCTGTGCATGGCCGAGAACGAGGAACGCAGCGTCTGGGAACCGTTCCACGTGCAAAAAGGGCACAAGCGGGAGGAGAGCGTCGTCAGCCTGTTCCGGGGATGGAATCTGTTGAACAGCACGGGCGCGGCGGCCAGACGCTCCTGGGGCGAAGAGGTGAAGCTCCAGATGCAGGCGCTCCCGGCGCTCTATTCTGCAGCCACCCTGATTCTCGACCCCATGCTGGCAAGACACCTGAAAGAATATGAAGGATTCCAGACTCCTCTCGAGGTCGGACGCTGGATTTCGGAAAACGTCAAGATGACGGCGCAGCAGTTCTGGACGAACGATATTATCGATATGCTCGTGGCTCCCCTGGCGATGAGCGGCGTACAGCCATATGCGGGGTGGAAGCAGGTCCCCGCTGAGACGCTCATCGCGCCATACCACCGACCGGACAAAATCAACATCCTGGTGGTAGGCGGGGAAACAAGCCCACTGTGGAAAATTTCCGACTTCGACTACACCACCACCGCCTCCATCGACAAGTGGCGGTGACTGGAGACGGACCACGATAAAACGTTTCCAGGAGGAGCTTTAATCGTGGCTCAGGGGGCAATGATAGGCTTTGGAATCATCATTCTTCTGCAATTACATCTATGAATGATCGTGGTCTTTTCCCAATGAAGATGAGCGCGGTTGTGGGAATTTTGGCTTGCCTGGGGGATCTCTACATGACTTACCTGATGGGGACCTGGTATCCGGGCTATAAACCGTTCCTTCGGCCCATGAGCGACCTCGGCGAGAAAGGGTGTCCCGTAGCCGTGATCACATCCACGTGGTGGGTAATCATGGGCCTGATGTTTATCGTTTTCGGGTTGGGGTTCTCCAGAGCTTTCCCGGATCGAAAAAAGTTCGCGAGAAATGCAGGATGGATGCTAGCGTTGTATGGTATCGGCGAAGGACTGGGATCGGGCCTGGTACCGGGAACAGCCGACAGGGCGTTCCAAACGACCGCGAGTATCGTTCATAATCTGCTGGGCGGCGTTGGCGTGACGGCAACTATCCTGCTGCCCTTCATCATCATGAAAGCATACAATGCCCGGCGATCGCCCCGTCTGTACTGGTTTTCTTGGTTCACCACGATCGCAGGAGTCTCATCCTTCACCCTATTCTCGATCGCGACCTTCTATCATCCGGAAGGACACTGGATTTCCTACATCGGCCTGTGGCAAAGGCTTTTTATGCTGTTCTATTACATCTTCTTTATATGCCTTGCCGTCCTGATGATTAGCCGCCTGAGAACAGGAGAGAATCCCACCACGACCGGTTTGCCCTAGTGTAATGCGTCCAACAGATCTTTACATATGTCAGGAGAACAACGCCACGGATCCCCCGGCGCGGCCAGGGCCGCAACCAACATTTGAGGACGGGTCTCCAGACCCGTCCGGCAGATATGTTGCGCGATCCGGACGGCTCTGGAGAGACTGTCCTTACAAAATATTTCTTGCTCAAAAAACAAGTAACAGAACGACTGTTACACGGATTTCAAAGATTCAAACGACGCTTGCATGCGTGGGCTACTGGGGATCGTCAAACCGCCTTCTTTGGTGCTTGTTTCGCATTCGCCGCAAAAATATTTTGAGCATCGCGAACCCGAATATAACCACCAGAATGCCATAAAAAATCAAATCGGTATGACCTTCGAGGATGTGGTTCAGCTTTTCCATCTACATCTCCTCAGGAGATGAAAGTGACTCGCCTCACGAAAACACGGGTATCAACTTCAACTCATTTTACCCAATATAAGAGACGATCTCAAAACTCAAGTCTATAGACTCGTTCCCGGCATCGCTGGGAGCGCCGGCGTCCTCGCCGGTTTGTTGCCGCAATATGGATAATTCTCAACAAAATTAGCTCTTTATACCTCACCTCTAGTCATTAGGATCTGTGTGCCGCCGAGGACGGCGATGCTCCCAGGGCAAAGAACCGTGCGGCATTCGGCGAGATGCCGGCGCTCCAACCACGCGGGCTAGTGCATTAGACGAATTTTGAGCATCCGCCGCGTTGCCGCGATGACTTGGGCCACTAAACCATGTTTAGTGGAGAGACTATTTCTCCAGACGCGTCCTCACAAAGTCAGAGGAGATTGCGAATCCCAATTTGGAAAAGAGCAACAAAAAATGATACAAAACTCTCTCCCTTTCATCTATAAAACAGGGTGTTTAGTTTTCTTCTCGACGCGAATTTTTGACCAATTTGAAATAGAATAGCGGCAGCCCTTTAAGGAGACTGGAATGTCCTTCTACCAAAGAACCGCGATCTGGTTTGCCTGCGTTCTGGCTTTTGCAGGCGTTGCTCAACCTTTCCAGCAGGAAGATCCGGCCGCACAAGCCGTCGTCCGCGTAAGCGTGGATCTCGTACAGGTGGATGCCGTTGTCACGAATTCAAAGGATGAACCGGTGACCGATCTCACGGCGCAGGACTTCATCATTCTCCAGGACGGCAAGCCCCAACAGATCACGAATTTTTCGTTTATCAGGACGGAAGCGGCGACAGGTCCGGCAGCGGCTGTAGAGAAAGCCCCCTCCGCCAAAGGCAAGGCGCGGCCGGCTCCGGCTCCGCCACCGATGCCCCTTAAACGGGCGAATCTTGGCCGCACCATCGCGCTGCTCGTGGACGATCTGGGTCTTTCGCCCGAATATGCCATACGGACGAGGCAGTGGGTCAAGAACTGGATAGAAAAAGAAATGCAGCCGAACGACCTGGTGGCGGTGATGCGGACAGGCTCAGGAGTAGGGGCGCTGCATCAATTCAGCAACGACAAGAGGCTTCTGAACGCCGCCGCGGATCTCATTTCCTACAACGCAGCGTCGCGTGTAGGTGCATCCAGCGACTCTGACCCGATAGCTGCTTCAGAGAGCATACAAAGAGACAACTTCGGTTTTTCAAAGCCAATGATAGGCGAAGAACGCGACCTTATATTCACCAAATTCAGCCTCAAATCGATCCAATACGTGGCAGAAGGCCTCAGGGATCTGCCGGGCAGAAAAAGCATCGTTCTTTTCACGGAAAAACTCCAGGTCCAATTCAACGGCTGCCAAGGTGAAGACCAGGGCCGCACGGCGGCCATGAAAGACCCGCTTCAAAAACTCATCGACACGGCCAACCGGGCGGGCGTCGTGATACATTCCATCGACCCGCGCGGCGTTATTAATACGGCAAGAGTATGCGAACTGCTCGCCTCACAGGACGGTATGTCAATCCTAGCCAAGCAGACCGGCGGCCTCTTTATGCAAGGCCACAATGATATAGACCGCGTCCTGAAAACCGTCGCCAACGACGGCAACGGCTATTACCTGATCGGGTACCAGCCCGATTCGCAGACGGTTACCGAAATGAAGAAGGGGAAAGCGAAAGCGCACAAACTTCAGGTGCGAGTAACGCGGCCCGGCCTGACCGTCCGGTCGCGGTCCGAATTTTTCAGCACTCCGGATAATCCTCCCGCCACGAACCTCCTCGCCCGGCAACAGCAGGTCGAAAAGGCTTTCTATTCCCCGTTCAAAAGCGAGGATCTGCGCGTGCGGCTGACGGGATTGTTTTCACAGACAAAAGACGAAAAATCCGTCATCAACGCGCTGCTGTACTTCGACGCGAACCAACTGGTTTTTTCCGAAACGCCGGACGGATGGCGCAAGGCGACCGTCGAGATCACGGCCGGCTTGTATGGCGCCGACGGCCAGGAAATCGATTTCGCCGATAAAACCTGGAACATCACCGCCAAGGGCAAAACCTATGAATATATGCAGAAGAACGGAGTCGTGTTCCTGATGAACGTGCCCGTGAAGCAACCCGGCGTGTACCAGATGCGGCTCGTGCTGCGCGATACGGCAACCGGCAAACTGGGCAGTGCCACGCAGGTTATCGAGGTGCCAAATGTCCGCGATGGAAAACTGGTCTTGTCCGGAATCCTGCTTGCTGCGGACAAAACGAAATCCAGGGCGGCCGTGGACCAGGCGGAAGGTGTCATTGAAGAAGTGGACTCCAGGAAGACGGCGGCCGTGCGTGTCTTCGAATCCGGCGAAACGGTCGCGTGGTCATACCAGATCCTGAATGTAAAAAGCGGCAAAGACAACAAACCGCAGCTGACGGCGCAGATCCGCCTCTTCCATGACGGGAAGCAGGCTTACGAAGGCACGCAGTCGGGGATGAATGCGGAGGCACTCGGCAGCTCGAAACGAATGATTGCTGCGGACCAGATATACTTGAAGCAACTCCCGCCCGGATATTATGTCCTTCAAATTGCGGTTACGGACATGCTGGCGAAAGAGGGACAGCGGACGGCCTTCCAGTCGATCGATTTCGACGCAGAGGGCCCGAAATAAAAGTCGGGGACAACCCCAGCTTACTGAAAAATACGCTCTTTTCTAAGATTCAGCACCTGCTGCGCGTTATATCTTCTGAAGGAGAGAGCTATGATTCGCATACCCTTTGTTTTAATCGCAATTCTTGCATTTTGTCTTCCTCCACGGATCCAGTCTGCAGAGCAGGAAGCTGCTGTTATAACCATTGAACGCACGGGCGGATACGCTGGTGTCGATGATCACGTCTCTGTCTATGCCGACGGCAAGTTCATTGATGAGAATGGCAAGACCCGCCACATGGCCACAGCCAGTTTGGAAGGATTCATCCGATCCATGAAAAAGGTAGGCGCACCTGCCCCAAATATGGTGACGGCATCCCAGAGCTATTGTTCGGATTGCTTCACGTACACGATTACCATCTGCAGGAGTGATGTCGTGGAAGGCTTTGTCGTCGCGGATCCGATTTTCGGTTCTTCCGAAAAGGATCTCGATGACGCCAGGGCGATCCGGGATTTCCTCACGGTTGTTTTCTCCAAATCCGGTCACAAACGATAAACTTCCCCGCTATTCCGATACGCAATAGAGGAATTTTATCTTCTGGTGCCTCCATATACCGCAAAATTGCCGTATTTCCAAAGCACATCGATATCGGCAAAACCGATTTCCGTTAACCACTCGAGTTGATCGGTTAGTTTGGCGGGATGATCTTCTTCGTTGTGCTTGGGAATCCACTTGCCTTCTACTTCGTCAATGGAAATGCTCCTGCCCATGAATTGGCGCCACTTTCCCAAGTATAGAGCCTTCAAAAATTCATTGGATCCCAGAACGACATCCGCGTTGTAAAAGATGCCTCCGGAATTGAGGCTTTCATAAATCCGACGATAAAGCTTTTTCTTGTTCCCATCGGTTGGGAGGTGGTGCAATGCCAGCGACGACACAATCACGTCATACTTGCCGCCAAATTCAAATTCATTGAAGTCCGCGACCGTATAATTCACGAGTGGATACGCCGCCAGCTTTGTCCGGGCAATCGCAATCATATTTTCGGCAATGTCGATACAGGTGACTCGAGCATTGGGAAATGCCTCCAGGACTAGTGCCGCCACGGTTCCTGTTCCGCAGCCAAGGTCGATGACGCGAAACGACTCCGGGCTGCCGAACGGGATTGCATCGACAAGCGTCTGTATCATTTCTGGATAATAGGGGATCAGCGCCAGGATGATTCGATCGAACTCCTTCGCTTCGCTTTCAAAATGGTTCTTAACTCTGTCAGGAGCCATAACCCCTCCAATCGGGCAGACAGATCAGTCGGTGAAGACCGTCAGTTTGCGCGACTGAATCAACCACTTGTCATTGCGCCGGACGAGTCGGTCTTCGGAGCGACCCATCGCGGCCGCAGTCATCTTGCCGTCCGTGTCGCGATGCACCGTCTGCCAGTACGACTGGTGTAAAGCCTCGTCGGGTTTCGGGAACGTGATGCGCACGTTGCTGATCACGTGGTGCAAATTCGACGTCGGCAGTCCCTTTGCCTTGTTGTCGTCGCGACGCTGGATGAGGCTCGTGACGATCTTGCGAATCTCCTCGTGTCCTTTGCTGATGTTGCCGTTCGAATCGATGACGGCATCTTCGGTAAACACGGCGACGTAGCCTTCCGGATCGAGCGAATCAACCGCCCACACATAACGCGCCATTACGTCTTCGACCGCGATGCGGTCTTCGTAGGTACCAAGATTCCCCTGCGCCGTGACGCGCACGGGCGCAAGAAATATCGCGATAAAAGCGAAAAGGTGCAGTCGCATAGCTTGTGTCTCCAAGTTTTGTTCGCCGATGGCGGGTCGTAAGCCGTCACCGACATGAAATGATCACTCCGCGATGGGTTCTTCTTCGTAATGCTTCCTGAATGTCAATCAGAGGCCTAACTCCGGAATTCAGGGACTCGCTCGGGAACCACATATTGTTCATACCACTGCTCCACAGTGGAACGATGAAGCGCCATCCATACTTCGTACACCGAAGCAGCGTACTGGCTGCGCGTGACCGGCGTGACAACACCCCCACCGGGGAATAGATGCCGGATCGTCAACGCACTCCCGAGCGCTGGAGGCTTGAGTTTGTGGAAAACGCCGCGAGTGCGAAGTGCACGGGCAATCGGCCACCTTGGTTGTGTCGTTTTACCACTGATAATCCCGTATAGGTTCAAGAGATGAACTGCCACTGACTGAATTGCCTGCGGTGAGTCCTCGCCGTGATGCTGCACGCCATACGCATCACCGAAAAGAGCGTCGAGTGGTGGTGTATCGGCCGGAACATGCACGAGGTTCTCGGGCACCTTCGACTGCGCAACCAGGCCGGTATCGTCAGGCCTTCCGGCTGTTACCACCCAATTGAGCAGTGCCCAACAACCAGCAGATGCTCCGACATATCTATGTGTTGGCCCCTTGAAATCGGGAAACAAAGCACCACATCCGGGACAGGCCAAAAGCATGGCGAATCTCCTAAAGCCGGCGCGGCGCTTCACGCTTGGCCCGCGCCGATTCTAACCTGAACCCGGCTGAGCACCGAAGCGCGGGCTGCCGGATGCAGGCGCTTGTTCGGCACGTCGGATGTCCTTCCGGTACCTGATTGCATCGAGGGCGACCCCGACGTCGAGCACCTTGGACGCTCCGTCGGCGGCAAAACCGACGCTCTCATAGAAGCGTTTCGCGGATTCATTGCCCGCAAAGACCCACAGGCTCGCCCCTGAATAGCCGCGGGACAGGAGAAGATCTTCGGCGTAGCGGCAAACCCTGCGCCCGATGCCTTGGCGCCAACGGCCTGGCGAAAGATAGATCCCGTGTATCTCCCCCACTTTGCTTGTGGCCAAGTCGCCGTCGCGGCTAGGCCCTACTGTGAGAAACCCAAGAACTTCTTCAGACTCAACGATGACAAAGATTTCAGGGGAGGACTCGCCCAGGTGCTCGCGAAACCAGACAGCTCTCTTCTCGTAGTCGAGATGGTCAAGGTATTCGTCCGGTACGAGGCCCTTGTACGCCGCACGCCAGGAGTCAACGTGCACCCTCGCGATTGCGCTTGCGTCAGCAGTTGATGCGCGACGAATTTCCATGCCGACCTCGACGCTGAATATGCCAACGATAGATTATACAGAACTTGCGAAATAATTCGCTGGGTGAACAGCGGTAGTATACTCAGAAATCCCAATTGCCTGGATAGCCATTATTAGGTGCAGTCTGCAAGGACCAATCAAGCTAGCTGGTTATGTCGCGCCCTCGGAAGGGGATTCCAAGGCGGAACTGGTTTCGCCAAGTTTCCATGATCCCAACTATAGCAATGCGATCTCATTTTGGTTTGTCAGGAGAGATCTCGCTGAAGAGCATCCATCCCTCTCGTCGTGTTCCATCCTGGAAAGCGATTGCTAAGCAGCCGATTTGAAGCGGTTTCAGTTTACGGCTTTTCCCAGCAGGCTCAAGACCGACCATGGCATTTTTCATCATTGAATGTCTCCTGTCACGATTTCCGTTTGCGGTGAAAAATATGATTCAGGAGCAGCGTCAAAATGAAGAGCGGGCCATGGATCAGCTAACCGATGAGCGCCGGCCCTGCAACAAGGGAATCACCAATCCCGAAAAAGGCCATCTTCCTCGGTTTAACCATCTCCACGCCCCACCCAAACTGGTTCTCGTCGTTCACCAGATAGGTCCAGGTCGACGAGGGTCCCCTCAACCGATCCAACTCGTCATCGATTGGGCCTTTTGTCCGAATGATCGAGGTTATCTCTGAAATAACCGCCGCGTCGAGGCTCTTCTCCATGCTGAAGAATTCGTCTGTGGCCCACTTTATAAACTCCTCGATAGGTTCGCGGGCGCCAAGGTGAACCAGATGAATGCTGTCTCGGACATCCTGAATCCAAGCCAGATGGTCCGACCACAGGCGATCGAGGTGAAAAAGCGTCGCTCTGCGCTCGATTTCAATCATTCTGTCGATTCCGAACCGCTGCACACCTTCTCTATGGAGGACGGGTTCTCGCAGCGAGAACTCCGACGATGCCTCTGCAGAAACATCAAGAGTGGTCATTTCAGGCTGGCCGGATCCCAACAACGCTTCTTCTCTCCGGGCCTGGATAATCTGCCGCTGCACTTCGACGAGCGATGAGAACTTGAATAAAGTGCGGCGGATGCCAAAGTTTTGTCCTTCAATGATGCGTTGAGCGTGCGCGATTTCGCGCCGGATCGAGTTGCCCGCCAGAGCCTCATCCTGCAGACTGAGGCGGTGTCGTGTCATGAGCATCCTGGACAATCCGTAGTGATCGAACAGGTCATCCTCAAGACTGATAAAAAAGCAGGATGCGCCTGGATCTCCCTGGCGTCCTGCGCGCCCTCTGAGCTGTCGATCTATCCGGAGACTCTCGTGGCGGTTCGTGCCAATCACGTACAGTCCCCCTAGTGCCAAAACAGCATCGCGCTGGCTTTCGTCGCTTCCGCCGAGCTTTATATCGACTCCACGCCCCGCCATGTTCGTAGAGATGGTTACGGCTCCGAGCATGCCTGCTTTGGCTATAATTCCCGCTTCGAGCTCATCGTTCTTGGCATTCAGCACGGTGCAACGGATGGCGGCCGACCTGAGATCTGCTGCGAGCCCTTCAGATTCCTTGATACTGGCTGTGCCGACGAGGATTGGCCGACCGAGCGCGTGCACATTGGAAATTTCCCTGACAAGGGCCCGGCGCTTTGCCTCGCAGTGAGTGAAAACAACTTCGGGATGGTCCACTCGAACGCTGGGCGTATGAGGGGGTATCACGACGACCCTCATGTCGTAGAATTCGCAGATCTCATCCGCCGAGGATTGTGCTGTTGCCGTCATTCCACTCACAACGGGGTATAGGCGGAAGAAATGCTGAAGCGTGATTGAACCGAGAACACGTCCCTGCGCATTCCGGAACAATCCCTCTTTGGCTTCCACGGCGGCCTGGAGGCCGTCCGGCCAATGCCGCTTATCTACGACTCGCCCGGTGTACTCGTCTACAATCTCAATTCGATCTCCGCGAACGATGTAATCCACATCAAGCCGGAGCAGTGCCCGGGCATGAAGTGCGCAATAAACCGCTTCGAGAAGGGTCTGGTTGTTCGCAGCGTAAAGACTGCCGCATCCGAGCACGGACTCGACTTTTTCAATTCCGGCATCCGTGAGGAAAACGTTGCGATGCTCGCCATCGGTTTCGAAATCCCTGACCGGGAGCAGGGTCCGGACGACCGAAGCCAGGAGGTGCGTATCCCAGGAGGCTCGAACTTCGGCCCCTGAGATAACAAGTGGAATCCGGGCTTCATCAATAAGAATCGAATCGGCTTCATCGATTAAGGCGAAGTTGAAAGGGCGGTGGACGATGGCGTCACGATCATAGGCAACCTTGTCGCGAAGAAAATCAAAGCCGGCCTCTTTTGCCGAAGCATACGTGACGTCGCAACCATAAGCGGCCCGCTTCTCCGACAAACTCATTCCTTCCTGAATGCAGCCCACACCGAGGCCGAGCATGCGATAAACCGGCCCCATCCAGGCAGCATCGCGTCGAGCCAGATAGTCGTTGAATGTCAATATGTGGACGCCTCGGCCCGAAAGCGCGCGAACGCAGGCGCTGAATACAGCCGCCAGAGTCTTCCCTTCGCCTGTCGGAAGTTCGGCAAGGCAACCACGAGCCATTGCCATCCCCGCGATTAACTGGACATCGAACGCATCCAGGCCAATAGCGCGCCGCGCGGCTTCCCTGACAATTGCGAAGGTTTCGATCTGAAGCCCGGAATAGATGCCTTGCTTGGTTTGCCCGGCTCTAAGGAGACGAGCGGCCTCGATACGTTCCGCAAAATACGAATCAGGTTTAGTGGAAAGATCGATGGCTTTCACGCATTCCACCGTTCTCCAGTATTCACCCAACTCCTTTTGAACCGGATCCCCGGTCATTTCCCCAAAGGCCCTTTTTGCCCGGGAGATTGGGCGGAAATGGCTTAACAGAGATGGAGCAATTGCCTTCTGAGTGTTATTCATCTGAACAGACCTCCAGATAGTGTTAAGAGCATCAACGAGCGAGAATTATGGAGGTCAACAGATTGGCGGGCTTCGAGGAGGAATTCCGAACCGATATCCGGCGCAGATCATTTGCCGGGGATTAAGAGAAAAGACAAAGAGGATCTCCAGTATGAGAATCAGCGCGAACGTCACCGTAGTGACGGCATCGGGAGCGTCGGCAGACAGGAGAGGCAAAATAATTGCCACAAAAGCGAAGGCCAGTAATAAAAACCAGGTCCCGATTTTCCGAATGTCCCGACTCTCGATTGACATGAGAAATCCAGCCTTTATTTTCCCTAAAATAGGATTCGCCGGGGAGAATGTCAAACTCATCGTTCCGACAGGTATCGGAGGATAAAAAACAAGCCACGGATTGCACGGACAATCGGTTGGAAGCACTGCACTATTCTATCGTTGGGCTGCTCGGGAGGCCTTGGTTGCAGTGCGGAATCGCGCCGGCGGCGAGCCGAATTCACGTTTGAAAGCCCGGTTGAAAGCTGCTTCGGATTCGTAACCCACATCGAGCGCAATTTGTGCCACGCTCCAGCTTGTGGTCGACAGCTTCTGTGCGCCTAGCTGAAGCCGCCAGCGCATCAGGTAGGTTATGGGGGGTTCACCCAGGTATTGCGTGAACCGTTCCGCCAGCACCGAACGCGAGACACCCACTTCTTCCGCAAGGCCGGCGATCGTCCATGAGTGAGCCGGCTGCCGATGCAGCAGCGCCAAGGCCTTGCCGACGTGCTCGTCCCGGGCTCCGGCCAGCCATCCGGTCTGATCCGGCGGCAGCTCCGCAATGTAACGCCGCAGCGTCTCGACAAATAACACCTCGGACAGCTTCGCCAATACCGCCGCTCCTCCCGCCCGGGAGGAGTTCGCCTCACCGACTGAGTAAAGTATCGAGTTCTCCAGCCATCGGCCTGCTGTGTCGTTGCGGATATTCACCGTGAAGAAAGGCGGGAGGCCACTGAGAAAAACCTGGGCAAGCCGCGGCTCACACGCCATGTAGCCGCAGATGAGTCTTGTAACAGCTCCACCTCCGCCGATCCGCGAGAGCTTCAACCCTTGTGAGAGAATCCGTTCCAGTTCCTTTGCGGCATCGATTGACCGACCCGGTTGCCCGTTGCCCATGATGTGCGGGTCGCCATGAGGGAAAATCACGATGTCCCCCGCCTCCAGAGACGTCATGGCACCGTCTTCGAGTCCCGCATATGCTTTTCCTTCAATCAGCAGGTGGAAAATAATGACGTGCCCTGCGCCCGGGGCAAGATGCGGGGCCATGACACTCGAGGAAGGCGCGCGAATACTCCAGGGTTCCGAGAACTCCGCGTTATAGTATAGCGCCCCTTCGAGCTTGACTGTTTTTAGCACTTCAGACAGAACGTCCACTCGGCCCCCGAGAGTGCGACACGGATTGCCTGCAAACGCAACCGGACTCTAAATCAAGGATACCATAGAGTACCTCGCACTGATCAAGCATGCCGGACGCTCGGGTAAGGTGCATGCTGCCATTCGATTGCATACTTGAAACAGGTAAATCGGACGACGGCGGACGGATCGGGTATCCGCACCGAGGCCGTTCGAACAAATTTAAAGGCAAAGGAGATCAAAACCATGCCGCTCATTCAGGTAAAAATGATCGAAAAAGTTTTCACCCCTGTGCAGAAACAGGAAATTATCACTCGGCTGACGGACGCGCTGGTGTCTGTGGAAGGCGAGGCCCTACGTCCCTACACCTTGGTACTACTCGAGGACGTCGGCAGCGGGGAGTGGGCAGTTGGCGGGAAGCCTTTCACTACCGAGGGAGTCCACGCGCTAGCCGCGAGCCAAAGTCAAGGAGGAAAGGAGAAGGACAGATGAGCGCTATCGCATTAGCATCGGAGTTTACGGCAACCAAACCCAAATCAGAGCCGATAAAGGGGAGCCCGGAAATGGCTTCGACGAAAGAAGCTGTAGATCATCACCTAAAGAGTTTTTCGCAAGGGGATCTCGAGGGCCTGCTCTCTGACTATGTGCCGGACATCGTTCTGTTCATGCCCGATGGTTCGCTCAGGGGAACTGCCGCGATAAGACCGTTTTTCCAGGCGCTATTCGCGGAATTCGCAAAACCTGGCGCGTCGTTTAGCCTGAAGCAACAATTTGTCGAAGGCGACCTTGCTTACATTCTGTGGACAGCCGAGACCGCTGACAACGTGTACGAGATTGGGACGGACACGTTCGTCGTGAGAGACGGCAAGATAGTGGCCCAGTCATTCGCCGGTAAAATAACGCCCAAAGGCTAAAACCACGCTTCCATGCCGGGAAGCCCGCCCACTAAGCCAGGCACTCTGCAATGGGCGGCCCCGGCAGGACAGTGAATACTTCGGACCCAGCCAACCATTCCAGCACCACGGCACTCACGCCTATCCCTGAACTTCCCTTGGCAGACAAGTCTTATTGCGGTTGGAGCTTCGCAGCAAAAACATCGCATAACAATGCAATGCATCCTTTTTGGGATTACGCCAAGGACTCTCAAACCACACTTCATGTCCTGCAAGTCTGCATTCAGATAGACTGAATCCACTCGTGACTTACATTCGGGAAGTTCGCAATCATGGAGCCTGGCAGGGACCGCTTTCCTGGTGAGTTTCGAACAACCGCTTGACCTCTCCTGCTGTGCTAACCTCATAGCATACGGCGAACTCGTTGCCACCAGAGACTTCCCGGTCGAAGTGGCCGTAGCGCCCGACGATGATTGTGTCGGCACCGATCCAGCGTACGCCGTTAACGTAGTGATGGCTATCGTCTTCAAAGTGACGGTCCTGAGGGAACTTCCGATCCAATAGCGCCCCGAGATCGAAGTGTCGATCTTCTGCGGGGAAATACAGATACGCGCTTGATACGTTGCTGGCAAAGTCGTCATTCACGAAAAACGCGCTGCCCGAAGGCGCCCAACCGACTCGCGCCGTGCGCCGAACATCAATCAGCAGTTTGCGGCCAAGCGTGCGGTTATTCACCAGCCAGAGCCTTCTGTCGCACTTGATTGGATTCGGCCGGCAGCCTTCAGTATTGAGGGTGAAGGACCCATCGGGCGAGGTACTGCTTTTCTCTCCAAACGGGAATTCGGCGAACCGAGATTGACCGAGCACAGCCGTCATCGAAAAGAAAAAAACAGGCAGGAGACAGCGCATCTGATTCGACATGACAGGTGAGATTATCGCCTGTCATAATATCGGATACCAGCGCAAGATGAACGAAGAGCTTCTTTGTTTTACGAATAAGAATAGGGTAACTAATCGTACGGCCCGAGCGTATCATCCAGGGTCCAGGTGGATTTTGACTTCTTGGATGCATCCTTGGGCCGCAGCCACCTCCACGCAGCATACAGGAGCACCCCGGTTCCCGCGATATAGAGCGTAGGCACAACTGCGCGGCGCCAGGCAGGACCTCTGGACTTCTTCGGAGCCTGCCCGCGCTCCTCGGCCTGCTTCTGCTCATCTGGAGGTTTGTTCTCGGTAGCAGGCGGGGCTTCCAGCCTCTTCTCGTGTAAATTTTCTGCAGAACCTGGTTCCATGCTGCCCATGACCGATTCCTCGCTATAAATATTCGCCCAACTCTTAAATATAGCCCCGTGACCTCAATACGCAAGCCCTCTGCAGCTCAACGGTAGAGATCACTATTAACTATTAACTTGAATACAGCATTCATATATCGACCTCGACGCCGTTCGGATTTAGAATCTTCCGGTTGAAATCGTCAGACAGAGCTTCAACTAACAGCGCCGGAAGATGCGATCCCGCAGCTGCTTTATGGCTCGAATGCCGGTGAACTGTACTCGCTTTTATTAGTGACAGTTGGAATAGAATTGACTATGAATAGTTCGATAAAAATAGCGACCCGGCAAAAGCGGTACCGTTGGTGAAGCAATCATCGGTCGATTTGTCTCCATACCCTAAAAGAGGCAAAGTGAAAAATAAACCTTTGAGCATGTCCGCGATGTACATTCTGCTGGTAATGGTCGTGCTCGCTTGTTCCCGACTCTACGGATATGGTTCGGCCGACTCCTCCCTCCTATTTCTCGGGAATCATTCATTGCCGCCGATGATATTTATGGATCATGGCAAACCGGCCGGCGTTGTTGTAGATCTTGCCGCGGCGCTGGCGGGACGGATGAAGCGCCCTGTCAGGTTCGAGTATATGAATTGGGCCGCGGCACAGCAGCTTGTGCTTGACGGCAGAGCGGATGCACTGCTTCAGATCAATCCTACCGAAGAACGCAAGAAATTATATGACTTTTCAGAATCCCTTCTGGAATCAGAGTTCTCCATATTTATACGCTTCGATAAAGAGCGCGTTTATAGCATTAGCGACCTGCAAGGACTCAAGGTTGGCGTTGAAGAGAAAGGGATGCCCATCAGCCTCTTGAATCAGAATCCATCCATCAACCTCACGGTCATGCCGGATGTTGTCAAAGGGATGCATTTGCTGGCGAACGGGGACATCGACGCCGTTGTCGTGGACCGTTGGGTAGGCTCCTTTGTTCTGGCAGAGAATCACATCAGAGGAATCAGGATTGCCGGTGAGGCAATCGATAAGAGCAGTTCGGCAATCGCGGTGAAAAAGGGGAACGCCGCGCTGCTGGCGGAAATAAACATGGCCCTCGCTGCAATTAAGGCGGATGGATCCTATGCAAAAATATTATCGAAATGGCAGCCACAGGAAGTCATATTCCAGACGAAGGCTCAATACATTCAACAAAAAGGCATCCTCATAACCATCCTGAGCATGCTTGTCCTCGCCTTGATCTGGAGTATTTTTTTACTACGTGAAATAAAGAAACGCAAAAAAGCCGAAGAGTCCCTGCGAGAAAGCGAGGCAAGGACAACGGCGATACTGGACAGCATCACCGACCGCTTCTACAGTTTCGACAAAGATTGGAGGTATACGCGGTTCAACAGGTGGGCCGCACAGCAAATGCGTCAACTCGGCAAAGATCCCAAGGCAATGATTGGTCTGCGTCTGTGGGACGAGTTCTCAAATCTGCCTGTCGAGGAGGCGCTCCGTCGGGCCATGGAGGAGCGCGAAGCGATCACCTATGAGAGTTATTACCCCCCGTCAGGGGAGTGGCTGGAAGATCGAATCTATCCAACCCCCGACGGCGGTCTCGCCGTGTTTCAGGCGAACATCACGGACCGCAAGCGCGCCGAGGAGACGCTGCGCGCGAACGAGGAGCGGCTTCGTCTGGCTGCCGATGCCGCGCGGCTGGCGACGTGGGACTGGGATATTCCCAGCGGCGATGTCGTATGGAACGAGCATCATTACCGAGTATTGGGCTACGAACCCTGGGCAATTCAACCGACCTACAAAGCCTGGGCTGAGCGAATTCATCCCGACGACCGCGTGACCACCGAGGCCAGTCTTCGCCATGCCATGGAGCAAGGCGGCGATTATGTATGCCATTTCCGCACTCTGTGGCCCGACGGCACGGTTCGCTTCCTGTCTGCACTCGGGCGCTTCGAGCGCGATGCTGAGGGAAAGGCGGTGCGCAACTACGGCGCCATGCTCGATGTAACTGAACACAAGCGCGCTGAGTCAATTCTCCTTGAGCTGACTCAGCGTTTGACATACCACGTGGACAATTCGCCACTGGCAGTCATCGAATGGGGGCCTGATATGCGGCTGGTCCGCTGGTCAGGAGCGGCCGAGCACATCTTCGGCTGGAAAGCAGAAGAAGTTCTTGGCAAGCGAATGGAGGACCTCCGCTGGATATACGAGGAAGACCAGGCGAAGGTTGCTGAAGTCAGCGGCGAGTTGATAACGGGGAGGGACTCGCATCGTTTTTCGGCTAATCGGAACTACCGCAAAGATGGATCCGTGGTCTACTGCGAATGGTATAACTCCTCATTAGTGGATGAATCAGGAAAACTGCGCTCGATCCTGTCGCTTGTTCTCGATGTCACGAAACGCAAGCAAGCCGAGGATGCGCTTCGAGAAAGAGAGCGGCTCTTGCAGACCGTTATAGATGGCAGCACGTCTCCAATCTTCCTCAAGGACCTTGAGGGGAAGTTCATCACCATAAACGCTTCGTTGGAGAGAATGCTTGGAATATCCCGGGCAGATATAAAAGGCAAGACCGACTATGACATTGCCCCCAGGGAAGTCGCCGACTATTGGAGGACTCACGACAAACAGGTGATGGCTACTGGCAAGGCCACCCAGATCGAGGAAGTGGCGGATCTCCAGGATGGTCACCATATCTTCCTGGCGAACAAGTTCCCGCTGGTGGATGTTGATGGCCAAACATACGGCATTGCGTCCATCTCTCACGACATCACCGAGCGCAAGCGGGTGGAGGAGGAACTCTATATCCTCAACAAAACGCTGGAAGATCGCGTCACCGAGCGGACGGCGGTGGCCGAGCAGCGCGCCCTGCAACTACGCCAGCTTGCCGCGGAGCTGACGCTGGCAGAACAGCGAGAACGGCAGCGGATTTCTCTCGTTCTTCATGACGGTCTTCAACAAATACTCGTGGCGGCAAAGTTCCAGGTTGCTCTCCTTGAAAAAACCAAGGATGTGCCAAGGCTTACATCCGAACTGGCCGGACTGATCGACGATGGGATTGAAACTTCTCGATCGCTTACAGCCGAACTCAGCCCGCCGATCCTGCAACAAGGCGGCCTGGTCTCTGCATTAGAGTGGTTAGTTAAATGGATGCGCGACAGGCATGGCCTTACGGTAAGCCTGGCTTCGCACGGGAAGATCGAGCCGGCTCCCGAAGCGGTGGCCATCCTGCTGTTTCAATCAGTTCGAGAACTGCTCTTTAACGTGGCTAAACATGCGGGCATCAGAATGGCCCGTGTAGAAATCAAGCAGGAGGCCGGCCGAATTCGAGTTGCGGTTGAGGACGAGGGAGTAGGATTCGATCCGGTTCAGCTTCATGGAGAAGGCGCCAAATCCAGGGGGATGGGCCTGTTCAGTATTCAGGAACGCCTGAGTTATCTCGGCGGATCGATGGAGATAGACAGTGCCCCGGGGAGCGGCAGCCGATTCACGCTGATCACTCCTCCAATTTCCACGAAGACGGCCGTTTCACCCGACGCCAGACAATCGATTGTGTCTATTTCAATGGCCTCTCAACTAAAGGACAAAGTCGGTTCAGAGAAGAGGATTGGCGTCGTTTTGGTGGATGATCATATGGTGATGCGGCAGGGATTGGCCGGATTGCTTCGGGCGGAGCCCGATATTGAAATCATTGGTGAATCTTCTGATGGGCAATCAGCGATTGATCTGATCCGTGACCTCCGGCCGGATGTTGTGCTCATGGACGTCAGCATGCCCGGAATGAACGGCATCGAGGCTGCCCGGATCATTCACAAGGAACTCCCGGAAGTCCGCATTATTGGTTTGTCCATGTTCCAGGAAGGAGAATGGGAAGCAGCCATGCGGGATGCCGGCGCCGTGGATTACCTGACCAAGACCGGTCCGTCTGAAGCATTAATCGATACCATACGGGCTTGCGTCCGAGTTTCGGAAAAAAGCCCGGCCGAGTAAGAATCCTCTGGCAGAGCCGGTGGATCTCTCAATGCATAAGGCTGAGAAAAGAGTGGATCAGAAAAGTGGATGAATCTGTACGATCAATGGCGCTGTTGACCGTTTGCATTTTATGCAAAAATGAATTTACCAACAGCTCACAAAGAAGGAGCTCACATGAAATATTTTTCGTTCGTGGTGATATTTCTGCTTCTGGCCGGCGTTGCCTTAGCTGCCGATATCGACGGGAAATGGGCCGGAGAAATAGTCGGCCAAAACATGCAAATCGCGTTCACGTTCAAGGCAGAGGGGACGACGCTGACCGGTGTCCACATTGTTAATGGGCAGGAGACTCCCATCAAAGATGGGAAAATCGACGGTAACAATATTTCCTTTACGGTCACATTGGATATGGGCGGGGAGACAAAGATTCCGCACAAGGGGACTATCTCCGGCGATCAGATCAAAATGACGTACGAAATGGCCGGACAATCAGGCGAAATCCTCGTTAAGCGTGCCAAGTGATCGCGTACCGGTCCTTTGAGGCTGGGGATTGAAAGCAGACGTGGACCAATGCAGCCCAACGCGATGCCTGTCCAATTAGGCAAAGGCGCCAGGCTCCGTCTGTTATCAATGCACCTGTGGGATTCGCACCAGGATCGCGTCATCCACGCGCACAATGAGCTTCGAGAACCTCTCCTGCCCCACGTTCCGCATCGCTTCGTATTGCGGGTTGAGTGCCTCCACGTTCACGCGCAGTGGTATCTTGACGTCTTTGGGCACATCAAAGCTCACGCGGATATCGGGCTGCCCGTCACCGTCGATGTCCACCGCGTCGGACACCTGCCCCGGCAACGCGCTCGCCGGTCTCCAATCCAGTTGCACAAACGGCTTCTCGCTCTGCAGCATGTGTGGAGATACCGGCCGGTGAACGTCGATGAAGTAATCGGCGGTTTTAACCGTGCGCACCTTCGGTCCACCTGAGTACACCTCGTCCACGTGCAGGCCCAGAGCGGCAAACCCTTTCGTGAACAGTCCCGATAGCAAAAAGGGTACCAGCACCGCCGTCAGCACAGTCAATCCCGCTGCCGTGTATCCCAGTTTTGCCCGTATTTTCATGCCTTCCTCCTAAACGAAGACGTGCAGTATGGTTGCCAGACCCTCGGCAACGATGGTGCCGCCGAACATAATGGCCATCCCCCAGGCAGCGTACAGCAGCATCAGTCGCGCGCGCTCCGGCTTCACCGCAACTTCCGTTCCTTTGATATGCCACACCGCAGCGTGTTTCGGACACACATCCACGCACGCGCCGCACTTCATACACGACATCAGCGTCATGCCCTGCGCGATGGATTCCTTCGTCAGAGACATCGTCGGGCAAGCCGTCTGACAGAGTGTGCAGGAAGAGCAGCGCGCCCGGTCGATCTTCACATCGAATACGCTCGTTTTGTTGAAGATCGATTGGAACGCGCCAAACGGGCAGAAGAATGCACATTGGGTTCTCTTTTTCGTCAGCAATGGCAGCACAATGACCAGTCCCGCAAACAGCACCACAAAGATTCCGTTTTGGACCATCCCCACCGTGTTATGGGCAGCCACGTATTCCGACACGGCCTTGAAGGGGCAGAGCCACATGCAGTAAGCGGGTTCAAACAGGGCCAGCGACAGCAGTACCATCGCCAGTAAAATGGCCCAGGGGCCGTAGCGCCAGCGCGGATCGATCTTCCACAGCTTCGCCCGCCGGGGGACTGATGCCATGCCTTCTTCGATGCCTCCGAAGAAGCACGCATAGCTGCACCAGCCTTTGCCCACAACGATCGTGATTGCCAGCCACAAGCCCGCCATGGCCGCCATTCCCCCGCCTGACATGCCTCCACCGGGCAAGATCGAGCCCGGGAACACCACCGTCTTGGTTAGCGCCGCCGGCAGGATGAGCAGGGGCATGGGCAGGAAGCAGAAGGGTGTTCGCCCTGCAATCATTTCCTCCATGGGGATCCCCATCGAACCTCGCATGACCATGACTTGATGGATGAAGCCCACCGGGAACAAAAGTCCCAGCGATACGAAGAACCAGCGGCGCCATCGATAGGTGCTCGACGTTCGCATCATCATGAAGAACAGCGCAGTCATGAAAACCGGGGTGATGATGCCGGCAAGCAGCACGGACGGATTCGGTTGTTGGTACGAATTCGAAAAAATGAGCAGCGACCAGAGCATGATCGGCAAAGTCAGCAGAGCGGACCGGACGATACTTCTCGGTGCGATCTCCCGGGGCGGCAGGATTCGAGCCTCAGTGTCCATACACATTTCTCCCCATCAGCATCGCTGATCCCAGAAAAAAGTAATAGACGGCAATCAGCACCATCGCCATCCGTGCGACGGTCGTTACGGCTTCGTTGCGCCGCACGCAACCAAGGCTCACCAGTGGCAGAAACCAGACGGTAGTTCCAACGAAAAACAGAGCAAAAAAGAGAATGGCTGCAGCCACGCTATGCAACTGAGCCGCCCTCACTCCGGCAATCACAAACGGCGGGCAGAGGCTCAAGCCCGTCAGGAAGCCCAACGCTGCCGGACCGGATATGCCGCGCTTTCTCTCCACGCCAATGGTCACCAGTTCTGAAACCGGACACGAGTGGACGTGAGGGTGCCCGAGTGAGTACGCGTACCAAAGCAGCACGCCAGCCAGCAACACGTGAATAATGCCGATCAGGAGCAGACGCGGCGCGGGCGGAAGCGCAACCAGAACGCCAAGTTCCCAGGCCACGGCGGCGAACAGCAGATATCCCAGGAAGCGCGCCCCAAGAAAAGTTGAGAGATAGCGCGCGCCCAGTCTCATGCCTGACTGCTCTGCCAGCAAGGAAGGAACCAACACGGGACCGCAGGAGGCCAGGCAGGCAGGGCCGGAGGACAGCCCTAAGACTAACGCCTCGCCAAACACGAAAGAGTCGGTCATGGGCGGCATTCTACCAGTGTTCAGTTTTCCCGTCTATTATGGTTTGCCACGCTCAAGCAACCATCGGGTAAAGCTCATAAGCCTATAGGTGGAATCAGGGCCCTTTTTCAGAATTGGCGCTCCATCGAAAGATCGACTGAGATAATAAGCCCTATGCCAACTTCCCTGGAAGCTTGCTTGGTTTTCCCTGGTTTTTCGAATGCGATTTTACCGGCTTTTGCCACGGGCTGGAATTAATAAATGTCGCATTTTGTACACTTCCCCTTTTCACCCGGTTTTACGCTGCTGTATGATCGGCTTGGCCGACACGATCGCCACCCATGCCGGAGACGTGATTCTTCAGGTAAACGGCGCAGACGTAGGAGAGATGCAGCACTTCTCCCAACTGATCCGCAGCAGCGCGGTCACGACAATCAATATTTGGCGCAAGGGAAAGGCGCTTGAGTTGATCGTGCCGCAAAGTATGTAGAGCTTTGCGCCGCACAGCGACTCGGCAATCGGAGCTATTCAACGCACGCAAATTGTGCAGCCTGCTGGAAGGGAAGATAAGTATGTTTTGCAAAGGTGTTTTATTTACGGCAATTTTCCTGGTTCTCGGTTTCTCTTTGCCGCTAGCGGCACAGAACCGATATTACGCATATGAGCCGCATTATTTGCCCAGTGTAGACGACGCTTCAAATCAGGTGAAGTTCTTCTCGCCGCATTTTGCGCCGATGGAAATTCTGCAGAAATGGGGAGGTACTACCGTCGGCCTGACGAGTGGTTATTCGCTGGTGAGCGCCGACGTGAATCAGCTTGGAATCAACCTCTCGTTTAGCAGGAGCGGCGTCAACCAGAAGACCCAGTATTTTTGGTCCTGGGACGGTGGATATGTTGCCCCTGTCTCCACCCCCTATAAAGACGACATTGTCACCTCCATCACCTACGCGGATATAAAGTATTTCGAGATACGGTACATTGATGAAAAAGGAAAGCCGGCCCCCTGGTGCGTTGCGCCCCAAGGCGCCGGGCTTGGCCCAAAAAACTTTGTGTGTGTCGTTACCGAGAAAGACGCTCAAGGGTTGGTCGATGCCCTGGCTACCCTTGTAGTGGCCAGCGGAGGAAGCCTCGAACCTTCGCCGGGCATATATATGAGATCGAAATCGGAAAAGGAAATGCAAAAACATCCTGAGATAGCCTGCAGAGTCTCTTGGGTGCTTACGAATGGGCCGTCCGAGAAGGCCGGTATCCAGGTTGGCGACGTTCTGCAGTCTTTCAATGGCAAGCCTTGCACCGGTGAAGCGGATTTCCGGGACGCCCTCAGGAAGGGCAACGGCATGGTCCATATCGAGGCTCTCCGCAAAAGCCAACCCCTGGCTCTCGACCTACACTACGCCAACCCGGATGCAGGCGCTGAGCAGTTGCGGCAGAAGAGCTCCGCGTCGGCCCGGCACCCGGTGGGATCAGTGATTGCGGTCCCAAATGCTGCTTCGGCCGCGCCTCCAGCTGCTGTCCATCTTGGGATTCACGTGCGCGCGGTGACGGGCGCAGACGTGACCGCGATAGGGTTGCCAAAGATACAGGGTATTGTGGTGACCGGTATCGAGAAGGGCAGCCTGGCCGAAGAGATGCAAATACAGGCCGGCGACGTAGTCTTCCAGGTGAATGGCGCCGATATCGCCGATTCGGACGCCTTCGCACAGTCGGTCCGCAGCGGCACAGTCAAAAGCCTAAAAGTCTGGCGCAAAGGCCAAGCCCTGGACCTGCTGGTGCCGCAAAGTTTCTAGAGGGCTGCAGTGTGCCTAAAAAGGCCGGAGCCTTCGGCTTCCGGCTTTTTTCTTCTCCGCGCCTCAATCCAGGCAGTCAAACGCCTCTGCCGGAACCAGGGCCGCCATATGCCGCCGCCCGGCGCAAGTAATTGATCAGTGGCGCATCTGCTTCCCGTTCGTGGACGGCGATGCCTTCGATGTCGAACTTACGGATTATCAGTATCCTCCGGCAGCGCCGGAGGCTTTAGCTTATGAGCCGCTCAAAGCGGCTTAAGCAGTATCATCGGGGTCGGCATCGGAATCGGGATCGCAATCGGATTCAGTATCACGGAGGCCTTTCGCCTCCCGATTTCGACTCCGATTCCGATACCGACCCCGATCGACATGGTGATACAGGACTGGCTATCTGGGATTCGAGACAAACCTGTCGGAAATCCGCCGCTAAGATCTCCTGGATCTATCAAACTTTTACTGCCTTCCCGGCAGAGCCGGGGGATCTCCCAACAGATTAGCATTTTGGCGTAATTTCCCAGGTCCAGACTCATGGACATTCGGAGCGAATTTACCTTCAATTTATTGTATCTGCTTCTTCATTAACAATATAATTCTCAAATGCTTAAAGCGGTGATGCTTGATTTTGGACATACGATTATTGATGAGCTAAGAGAAAAACATATACCTCTTGCATCACGCTCCGTCCACCTAACGCCAGGTCTGCTGGGGGTCTTGCCTCAAATTAAATTCAAGATGGGCATTTGGGCTAACGGGGATGTCGGCGAGCGGGGCCTTCGGATTTGGTTGCGAAGAGCAGGAATCAGTGAGTATTTTGAATGGATCACCACTTCAGAAGATGCAGGCGCAAGAAAGCCGAGTCCTGAGTTTTTCTCGTACGCCCTGAAAAGATGCATGCTGACAAAAGAGGAAATA
>DATJPG010000194.1:0-30137 GCA_035506515.1 Acidobacteriota bacterium
CCTCGGCGCTCCGTCATTGCGATAACCTAATCCCGACATTACGGTCGGGCCTATTCTCTGCCGGCGCTTCGCGCCTCAATGATTCCGATTTTGGGATGGCGCCGGGTTTTGAGACAGGCTCTGGAGAACCGTCCTCACAAAAATATTTCTTGCTCAAAAAACAAGAAACAGAACGGTTGTTACACAGCGCCTTCTCAGCCGGTTGAATTGACTGAAGCGTTTCAGTAAGATTCGCCCTCTGCCGGAATCAACGGCAGAGAGCCAATGTATGCAAATCAGGTTTCTCTGGATAGGGAAGACGAAGAACCCGGCGATCAAGTCCCTGGTGCTGGATTACCTGGAAAGAATCCGCCGCCTTGTTCCCTGCGAGGTGATCGAGGCGCGCGACGTTTCGAGGCGGACGTCGCTTCCGGCTGCCGGCCTTATCGAGGCGGAAGGAGAAGAGCTATCCAGGCACATCCCGGCCGGGGGCAGACTTGTTGCGCTGGATGAGAGGGGACGCCAGTTTACGTCGAGGGAATTTGCCCGCTGGCTGGAATCCGAGCAGAATCGGGGGGCCCGGACGATGACCTTTGTGATCGGCGGTCCCGAAGGATTGAGCCGGATGGTTTCCGGCGCATCAAATCTTATATTGTCGCTGGGACAGATGACCTGGACCCACGAAATGTGTCGAACGCTTTTATTGGAGCAGGTGTATCGCGCCCTGTGTATCACGCGTCACATCCCATACCACAAGGGCGGCGTTTGATTGGATCGACGCTGATTCGCGCGAGCGGAATCGGGATTTATCGGAGCAGAAAGAGACATCATGGATGCCAAGAAGCTGGGCGATTTTAAGGAAAAGCTGCTGCAGAAGCGTCTCTCTTTGACGAACATAGTTCAGAAGACGGAAGGGTATGGCAGGGAGAAAGACCAGAACACTCAGGATGTCGCGGATATGGCTGTCGAATCCTATACGAAAGAATTCCTGTTCGGCAAAAGCTCGGGCGACCGGCAGATTCTTCAAATGATCCAGGAGGCGCTGGACCGTATCGAAGACAAGTCTTACGGCGAATGCGCCAATTGCGGAAAGGAAATCCAGCCCAAGAGGCTGGAGGCTGTACCATGGGCCGCGCTTTGCATCCAATGCCAGGGCCTTCAGGAAAAAGGGCTGCTGGAGTAATAGACTCTTCACCTTAATGGGGCCTTGTGCCAGCTTGCACTTCAGGCCAACGACCTGGACGCATGATTCCGAAGACAAACGCTGTTTTCACTTTTCACCCGTGAATCCCAAACCTTACTTTCCCACAATCCGGGATTTGCCAGAGTCGCATCCGCGCCGGCTTCTGGATAGCCTGCTGAACCTGATCTTCCCGGAGGATTGTTTTATCTGCTCCGTTGCCGTGGCTCGCCACCAAGAGTGCGGCATTTGCCCCGCCTGCTGGGAGAAGACACTTGCCCTGAAAATATCGCCGCCGCGCTGCGCCTCCTGCGGCCTGCCCCTGCAGAATTTTGAGGATGATCAGGATCATCTGTGCGGAGATTGCATTCGGCAAATGCCGCCTTACGCGGGAGCGAGATCCTACGGATATTATACGGCCGAGCTCGGCAGGATCATCCAGGAGATGAAGTTTCACGGAAGGAGGAATCTTGTGATGCTCCTGGGTCCGCTTCTGACCGTCGCATTTTTCGAATCGTGGCGCAGAGAGGATTTTGATCTTATCGTCCCCGTCCCGCTTCATTCGAGGCGCAGGCGCGAGCGCGGCTATAATCAATCCGAACTCCTCTCCAGGGCCCTCGAACGCCAAATCGCCGTCCCCTTCCATCCGGCGCTGATCCGCGTCCGTCCGACAATTCCGCAGGTAGGCTTGACGCAGCTCGAGAGAATGGAGAACGTGCGCAAAGCGTTTCAGTGCAGGCGGCCGCAGCAAGTTTCAAAAAAGCGAATTCTGCTGATTGACGACGTGATGACAACCGGCGCCACCGTGGCGAGCGCATCCCGAGCGCTGCTTGAGGCGGGCGCACTGCGTGTCTCGGTCCTTACGGTCGCAAGGGCGGGAAAGGGCTAAGTTTCTCGATTCTCAATTCTCAATTTTCAATTCTCAATTTTCAATTTTCGATTCGCAATTTTCGATTCTCGATTCTCAATTTTCAATTTTCAATTCAACAAAAGTTTCGCTCAATTATCCGGTTCGCAGTTAGATACGTGTGAGTAGAATAAAGTGTTTTGAGGATATGAAGGTTTGGGTAGAGAGCAAAGCACTTGCAAAGAGTGTTTATGAGATATCAAAACATCCTCATTTCTCCAAAGATGGTGGTTTGCGCGATCAAATACGTCATGCCTCGATCAGCATCGTCAGTAATATTGCAGAGGGCGCCGAAAGTCAGAGCAATTCAAGCTTTTGCAGGTTTCTTTACATCGCCAGAGCCTCAGCCGCCGAGGTGCGAGCACAGCTATATCTTGCTTTGGACCTCAAACACATTACTGAGGCTGAATGCGTTCAACTGATTACTCAAACGAAATCCATCGCCCGCCAGATCACCGGATTCATCTCGTACCTTCAGAATTCCTCCATTAGCGCCAAAAAGAATTGCGAATCGAGAGTCGAGAATTGAGAATTGAGAATCGAGAATTGCGAATTGCGAATTGAGAATTGAGAATTGAAAATACCGTCCTTACTTGGCTGAGGCCGGCTTGGCCGCGTTTGCCTGCTTGGACTTGATCTTCTTGAGGTATTCTTCGAACAGCGGCTTCTGATCGTCCCGCAGGATGGCCCGGATCCGGTCGTCGCTGTTCTGAACGATCTTCTGGTATTGAGGCTTAAATTGCTGCCACAGCCCGAGGTAGCTGTCGCGGGTCTCGGTGATGATGACATTGACTTCCGCTTTCTGTCGCTCATCGAGCTTCAGTATCTTCGCCATCCCATCCACGACGTCCTCGACTCTCGGGATAGTCTTGGGAGCAGAAGGCTTTGCCTTTACCTGTTCGCAGTAAAGATAATGGCTGACCGCTCCGGCGATTCCTCCAAGGAGGAAGACCAGGATTCCCAGCAGTATCACACCCAGCTTGGATTTCATCGCACTCACTTCCGCAATCTCTCCGGCCGATTGGATCCCTATTTGCCGTTGCGGTTTCTATATTCGTATTGCCGATCCGCAATCGCACTCAGAACACTCGCATCCGTAATGTCCGCCTGTTCGCCGGAAAGCATCCGGTGCGGCTGTTCCTCCGTGATGAAAACTCCTCTATAATCCTGGTAAGAGTCAGCCTTGGATCCTTGCAGCTGGAGATACGCAAACGCCATAAGGAGAGCCAACGTGATTCCAGCCAATGCCGGGATCAATTGCCGCTCGAGCCGCCAGAAGAGTTGCCATCCGATCATGCCTTGAGCTTCGCGCTCGATGCGCAGCGAGAGTTTTTTGTAGAAGAACGGAGACACCGTCACGGGAGGAATTTCGGACGCCACCCGATGTGGAAAGGCCAGAAATCTGTATTCCCGTGCGCAGGAGGAGCAATGCGCGACGTGATTGTCAAAATCTACGGTTTCGGATTCCGATAATTCGCCATCGATTTTGCGGAATATCCAGGTTCGAACTTCAGCGCATTCCATTTCAAACCCCTTACATGCAACTACAAATAACTACGTCGGCACTCCAGGGATATTTCATTATTGTAATTTTCGTCAGGAAACGTCTTCTGTTTACCATAGATGTGCCTAAGAATCAAGAATTTAGCGCCGATTTACAAAATCAGCATGCAGTCGCCGTAACTGTAAAACCGGTAATTACGGGAAATAGCTTCCCGATAGCAGTCCAGCATCAGCTCGCGGCCGGCAAATGCACAGACAAGCATGAACAGCGTAGATTGAGGCAGGTGAAAATTCGTGATCAGGCCGTCCAGGAGCCGGAAATCGAATCCCGGATAAATGAACAAATTGCAGAAGCCCGAAGCCGGCTGTTCGAGCGGATTCTGCTCGCGCGCAAGGTACTCAAGGCACCGCGTGCTCGTGGTGCCGACGGCGATCAGTCTGCGTCCCTCGGCCTTATAGATTCGTATTCGATTCGCTGTGGAAGCATCCACGCGGAAATATTCCGGCTCCATTCGGTGCGACACGACGTCCTCGGAGCGCACGGGCTGAAATGTGCCGTACCCCACATGAAGCAATATCTCGCAGACATCGACTCCGCGGGCCTTTAGTCGTCGAAAAACGTCGTCTGTAAAATGCAGCCCGGCCGTAGGCGCCGCCACGGATCCCGTGTGGCGGGCATAAACCGTCTGATACCGCACCTTGTCCTCGGAAAGATCCTGGCGCCTGGCGCGGTGAATATAGGGAGGAATTGGGGGCTCGCCGATTTGTTCAAAAACCGGGAACAAATCGTCTTCCGATTCGAATTGAAGGACCCGGCTGCCCGACTCTTTCGCCTCCAGGACGCGGGCGGACAGTGTCCCTATTTTCAATGCCTGTCCTGGTGGCGTTTTTCTTGCCGGCTTTGCCAGGACCAGCCAGTTCCCGGCGCTCAGCTCCTTCAAAAGCAATATTTCAATTTCTTCGTTTTTCCCCGGACGGGAAGCTCTGAGGCGCGCGGGGAAAACGCGTGTGTTATTGATGACCAGGAAATGCTCCGGGCCCAGAATTTCGGGAAGATCGTTGAAGCTGCGGTGCTCCCTTTCCCCGGTCTGGCGCCACACGACCATCATTTTCGAACGGTCTCGCTCCGCAGCGGGATGCTGAGCGATGAGGTGTTCCGGCAGTGTGAAATCGAAGTCGCTGAGTTTCATGGACCAGAAAGTTGCTAGCGCGGGGGAAAACTGCGGAGCTTTTCCCCGGGGAACGTGCCGGCGCGCGGCGCCGGCCCTTGCATCCGTATGTTGTGCAATTGAGCCGAGAAATTGGCGCCGAAAAGCAAAATCAAGTTGGAGGTATATACCCAGACCAGGAGCGTGATGACGGCGCCTGTCCTTCCATAAATCACCTTATAGTCAAAATAGGGAAAGAGTATCACGAAAATGAGGCTGCCGATTTCCCACATGACAACGAAAACCACGGCGCCCGAAAACGCCTCTTTCCAGAAGACCTTTCGATGAGGGATATACTTGAATATAATGGCAAACACCAGCACGGCGATCAGAAGCCCCGCGCCCAGCAGGCAAAAAGACCAGAACCAGCCGACCAGCGAGCTGGTTTCCGTCGATGCCGGGATCTGTGCGGCGGCTCTTGCGCGCTCGCTGCTGACTTTAGCGGTAATGAGCGCGGAGGTCAGCAGGCTCGATCCGCCCAGCATCATAAATCCGATGCTGCGCAAGCGGCTTTCCCAGAATGTCTTCTGGTGCGGCGTTCCCCACGCACGGTTGATCCCGCCTTCCAGAAAAGAAAAAATCCAGGATGAGGACCAGATAAAAACAACGGCGCATGAAATGACGACGGTCATGGACGGATTGGCCAGCTCATCCAGGTTTGAACGGAGGAATATGTCGGATCCGGGAAACAGGTCGACGATCGTTTCCAAAACGATCCCGTGGAGATTCGTCCGGCCGGGAAGCGCATCCGCCAGGTGAACGATCACCAGGATCGCCGGAAACAGGGCGATCAAGCTGAAATAAGATATCGCTGATGCATCCCGGGGTGCTTCATTTTTCAGCATCACCCGTCCGGCAGCGGCGAAGGACCTGCCAAACTGACGCATAAAACCATTCCTGGACGCCATTGATTCAGTGTATAGCATTCCTTGCCCTTCTTGAAGAGATTCCCGATCCTCAGCCCCTCCTATTACTCGGACAGGCTCCCTGGCAGTCCTTGTGGTAAAATGCCTATTTTCGTGGATGGACCGAAGATGAAAGGCTATGCCCCGTTGATTGGAATGCCGGCGCAGATGGATCCGGGAAGCGACCTGCAGTATTTGAGTCGGAATTATTCCGATTCGATCGCCGGAGCCGGCGGCACGCCTGTCATCATTCCGCTAGCCGACGCGGCCGAACGGATGCTTCCCGTCGTGGAGAAACTGGATGGGATACTTTTGACCGGCAACGATAGCGATGTGGACCCATCGCTTTATGGAGCCGCGCGGTCGCCCAGATGTGGGGCGGCGCAGCCGCTCCGCGAAAAAATGGACTTTGTGCTGCTGGAATCCGCGTTTCGCCGCAGGATTCCCGTTTTGGCCGTTTGCTTCGGCATCCAGTCGCTGAATGTGTTTTGCGGCGGATCACTGATTCAAGATATCCCGGAGTCTGTCGGGACGGACGTTCGCCACAACCGTTTGGAATCGGGCGAGGCGGCCTTCCACAAAGTCAATGTCTCCAGTGGATCGGTGCTGGAACAAATTGCCGGGGGAACCGATGCGATGGTGAACAGCACGCATCACCAGGCCATTGAGCACGCCGGGAAAAACCTCGAGGTGACCGCGCGCGCTCCTGACGGCATGATTGAATCCGTTGTATACTCAAGCCGGGACCACTGGGTTCTTGGCGTTCAATGGCATCCGGAAAAAACCTTTTGCCGCGACGATTTTTCCCGGAGACTGTTCGAATTTTTCCTGGTCCGTTGCCGGGCCGCACGGGGGAGTGATGAAGGATCTCATACGTAAGATGCTGGAGGATCTTGGGGAAGATCCGGATCGTCAAGGATTGCAGGGGACTCCGAGCCGTGTGGAACAGGCGCTGCGTTTTCTCACGAGCGGCTACAAGCAAAATCCCGTCGAACTGCTGAACAACGCGCTGTTCGACGTTCAGTACGACGAAATGGTGATTGTATCCAATATCGATTTCTTCAGCATGTGCGAGCATCACATGCTGCCCTTCTTCGGGAAATGCCACGTGGGCTACCTGCCGGACAAGAAGGTGGTCGGCATCAGCAAGATCGCCCGTCTAATTGAAATGTTCAGCCGGCGATTGCAGGTGCAGGAACGCTTGACCACTCAAATCGCCAGGACCATCGAGGAGACCATCAAGCCTCTCGGCGTCGGCGTGGTCATTGAGGCACAGCACATGTGCATGATGATGCGCGGCGTCGAAAAGCAGAATTCCCGGGCGGTGACGAGCTCCATGCTCGGAAATTTCCGCCGCTCGGCCGAAACGCGCATGGAATTCCTGGATCTGATCTTCAAACGAAGCCAGCCCTGACACATCTTTGAAGGCGGCTTGCTGCCGCTTTGGTTTTCCCGTTTCGCGTTCTCAGCCCGGAATCCGAAATTGGCGTCTCAACGCCAAAAATGTCAGCGGATGCGGATTTGGAATGGCATGATCAGCAGCATGGACTGCTTCCCCAACTGGCGTATCATGCCCGCCGCGTCGATGGCCGGTTCCGGCAAAATGCCGGCTATGAACGGAGTGTGGATATCCGGGATAAACCGTTCCCAGAATCTCCTGTGCCGGAAATAATGAACCACGCGAATCTTTCGAGTCCCGGGGATTTGCGCCAGCTCGCGCGCCTTTTGGACGGCATCGAGAAAACCGCCGATTTCATCCACGAGTTTGCATTCTTTGGCGCGCAGCCCGCTCCAGACGCGGCCTCGTCCCGCCTGATCCACGGCTTCGTCGTCCAGCTTCCTTCCGTCGGCAACTTTGCGGACAAAATCCTCCCGATAAAATTCCTGTATTTGCTGCTGCAAACGATCGGACTCCTCCCGGCTGAATTCGGAAAATAAGGACCCGTACTCCGCGTGCGCTCCGCGATGCAGCGATTCGCGGCGGACCGCAAGGCGGCTCATCAGTTCGCGCGCGACAAATTTCCCCGCAAGCACGCCGATGGACCCTGTGATGGATGTCGACTCCGCGACAATGTGCGATGCCGGAGCCGCTATGTAGTAGCCCCCGGAGGCCGCAACGTCCCCGAAACTGACGACGATCGGCTTGGCTTTGTTCACGAGCGAAATCTTGCGCCAGATGAAATCCGAAGCGAGTCCGGACCCGCCGGGAGAATCGATGCGCAGGACGATGGCTTTCACGCGGCGCGACTGCTTCGCGTGATCCAGAAACCCCACGATCGTGTCTGCGCCCGTGATGGGGCGGCCCGCCTGGTTCCGCCGGCTTTCGCCGGAGTCGATGTGCCCCGCTACGTTGATCACCGCAATGCGCGGGCGGCGAAATGTAAGCAGGAGTTTGATAAAACCGTCCGTCCTGAAGTACTTGTCCGCCGGCACCGAACGGATCTTCTCCCCGAGCTTCTCTTTCAGCTTGTCCCCGACTTCATCCTGGTAACAAATCCCGTCCAGAAGCTTTTGGCCCAACGCTTCTCTGGCAGTGTATGGTCCGGAATCAATTCTCTGTGTGACCTCTTCGCGGGTGAACCCTCGGCCCCGGATCGCGCCGCATAGTTCCTCGTAGTGGTCGTCCAGCAATTGATCCACCTGCTCGCGCGCCGGCTGCGACATCCCCGTGCGCGTGAACATTTCTGCTGCGGATTTGTACTCCCCGACGGCCTGAAGCTGCGCTTCGATACCGAAACGGTCCAGAACATCCCGCAGGAAGAAAACCTCCGCGGCGAGCCCCACCAGGTTTAAGTGTGAGGCCGGCGGCATGCAGATCCAGTCGCAGGCGCTGGCCAGATAATACTCTGCGTTGCCGCCGTCCTGGATGCAGCAGTAAACCGGCTTGCCGCTCTTCCGGAAGCGAACCAGGGCCCGGCGCAAATCACTCAGCCGCGCCCATCCCGCAGAAAGGTTGTCGAGCGCAAGAGACAGTGCGACGATTTTAGGATCCCTGGCGGCCCGCTGCAATACTTCCAGTACATCCTGAAGCCCCGTTTTCGCTTTGCGCGAAAAAACCGAATGCTCCGGTTGCCCTTCCACAATCTCATCTTTCAGCAGCAACTCCAGGAATGCTCTGCGTTTGCTCACGAGTTTCTCCGTTCAAGCCAGTTCAAGAGAAGAGGGCGGCGCTTCCAGATTTCCCATCCCATGAGGCCATAGACAGGGAGATATTCCAGCAGCAACACCCACGCCGGTTCGTATACCGGGTGATAGGAATATGCAATGTAAGAGAGAAAGCAGGCACACGTCCAATACACCATGAAGGCGTACGGGAAGAAAGGCAGGGCGACGGCCGCCCAGGAGATGTACCAGGGATGCACCGTCGTGGCGAGGCACAGATCGGCTGTCATGAGCCAGAACCCGGCGTGTAAAACATCGCGCGCGTTGCGAACCGGAAATTTCAAGAAGATCAGAGCAGCGATGATGAGCAACAACGCGCCGAGATAGGGGCCGATGACTTTGTCCCACCCGGCGTTAAATGCCCAGCGCCCCCAAAAACGCATCAGGTAATGGACGCTGGCGTTGAACTCGAAGAGGCGGAAGTACAAACCCAGCGATTTCCCATAGCGCAGCAGCGAATCCGGATCGAAATACGCCAGCATCAGTGCGAACCCGGCCGCTACTCCGGCGATCATGGGCTTCCAGCCCGTGCGCCGAAGAAACAACGGGAACCAGAGCGCGGGATGAAGCTTGGCCAGGACAGCCACGGCGTAGCTGACCGTTGCCAGACACTTTTTGTCGCGGGCGAGCAGATAAACCGCAAGCAGAATGAAAAACATCATCGCGCTGTCGGAGTGTCCCGAGTGCGAAAACTCAAAAATAAAAAAAGGGTTCCATGCCACCAGGATCAGCGGCTGAAAGTTTTTTTTCCACAGAATCAGCAGTTTCCAGGCGACGAGCAGGGCAAGAAACTCAAGCAGGCTGAAAACCGTTTTCATGGCAAGCACGTTGTCGCCGAAGAGCCCAAAGGAGATCCGGAATAGGACCTGCGAAACCGGAGGATAGGCCGTGACATAGGGCTTTGAATTGATCATCGGGTACACCCGCTCGTCACGCTCTCTTTCGAGCTCCGGGGCATTCGGAGGATGTGCGTAGGGATTGATGCCCATCGTGGCTATCCGGGCATCCCAGATGTAGCGGTACACATCCTCGCTTTGAGAAGGGGGAGAAAGGAGCGCTGTCAAGCGGAACAAGAACGCAAATCCTATGATAATCCATGCGGCATTTCGGGTCCTGATGGGAATGCGAAAGAAAATCCAAAGGTAGGGAATGATCGCCAGCAGTATCAGGATTAGGAAGCAGCCCGTGTGTTCGCGGAGGGGGCCAAGGAAGCGGATGGCGATCCAGACACACTCCTGAAAGGCACCCATGAGGACAAGCCACACAATCTGTCCAACCATTTAGCCAATATATCATAGGAATTTCGGTGACAGGCGCCATAACCTCCAAATTACATGAGGCAGTTTGGATGCCGGAACTTCGCCGATAATTTGGGGGTTATGGCGCCTGTCACCGAAATTCAATCGCGTGTATTGAGCTAATGTATTGATCCTTCTAGTTATACGGGTTTTTTGTGCGGCAAAAAATCTTGACGTGCCTTCAATCCTATGGTAATTTGCACGCTCTTAACGCATAAGTGTCTTTACGCGAAGTAATTGGAGTATCGGGCGAGCGGATGATAAATCTGGATAGTTCCATAATTCCGGCAATCATTATATTTCTCCTGCTGATTTTCGGTCTCAATAAACTCCTTTACAAGCCGCTTCAGAAAGTTCTGGCGGACAGGGAAAGCCGAACGACGGGTCTGGTGAACCAGGCGCAAGAGGAATTGAAGCATCACTCAAGCTTGTTCGAGAACTATCAATCAACCATTAAAAATGCCCGGATGGAAGGATATCGCCGTCAGGAACAGCTTCGGGCCGAGGCTCAGAAAAGGCGCGCGGAAGTGCTGGCGCAATCCCGCGCCGATGCGGAGAAGTTGATTCAAGACTCCCGCGCTTCAATGCAATCCCAGGTCGAATCCGCGAAGCATCAGCTGACTCTGGATGCTCAGGATATAGCTCAGAGGATTACCTCGACCGTTCTTGACAGGCCGGCGCTGGAACCCGAATCCCGCTGACTCGATCGATATCTTTTTTCGCGTGCCTTTAGTCTTGAATGCTTTTCTAATTCTGGTGACCGTTCAATGAATGTTCGAAAGCCCCGCTTATTCATCTCAGCCGCATTCCTGGCGATTGCCGGTTCCGCTGCATTTCCGGCAACGGCCCTTGCGGCAGAAGAAAGCGAACCGTGGGGAGCCTGGCTCAGTGTCGGTCGCGTATTCAACCTGCTCCTGGTTGTTGCAGTCCTGATTCTGCTCACCCGCAAGCCGCTATCCAATTTTTTGGCCAGTCGGTCGGATTCCATTCGAGAACAGCTCGCCGAGGCACAGAAAGCGCGGGCCGAAGCGGAAGCCAGGCTGGCCGAGGTCCAGTCCCGCATGAGCAGGCTGGATGACGAGCTTAAGGAGATCGCGAGCACGGCGGAGAAAGTGGCTCAGGAGGAGTACGGAAGGATGCTTGCCCAGGCGGAAGCTGATGCGGAAAAGATCGTCGAGCGTTCCAGGCAGGAGATTGAGGGAATGACACGCACGGCGCAACAGGAGCTGAAGCTTCATGCCGCGGAGCTTTCGGTGCGGCTGGCGGAAGAAAAAATACAGAGCGAAATATCCGCCGCCGACCATGAGCGGCTGTTGAATCGCTTCGTCTCGAAGCTGGGAGGCAAGCCGTGATACCTTCTGCAATTCTCGGACGATACTCCCGGTCGCTGGCGGAAATCGCCTTTGAAGGGAACCTGCAGCAGACTGTTTGGGAAGATCTTCAGAGCTTCGCGGAAATCTTCCGCGCCGTCCCCGACCTGCTGGACGTATTCCACGCGCCTTCCATCCCGAGAGAGACGAAGGAAAAATTGCTCGCGGAGCTGATGGCAAAGTATCCTGTGAACACGATCACATCCAATTTCCTGCGGATCCTGCTGCAGCACCATCGAATCCGATACTTTCAGCAGATCGCGGATGGATACTTGAAAGCGATGAACGATCGCAAAGGAATCGTTTCCGCCCAGGTGACGGCGGCATCGCCCCTTTCCCAGGAGCAACTGAAGGCCCTGGAGGAGAAGCTTGCCGGGATGACGGGCAAGTTCGTGCAGATCGAATCGCAGACCGACGCAAATCTCCTGGGCGGAGTGGTGGTGCAGATGGGCAGCACGATTTTCGACGGATCGATCCGGACGCAGTTGTCGGAGATGAAACGGCGCCTCACGGAGAAGTATTGAGTGTCGCGCTAAACGAGGGAAACAAAGCATGCAGATTAGAGCTGATGAAATAAGCAAGATCCTAAGAGAACAGATCCGGGACTTCCAGGCGGGCATGGTAGTGAATGAAGTCGGGACGGTGATTTCCGTAGGGGACGGCATCGCCCGCATTCACGGCCTGGATAACGTGATGGCCGGAGAGCTCCTCGATTTTCCGCAGGGAGTGAAAGGCATTGCGCTCAACCTGGAAGAGGACAATGTCGGAGCCGTGCTGTTCGGTGAATACACCCTGATCAGCGAAGGGGATGTGGTGCAGCGCAGCAAGCGCATCATGTCCGTTCCCGTGGGGCAGGCGATGGTCGGCCGCGTCGTCAATGCTTTGGGCGAACCGATCGATGAGCGCGGCCCGATCAACACGAGCGAATACGCCACCATCGAACGCATCGCTCCCGGGGTCGTCGACCGGCAGCCGGTAAAAGAGCCTCTGCAGACCGGATTGAAAGCGATCGATTCGATGATCCCGATCGGTCGCGGCCAGCGCGAGCTGATCATCGGCGACCGGCAGACGGGGAAAACGGCGATCGCAATCGACGCTATCATCAATCAGAAAAACACGGACGTCATCTGCATCTACGTGGCGATCGGCCAGAAGCGTTCCACGGTTGCGCAGGTCGTCAAGACACTGACCGACTATGAAGTGATGGATAAAACGGTCGTCGTCTCCGCCTCGGCTTCCGACCCGGCGACCATGCAGTACATTGCTCCCTATGCGGGCTGTTCCATCGGCGAGTACTTCCGCGATCGCGGGCAGCATGCGCTGGTGATTTATGACGATCTTACAAAACATGCAGCGGCATACCGCGAAATTTCTCTGCTCCTGCGGCGTCCGCCGGGGCGCGAGGCCTACCCGGGCGACGTGTTCTACCTGCACTCCCGATTGCTGGAGCGTGCAGCGAAAATGAACGCCGAGAAAGGCGGTGGATCGCTCACGGCGCTCCCGATCATCGAAACTCAGGCAGGAGACATTTCGGGCTATATCCCCACAAACGTTATCTCGATTACGGACGGGCAGATCTTCCTGGAGTCGGACCTGTTCCACGGCGGCATTCGCCCGGCCATTCATGTCGGCAACTCCGTCAGTCGCGTGGGCGGCAATGCACAGATCAAAGCCATGAAGCAGGTTGCCGGCACGCTGCGCCTCGAGCTGGCGCAGTATCGCGAGCTGGCGGCATTCGCACAGTTCGGATCGGATCTGGACAAGGCGACGCAGGCTCAGCTGGCGCGCGGGGAACGGCTGACCGAAATTCTGAAACAAAATCAGTACGAACCGCTCGGCGTCCTGCATCAGGTCATTGCCATCTTTGCCGGGACCCAGGGATTCACCGACAGCATGAAGGTAAGCGCGATCCAGTCCTTCTTGAAGGAATTGTCCCGCTTCATGGAAACGACGAAGGCACCCTTGCTGCAAAAGCTCTCGGCTGAAAAGGCGCTGAGCGACGCGCTGCGGCAGGAGCTTCTCGACGCGCTGAAGGAGTTCAAGGAAACATATACGGCTGCGAGTAGCGCAGCCTGATCTGGCCGATTAAAATATGCCGAACATACGCGATATCCGGAGGCGCATCCGCAGCGCCAAAAGCATCCAGCAGATCACCCGGGCAATGAAATTTGTCTCGGCGGCAAGGCTGCGCAAGGCGCAGGACCGTGTCGTCTCGGCGCGTCCCTACGCGAGGCAGATGATCGCCGTGCTCAACAGTCTCGCCACGCGTGTTCCCGAGCAGGCGCATCCGTTGCTCGCGAGGCGCGGGGACGACAAGATCGAGTTGGTGGTCATCACGGCCGACCGGGGACTGTGCGGCGCCTACAATACGAACATCATCCGGCACGCCCTGGAGTTTCTGAACCAGCATTCCGGCCACACGCTGGAACTGAGCATCCTCGGGAAACGCGCGCGCGACTTTTTCCGGCGCCGGCCATACGCCGTGCGCTCTGAAGCGGTCGGCGTTCTGCAAAAACCAAGCTTCGCGGACGCCGCCGCCATCGCGAAAGATCTGATCGAGGAATTCGTGAGTGGCAGGAAAGACCAGATCTGGCTCGTCTACAACGAGTTCAAATCGGTCGTGCAGCAGCGCATCGTCGTGGAGCCGCTGCTCCCGATCCAGCGTCTCGATCACGCGGGAGATGCGAACAATCAGGAGTATCTATACGACGAGCCGCCTGAAAAGATTTTCGCAAACCTGCTGCCCAGGCATGTGGAAGCCCAGGTATTTCGCGCGCTTCTTGAAGCCGCGGCCTCGGAGCAGGGGGCGCGCATGACGGCAATGGAGGCAGCGACCAACAACGCGGAGGAGATGATCGAAAACCTCACTCTGTATGCGAACAAAGTGCGCCAGGCAAGTATTACCAAGGAGCTGATCGAGGTTGTCAGCGGAGCGGCCTCTACCGAATGACGAATTACGAATGACGAATTACGAATTGAAATAAACCGCATTCGTCATTCGTAATTCGATTGATGGCAGGAGAAAGTTAATGGAAAAAATTGGGAAGGTCGTACAGATTATCGGTCCTGTGGTCGACTGCGAGTTTGAAGAGAAGCATCTCCCCTCGATCTACAACAGCGTCCTCATCGAGGGCGAGGCCGGCGGACAGACTATCCGCGTTACTACCGAGGTTCAGCAGCACCTGGGAGAGAATCGCGTGCGCTGTGTCAGCATGCAGCCGACCGACGGCATGGTGCGCGGCATGAAAGCCGTGGATTCAGGACAGCCCATCAGCGTCCCGGTGGGACGGGAGACTCTCGGGCGGGTCATGAACGTGATCGGCAAACCGGTCGATGAACTCGGCGAGATAAAAGCCACCAAGACCTATCCCATCCACCGCCCGGCGCCGAGTTTCGAGGATCAAAGCACCGAGACAAAAATGCTCGAGACTGGTATCAAGGTCATCGATCTGCTGGAACCCTATGTGCTGGGAGGGAAGATCGGCCTGTTCGGGGGCGCCGGAGTCGGCAAAACCGTCGTTATCATGGAAATGATTCACAGGATCGCCACGCACCACGGCGGGTTCTCCGTATTCTCCGGAGTGGGAGAGCGCACGCGCGAAGGCAACGACCTCTGGCTGGACATGAAGGAATCCGGCGTGATCGAAAAAGCGGCGTTGATTTACGGGCAGATGACCGAACCGCCCGGCGCCCGGTTGCGGGTTGGGCTGACCGGTTTGACCGTGGCCGAGTACTTTCGCGATGAAGAGCACCAGGACGTGCTCCTGTTCATCGACAACATTTTCCGTTTTACCCAGGCGGGATCCGAGGTGTCCGCGCTCCTCGGCCGAATGCCGTCGGCGGTCGGATATCAGCCCAACCTGGCTACCGAAATGGGAGAATTGCAGGAACGCATCACTTCCACGAAACAGGGCTCGATCACGTCCATCCAGGCGATTTACGTCCCTGCGGACGATTACACCGATCCGGCGCCGGCGACGACGTTTGCACACCTCGATGCGACCACGAACCTGGAACGGAGGATCGTGGAACTCGGGATTTACCCGGCCGTGGATCCGTTGTCGTCCACATCGAGAATTCTCGATCCCAGGGTGATCGGGGAAGACCACTACAGCGTGGCGCGGGAAGTGAAACGCATTCTTCAGCGCTACAAAGACCTTCAGGACATCATTGCGATTCTCGGGATTGACGAATTGGGCGAAGATGACAAACTCACCGTCAGCCGGGCCCGAAAGATTCAGAAGTTCCTGTCACAGCCCTTTTTCGTGGCGGAGCAGTTTACAGGCATCCCGGGGAAATATCTCCCGATCAAAGAGAGCATAGAAAGCTTCCGCGGGATCTGCGAGGGAAAGTACGACCAGATTCCCGAGCAGGCCTTTTACATGGTGGGCGGTATCGACGAGGTTTTGGAAAAAGCCAAACAGATCGCAGCAGCGTAATCATCGATTCCAGATTCCAAATCCCTGATTCCAGACTGGGACCAGGGATCAGGAATCTGGAATCTGAAATCTGGAATAGAGATATGCCTTTGCCTGAGAAAATACATCTTGAGGTCGTTACGCCGGAGAAACAGCTGTTCAGCGGCGCGGTGGACGAAGTCACTGTGCCGTCCACCGTGGGGTGTCTGGGGATTCTGCCGGGACACGCCCCGCTGCTGGGCGAACTGGGGATCGGCGAAATCAGTTATAAGAGCGGGGATCGGAGTGATTTTCTTTTCTGTTCCTGGGGGTTTGTGGAGGTGCTTCCGGACCGCGTGGTGGTTCTGGCCCAGACCGGGGAACTGGCTTCGGACATCGATGTCAAGCGGGCGGAAGAGGCAAAGATGCGCGCGGAAAGAATCCTGAACTCGAAGGATACCAACGTCGATTTCCGCCGCGCAGAACTGGCCCTGCTAAGGGCGATATCCCGCCTCAACGCAGCCAAACACCGCTCCTCGATCCATTAGTTTTCGGGCTGCTGCGTCTACTCGCCTTTGGCTTTCTTGTAGATCTTCTCGATTCCAATCGTCGTGTTGTTGTGAAGCGCCTTGTAAAGCTGCTCCACTTTTTCCTTAGCCTGTGGTGCGATCTCTCCTCCCTGCAGTTCGGCGCGGGCGAATGAAAGCAGGGCTTCCTCTATCTGGTCCTGCTTCCACTGGCACATTCCGATGTAGTAGTAGGGTTCTCCGTGCTTTTCGAATTGCAGAGACTGCTGCAGATTTTTGATGGCTTCGGCAAACTTCCCGTCTTCATAGAGGCTCGTGCCGATCACGAGGAAGCACGCATAGCGCACCTTGCGGATTTGATCCTGGACGTCCTTGCTGGGGTCCTTGACCAGGTCGGCCGACTTGAGCGTCAGCCGGGCGTATTCGGCCGCCTTAAGGGTATTCTTTTCCTGCATGTATCGCGTCACGAATTCGTAGCGCAATCCGAAATCGGCATCGTACTCGGGCATTTTGAAAATCTTTTCCGTCCACTCGCTTATTTTGGCCTGGTTTTTGATTTTTCTGTATGTCTGAAGTATGTTCACGGCCATCGCGCCCGAGGGTTCTATTTTGTAGATCGCTTCCAGCGTGTCGACGCATTTCTGGTCTTGCCCAAGCTTCTCTGCCGCTTCGGCGATGTAGGCCAGGGTCTGGATATTTCCGGGATTCAATTTGAGCCATTTCTCGGCTAGAGGTCCCAACAGGTTGAATTGCTTTGCCTGAGAGCACTCGTGCAGCAAATTCTCGTAAGCCGGTTTGATATAGGACATGAGGGAAGATTTCGGATATTTGTCGATGAACGCGAGCAGCATATCCCCGCGTTTGCTGAAGTCGGGTTCCTTGCTGGCCGCATCATAGGCGTTGTATTCGTCTTCGCCGTATTCCGTTTCCTTTTCCTCGTCAGCGGGCTTGTTCTGCGCCGCTTCCACCGCGGCGAAAGCGATCCCGGCGTTCGGGAAAAATGCGGCTGCAAGCAGCAATGCTGCAAAGAGGAGCATTTTAGGATGGCATTTCATGGATTATTAAACCCCCTTCTCCAACTCAACGATTTTGCTGATGATTGCCTGAACCAAGTCCACTGGTAAAGCAGCGTTTTCACGCCAAAAGTTTCACTCCAACACATCATCCGCGCCACCGCCCCGGTTCAAACGAGCGGTCGGGCAAATCCTGACAATTCAACGATGTGAGGCTCGAAATCCTGCAGTTGCGCGAGATACGCATTCTAGACTGCGCTTGCTTTTGGGCTTGACGAAAACTTCGAGCCGTCAATCCGGAAGGCATATTTAAGCACAGTTCATATAGAAGCGTCAAAGAATTCGGAGTGCCGAATGCATTTCTTTTAAGCGGTTTGAACCGGCCCGCGCAGGGGAACGCCGGGACGCAGGATTTCAGATTCTCGATTCCCAATTCTCGATAGCGGATTGCCCGCAACCCAGGACCTGCAACTTGAAATCTGCAGCCTGTAACCTGTGAAAATTGTGAATGTGACATCGTTTAATCTTCGGGCGATTTATGGGGTATTCCGCGTTTAGCCTTGAATCTGCGCGGGCATTTTTCTAAAATGAGCCCCAGCGCTGGGAGATCGTCTAATGGTAAGACGGGTGGCTCTGGACCATCTGATCGGGGTTCGAATCCCTGTCTCCCAGCCATAATTATTTCTGCATTATTTTCAATAGCTTATAGCCTTCATTTTTTCTTGGTGTCCATTTTCGGCACGCGCTACGAAAAAAGATGATCATCTGCTGAATCCGACCTGGTCCAATTTCATTACAATAGGTCCACTTCTGAAATGTGAAATGCTTTTGATTGCATTGCACCGGCTGTCGACGTGGAAGAGCTGTCTCTGATGCCACGTTGCAGCTTTTTCGGAGATGAATCATGCTTCCCGATGACCAAAAGCACCCTCACAGACGGGCAGCAGGTGACGGTTGGGCCATGGGACCTAGTTTTGGCCGAGGAAAATGACTCGGCGTATTTAGAGCCACCCGCGCGGCGGCGCCCTCATAAAACCAATTTCTGCGGACACTATGCATACTGAAGGACAGCCTCAAACTGCGGAAGTCGACCCAATATGAACGGGCGCGGCATACTGCAACCGGCCCGCTGTTGAAGCATTGAGCCGGAATTTTGTCCCGAGCAATTAGGCAATTTCCTATCAGGAGGATCTTTCAAATGCGCAAGGCAATTTTATTGCCGGCTGTCTTTGGATTGGCAGGATTATCTTAATCTCCGATTGAAAGATTATCCTGCCATAGGCGCTCGACGAAAATTTGCCAGGGGATTGCCTCAATATTTTTGGTGAGTTGTCTGGGCTGTCTTTCCAGGGAAACAATACAGGCCTTTTTAAGGGGCCCGTCATCCAACAGCGCCTGCAGTGAACGTATATCTCCTTCGTGAATGCGCATCGACCCTTTGATTTCAACGGCAAGGTCCTTGTCCCCCAGAATAAAATCAACTTCTCGTCCGGTGGATGTCCGCCAGAAAGCAATCGGCATATCGGGTTTTCGATACGCCTGATACGCTTTCAATTCCATAAGAATGTAATGCTCAAAAGCTTTCCCGAATTCCGGACTTCCGATCCTGGGCTTGTGCCTGGCCAGATAGTTCGCCACACCCACATCAAACAGGTAAAACTTTTCAGTCACAATCATGCGGCGATTCCTGGATTTTTTCCAAGGTGGAATTCTAAAGCCCAAATAGGTATCTTCGAGGATGTCAAAATAGGTCCGGATCACCTTGTGCGAAACGCCTGTTTCCCGCGCGATATTCACATAATTGATCAGCTCGCTCGAAGTGACGGCCGCCACCCGCAGAAATTCGCTGAATGCCGGAATGTTTTGTGTCAGGGCTTCCGCAATTATTTCCTCTTTGAGATAATCGGCAATGTAAGACCGCAAGTCCTCAATGGGATCGGGCGAAAGAAAGTGAGGCGGCAATAGCCCTGAAACCATCACTTTTTCCAGATTGAAGTCGGAGGTTTCCATATAAGAAAGAGGCGTCATCGTCCTGCGCCAGGCTCTCCCCCCCAGAAGGTTTGCATGCCCCCTACGCAATTTGCGCGCGCTGGATCCGGTCAATAGGAACGATAAACCTTTATTTTCAATGAGCCAGTGGACCTCATCCAATATTGCCGGCGCTTTTTGCACCTCGTCTATGATGATCAGGCCTCTATGATTCTGGTAACGCTCTCTCAACAGAGCCGGTCGAGAAATATATTCCGTCACAACGTCAGACTTTAATAAATCGATAATTTCGGCGCCGGATTGAGTGTGGGAGATCCAGTAGGTTTTACCGACTTTGCGCGGTCCCCAGAGAAAAGCCGATTTCCCGCGAGGTAAATTCAGTTCGAGCAGTCTTTTTTTTATTTTCATTGGATGGAATATAATCCGGATAAATTTCCCATGCAAGGAAATATGTTCAACACCGGTCGAGTCATTTTTCCGTCGCCCTGAATCCGGTGTTGGTTTCAGGATTGAGAGGAGCCGAATCATGGACCGGACAAAACGGGCTCACCACAAAACAAAGCGAAAAATAGGCCGTGTCGGGTTAATAGCTCCCGCCAAGTTTTGAAATTTGGTGTCCCTTTCCGGCACACGCTATGAAAAAATATAACCATCTGCTGACGTAGGAATACGCATTACACGCTTGTAATGAGGCCCGTAGGGGACTCCCCAAGGATTCTTTTTGTGAGAAGCGTTTACCAACAGCTAATCCGTTGGGAGGTCCCCCGGCTTTGCCCAGGAGGCATCTTAAGTTTGCCAGGTGCAGGAGTTATTAGCGGAAGATTTCCGGAATTTTTGTTTCGAATTAGAAATAACCAGTCCGGCATCACCAAATCGATCGGGGTCGGTATCGGAATCGGGGTCGCAGTCGGAAATCGGGAGGCGAAAAGCCTCATCGATACCGAATCCGATTGCGACCCCGATTCCGATACCGACCCCGATGATACTGCTCAAGCCGCTTTGAGCGGCTCATGGGCTAAAGCCTCCGGCTCTGCCGGAAGATATTTACGTGTGCCATAACTTTGAATTCATTGAGTGAGACTGAAGAGTCGAGTAGTTCAGGCCATGTATACGCTCAGGCCGCAGACCGTTCCTCTCGGATTTCGCTTTCGACAGCAGTACCAGCCCTATATAATCAGCCCAATAATTCGCTGGATACCAGCAACCAGCATGCTCTGATCGGAGATAGGCATGTCCATGGTCGGCAAGACACTCGCACATTACGAGATCACTAGCCAGCTCGGCAAGGGCGGCATGGGAGAGGTTTATCAAGCCAAGGACCAGAAACTCGGGCGTAATGTGGCGATCAAGGTGTTGCCTGAAGAGTTCGCTAAAAACGCAGAGCGTATGGCGCGTTTCAAGCGAGAGGCTCTGCTGCTTGCTTCCCTTAATCATTCGAACATCGCCGCCATTTATGGACTGGAAGAAAACGACAATCTGCACGCTCTCATAATGGAGTTGGCAGAAGGACCGACTCTCGCAGAACGCATCAGCCGCGGTCCAATCCAACTGGGGGATGCGCTCTCCATCGCGCGGCAAATCGTCGAGGCGCTCGAAGCGGCGCACGACAAAGGGATCATCCATCGTGACCTGAAGCCAGCCAATATCAAAGTGGCGCCCGAAGGAAACGTCAAGGTATTGGATTTTGGCCTGGCAAAAGCTCTGGAAGGCGAAGCTTCAGAGACCTACACACCAGATTCACCGACGCTGAGCATGGCGGCCACCAAAGGGGGGATCATCCTCGGAACAGCGGCCTACATGGCTCCCGAGCAGGCTCGTGGATCCGGAGTGGACAGGCGCTGCGATATCTGGTCGTTTGGTGTGGTGTTCTTTGAAATGCTCTCGGGCAAAAGGCTTTTCACGGGCGAGACAATATCAGACACGCTTGCCGCGGTTCTGCGCGCAGATGTCGATTGGGATCTGCTCCCCAAAGACATTCCTGCAAGCCTGAGGGCATTGCTGCGCCGCTGCCTGACAAGAGATCGCAAACAGCGGCTTCAAGCCATCGGAGAAGCCCGCATCGCAATTGACGAATATCTGAGCAATCCGGTGACTGCGTCGGAGATTATCTCGGCCGAAAGCCCGGTGATACGCTTCGAAGTCTCGACCCCCCCGACTGCCGATCTGACATCGGTAGCCATTTCGCCCGATGGTCTTTATCTGGCGTTTGTTGGATTGAGTGAAGGCCAGCAGAAGCTCTGGCTGCGCCCGCTCGATCAGACTGCCGCAAGGCCGCTTGCCGGAACCGAAGGAGCAAGGAATCCGTTCTGGTCTCCTGACAGCCGCTCGATCGGATTTTTCGCCGAGGGAAAGCTGAAGCGGATCGATGTCGCCGGTGGCCTGCCTCAAGTCGTGGCCAATGCGCTGCACGGCTCAGGAGGGACATGGAATCGCGAAGGCGTCATTGTGTTTTCTCCGGCTGTGGGCACTCCTCTTTATCGCGTGCCTGCCTCGGGCGGCGAATCGTTTGTGGTGACTCGGGTTGATCCGCCGCTTCAGATGCAACACTCTTTTCCGCATTTCCTGCCGGACGGCCGTCAGATCCTGTTCTCTTCCTGGGGGGCAGAGTTCGGAATTTACCTGGGCTCACTGGACTCGGCCGCTTCGAGGAGATTAGTCGTGGGGGAGGCAGCAGCTTATGCACTGCCCGGATACTTGCTTTACACTCGGCAGGGCATTCTCTTTGCGCAACGCTTCAATTCATCCAGCGGCGACCTATCTGGTGAGCCGGTTCAAGTCGCGGACTCCCTCGCATCCATCTCTGCTATGGGTCTGGGTCTCTTTTCGATTTCAGAGACAGGCATACTCGCATACAGGAAGAGCGGAGGGCCCGGCCTACGACAACTTGCCTGGTTCGACCGGGCCGGCAATGAGGTCGGTAAACTGGGGATGCCCGATAGCAATAATCTTTTATATCCGGAGATTTCACCCGATGGCCAAAGGGTGGCGGTGGGGCGCGCTGTTCACGGCAATAGAGACATATGGGTAACGGAAACGGCAAGAGGCGTTCCAATACGGTTCACATTCCGGGCCGGATTCAGCGGCAATCCGGTGTGGTCACCTGATGGGAATTGGATCGCCTTCAGTTCAGCCAATCAGGGAGTTGCCAACCTATACCGGAAGGCTTCAAGTGGTGCAGGCAGTGACGAGTTGCTGCTGGAGTCCTCCCTCAACGACTTTCCGCTGGATTGGTCGCCCGACGGTCGGTTCCTTCTGTTTGCGCGAATGGATCCGAAAACCGGCATCGACCTTTGGGTGCTTCCTCTGGAAGGAGAGCGCAAGGCGGTTCCATTTATCTGCACAAGCTTCGAATCGGATAACGGACAGTTTTCTCCGGATGGCCAATGGGTTGCCTATCAGTCCGATGAGTCGGGGCGAGTCGAGGTTTATGTGCAGGCGTTTTCAGGCCCCGGCGGCAAGTGGATGGTTTCGATTGGAGGCGGGATTGCGCCGCGATGGCGCCGCGACGGCAAAGAAATATTTTTTCTTGCCCCCGACGGCCGGCTGATGTCCGTGCCGATTCGGAGTGCGGGCCAAAACCTGAAAGCCGGCACTCCGACCCCACTGTTCGATACGCGAATCGTGTTCGGCGGAACAACTGTCCGGCAGAAACATCAATATGCCGTTGCACCAAACGGCAGGCGCTTTCTGATCAACGTCATCGCCGACGAAGACGCCATATCTCCTATCACTGTTGTCACTAACTGGGCACGGGCGCTGAAAAAGTAGTCCCTTTTCCCGGATTGAGGACTTTGCATGAGCAAATTCCTGATTACGGTTGGTCCCACAAATGATTTTGGCTTGCTGACCCGTTCCCTTCCCATCGCGCGCGAATTGAAGAATCGAGGGCACGAGGTCGCTTTCTGTCATCCGGCCAGTGGGCCTCAGATCGTAATAGCAGAGGAAGGGTTTCAGAATCTGCTGCCCGATGAGCCGCTGTATTACCTCCTGCCGGATCCGACCATGAGAGGCCTTTGCCGTGTCCTTGCAAAGGGAAGACCCTTGCGCACTTTGAAGGTTATGGCCGGAATTATGCGAGCTGCCTCGAAAGGAAGATCATGTAAGGAGAACACCGAGGATTTCAGCCTTGATGATTTCCTCCTTCTTACTGATGAGGAATTTACCCGCGCCCACGTTGCCTCATTCATTAAAATGATCAAATCCTACAAAGCAGACGCGATTGTCGACAACTTCAGTCCATGGGCATGCATCGCCGCTCGAATTTTAAAAAAGCCTGTGATTGTCGTTCTTCAGTCGCAAGCGCATCCACAAAGCCCTGGGCTCATCTGGTGGAAAGATCATCCTGCCGATCCCCAGATTTCCATATCCATTTTGAATGATATTTTGACCCAACATGGATCGCCACCGATTAAAGGTTTTTTTGATCTGATGCTGGGGGATCTGACTCTGGTTGTTGGGATGCCTGAACTCGACCCAATTGCGGCGGATGATGTGAACTACATCGGGGCGATACTCTGGCAGAATCAGAGAGCCCGCTTGTCGGAGGCCATAACTAAATTGGGAACCGACAGGCCGGTAGTGTGGATATATACGGGAAGGTTCCGGTATGCGGGCAGCAGGCAAACTTCAGCCGATTCCGAGGTTGTGCTGCAGTCATCCGTTAAGGCGCTGGCAAAAGAAAACCTTCAGGTGGTCCTCACGACCGGGCATCAGGACCTGCCGAAAGCTTATTCGCCGCTGCCGCCCAATTTTCACTTCGAGCCGTTTGTGCCCGGCCTCGACATGGCGAGAAGAAGCGACTTGATGATCCATCATGGAGGATACGGCTCCTGCCAGACCGGGCTCTACATGGGCATTCCGCAGGTGATCATCCCCACTATGTCAGAGCGTGAAAGCAATGCGCGCAGGGTTCTGCAACAAGGCGCCGGTGAAATTGTTTTGCCGACATCCGATCCGTCGGGAACCAATAAGAAAGTTGATGCTTCGGAGCTGGCTGCCAAGGTGCGGAAAGTGCTGTCGACTCCTTCATACAAAGAAAATGCCCTGCGCGTCAGCGCAAAACTCAGAGAATACGGCGGTGCACCGAAAGCGGCACAGCTCATTGAAGAGTATCTAGCCCAAAAACATGTCGCATCGGAGAAAGGCAAGGTATGAGCAGATTCTTGTTCACCGTCCTGCCATCCAATGACTTTGGCCTGCTCACCCGCTCTTTGCCGATTGCCGCTGAATTAACTGGGCGAGGCCACGAGGTTTTCTTCTGCCATCCAGCAAGGGGCCCACAAATGCTGATTCGCGATGGGGGATTCAAGAACCGTCTTCCGGCGGATCCTGCTTATTGCTTCCCCCACAACAGCATTTTTCGACTTATCGGTGGAAGAAAAACTCTAAGAAATATAAAGATGGTGGCTAGCTTTGTCCGAGGATTTATGAAATTCAGGGGAACCGAGTTATGGAATGTAGAGGACTTCCATGCACTCTTCCTCGGTAACGCTGATTTCATTCGTACCCAAGTTGCCGCCTTGACCGAAATAATAGAATCGACTCGGCCTGATGCCGTAGTAGACTTCTGGAATCCCTGCTCCTATATAGCGGCAAAATTTCTCAAGAAGCCGTTTATTACCGTCATTCAATCCCATCAGCATCCCAAAAGTCCAGGATTCATCTTCTGGAAGGAGCCTCCTTCCGGCATTCCAACAGCGGTCCCGCTCATAAATGAAATTCTAAGTGAATATGGACTCCCGAAAATCAAAAGCACCGGCGACCTTTTTGTCGGGGATTTGACAATGGTTGTTGGTATGCCGGAACTGGACCCGATTGAGGACACCACAGGTGTGACTTACATAGGAGCCGTACTCTGGCAAAATCCGGAAACCAGGATCCCCGAATGGGTCGCCGATTTGAAAACCGACAAACCTGTAGTGTGGATCTACCCTGGGGCGCTTCGTTATCCAGGCAATAATCGACAGGGTGAGATTTTACTTCGGGCGGCTATCCAGTCATTAGCAGGAGAAGATGTTCAAGTTGTAATTTCGACGGGGCATCACGACATTCCGCGCTCATGGTTGCCCTTGCCGCCAAACTTCCGTTTCGAGCCATTTGTTCCGGGCATTACGATAGCGAAACGAAGCGACCTGATGATTCACCACGGCGGATACGGCTCGTGTCAGACGGGGCTGTATGTGGGCACTCCCGCAGTGATAGTTCCCACGTACTCTGAGCGCGAAAGCAATGCTCGGAGGATCGTTGCGCAAGGTGCTGGGGAAGTGGTTTTACCAACATACGAATCTTCAAGGAAAAAGATGATGATAGACGTTGCGGAACTGAAAGCCAAAATACACAAGGTACTGTCTGGGCCTTCATACAAGGAAAATGCACGCCGCATCAGCGCCAAACTCAAAGAATACGGCGGCGCGCCAAAGGCGGCGCATCTCATTGAGGAAGTCGTTAAAAACAGAAGGTCTGCATATAATCGATAATTTTCAATTGAGGAATGATTCCTTTATCGAACTTAAACCGAATTCGTTACAATAGGTTCAGTTTCTGAAATGCTTTTGATTCCATTGCACGGCTGTCATGTGGAGAGGGTCTCTTCGTGATCGGCAAACCCAAGCCCTTTGCTGCAGTCCTTGACTGGCAGGTGGGACCAAAGATATGACCCTCCCTCCTGGCGCCAAACTTGGCCCTTACGAAATCCTCGCGACGATCGGGGCGGGAGGAATGGGAGAAGTATACCGCGCCAAAGACACACGCCTCGGCCGCACGGTCGCCATCAAAATTCTTAATAAGGAACACATGCAGCGCTTCGAGCAGGAAGCGCGGGCTATTGCCGCGTTGAATCATCCGCATATCTGCACGCTGCATGACATCGGTCCGGATTACCTGGTGATGGAGTTCGTCGACGGCGCCGCAATCAAGGGACCGCTGCCGGTAGAGCGGGCGGTGCAAATGGCGATCCAGATTGCCGGCGCGCTCGACGAGGCGCACAGAAATGGAATCCTTCATCGCGACCTGAAGCCCGGAAACATCCTCGTCACCACGAGCGGGGCGACAAAATTGCTCGACTTCGGGCTGGCCAAACTGGCAGCGGGAGCGGATTCCGAGACGGCAAGCACGATCGAAGGCACCGTCATGGGAACGCCGGCTTATATGTCTCCCGAGCAGGCGCAAGGCAAGCCTGTCGATGCGCGCTCGGACATCTTCAGTTTTGGAGCCGTGCTGTACGAGACCCTCTGCGGCAACCGCCCCTTTGAGGGAGCTTCTACCGCCCAGGTGCTGAGCGCCGTGCTGCGCGATGAGCCGAAGCCGCTCAAGACGTTGCCGCAGTTGGAACGCATCGTGATGAGGTGCCTGGCAAAGCAGCCTGCGCAAAGATTTCAGACGATGACGGAAGTCAAGGCTGCGCTGGAGCAAGTCGGCGCGAAACCTGAGGAGCAACAGCCCTCAATTGCAGTGCTGCCTTTTACCGACATGAGTCCCGACAAAGACAACGAGTGGTTCAGCGACGGCCTAGCGGAAGAGATCATCAACGCGCTGGCGCACATTCCCGACTTGATGGTGATCGCACGTACTTCGGCTTTTGCATTCAAGGGCAAGAACGAAGATATCCGCAGGATCGCCGAGACGCTCGGGGTGGGACACATTCTTGAAGGAAGTGTCCGAAAAGCCGGGACCCGGATACGTGTCACCGCACAGCTCATCGAAGCGGCCGCCGGCAGCCACCTCTGGTCTGAACGCTATGATCGAGAGATGACCGATGTATTTGCAATTCAGGATGAGATCGCGGTCGCGATTGCCGGCGCCCTTCAGGTGAAGCTTTCTGTGAAACCGGTGGCGCGAGGTCGGCACGAGCCCAATGCTGCAGCTCACGAGGCTTACCTGAAGGCGCGCTATCACTTAGGAAAGAGTAGACCTGAATCTCTGGCGCGATGTAAGGAATATTTGGAGCAGGCCATTGCATTGGATCCGGAGTTTGCCTTGGCCCACTGTTGCTACGCCGATTACTTTTTTGGCCTCGCAAATGCGGGCCTTGTGCCCGCACACGAAGCGATGCCCCTGGTACGTAAGGAGACCCAAAAGGCGCTGGAGCTCGATCCCTCGCTTCCGGAGGCTCATGCCATGCTGGGCATCGTAGCCGCCCTTTATGACTACGACTGGAAGGAAGCTGAGCGGCGCTTCCGCCTGGCGACGGATTGCGACCCTGTTCCGCCCCGCGTCCGCCAACTGTACGGTTTTGATTATTTGATGCCCGTGGGTCGGCTGGTGGAAGCCGTGGAGCAAACTGAGCAGGGACTCAAAGGGGATCCACTCAACATCATGGCCCGGATTGGATTTGCAGTTTCTCTCCTCGCCGTTGGCAGACTCGCGGAGGCGCAGGCGGAGTTGCATAGGGCTTTGGAATTCGAAGAAAACCATGCGGCGGCCTCGGTTATTTTGACCATTATTTATGCGCTTCAAGCGAAGTGGGATGAAGCTCTCCACTTCGCTGAAAAAGCAACTCCTCAAATGATCCCTATGGTTATGGGAACTCTCGCCGGCGTCCTGAGACGCACGGGAGAAGTGAACCGGGCAGAGGAATTGATTCAAAAACTAATGCCCGGCGAAACCTATGGTGCGCCACTTGGGCTTTGCTACTTTTACTTCGTGTGCGGAGAAATCGATAAAGCTGTGGATTGGTGGGAGAGGGCCATCCGGCAACGCCACCCGCTCGCCGTCCAGATCGCGGGGTTGTTCAAGTCCAGCCCTCGATGGCCCACACTAGCCAAGCTGATAAATCTGGTGGAGGAGGCTCGATGACAACACCCTTGCAGACCGGAGCCCAACTCGGTCCCTATGTGCGGATATCCCAAATCGGCGTTGGTGGCATGGGAGAAGTGTGGAAAGCGCGGGACACGATGGTTGTTGATGCGGAATTGCATGCGGATGAAGAAGCGCTGCTTATCGCACACGGTTCGAATCAGACCGATCTCTGGGGCATCAATCTGTATCCTGGGCTGGAAGGTGATGATTTCGTGGAATTCGATTCGATGATTAATCTCCGCCCTTCGCGGGGGAACCGCAGCCGGGGAGTGGAGGATCCTGCAATCCGCGAACGCATCCGGCGGATCATCAATGACCTGGTGATTCGATGAGCCATCAACACCGAGAACTCGCCGCGGGCAGATGGAACCTGCTCTCCTTCGCCGAACAAATGGCGAATATAGGAAGCGAAATTGAACGGACAATTTCCTGGAAAAAGAAGGGGCGCCCCGAAATCAGCGGCCGGGCTTTTGAGCGCGCGCTGGAGCTGATGGATTTAACCGTTGCCGATCCAAAGAACCTCACGCGGCTGAGGGAACTGCTTCGTGTCCGGGAAGCCATTTCGGATCATTTCTATTTCGATAATTCCTATCAATCCACTCCGGAGTCCTGGCAGCGCTACTTTGGCTCCTTTCTGATCGCAGCGCGCGGGAAGCGATGAGGAAAATCGGGGAAAATTAGTCTTCCAAAATCGATGCCCTGCGTTCGGCGTTTGCGGTTCTGCGCCCGGTCTCTTCGGACTGTTGTTGGCTCCCGCTTGGGTTTTAGGAGGGCCATCTAACGCGAGCTAGCTCTCGTCTTCGATTCGAAGAAACGTTTCACATCGTAGCATCCGATATGTCGCGCTATTGATCCGACAACGCTGAGGTCCACCCCCATAGGGCCGCCTTCGTACTCGAATCCACATACACGCATTGTCTTCTCGTTTATCACGATGCAGGTTTCGATGCCGTCGCAGGCCTCCTCCACCAGATTGAAAATAAACACGCCGTTGCGGAGCTTTATGTAAATACACGGCGCGGACCATTGCAGGCCGAGCGTCTGGTTCTCCGTGTATATCGTCCACGAAGCGGAATAGGGCGTGGTGTACAGATGCATCGATGTTGTAACGTCGGACCAGGATCTTGTGAATCCGTGACCGACCAGCTCATCCGTGAATTCATGGCGCGTATACTTCGGAGCTTCCAATCCATCCATTTCTGCCGTCCCAAAGCGGGCCCGATAGGAAACCTCGTTCCCGTAGTACTCCGTGCCCATTTTTGAAAGAATGCAGGTGGTAAGGCCGTTGAGCAGGTCCAGAGCGATTTTTACGGACGCACGCGGCCTGCTTCCGCTGTGCATGTGCGCGAAAAATACCAACTTTTCATCGGCTTCAAAAGCCCTGTAGGTCTCCTTGTGCCACTGCAATTCGCCCTTATTCCGCCATTGAAGGGTTTTTCTGTCGATGACTTTATACTCCCAGACCGGGCCGTCGTTGTCATAGCGAAGCGTGAATTCCTTGCCGACCAGGAGTTCGCTCAACGGTGGAGTATTGACCGACATTATGCCGGCTTGTGCCTTTGGCAAATCCGGATCCCATCTGAAAGCAATGGTGCTCTTTTCGGCGGCTTGATGCACCTCTTCTTCGCTCATGTGAGGGAAAGTCCTCGCCGGCCGGTATGCGGTTCTCTGGCCTTTCGGATTCGCGACTGATTCCCCCGGCTTTGGTCGGGGCCCTAGGTTAATCTTTTCGCCATGTTCGTCGAATGGCTCCAGCCGGGCCAGATGGCCCACAACTTCGCCCGTTCCCCGGAACAGGTAGTATTCCAGTTCGTCCTTTTCATTGAAACCGAGCCGCATACCGGCCTGCGTTTGGGTGGGCAGATCCGCGACATACATGGTCATGATGCCGGACAATTCGCAT
>DATJPG010000195.1:0-101656 GCA_035506515.1 Acidobacteriota bacterium
TCGGGATTAGGTTATCGCAATGACGGAGCGCCGAGGGCGCGGCACTGTTAACGTTTTATATACAATCTTTCCGGTTTCTTATTCCTTAGCCTCGTGTCGCACCTTCGGCGCTCGGTCTCATGCTACTCGTCTATCCCGACCTTGCGGTCGGGCCTATTCTCTGCCGGTCCTTCGGACCTGCCCTGGCGCATAACGCAGCAGGTCCGGGGTTTTGAGACAGCCTCTCCGGACCCGTCCGGCAGATATGCTGCGCAATCCGGACGGCTCTGGACAGCCGTCCTCACAAAATATTTCTTGCTCAAAAAACAAGAAACAGAACGATTAACTTAACTCATTTTGCCAAAAGTTGTTTTGGATTTTTCAATACTTGGGGAGCGGCGGGCACACGAAGAGATATCCGTCGGATGCAAAGATTGGATAAAGGAATTATTGATATTTGGTTAAGATTATAATGGTTGACCTGCGGGGTGCCGAGATCCATGGAACTGAGCGAATTTGAAGAAGCCGTTGAAAAGGCTCTGAACAAAGTCCCCAAGAGATTCAGGGAAATATTGGAGCGCGAAGGCATCCGGGTGCTGGCCCGGGATGACGTTCCGGAAGTGCTTCAGGATCGATACCAGGGCCGGTTGCTGTTCGGAATCTTCACAGGCGTGCCGTTCAACAGGCGTTCCATGTTCAATATTCAGATGGAGCCGACCCGAATCGAATTGTACAAAGCAAGCTTTGAGCAGGCTTTTGACGACCGCAGCGAAATCGAGGAGCAGATCGTGAAAACCGTGATTCACGAAATCGGCCACTATTTCGGGTTTTCCGAAAAAGAGCTCCGCCGCCGCGGATTGTGAGATTAGTCCGGGGAAACTCCCGCTAATTCCTGCACTCGAAATTGACTGCGTCCTGCGGATCGCCCTGGCCTTTGTATTGTGCGTGCTGCGGGTACGCACAGAGCGGGCGACTGCGGCCTGGAAACGCCTGTCCTGTCGCTCTCACCGATTCGGGCGCCGTGCCTTTCTCCACCCAGTCGACCAAAGCGGAGAGCAGATCAAACGTGTCGAGTGCGGCCTCGCCCCCGCCACAGTGCCCCATTCCGGGCGACAGAAAGAGCCGGCTCCAGCTCCGCACCCGATCCGGCCCGCCGTTGTCCTTGCCAACCCGCTGGTAGTAATCCAGCGTGTCGAGGGCCGAAAACCACGGATCGCTCACGCCGTGGAAGAAAATGAGCTTGCCGCCGTGGCCGGAGAAGGTGTTGAGGTTCGTCCATGTGCCCGTGTCCGACAGAATGACCTCCGGATTGGTGTCCGCAGCCCGCGCCTCACGATCGATGTCCATTTCAAGAGACTGAATTGGCGGGCCGGGAGGACTCGGACTTCGGAGAACGCCCGAAATGCCCCGCGATACTGCTATCCCGGTGTCGAAAAGGAATCCCGGATAGACCTGATTCCCCTTCGAGTCTTTCGGCCCGGCGAACGCCTTTCTGATTGCGGCTGCCTGTTTCGAGGTGAGGCAGCCATCCGACTTGGCGGCATCGAGCTGACACTGGAACACCTCGGGGTCGAATCGGCAGTGGAGCGGATCGAAGATCATCCCATCCTTCAATCCGTCGCCGCCATCGCATGCTGCCAGCAGCCCGTCGAGCACGAGCTTTCTGTCGCTGTCCGAAAGCGCCTGGGCGGTAATCGGCTTCCCCTGCGCATCGCGCGGCGCGATCTGGTTATAGGTCACTGCCATAAACCGCAGAGCCAGGTTTGAATGGTTTGTGCGGATGGCGGGCGCGCCTGAGATGATACCGTCAAAATAGATGGGGTAGCGCTGCGCCATCAGCATTGCTTCGCGGCCGCCGGTGGAGCAGCCGGTAAAGTAGGAGTGGTCGGCCGGTTTTCCGTAAAATTGCGCGATGATTTGCTTGGAGAGCGCGGCCACTCTCCCGACCGCAACGTAGGCGAAGTCGAGCGCCGCCTGCTGGTCCTGCATGAATCCGGCGTCGAAGCCGCCGCCTTTGCTCTGATGGCCGGTGTCTGTGCTCGCGACCGCAAAGCCGCGCGCCAATGCCGGGCGATTCCCCGCTGCCACCGTCCCGAGAGGCATCCCGATATTTCCGTTCAGGCCTCCGCCGCCCTGCTGAAGAAAACGGCCGTTCCATTCGTCGGGAAGTGCGAGCGCAAATCCAATTCCGTATGAAACACCCTGGTCCCCCACACGGCGGTCGAGCATGCCGTCAATGCGGCAGTAGGCTGGAAGCGCCATGGAGGCCATGCCCATCTGTCCGGGCTGGGCCGCAGTCTTGCCCGCGGCATGCCATTCGGCCTTTGTGACTTCGAGTGCAACACCGGATATCTGTAGCTGGGAGAGAGCCGCGCACCGGGAAGCAGGATCGGATCCCGTTTGTCCATAAGCAGCAATGGCGACCGCGAGCAGCAGCCCGCACAGAACAGCATCTATTTTCCTGATCATAATTTCACCTCGATGCGGAGTATATTAATGCCAACTTTTGCCGTCTCGCCACAATTCGTTCGGAGAAATTTGCATCCGGACTTAAAGGCCATTGCCCCCCATTGCTTTGCCCATTTTCATGCTATTCTGAAGCTGTCTATCTTTATGGTGTTGATCGATGACTGATGAGTTTGAAGGCGAATTTGACGACGACGGACGACTTATTCTGCCTGCCGAAATCATGCAGCACTTTGGGCTGGGCCCTCGAAGCAGAATCCGAATCGCCGCCCGCAGCAACGGGCTGCATCTTCGCCGCCCCCCGACGCACCTCGCAAAGATTTATATCGAGCCGACGAATCGCTGCAATCTGCAGTGCGTGACCTGCATTCGTAACAGCTGGGATGAGCCGCTCGGGGATATGTCGCCCGTTGCTTTCTCGCGCATTATCGAAGGGATAGGGGAGTTTTGTCCGCCGCCGGCGATTCTATTTGGCGGACTGGGGGAGCCGTTGTCCCACCCGAATATCGTGGACATGGTACGCAGGGCCAAATCGCTCGGCTCGTTCGTCGAGCTGATTACGAATGGGATGCTGCTCAATAAATCGATGTCGATTCAATTGGTGGATGCCGGTCTGGATACATTATGGGTTTCGCTGGACGGCGCGACTCCGGAAAGCTACAAGGACGTTCGCTTGGGCGCCGCCTTACCCGAAGTGCTCCAAAACCTGACCGATTTCCGCCACGCTCGATGGTCCCGGCATTACGGAGAGGCGCTGGATATCTTTTTGAAGCCGCAGCTGGGAATCGTGTTCGTTGCTATGAAGAGAAACATCGCGGATCTTCCTCAGGTGTTCCGTCTGGCAACCCGTTCGGGCGCACTTCATTTTATGGTGACGAACGTCCTTGCATATACGCGGGAGATGCAGGATGAAATTTTATACTCGCGTTCTTTGAACGATGCCGCGTATACATCGTCTCCGTGGTTTGGCTCTCTCGATTTTCCGAAAATCGACGTAAATCCTACGACGTGGGACGCAGTGTACCATGCGATGCGCAGCGACCATTCCCTAACCATGGCAGGTGGCAATTTCGGCGAAAAGAACAATCGTTGTCCGTTCATCGAGAAAGGCGCTCTAGCCATCCGGTGGGACGGGGACGTGAGCCCGTGTCTTGCGCTGCTGCACAACCACAAGACATATCTGTACAGGTATGAACGATCGCTCAAGCGCCACACGATCGGGAATGTGCAGGCGCAGTCCATCGCGGAGATATGGAATACACCCGAATATCTTGCGTTGCGCAATCGCCTCCAGGAGTTTAATTTTTCACCGTGCACCCATTGCGGCGGCTGCGATTTTTTTGAGTCGAATGATGAGGATTGCATCGGCAGCCCTTTTCCTGCTTGCGGCGGCTGTCTCTGGGCTCAGGGCATCATTCAGTGTCCTTGATACGAAATGTCAATTTTGGGAGTCGGGATCGGAAGATACCGACCTCGATTTAGGCAGGTGAGATGAATAAGTTTGAAGCGCAGGTAGATGAGCACGGACGGCTGGTTTTTCCGGAAGAATTCGGCCTCCAGTATGGACTGAAACCGGGAGCCATGGTTCACGTTGATGAAACGGCAAAAGGTCCGCGCCTCCGGCTGCCCGTTACGCATCTGAAGAAGGTGTATATCGAACCCACCAACCGCTGCAATCTGGATTGCCGCACCTGCATGCGAAACTCCTGGGATGAACCTCTCGGTCAGATGAGCCGCGAGACTTTCGCGCGCATTATCGACGGACTGCGGAGTATTTCCCCTTCGCCCACCGTATTCATGGGAGCCCTGGGAGAGCCGCTCGCTCATCCGGACATTCTCGATATGGTGGCTCAGGCGAAAGAGCTGGGATCTTCCGTGGAAATGATCACAAACGGCACCCTTCTAAAGAAGGATCTGTCAAAAAAGTTGATCGATGCCGGTCTTGACAAGCTGTGGGTTTCGCTGGATGGGGCGACTCCGGAGTGTTACGGAGATGTCCGCCTCGGCGCGCTGCTGCCGGAGGTGCTGGAAAATTTGCGCGTATTCGGCCGCTTGCGATGGTTGAATCCGACTCCAATCTCCGCATCCGCCTATGATATCAGGCCGGAAATCGGAATCGTCTTCGTCGCCATGAAGCGGAATATCCATGAGTTGCCGCAGCTGCTCAATCTCGCGACGGAGCTGGGCGCCACGCGCCTGTTGGTAAGCAATATCCTTCCGTACACCGAGGAGATGAGCAAGGAAATTTTGTACACGCGTTCTTTGAGCGACATGGCGTATCGATCGTCGATCCTCAGGCTGGACCTTCCCAAGCTGGATATCGATGAAGATACAAAAAGGTCTCTCTATGAATCCATGCAGACGCGACACAGCCTCAGCCTGGTCCGAAGCCATCTCTGGGAAGGGAACGATTACTGTCCCTTTATCGAAAACGGCGCAATGGCCGTTAATTGGGAAGGCAGCATCAGCCCCTGCATCCCGCTTTTGCACAGCCACAAGAGCTATTTTGAAGGGACGGAACGAAACCACCGGCGCTATGCGGTCGGAAACGTCAACGATCGTTCTGTCGGGGATCTTTGGCGCGACCCCGAATATCTTGGCTTTCGCGAACGCGTCCAGCGCTTTGAATTCGCCCCCTGCACGTATTGCGAGGGCTGCACGTACCTGTGGGAAAATGAAAGGGACTGTCTCGGGAATCGATTCCCGACATGCGGCGCCTGCTTGTGGGCGCAGGGAATCATCCAGTGTCCATAGTTTTCTGGGGCAAGCATCGTGCAGTCTGACGAGGAGTTGAAAATGGAGATCACGCGGAGGTGTTTTATTAGAGAGGCTGCCGTTGCCGGTACGCTTATGGCCGCCTCCCGTGCCTTTGCCGACGCGACCAAGAAAGGGAGTCCACAAACCATGGAACAAACAGAGATATCTTTGAATGCATTCAATGCTTACGGCGCGGACCTCGAGAAATTGATGTATCTGAAGTCCTATCCAATCGGAATAAAAATGCTCAAGAATGAATCCGAAATCCCCAAAGGCGCTGTCCGGCCCAGGAAAGACAGGGGAGAGCATTATGCGATGTGTCAGGTTTTCGGTGTCGCACGCCGCCAGGGAATGACGCTCGCCATGTTCCTGGAAGACCATTGGTGCTTTGAGCCGATTATTTCCTACGGGCTTGTGGAGACGCCGCAGGATTACCTGGATGGATCCACGAATTCTTACTTTATCGCGAACAAAGAGGCGGCCGCCAAACATGCGCGCGAAATGACACGCCTGCCCGTCGGGAAATATGCGGGAATGGTCGTTGGGCCGCTGAAGACCGCAAATTATGCTCCGGATCTTGCGATGATGTATGCCAACACCGCGCAGCTGAGGCATCTGCTCCTGTGCTTGAGATACCTCAACGGGACGCAGGTGACTTCTACCATCGATCCCATAGGATCCTGCGTGCATTCGGTCGTGCCTTCGCTTTTAAAAGGCGAATGCGAAGTGACCGTGCCCGATCCCGGTGATTTCGAACGCGCGGGCGCTCAGGATGACGAGATGATTCTCACAGTCCCGGCGAAAAAACTGCCGGAATTGATGGAGGGCGTCTATCATTTCGAAAAATCAGGCATGGGATTCCGGCGCTTCAGCTACGCCGTGCACCCGGATTTCAAACAACCCCCCTTCTATGAGGAATATTTTAAAAAATGGGGCCTGGACGCCCCGTCCAAATAACGGAATCAGGCCGGGAAAATTTAGTTCTTGCTGGTTTATCCCCCCACTTTGTTTGAAAAACTGAGTTTTCCAGACCTGACCCCAGGATTTGTATGTGCCTGATTCTTTTGGCAGTTGATGCCCATCCGAAGTATAAGGTCGTCATTGCGGCGAATCGCGATGAAGTTTACGACCGGCCGACGGCGCCGGCTGCGTTCTGGCCGGATGCTCCGCAACTGCTTGCGGGAAGGGATCTTCGTGAAGGGGGAACGTGGATTGGCGTCACCTCGGAGGGACGGATTGCCGCCGTCACAAATTACCGGCATCCTGAATCGGTTAAGCCGGGATCACCCTCCCGGGGAAATCTCGTATCCGGCTTCCTGCTGGGCAAAGAGACTCCGGTCCAATACCTGGAGCGACTGTCCCGCAATGCGAATATATACAGCGGTTTCAATCTGCTGGTCGGCCAGAGAGAAGAGATTTGCTGGTATTCCAACTACGGGAAGGGAATCACGAAGCTTTTACCGGGTATTCATGGACTGAGCAACCATCTGCTGGATACTCCCTGGCCAAAGGTGGAAAAGGGCAGGCAAGCCCTCAGCGGAATATTGGCCGCAGAAGAACTATCCGTGGAGGAATTGTTTCAAACGCTCATGGATCGGGATGCAGCCCCGGATAAAAGCCTGCCCGACACGGGCGTTGGCTTGCCGCTGGAACGAATGCTATCCCCGGTATTTATCGCCAGTCCCGGGTACGGAACCCGATCCTCCACCATAATCTTGATGGACGGCAACGGCAATATCACATTTACAGAACGATCCTTCAATCTCCAGGGCGGCTGGAGCGATGCACATTTCCTTATCCCATAGGAACGCAATCCGATGGCATTGCTCGGCGGTTGGACTATCCCATCGCTTCCACTTCGCGGATTTTCTTTCTGATGCGAAGGGACAGCAGGGTTCCTGCCGACATCAGTCCCGCCACAAATCCATACCAGATGCCTTCAGGTCCCAGGTTTAATGTGAAGGCACACAGATAACTGACCGCAACTCCAATGACGATATACGAGAATCCCGAAAAAAACATCGGCGCTTTCACGTCGGCGAAGCCGCGCAGAATGCCTATGCAAACGATCTGCAGTCCGTCGAAGAGCTGAAACAGCGCCGCGATCATCAGCAGTGAAGCGGTCTGACCAATCATGCGCATATCGGTTGTGAATATATGGGGCAACTGATGGCGAAATAGAAAAAATCCCAGTCCGCACAGCCCCATGTAGCCCAGGACCAGGTGCATCGAGGAATAGCAGACGCGTTCCATGCTCTTAAAGTCGCGCGTGCCCAGTTGAAAGCTCACGCGAATCGTCGTAGCCATTGCCACCCCATTGGAGATCATAAAGGTAAACGTCGCCAGGTTCATCGCCACCTGGTGCGATGCCAGCGGAACGTCGCCTAGCCAACCCATCATGACCGCGCTGAAGGAAAAGGCCAGGACTTCGAGTATCAGCTGCATCCCGATAGGCAATCCGACGTTGAATATCTTCCGGATGCCATGCAGAGTTACCCTGGCCGCACGCATCAGTGTGAAATAATGCCTGATGGGTTTAAGTGTCATGAATCCCGCATACAACAGCATCGGCATGGCAATCCGGGCGATGAGCGTGGCATAGCCCGATCCCAGCAGCCCCAATTTCGGAAAGCCCAGCTTGCCGAAAATCAGCAGGTAATTAAAAACCACGTTGATGAGGTTCGCTGTTATGGTGGCGACCATGGCCATCACCGTGTTGCTCAATCCTTCACCGATTTGTTTCAGAAGCGTAAAGAGAAGGAATGGGATGGTCGAGAGAACCAGCAGGCGGTAGAAGGGAACGGCCAAACGAAGTACGTCCCTGGTTTGGCCCATATAAGGCATCAGCCATGTCACCGATAGCCCAACCAAGGTGACGCCCACGATCAGCAATGCGGAAAAAGCGAATCCATCCTTCATGATGGCAGCCGCCTGCTGATCCCTGCCCGCGCCACGGGCATGGGAAACCAGGGGCGTAATTCCCATAAACACTCCGAAGCCAAACAGCATAATCACGATGTAAGTGTTACTGGCAAAGGAAGCGGCGGCCAGCGCAGCCGTGCTGACGTGACCGACCATGGCGGTGTCGATGAGCAGAACGGTCATCTGCCCTGCCTGCGTCAGAACCAGGGGAATTGCCAGCTTCAAGAGGCTGCGGTAATGAGGATAATATTTCTGCAACATATGCTATCGTGCTGAAATCGGCCAATGAGTCGAGAAGGCAGAAGTATATAGGAAAAGCGTCGAGTCTCCCAGCCGGGGATGAGAGGGTCAGATCGTATGAAGAATCACAGCCAGTTTTGGCATAAAGACCGTTTTCTTGTCCTGCTGCTCTGTTTCCTCAGCTTGATGGTTTTGGATTTTGCCGGTTTCAGGAACGATTTCTCTTCGGCAAGAGCTCTGGATTCCTCTCCGGCAAAACGTCCGGTGACCAATGCGGCCATATCCGAATTCGAACCGGCGCTGGCAGTCAGGACCTCCGCCTGCATCACCTGCCACACAAAAATCCGTCCCGGGTTCATTACGGATTTTGGCTATGGAGACAGCTATTTTTTCGGCAAGCCGGGCGGAGGGAGCCGCTTCGGCCCGTTTGACGGGAGCATCTACGGCGATTTTTATGGGAGTGAACCGAACAAAACGGGCTGGCTCACCGCGGAGATCGGAGGCAGGGTGGTCGTTCCAAAGGCCGGTTTCGATTTTGACTTGAGCGCCGCGGGCGCGAAACTGTCCGATGCCTATCGGAAACCTCTGCAGGCCAAGACTCTTGCGGAATACTTGCGGGCACTGGAGGCACAGAAGTCCACTCCGGCGACGATCATCGAGAAGGACAAGGTATTCATCGGAGCGCCCACCGCCGCTACGCTCGAGACTCGCTTCGGAATCGGTCCGGGTTCCGACAGCAAATTCAAATATGTCAGGAGTGAAAAATCCTCGCCTGAGATCAAGGGGATCGAGCTCGGCTCCGGCAAGAGCTACTTCGCCAACACCGGGGAAATAGTGTGCGACGGCGATCTGTTTGTCCGCGGGACGCTGTTTCTGAATCGCGCGGCTGTTGCGACAAAGACCGGATGCCGCATCTACGCCACCGGACCCATTTTTGTTCAAAATGCAATTACCTACAGAAACCTGGGCGGACCGGCAGACAAAACGAATTTGCAGCTGGTCAGTGCCGAAGCCATCCTGCTGGGATTGGGGGACAAAAGCTGCGATGCCTCGTATAAAGACAGCCCTCTTTCACGCCGGCTCATTTCAGGATATGCGGTCTCTTCCTATTTCACGCGAGATGCGAACCACCGGTCCATTTCGCCCAAGGAGTTCGGGCAGCGCGTTTATGACCAGGGCAGGCTGATTCCCGAACTGGAGGACGCCGGTTGCCGGGACGACACCCTTGGTTTTTCGAGACTGCTCTTGAATGCGCCGCAGGTTCACAACCGCTATAAAGGCAAGTTCAATGGGCTGGTGATTGCAGAACTCGTTCTCTGCAGGCTGGGTAAATCCACGTTTGAATTCGATCCGGTGTTTAAAGAAGTTTCTGTTTTGCCGATGCTCAGGGATTCGGATTATCTGGAAGTGAAATGACGATGCATGCGGAGAGATCGGCGCCCACTGAACAATTCGGTCTCGGTCGCTTGTTTATAAATTACAATATCCGGGTTCAGATCCGTCAGGGTGAAAAATGATTGTACGCATCTTTGTAACCGGCGGGACGTTCGACAAGGAATACGATGAGCTGGAGGGAAAGCTCTATTTCAGGGATTCGCATCTGTCCGAAATGCTCGAGCTGGGCCGATGCAAGGTCAAAGTGGACATCCGGACCCTGATGATGATTGACAGCCTCGAGATGACTGAGGCGGACCGGGAGATCATCCTGGACAACTGCCTCAAATGCAAAGAAGATAACGTGGTCATTACGCACGGTACGGACACGATGGAAGAAACGGCGCGCGTGCTGGGAGAGGCGGGGATTCAAAAGACGATTGTTCTTACCGGCGCCATGGTCCCGTTCAAGTTCGGCAGCTCGGACGGGCTGTTCAACCTGGGCAGCGCCCTGGCATTCGCTCAATGCCTGCCGCCGGGTGTGTACGTTGCTATGAATGGCCGGTATTTCCAGTGGAGCGGTGTCCGGAAAAATAAGGCGACCGGAGAATTTGAAGAGAAGTAGAACGTGCAATTTGCCATTATTCAGGACGCTTTTGTTAACAATCTCCTGCCGGTCCTGTTGTGCGCCGCGACAGGTTTCGTGTTGGGCCGAACGCTGCACCCGGACATCAAGACGGCCTCCAGGATGGCGTTTTATATCTTCAGTCCCTGCCTGGTTTTCGTATCCCTCGAGCGTGTGAAAATCACCGGAGGCGAGCTGGGGAAACTCGCGGTTTTTACTTTTGCAGTGAGCCTGATCATCGGGGGACTGGCATATCTGGTCGGTCTCTCGTTGAAGGCGGAACGCCACTTGATTGCCAGCATGGTGGTGGCCTCGATGTTCGTCAACAGCGGCAATTACGGCCTGGCCGCGACTAAGTTCGCATTCGGCGAGGAAGCGCTGGCGCGCGGCCTGGTCTGCTTTGTCTTCGGGACCGTTGTGGTGTATACGCTCGGGGTCCTGATCGCATCGATGGGGAAATTGTCGGCCGGCCAGGCACTGAAACAGATGTTGATGGTCCCCGCTGTTTACGGTTTGATTGCGGCGGGATTGGTGCGGCAAATGAATTGGCAGGTCCCTTTGTTTCTCGATCGATCGGTCACGATGCTCGGGGATGCATCCATTCCGCTGATGCTCGTCCTGTTAGGACTTCAGATCGCGGAAGCGCGTTCCTGGCCCCGCGACCGCATGGTCCTGATCGGCGCATCGGCATTGCTGCAGCTTGTCGCATCGCCTCTGATCGGCCTGCTGCTGGCGCACTGGATGGGATTAACCGGAGCGTCGCTCCAGGCGGCCGTTCTCCAGGCTTCTATGCCCGCGGCCGTGGTGACGACGGTTCTTGCTGTGCAATACGACCTGGATAAGACACTGGTGAGCGGCGTAGTCGTTCTCACAACCGTCCTGAGTCCGCTGACGCTGACCCCGCTGATCGCGTATCTTTTGCGTTGAGGAGCACTTTTGTCAGGGAATGTTTGATGCTCATTGAAGAAATTGTGGACCACGGACTCGGGCTGGCGCCGCAAAGCGTGGTCGCGGACGTCCGGATTGGGCTTGGATACACGGCAGTTTGTCTGGAGGATGGGCGTTGCGGTCTCGCCTTTACGCTGCACGAAAAAGAATATGAATCGTGCTGCGTGATCCCGGAGGCGGGAAGTCTGGCGGGTCGAAAGGGGTCGGAACTGATCCCGTGGATGAACTCGCAGGATGTGACTGCCTGTGCGGTAGGTCTGGCCACGCTCAATGCCGTCATCGCGGCACCAGCCGCTGCAGTGGAATCGGATATCCTCGACCTGCTGCCGGTCGATCCGGAGGATTCTGTGGGCATGATCGGTTACTTCGGACCTCTGGTGAGCCCGATCAAAAAAAGAGCGCACGCGTTTCACGTCTTCGAGCGCAAGGCGGATCCTGAATATGACATACTGCCCGAATCCGCAGCGGCGAGCATTTTGCCGGATTGCCGGGTTGTTGTCGTTACGGCGACGACTCTGCTCAACCACACGATCGACGGTATCCTTGAGCTGTGCCGGAGCGCGCGTGAGATTGCGATCCTGGGGCCGTCCACGCCTTTTCTGCCCGAAATTTTCCGTCCGCACGGGGTTACGATATTGTCGGGAATTCAAGTCGTGGATCCGGCACAAGTCCTCCGCACAGTCAGCGAAGGCGGCGGAGCGCGCCAATTCGGCAAGGCCGTTCGCAAACTGACGCTCCGCTGCTGTTAAAACCGCCAGAATATAAATACTTCATCGCCTCGCTACTTGCCAAAAAATCAATCCTCACGCTGCATATCCTTAGAGATAAAAGTCAAACTCCGGGATTTGGTTTTGAATAAGCCTGCATTAGAGATCTTCAACATCGTGCATCGCCAAACGCAGAACTCTCCAACCGATGCATTGGAATTGTAAAATGGGCATATTTTTTTCCTCAATGTGTGGAAAATGTAAATAATTTCAAACAATTTGCATTATTGTGGCACCAATTTGCAAAAAACGAGTGCAAATACTACATATTGTCCAGTAACAATGACGCTATGTGCAAAATATCAAAAACACATATTGACAACAGGCATGCATCGTCATAAAAGTGGTAGGAAAATTTCCTGTCTTTTGCTGATGAATCTTTGAGGAAAACGACTATGAAGCTCATTATGTCGATAATTCGTCCTCATCGGCTGCAGGATGTGAAGGAGGCTCTATCCGTGGTTGGTGTGGCCGGTCTGACGGTTACCGATGTCAGAGGTGCCGGCAGGCAGAAGGGCCAGGTGGAGCGCTATCGCGGTTCCGAATACAACATCGACTTGCTTGCAAAAGTAAAAATCGAGGTGGCCGTTGCCGACGACCAATGCGAGGAAGTAATTCAAGCGATTCGTAAAGGCGCCTATACGGGTGAGATCGGAGACGGGAAAATTTTTGTTCTCCCGCTTGAGGATTCCATGCGCATTCGCACCGGTGAGAGGGGAGAAGACTCCCTATAAGAGACTGAGAACATTTTTTACAAGGAGATCAGAATAATGGGGAAAAATGCAAAAGAAGTAATTGACCTGGCAAATAAAGCGGGTGTGAAGATAGTAGACGTGAGGTTCATTGATCTTCCCGGCGTATGGCAGCATTTTTCAATACCGGTGGAAGATCTGACTCCGGAACTTTTTGAAGATGGCCTCGGATTCGATGGTTCGAGTATACGAGGGTTTAAGGACATTCACGAAAGTGACATGCTGCTAATTGCCGATCCAGAAACCGCTTATGTGGATCCAATTCTGGAAATTTGCACGCTGGATTTGATTTGCAATGTTTTTGACCCAGTAACACGCGAGCCGTACAGCCGCGATCCCCGCTATATCACGCAGAAAGCCGAACGTTATTTGAAGGGCACAGGCTTCGCCGAAACCAGTTACTGGGGGCCGGAACTGGAGTTCTATATATTTGACGATGTGCGTTATGACCAGACCGCGCATAGCGGCTATTATTACATTGATTCTGCGGAGGGTGTTTGGAACACAGGTCGAGCCGAAAACCCGAATCTTGGATATAAAATAAGACATAAAGAAGGTTACTTCCCGGTGCCGCCGACGGACATCTTTCAGGATTTCCGCTCAGAGATCATCCTCAAAATGAAGGAAGTTGGTGTGCCGATCGAGGTCCATCATCATGAGGTGGGCACGGCGGGGCAGGCTGAAATCGACATGCGATTCGCTCCGATGACAAAAATGGCCGACAACGTCATGTATTACAAATATATCATCCGCAACGTTGCCAGGAAGCATGGCAGGACCGTGACCTTTATGCCGAAACCTCTGTTTGGTGATAATGGCTCTGGAATGCACTGCCATCAAAGCCTGTGGAAGGGCGATACGAACTTGTTTTACGATGAAAAAGGCTATGCCATGCTAAGCAAAATGGGACAATATTATATTGGCGGCTTGCTGAAGCATGCTTCGGCGCTTTTGGGCTTCTGTGCGCCCACTACAAACTCCTATCGGAGACTGGTGCCGGGCTATGAGGCACCCGTGAATCTTGCCTATTCCCAAAGAAACCGCTCGGCTGCTGTGCGTATTCCCGTTTATTCCAAGAGCCCCAAATCCAAGAGGATTGAGTTCCGGTGCCCCGATCCTTCTTCAAATCCTTATCTCTGCTTTGCCGCCCAGTTGATGGCCGGACTCGATGGGATCCAAAACAAGATTGAGCCGGGCGAACCCCTGGAAAAAGATCTCTATGATCTTCCCCCAGAAGAAGCAAAGTCCGTGAAGAGCACACCCGGATCTCTAGGCGAAGTTTTGGATGCCTTGGAAAAAGACCATGACTTCCTTCTGAAAGGGGACGTTTTTACGCCCGATGTGATTGAAACCTGGATAAAATATAAGCGGGAGAAAGAGCTTGCCCAGGTAAATCTCCGGCCGACTCCGTACGAGTTCTTCCTATATTTCGATCTATGATCCTTACGTATTTGAGTCTTTGAGGCCTCGGAAAAAATCGAGGCCTCAAAGACCTGGTGGCTGATTTTTGTACCTGCCGGAAACCTTGTCGCATATGCTCACTATTTATGCAAAGAGACATCGAGCGACTTCGGCACAAACTTCGCAAGGGGCGATCAGAGTTATTTCACCGCGTGATCTGGAGCGCTCCTTCACATGATCTGCTGGAAGCGCACGCCTCACTCATCGATGAAATTATAGAGGAAATCTACCAAATCTCCTGTCAGGCTGCGGACAGCGCAGCATCCCCTTCTCATCATTCCGGACTTGCGATTGTTGCTACTGGCGGCTATGGAAGAAGGGATCTGAGTCCTTTTTCAGACATTGACATAGCATTTGTCCCATCGGAGGAAGCGGATCCTTGGGTGGAAGCTTTGGTCCACAGTGCTTTCAAGCTGGTCATGGATGTTTTTTTGTCTTTGCGCGAGACTCATGTCGGATACTCATTTAGGCCTATCGCCGAGGCAAACGCATGGGATGTTTCGACCAAGACCTCTCTTTTGGATCTTCGCCATATTTGTGGTGATCGCCGTCTTGCGAATGAACTAAAAACGCGCATTCGAGAGGTTCTCTCCCCACTAGATATCATGCTTGAAACGTCCGCTGCCGACGATCTGCCATCGAGAAAGGGGCGTTGCCTATATTCAGTTGAGCCTAATCTGAAAGAAGGGCCCGGCTCACTTAGAGATCTGCATCGGGCGCGCTGGATATTAAAGCTATTTCTTAGGGTTGACGACAATCTGCTCGAATCCGCTTTGAGAAAGCGTGCTGGATTTTCCGGAGAGAAACTCGCCGAAATCCGCGAAGCTGCAGATTGGTTTTTGCGTGCGCGCACTTGGCTCCATCTCGTGGCTGGCAAGCGCTCTGACGTATTAATGACTAACTACCAGGATCGAATTGCGCATGAATTGAATAATTGTGGTGCTCAAGAGTGGATGGCACGGCATTTGATGCATTCAGAGACTCTTGCCAGATTTAGAGAATCAGCAGTCCGAGCTCTTCGTCAAGGCCCCCTGCAGGTAAGCGGAGTCAGACTTGAAGGCGGAACGCTTCATCTGCAGGAAGATGTTTCGGCTCTGAACTCTCCTGTCTTCATGTTCTTCCTATCCCAGCGATATGAGATTCCCTTGAATTTAAGTGATCTGGGCCAACTGGATGATTGTCGAAGTCGCGCTCTCGAAATCCACATCCCCTCCGGCGAAGAAGCATGGACTTTTAATCAGATACTGAATGAAAGCCGCGGCGTGGCGGCGACTCTGAGAGCTTTGTGCGAATTCGGAATTCTGGACAGGTTTATTCCGGATTTTTCGAAGGCGATGCGCTATGTTCCACCCGATCCTGCGCATCGTCATACTGTCGGCGAGCATTCCTTCCGGATGGTCGAGCATCTTGAAAGGCTGAGACGGGGCCTTGACGCCAATGGGCAACGATTCACAGACCTGCTTCAGCAGTGTCCTCATTTTGATATGCTTTGCCTGGCAGCGTTGCTGCATGATGTCGGAAAACTTGTTCCCAGCAGAGATCATTGTGAGGCCGGTGCCGAATTGGCAAGAGAAGTTTCCGCCAGATTGAATCTGGCGCCTGAAAAAAGCGAAATCCTTGAAGTCCTGATACGGCAACATTTGCTGCTTGTGCGCACAGCGAGACTTCACGATTTAAAATCCACCAATGTCATCCAAAAGGTTGCTGGACAGGTCCCTGATATAAATTGTTTGCGCCATCTCTATGTCTTTACCTATGTCGATACCTGTGCCGTGGCGGATAAGAACTGGACCTCGATGGATGATCGAGACCTGGAAGACCTCTACAGAAAGATGCAGGAAACCTATGCGCTGAACGTTTCGGAATCGGTGGACAGCGGGGAACAGAAGGACCGAATAATCCTGGTGCGCAAAAAACTGGCGGCGCTTCAGGCATCCGAGCATCAAACTGCAGTTTTAAGGCATTGCGATGCAATGCCGGCCAGCTACGTTTTGAATACGCCGCTGGAGGAAATCGTGTCCCATCTGCAGCTTCTCGAAAGGCTTGATACGGAAAAGGTTGTGCTGGATGTATTCAATCGTCCCGGCGATGATTATTCCGAGCTCACGGTCTGTACGTATGACGATCCCCAACCTGGCATGCTGGCGAAAATAACAGGCGTTCTGTATGGTTGCGATGTGGATATTCACCGGGCTCAAGCATTTACAATAGAGAAAACAGAGCCGGTCATTTTAGACACGCTCTGGATCCGCGCCAATGGGATGCAAATCTCCGAAAACAGAGCGAGGAAAATTCGGGCGGCTCTCAAAGGAGTGCTGATGGGGGTCAAATCAATCGATCAGTTTCTAGCACAAGTCCGAAAGGATCCGCCTGGTGGAATCGTTGCGGACAGCATTGACCTGAGTAATGATCTTTCTGAAGAGCATACTGTAGTGCATATTGTCGCCCGCGATCTGCAGGGTTTGCTCTATTTGATGACCAGGAGCTTGTCACGCTGCGGACTCCATATCCATTCCGCCAAAATCGCCACGTGGAATGCCCGTGCAGAAAACAACTTCTATGTTACAGTGGCAAAAGGTGGGCAAATCCGGGATAAGGACCTGAAATTGTGGAAGGACAGGCTTGCTCGCGTCCTTCAGGGTACCGGGAATAAACCCTTGATTCATTGAACCGTGGCGTTCAGCCTCCAATTCACCATGGACCGAATTGCTCGAGCAGCCCTAAAAACATTTGCTCCGCCACTCGTGCGATGTGCCCTTGAAAGCTTACATGAATCTTCTGCCTATGCAGCGGGCGGCCTCGATGCCTGCCCTGATTATTTCCTAGCCGAGTTGGGCAAACTTCTTGCTATTTCTCCACCGATGCTGGACACAGTGCGAGCCCATCCCGCTTATATCAGTTGGCTGTGTTTGGAGGCAGACCTTTTTAAGAGGAGGCCCAAAGACCAGTTTCGCTATCAAGAACGATGGATTTCTTGGCAAGAAACCGATGAAGGGAATATAGATATTTTCGAGAAGCTGCGAGCATTTAAGCGGCGCGAGTACCTTCTCCTCTCCTTTCTTGACATTGCCGGAGAACTGTCTTTCGATGAAGTGGTGCGCCGAATATCGGCGCTGGCGGATTACATCATCAATCATGCTATGCAATTCTGTTGGAAGGAAATGATCGATGAAGAATCGTTATCGCCAGGATCCATATCTTTGGATAACCGGTTTGCCGTTATTGCGATGGGCAAGTTAGGGGGCGAAGAGCTGAATTATAGTTCCGATGTTGATTTGATTTTTTGCAGGCAAAATTCTGATAGTGACAGAGAATCGGGTTTGTTCTCAAAGCTTGGCGAACGCCTCGTGCGCACCCTCTCCAAAATTGGGCCGGAAGGTTTCCTTTACAGGGTGGACATGCGGCTCCGCCCCTACGGTTCAACCGGACCTCTGGTTCCTGCAGTTGACAGCCTTATCAACTATTATGAATCTGCCAGTGAACCTTGGGAGCGGCAGGCCCTCATTAAAGCCCGGTATATTGCCGGGTGTGATGAAGTTGGGAAGCGTTTTGAGGGTTTTGCGCGCACGTTTGCCTTTTCAAGGCAAATGGACGAATCCGCGCTGGAAGATGTAAAGAGGGTCAAGCATCGAACTGAAAGAGAATATGACATCGAGCCAAAGATACATCTAAAGCAGGGCGCTGGTGGCATTCGGGATATTGAGTTTTATATCCAATTCTCGCAGCTGACGATCGGGTGGAAATATCCGGAAGTCAGGTTGAAAAACACATTGGAGGCCATTGAGGCGCTTGCCCGGTCCAAAGTGTTGTTGGACGGAGAGGAAAGCATTCTCTCTATTACCTATATCTTTCTGCGAATCATTGAACATCGGCTGCAGCTTCGTGCATTAACGCCTCAATCGGTAATTCCGGATTCCCTGGATGAGTTGGAATTGCTGGCGCGCGGCCTTGGATTCGAGCCGGACGCCGGCTCGGCGGCCGAGGCTTTTCTCCGAGTTTTGCATTGCTATCGATCCAAAATCCGCCGCATCATAGAAAGGGTTTACCTTGCGCCCGGTTATCTCAAATTGAATGAACGTGAGGAGGAATTGGCGCAACTGCTGACTGAACGCCTGCCAAAACAGCGGGTGCGCGATTTGCTTTCTCCCTATGGATTTCGAGACATTGACAAAGCGTGGCAGAATATCCGGCTGCTTGCTTTGGGCCCGACAGGACAGCTGCTGCCTCCGGGGCAACGGAGAGCATTTCTGGACTTTGCCTTTCCCATGCTGGAGGTTTTGCGGGATACGATCGATCCGGATCAGGCGCTTCATAATCTTGAAGATTTTGCGTCTGCCACAGGGAACAGAATCTCCTTTTTGCGGACTTTGGCATCGTGCAGGCCGCATCTGTCACGTCTGACGAATCTGCTTGCCCTCAGCAACCGCTGCCGTCAGATCCTGTGCAGACATCCTGAATATTTCGATAGCCTTGCTCGCGGCATATATCTGCATGAAGGCAGGCAGGAGAATGAAATGTGCTCCGAACTGCAGGACCGCATGGGAGCTTCGCCGCGAGGAGAACCTCGGGAGTTTGTTCTTCGCAAATACCGCCAGCGGGAAATGGTCCGGATCGCTTATCGGGATCTAGCTAATCTCGCGGATTCTCTGGAAATCAGCTGGGAATTAAGTGAGCTGGCCGCTGCTTGTCTGATGGCTGCGTTTGACCTGACACGCCCGCCAATCACCGATCCTGCGACTGAGCGAAAGGACCCTCTTCACTTAATTGTCCTCGGGAAATTGGGTTCCAGGCAAATGCACTATGCCTCCGACTTGGATCTCATTTTCCTGTATGACGCTGAGTCCAGCGAAACCCGAATGGAATCGAGAGCACGCTTTCAGAAGGAGCAGGACGAAAGAGTTGAGAGAATCATCGATCTCCTCGCGGCGGTGACTCCTGAGGGAATTACTTATTCTGTAGACATGAGACTGCGGCCGGGAGGAGCTTCAGGAGTATTGGCACGCTCATGGGAAAGCTTTGTCGAATATTCGATGCAACATATGCAGCCATGGGAACGCATGGCTCTTGTCCGATCAAGGAGGCTTGGTGGATCAGGCGGGCATTCAAGCAGATGGGATGAATTGCTGGCATCCCATGTCTATGAGTTCGACTGGAATGAAGAGGCCTTCGAATCCATTCGGCATATCAAGAGAAGAATGGAGTCGGAGATAAACAGGGAATCTCGCAATCATATCGATTTTAAATATGGCAAGGGCGGCGTTGCAGACCTCGAATTTCTTGTGAAGTTTTTGCAGATAAAGCATGGCCGGCTCCACCCCCGCATTCGAACTCCAAACCTGAAAGATGCGGTTCTTGGCTTGTACGGAGCAGGAATTCTCGGTGAACGGGAAAAGGACGCCATGCTCCACGCTCATCGTTTTGAGCGGGCCGTCGAGAACCATTATCAACTAATGGAAGAGTGGACATCGCGTGAAATATCGCGCGAATCTGCGGGGCTCCTTCGTCTTGCTGCGAGCCTCGGGTATCGAGGAGATACTGCCACTGTGCGAAAGGCATTTTTGTCGGATTGGGATGACTTAGCCGGTTCAGTCCGAAAATTGGTGGAAGCATATTTCTATTGATTCGAGTTCTGAACCCCCAAAAGGAGTGCCAATGACCCAGATCAATACTCCAGCGCAGGTATTGGAAATTGCTAAGCAGGAGAGGGTTCGTTTCCTGCGCCTTCAATTTACCGACATACTTGGATCAATCAAAAACGTCGAAATCCCTGAACCTCAGTTCGAGCGGGCTCTCGAAGGACAGGTAGTGTTTGACGGTTCGGCCATCGGTGGATTCCTCAGGCTGGAAGAATCCGATATGATCCTCTGGCCGGATCCTGCGACTTTCAGGGTCTTTCCTTGGGAGGATCGCAGGGGAAAAGTAGCTCGCATGATTTGCGATGTGCGACTTCCAGATGGATCTCCTTTTTCCGGGTGCCCGCGAACTGTCCTGAAAAAGGTGGTGAAGCAGGTCGAACAGGCGGGATTGAACCTTATGGTCGGTACCGAGATGGAGTTCTTTTTGTTTCTGCGGGGGGACGACGGCAGAGCGACCAGCATTACACACGACGCTGGGGGTTATTTTGACCTTGCACCCATCGATAGAGGAGAGGAAGCCCGCCGGGATATGGTCTCCGCCCTCGAACGAATGGGTTTCCATGTGGAAGGCGCCCATCACGAAGTTGCGCCCGGCCAGCATGAAATTGACTTCAAACCTGTGGATGTGGTGGAAGCAGGCGATACCATGGTGACTTGCCGATTCCTGGTACGTAAGATTGCAATGGATAACGAGCTTCATGCGACATTCATGCCCAAACCTCTATTCGGCCAGAATGGTTCAGGCCTTCATCTGTATCAGGCTCTGTTCAAGGATGGCGTGAATGTCTTCTCGGATGAGAAAGCGAACTATCGGTTAACACCCCTTGGTCTGCAATATATCGCGGGAGTGCTGGAGCATGCGCGTGGAATGACACTTATTACAAATCCGCTGGTAAATTCCTTTAAGCGGCTTACGCCGAATTTTGAAGCGCCCACACATGTTGCCTGGTCAGAGATAAACCGCAATCCCCTTATGCGGACTTCTTATCGACGAGGAGAAGGAACCTTCTGCGAGTTCCGTTTGCCGGACCCATCCTGCAATCCCTATTTGTGCTTAGCTGCCGTTCTTGCTTCAGGCGTGGAGGGAATCAGCAGGAAGATGGATCCTGGACCACCCGTGAACAAGGATATTTTTAAAATGAGCCAAAGGGAACGGAGCCACCTCGGGATCGAAACACTGCCAAATGACCTCAGTGAAGCAATCCGCATGTTTCAGAAAGACAAGTTCCTTCAGAATGCGCTTGGCTCTAGAATCTCGGATCACGTCATCCAGGCCAAGCGAAGCGAATGGCAAGAATATATCAGCCAAATACATCCCTGGGAATTGGAAAGATATCTGGCATCGTATTGACAGTTTGGCAGGTGAAATCCGAAATCGGGCATTGAATCAGGCCAGGAATGCGGCCCTTTCTATTGCTCGGGCAGGTTCCTTGTCGGAATTTCCCAACGTCGTGGTCAACCAGCCTGTGTTTTCTGCCCCAAAATACGGCGGTAGCCCCTGGAATTATTGGAGGTATGGTTCACTCAAATTTTGATATGGACAGCCTCCAATCGCATTTCCTTGGCCATCATGGATGCATACATAAATTTTATTTCGCTACATAGTTGTGCTACATTACGACCGCAATTTACAATATTGTAGATTATTTGAGGGTTTGCTTATCTCTTCCCTCTTGCCAGAATATTGATTTTAAATAAATTAATGACATATTTACAGCTTGGTTGTGTTGGGTCTTGAATTTGCTTGTATCAGGAACCTGGAATGAGTTTATTTGAACAATAGCTTTATGCCTATGCAGGGAATCCAAGGCAGGCGAAGCTAATTTCGGATGAAAGGGAATCAAACTGATGAGTACTTCGAGAATGAATGCGGTTTCAGCCGTCACCAGCTACAAACCGATTGAAAAGCCGTTGAATTTTTCTGAAACACCTTCCAAAGATCTTTTTGGCGTGAATGTGTTCAGCGACGCGGTCATGAAAGAACGGCTGCCGAAACCTGTCTACAAGGCGATGCGGCGCACAATCGACAATGGCGAGAAATTGGACATTTCTGTAGCTGATGCAGTAGCAGTGGCGATGCGGGATTGGGCCATCGAAAAGGGAGCCACGCATTACGCTCACGTTTTTTATCCGTTAACCGGACAGACCGCCGAAAAGCACGACAGTTTCCTGGAGCCGGACGGCAAAGGCGGAGTTATGGCCGAGTTCTCAGCTAAGCAGTTGATCCAGGGGGAACCGGACGCGTCCAGTTTCCCATCCGGCGGCCTCCGGGCAACCTTTGAAGCGCGCGGCTACACGGCGTGGGATGTGACCAGCCCAGCATATATCCTGGAAAACCCAAACGGCACGACGCTTTGCATCCCGACGGCTTTTTGTTCTTGGACCGGTGATGCTCTTGACAAAAAGGTCCCCTTGCTGCGCTCCATGCAGGCGCTCAACTTACAGGCGCGGCGAATCCTGAAGCTTTTCGGAAATGACGAGCCCGGTCTGGTATTTTCGACCGCCGGCTGCGAGCAGGAGTACTTTCTGATCGATCGAAACTTCTTCTTTGCCCGGCCCGATCTGATCAATGCAGGACGCACGCTATTTGGAGCGAAGCCTCCCAAAGGACAGGAGCTGGAGGACCAGTATTTCGGAGCGATTCCGGAACGGGTCCTTGCGTGCATGCTGGAGACCGAACGCGAATTGTACAAACTTGGCGTTCCCGTCAAGACCCGCCACAATGAAGTGGCTCCGGCCCAGTATGAAATCGCTCCCATCTACGAAAACGCGAACCTGGCAACCGATCATCAGTATCTGACGATGACCACATTGCAGCGCGTCGCGCAAAAATATGGAATGACATGCCTGCTGCACGAGAAACCGTTTGCAGGCATTAACGGATCCGGCAAGCACCTGAACTGGTCCCTGGGCACGAAATCCGAAAACCTCCTGGAACCGGGAACTACACCGCATAGCAACATGCAGTTCCTGGTTTTCTGTGCTGCGGCAATTCGGGCCGTGCATCTTCATGCGGACCTGCTGCGAGCAACAGTCGCACATTCAGGCAATGATCACCGTCTTGGAGCTAACGAAGCTCCGCCGGCAATTATCTCTGTATATCTGGGCGAGCAGCTCACGGATATTTTCGAGCAGATCGGTAAGGGTGGCGTAAGTACGTCCAAACATCCTGGCCACCTGAATGTTGGAGTGGACACGCTTCCTGCCCTGCCGAAAGACGCCGGCGACCGCAACCGGACCAGCCCGTTCGCTTTTACCGGTAATAAATTTGAGTTCAGGGCTGTGGGTGCCGGCCAATCCGTGTCGGGCCCGTTGGTTGCTTTGAATACAATTATGGCGGATTCCCTGGATTACATTGCGACGGAATTAGAGAAAAAGACCAAGGGAGATTCCGCGAAGCTAAACAGCGCCGTTCAGGCAGTCTTGCAGGACATCATCCGCAAGCACGGCGCGATCATTTACAACGGCGACAATTACATTGAATCATGGCAGAAAGAGGCGGGAAAGCGCGGATTGCCGAATTTTCGAAATACCGTCGATGCTTTACCGGCTTTGATCGGCGAAAAAAACCTCGATCTCATGGAAAAGTACAACGTGCTTTCCAGGCGCGAAATGGAGAGTCGCTGCGAAATTTATCTGGAGCGGTATCTCAAGGATGTCGCCGTAGAAAGCAATCTTACACTGGAAATCGCAAAGACGACCATTTTCCCTGCGGCGGTCAAATACCAGTATCAGTTGGCATCGACGGCGCTGGCGCTCAAGGAACTGGGCAAGGAACACTGCACAACCGTGCTCGATGAATTAAACGACCAGGTCAAGAATTTGCAGGATGCAATGCAGACGCTGGAAAAAGTCATCGCCAGCCATGTGAAGGGATCGACAATCGATCATGCAAAGCACGCACGGGATAGGATCGTTCCGGCAATGGCAACAGTAAGAGAAGTAGCGGACAAACTGGAATGCGTGGTTTCCGACGAAGCGTGGCCGCTGCCGACCTATCAGGAGATGCTGTTTATCAAGTAATTCAAGAGCCTGTGCAACACACAGGGAAACCAGCAAGAAGGGGGTTGGGGCATCTGCTCCAATCCCCTTTTTTCATTACGGGAATCGCAAAACTCAGGCCGCTGCCGCGGCCAACTTCGGAATCCGGGTTTATTCCAGAGCTCCGTCCAGTTTAAATAACGTATTTATTACCAGCTTGTATTCGAGGTCGAGGGCCGCGGGCTCGATTTTGCCGAGATTGTCTTCGGAGGTATGGATGATATTGAAGACAGGCGGCACAAAGTCCCTCTTCATGCCCGAATTTTCTCCGCCGTTGAGCATCAGCCATGCCTGGATCGCGGCCAGCCGCGGCGAAAAGCTTATGGACACCACCGGAATGTCCGCCTTCTGAAAACTGCGGTCGTCGCTGGTGGGATAATTGGGCGAATCCACACAGGTGAGAAGCTGATCGGCGCAGGCCATCAGGAGCGCTTTCTGGATCTGTACCGTTTCCTTCGCTCTCCCGAACCCATATCCCACGGCGTCTCCGAAACCGGCGATATCCAGGATAATCGCGGCTTCGATTTCGGGCTTGTGCGCGGTTACGTATGCCTGGGACCCGACCAGGCCGATCTCTTCCATATCGAAGAATACGATCCGCACGCGATGATGCAAATCCCTGCTTTTAAGGGCTTCGGCCACACGTACGAGAATGAACGCGGCGGCGCCGTTGTCGATCATGCCGTCCACCATCCGTCCGCCCGGCAGTTCCAGGGCGTCGTAATGAGCCCCGAGGAGTATCTCCTGGGGGCCCTTTCCGAACGTGACGATCATGTTCGTTCCTTTTGTGCGGCCATGAGGGCTCCGGTGGGAGTCGAAGGCCTGAAGCTCATACGGAATGCCGCGTTCCTCCAGCATCTTCTGCAAAACACCGAGTCGGGCAGGATTGGAGTTCTGTTTCAGGCGCGCGAGATCGCGCAGGGAATCGGGCACCGGATTTTGACCGCCGTTTAAAAGCGGAATGGAGAGCAGCAGAAAAAAGACCGGGGATAGGAGGCGCTGTATCATCGGATCTCCTTCAAGTCGTTTTTGGGGAAGCGATCGGAGCATTCAAATATCCCGTTGTCCCGGGCAGGAAAAAGGCCGCGACACCTGACCCGCGATTCTCACCTGCGAATGGGGCTGGGGATCCGTGCAGGAGACAACGCTGTGTCGATCCTGCTACGTCGCGTACTATCGAGTACGCAAGCGTGGCTTTCGGTTGCGCGCCGCACATCCACGCCCATCTACGCCGCCACACCACAAAAGCCGGTGAGAAATGCGGGTCAACGTGTTCACCATGGATTGGATGCTGCGGCCAGGGCTATGTTTCAAAGGTTTTGTCGATGCTGAAGTTATCCGGGCACCGTCCAGCCGGCTTCTGCAACGCGGCAATGCCTCCGGAGAAGCACGGCAAAGCGCTCGGCGGCGGCATCGAGACCGGCAGATGGTTCCACGGCAGGAGCATAGATGACCGCAGCGACATTGCGGGTGAATTCCCGTGTTTTCGTGGCCATGGCATCCTTGACCGGGTTCCCGCACGGTACCCAGGCATTTCCTTCCATGCGGCAGACGCACAGGAGATCCTTAACGTCGATGCTCTGACCCGAAGGATTAAATATATACGACTCGCCCGGAGCGCCTCTTCGAATGAACAATGCAGAACCGCATAGATCCAGGTCGAAGATGCTGGCGGGATAGCCCCACTCCAGGCTGACTGCATTGTTTGCGTCCACCGGACCGTTGACCAGAGGGAAACTGCCATCCAGGGCCGCCGCCAGCAGGTACTCGCTGGATGGCTTGCTGCGTCCAGCCGGTTTGTACGAGCCGAAGCGGAGCATGTCGCGTACGGCCGCCTTGCGTTCCGGGGCAAGAAATTTTTCTCCGGTGGCACGCACTCTCTCCAAAAGGTCGAGAAGATAGGACGGTGCCGATTCGGTTTTCGGACAGCCGGGAAGATCCAATGCCCAGATGAGAGCAGCACGCACCGGGCGCGGCTCCAATCCGAAATCATAGCGCAGAGTCGGAATCCTCATGTATGTAACTATATCCTACAAAATCCACAAATATGTAGAATTCGAGGAGCCCCGAAAGGTCTTTCATCTCGAATTCACGGTAATTTGCGGGAACAAAAAGATCTTCGGGGTTTCAAAGAAGAGAGGAAATCTGTTTCCCACCAGGCGGAAATTTCGAGGTTATGGTGACTGTCACCGAAATTACTGGTATGCTGTTGGAAAACATCTCCATGGAAAGGAGGTCGGATCGTGACTTCCGGAGAAATTTCCGAGTTTTTTGCCAAGAGGGATGCAGTCTGGCAGCGCCATGATTTTGAATCCCTCGTGGAGGACCATACGGAAGATGGAGAAGTGGAGAGTCCCCTGCGGGGCAAGGTTAAAGGACGGGCTGCAATTCAAAATATCTATCAGGAATGGTTTGCTTCTTTTCCCGATGCACAGTATTTGACCGAGCATCTGCTGATCGAAGGAGACAGGGCGGTACAATTTGTGCGCATGATCGGAACGCAGAAGGGCGATTTCTGCGGCCTCGCACCGGCCGGGAAAAAATTCGAAGTGCTCTGCGCATTTCTGTTTTTCTTTGCGGGAGATAAGATTGCGCGCGAGGTCCGGATTTACGATTTTACGGGGATGTTGCTGCAGCTTGGCGTGCTGAAGGCCAAGCCGACATTCTGAGCGGGCAGCGACGGAAGGCTCCGGAGTAGCTTGCACCGGGGCGGGATCATAGGTTGTAGCGACAGATTTTTATTAAAGGAGATTTGCCATGAAGATTGATATACGCACCGTCAGAGACGTTACTATTCTGGACTGCAGCGGCAAGATAACGTTGGGAGAAGAGACGATTTCGCTTCGGAATACCGCGATGAGTGTTTTACAGGGCGGCGCCAAAAAGGTCCTTCTGAACCTCGCCGGTATTACCTATATCGACAGCGCAGGCGTCGGCGAACTCGTGCGCACGTTCGTGACCGCCGGCAACAACGGTGCAAAGCTGAAGCTCCTGGGACTGACCGGCAAGCTTCGCGAAGTGCTCACAATTACGAAACTGTTAACGGTTTTTGAGGTATTCGACAACGAAACGGCTGCCGTGCTCAGTTTTTAGCCGAAAGCTGATTCTCGATTCTCTGATTTCGATTCTCGATTTCAGGGGTTTTTTCCCAGAGTGAAGGCGTTCGAGAATCGGGAACCATTTGAGTATGGACGAAACCTATTCGATTTTGCTTGCTGGGCTGAAGGCGACTGAGGAAAGTCTTGCCTTGCAGCACTTTTCCCAATCAGGGCATCGCATGGCTACGGCCGAAAACGTGTTCGATGCTCTCGATAAATTGCAGGGCCAAAGGATCGACCTTGTCTATTTTCAGGCTTCCGCGGACTCCGAAACCGTGGGCGAAGTCGAAAAGATTCGCAGACGGTTCCCTGCATTGCCGATCGTGCTCGCGTGCTCCAGATTGACGGAAGGACTGATGCTCGACGCCTGGCGCGCGGGTGCGACGGACATCATCTTCTTTCCGCTGGCTCCCCATGCCCTGGATGCAAGCCTGCAGCGAAGCGCGCGGCAAATCGCCGCACGCGAAAGCGAGCCGGCCCTGCCGATGCCGGCGCGGTTTTTTTTCCTGGACGAAACAGGGAAGGAATGCCGCGTCAACATTTTCCCGCCTCGATTTACGATGGGCCGGAGCCACGGCAACGATTTGATACTCGGTCAACCGGGCGTTTCACGGGCTCACGCCGAAGTACTGGTGAACAATGGCGAATATCTGCTGCGCGATCTAAACAGCAAGCAGGGAACCTATTTGAATGGCATGAGAGTGGAACAGAAAAAGCTGACCAATGGCGACAAGGTTCAGCTTGGCGGGTTACAGGGGATCGCACTGGTATTTCACGCGGGGGATCTGCTGCAATCGCTCCTGAGCGGCTCGGACCCCAGGTCCGAAATCAGCCTGTCCCTGCACGGATTCCGTGAGGTGGGAATGCTGTTTGCGGCTTTCCGGGCTCTCAGCTCCATTCCGATTCTGGATGATCTCCTCGCTCTCGTGGTGGATACCGCGATTGAAATCACTGCGGCGGAGAGAGGGTTTATCATGCTCAAGGAGACCAGCGGAGATCTCAGCTTCCGCTGTGCGCGCAACGATAAAAAGTGCACGCTGGACGGATCCGTTTTCCAAACCAGTCAACGCGTCCCATTCGACGTATTCAGCACCGGCCAGCCTATCTTCATCAAGGATCTGGATCTCGGCGACGAGCATGTCGACCACAGCGCCACCCGCAGGCTGGGATTGCGCAGCATTTCCTGTGTCCCCCTGCAGTACTTTACCGTACACGATTCGGATTACCTTTCGCGCACCGAGCACGCGGAAACTATCGGCGTCCTCTACGTGGACAGCTCCAACGTAGGATCCGGATCGTCCCACACGCGCGTGGAAGCGCTGAATACGCTCGCGACAGAAGCGGCCATGGCCATTTATAACGCCCGGTTGTATAAAGACTCCCAGGACAAACGGAGGATGGATCAGCAGCTGGCCACTGCCCACGAAATCCAGCAGGCTCTATTGCCTGACCCGGAAAAGCGTTTGCCGTATGTTCACGCCTGCAGCCAGAACCTTCCCTGCCACGAAGTGGGAGGCGACTACTTTGACTATTTCGCCACGGCCGAGAAGCACTTTGGTTTTGCGCTGGGAGATGTGGCCGGGAAAGGAATGTCCGCGGCCCTGTTGGCTTCGCTGATCCAGGGAGCCCTTTCCGCACAAACGCTTTTCGACACGCCCCTGCCGTCCATGATATCCAACGTGAACCGGATCCTGGCGCAGCGCGGCACCGGCAATCGCTTCGTGACATTTTTCTTCGGCACACTGGATCCGGACGGCAACTGCACATACATCAATGCCGGGCATAATCCGCCCATTCTCCTGAGGCCGGACGGCTCCATGCAGGAACTGACGGTCGGCGGCATGGTACTCGGCCTTTTCCCCGATGCGGAATACGAGGCCGGAACCGTTCAGCTTCGTCCGCAAGATCACCTGATCCTGTTCACCGACGGCGTGATTGAGGCCCGCAATAAAGCAGACGAGGAATTCGGCATGGACCGTCTTGTGTCGCTGCTCCGGGACAATGCTCGGGCGGCCGCTCCGGAGATTCTCGCGCGTTTACGCGACAGTGTGCTGGCTTTCGCCTCCACCGCCCCGCAGCACGATGACATTACGGTCATGATCCTGGGATTCCAGGAATCCCAAACCGGCGAGACTTGATTTCAGCTGTCGCGCCCCCTCGCTCGGCGCATACTTCATTGCATTTATGAACACCGGTACTTCGCAGCTCAGGAAAAATCCGGGCGCGACCCCTCCTATTACTCGATTAGGCTCCTAGAATTCAAGCGTGCCGCCCTGGCGCAGTTTTTTGATCCTGGCAGGCAGGATGACTCCCTGGTGCAGCAACTGCTTCTGCAGCACAGCGTAGTCAATGGCTCTGGGCTGAACGTTTGCCTGCACGGCCAGCGCCGCGGCCGTGCCTGCCGCCTGTCCCATGGCGATGCAATGGGGGATGAGGTTGAAATATTCGTTGAATTGATATTCAGACGAAAACGCGCGGCACGCGACGAGCAGGCCGTCGATTTTTTTCGGTACCAGCGCGCGGTACGGGATGCAGACATTCGGATGTCTGGCTGAAATCTCCCCGTTGTCGTTGTCCGGAAACACGGCGATCGTGTCGTCGAAAACTTCGTCGGACGTCATGTCCTTCTCCGTGCAGACGTATTCGCCGACAACGCGCTGTCCTCCCTGGATGCCGAGCTGAGGAGAGCTCTGTGCGATATAGCTGTTTTCGAAGCCGGGCACGTGCTTCCTGTAAAATTCGTATGAAAGAAGCATTTTCTTCCGGCCTTCGAGCTCGACGCGGTTGATCTCGTGAATGTCCGCTTGATTCAAAGATGGGAAAAACGGGTGAAACCAGACAACGCCGTCGTGATATCTCACTAGATCTTTCAAATAAAACGCCGCCCCGCCCTGCTTCCCCAGATCCTGCATGAGCGCCGTATATTTTTCCGGTTGTGTGAATCTGAATTCCTCGACCTTTTGCATGTTGATGTTGCCGATCCAGAAAGGAAATGCAAACGCCGCGATCCGCAGGCCCGGAATCATTCTGGTGTCGCATGTGGCGCCGGCCGGCCGCAGGAGATCTCCGTCACCCGTGCAGTCGATGACAACCTTAGCCAGGATTGCCTGTCTTCCCGACTTGTTCTCGATGAAGACGCCTTTGACGGTGTTCCCGTCCACGATGGGCCGCGTCCCCCAGGAGTGAAGGTAGAGCTTAACGCCGGCCTCTTCCATCATGTTGTTCAGTTCGCATTTCAGTATTTCCGGGTCCGTCAGTGCGGTGTAGAGCACCCGCTTTCGGCTGATATTCAGGTCTTCGCGTATGTAAAACCACGCGAGATTCGAGTCGATATAATGCTGGACCAGTTTGTCATCGGTGGAGCCCCAGTCTTCCTTCTTCGGGTAGTCGGTGGCTCCTCTTGCATCCAGACGATCCACCAGTTCCTGGCAGATTCCGGCGATCTGTTGTTCGCCGTTGATGTTGCCCAGGTTTGGAATGATCGTGACCAATCCGCCGGTGGCCATGCCTCCCAGATGGCCATATCGTTCTACGAGAACCGTATTCGCTCCGCTGCGCGCTGCCGCGAGGGCAGATCCGATTCCTCCCGGACCGCCTCCGACAACGACGACATCCGCGTCGCTGCAGATTTCGATATCCCTGGCTGGCTCTGTAATCGTTTTCCTCGTCGGGATGGCGCTCATGACAACAACCTCCTCATTTGGCAACGGCATCTTTGGGCCGTTGATATACGGCATATTACGACAATCGAGCATAGGCTGAAATCAGAATCGCCCGGGCCTTTGAGGATTCGACCGGCAACGCCGGCTCTTGTGTGATATTAATACTGCAATCATCTCAAACGGGGATGACCGGGTGACGAAGCGACACATTGGGCGGGTATTGCACTCCATGAAAACTTTTGTTGCTTTAACGATTGCAGGCTCGGATCCGTCCGGAGGGGCGGGAATTCAGGCGGACCTGAAGACATTTCATCAGAGGGGTGTCTATGGTGAAAGTGTGATCACCCTGGTGACGGCTCAAAACACGCAAAAAGTGGGTGCTGTGGAAATCCTCTCGCAGGAGATTGTCGCCGCACAACTCGATGCGGTGCTGGATGACATCCCGCCCGCAGCGGCAAAGACAGGGGCTCTCGGCAGTCTCGAAATCGTCCGGCTTGTGGCCGAAAAAGCGAGGCATTTCAGGTTCCCTCTGGTCGTGGATCCCGTGATGATCAGCAAACACGGCCAGCCCCTGATGACGGAAGAGGCGCGATCGGCCTTTGCCGATCTTCTGCTGCCGAAGGCTCTCCTCATCACGCCCAATCTGCCCGAAGCCGCGGCACTGGCCGGCATGGCAGTGTGCGATATTGATTCGATGAAGGAATCGGCGCGAAGAATCGCCGCGCTGGGGGCCCAGGCCGTGCTGGTAAAGGGCGGACATCTCGAAGGGGACGCGGTCGACATCCTGTACTGGAGAGGAGCGACCCTGGAATACCGGTCTCCCCGCATCCGCACGGCGCACACTCACGGAACGGGCTGCACGTATTCCGCCTGTATCACCGCCGAACTGGCCAAAGGCCGGGATCTTTCCGATGCCGTAGCCGTCGCCAAGAGATACATCACCAGCGCTATCGAAACCAATCCGGGGTTGGGAAAAGGTTTCGGCCCGGTAAATCATCATGCACGGACCGCCGATATATAAAACCGGGAAGAATGTGTGTGCGTTGTTTTTTTTCCTGCAGGCTTCTATGCTTAGTGCAGGATTGCATAACCCAAATCCTGGAGACATGCTGGATGACCCCTATTCGAAAACGTCCTCTCAAAGCGTATGAAAATTCAGAGTTCCTCCTCGGGGATGACGGCCGCATCGTTCGTGTTCTGAGCGAGTACCTGGAACCCGCAAGCCGCCTCGCCAGACAGCGCGTCAAAGACACGGTCGTCTTTTTCGGCTCTGCGAGGATCCAGCCCCGCGAGGAAACCAAAAAGAAGCTTGAAGAACTGCAGCGGCTTCAAAAATCCCGAACGGCAAGAAAAAGGCCCACCGCGGATGACATCGCGCGAGCGGAACGGGCTTTTTATTTGTCGCGGTACTACGAGGATGCCTCGACCCTTGCACAATTGATCGTCCGCTGGTCGAAGACGCTCAACGGCGGCCTGAAAAGGCTGATGATATGTTCGGGCGGGGGGCCTGGGATTATGGAAGCCGCGAATCGCGGCGCGCGGCAAGCAGGCGGGCAGTCCATAGGATTTTCCATCAGTCTCCCGATGGAACAGGAAATCAATCCGTATGTGTCGCCGGAACTGGCTTTCGAGTTTCACTACTTTTTCATGCGGAAGTTCTGGTTTGTATACCCGGCGAGAGCTCTGGTGATTTTCCCGGGCGGTTTCGGGACGATGGATGAAGCGTTCGAAGTCCTGACGCTGGTTCAGACGAGGAAAACACATCACCGGGTTCCGGTCGTTGTTTATGGATCGGAGTACTGGAAGCAGGTCTTGAATCTGGACGCGATGCTCTACTGGGGGACGATTTCCCGGGAGGATCTGAGCCTGATTCATTTTTCGAACGACCCGCACGAGGCGTTCGAATATCTGAAAAAGGAGCTTGCAGAGATCCAGGAATTCTAATTCGCTTCGAGGATTCATGACTCGGAGGGCGATAAAACGTCATGGACGACTTTTTGCTGCAACGTCGATACGATGAGAGTCCGGCCTCTCCGAAGGACCACCGTCACGCCACCGAGAGAGACAGGGACCGTGTTCTGCACAGCGCCGCGTTCCGAAGGCTGCAAGGCAAAACACAGGTCTTCGGCATCGGGCAGGCGGATTTTTACCGTACGCGCCTGACCCACAGCGTGGAGGTTGCCCAGATCGCGCGGGCCATCGCCTATAATCAGCTTTTTGAGCAACCGCTCCTCGATCATTGCCTTTCACCGGAGTTGGCCGAGGCGGCGGCTCTGGCGCACGATTTGGGGCATCCTCCTTTCGGGCACGCCGGGGAGCAAACGCTGGATGCCTGCATGCGCGAAGTCAGCCGCAAGGGTCGGCTCAAAGGAAATAGCATCCTCCGGTTTGAAGGCAACGCCCAGACATTTCACATCCTGGTGGCCGCTGAACCCAAGTCTCCATCGTACCCCGGTCTGAATCTGACACGAGCTACGCTGGCGGGAGTGTTGAAATATCCGTACGCGCAGGAAATCGGGAACGACAAGTTCATCTTTGCGTCCGATCTTCCCGTCGCAAAATGGGCTCTCGCGCAGGGCGGAGCGATCCTCGCGTCGCAGGACCGGCCGAAGCGCCGACTGCCCAGGACCTCCATCGCCTGTCAGATCCTGGACTGGGCGGACGACTGCGCGTATTCGATCCACGACGTGGAAGACGCGCTGCAGGCGCAATTCCTGCATCCCGGAGATCTGGAGGACGCGCGTTTCGCGCGACGCGTCCTTGCCCACTATGAGGAGACTCGAAATGGAGAGGCCGTCCCGAAGCTGACGCTTCCGGAGGTTCGCGAGCGGCTGTTGGATCTGGAGCGACGCATCAAGCCTTCCGACCAGGGCGATGAACGGGCGCATCGTAAATTTGCGATGCGAAACATTCTGAATGACCTGATCACTTCCGTTTCCGTAAAACCCTGCAGCGGAACACGGCGATCCGATTTTTCCTGGCGTCTCATCGTTCCGGATGAGTCCCGGATCCTCTCCGTGCTTTGCAAATCCGTCATCTGGGAAGCCGTGATCACGGATCCCAGAGTCGCGGCCATGAGCACGAAGGGGCGGGAAATCCTACGGGATTTGTTTCAGTTGCTCATGGAAGAAGTGCTGGAAAAAAAGAGCGTCGTCCTGTTCCCGCGATATTACCGGCCGATCATTGAAGAGTGTCTGGGGGGGGGACAAATGGAAGCTGCGCGCGCAGTATGCAATTTCCTGGCATTGCTGACAGACATGGATGCGCTACGATTTCATGCTCTCCTGCGCGGTTCCAAGGCGTCCTCGATTTTTGATTTCATCTGAAGCGGCAGGATTCCCGGGCACGGCGTTTCTCCAGATAGCCGTAGCCCACCAGGTCGCAGCCTCGAACCATGAGAGGGGAGAGGATTCAACCCGCACAAGTCCCTGTTTTACGGCGCTCACCACCGATTGCACGTCAGGTTCTGCATACACCCACGTGAAGGTTCTCCCCAACTGCCAGAGGAAATGGACATCGCCGCTCCCTACCAACGGTTTGCCGGTTTCCCCGGCCAGGCGTGCACTGCGGCGGTTGAAATTTAACCCCGAAACCTGGAATCCCGAATATTCGATGGCATCGAAGACATCAAGGTTTCTTCCCAAAAGATCCCGGAGGCAGGTGCGATCCGGAAAGAATGCGTGCGGTGCAATCACAAGGGTGTCTTCGCCGGCGCGGGCACGGATTTTTTTCAGAGTATCCAGATTTTCGGAGCGGGTGCGAAAATTGTAGGCCAGAATATGACGCGACTTCTCGGCGGTGACTTCCATACCGGGAATCAAGGTGATCCCGAGGCTCCGGGCGTATGCGGAAAGCGCTTCCGTCCAGATATCCAGGTTATGGCAGGTGATGGCAAGAATTTCATAGCCAAGCGCGGCCGACCGGGAAATCAGCTGCTCCGGCGTGTGTCGGCACATACGGAAATCATCAGGATCCAGACTGCAGTGTGCATGAAACTCCGCCTTCAACCAACGTTTTGCTGAATCTTCCCCGTGGTTCACTGTCATGTTCCCTCGATCCATCTATCTGCTCTGCACCTTCATATCGGCAGTAACTAATGATAGAAACAGAATCAAAGATGTGCAACCCGCAATGTGGCAAAACCACCCTAATAGCGGTCGGATGTCAGCAGGCAGCTGACAGCTGACAGCTGATAGCTGTTAGCTGATAGTTGACAGGCGGATACGGGTTCTATACGCTTTCAAGCTTTAGATACTCTGTGCGAGGCAAATAAAATCATGTCGGATCTCAAACTCCCTTCCAGGGCGGAAGACTTTTCGGAATGGTATAACGAGCTGGTAATTCGGGCGGAGCTGGCCGATTACGCGCCGGTTCGAGGCTGCATGATTGTGCGGCCTTACGGCTGGGCGTTGTGGGAGAACATCCAGCAGTCGCTCGACCGGAGTTTCAAGGCCACCGGGCACCTGAATGCGGCTTTCCCTTTGCTGATTCCGCGCAGCTTTATCGATAAAGAAAAATCCCATGTGGCAGGTTTTTCTCCGGAACTCGCGGTGGTTACCCACGGCGGCGGCGAGGAACTGGAGGAGCCTCTGGTGGTCCGCCCCACTTCGGAGACGATCATTGGACATTCCTTTGCCAAGTGGATTCAGTCTTACAGGGATCTGCCCGTCCTGATCAATCAATGGAACAGCGTGGTCCGTTGGGAAATGCGAACCAAGCTTTTCCTGCGCACTACGGAATTTTTCTGGCAGGAAGGCCACACGGCGCATGCGACGCTCGAAGAAGCCGAAGCCGAAACGCGCCAGATGCTCGATATTTATACCAAATTTGCCGTTGAGGACGCCGCCATCCCCGTGATACCCGGGCTGAAATCGGAGTCAGAACGGTTTGCCGGCGCCGACCAGACGTACTCGATCGAGGCGATGATGGGAGACGGGAAAGCGCTGCAGTCCGGCACTTCGCATAATCTCGGACAAAATTTTGCCAAGGCCTTCGAGATCCGCTATCTTGACAAAAACGGAGTGCAGCAGCATTGCTGGACCACATCTTGGGGATTATCCACGCGATTCATCGGCGCCATCATCATGGTGCACGGCGATGACCAGGGACTGATTTTGCCTCCTCGCCTGGCTCCACATCAGGCTGTCATCGTTCCTATTTACAAAAACGACGAGGAGCGGTCGCAGGTAATGCAGGCGGCGCAAAGGATCAAAGCGGAGCTTGCGGCGGCCAACATTCGCATAATCCTGGATGAGCGGGAGGGTTCCAGCCCGGGATTCAAATTCAACGATTGGGAAATGCGAGGCGTTCCGCTGCGGATAGAGATCGGTCCCAAGGATGTGCAGAAGAACTCCGTGGTGCTCGCGCGCCGCGACAAGCCCGGCAAAGAGGGCAAATCCTTCGTTTCGCAGGCGGGCCTTGCAGAGGCTGTGGCGCAAACGCTGGACTCAATTCAAAAGGCATTGTATGCACGGGCGCTCAACTTCCGCGAAGCCAATACCTCCAACCCTAGAGATTACCAGGAATTCCAAGCTGCCGTTGAGAAGGGTTTTGCCTACTCGTCCTGGTGCGGCAGCGCCGAATGCGAAAAAAGCATCAAGGAGGGTACCAAAGCCACGTTGCGATGCATTCCCCTTGGGCAATCCGGGGAAAGCGGCACCTGCATTTGCTGCGGAAAGCCGGCAAAAGCAAAAGCGTATTTCGCCAAAGCCTATTAGGAGTGAATTTCGGTGACAGATACCTTAATTCATTCTTTAATCTTTGCAGCTGCAACGCTTATCCGGATGAATTAAGGTATCTGTCACTGAAGGTCCCGCACAAACTTCTGCACAGAGTCGTAATTCATGTAGGGATTTGCCAGTTTTTGCTCACCGATGGTAGAGGTTGGGCTGCCGCCGTAATCGTGTCCCGGGTAGATGAGGATGCTGTCATCGAGCGAGCGCAGCGTATGGTTCAGGCTCCACCACATTTTTCGAGGGTCTCCTCCGGGCATATCCACGCGCCCGCAAGCATCGACAAAAAGAGTGTCTCCCGAGAAGAGACAGTTCTCGAGGAGGAAACACACGGATCCGGGACTGTGGCCGGGCGTGTGCAGGCATTGAACCGCGAGTTTTCCCACAGAGATCTTTGTGTTGTCTGAGACCGTTTGAATATTGCCGGCCCGGCGGATCATAAAATCCGTCGACATCCCGAAGCCTCGGGCCACTTCCCGCATGTAATCCACTTCATCCGAGTGGAGATATATCCTGGCGTCCGTGGCTTCCAGCAGCGCTTCCAGAGCGTTCGTATGATCCGGGTGACCGTGCGTGACCAGAATGTGCCGGATTTCGAGACCCGAGTCGCGTGCGAGATCCAGTATTTTCCCCGCATCCCATGCGGGATCCACCACCGCAGCCTCTTTCGTTTCGGCGCACCCGATCAGATAGACGAAATTCATCATGGGACCAATCATGGCCTGCTTCACAATCATTCTGGGAGATTCCATCCGTTCCTCCGGCTAAAAGTATACAAAAAAGGCGAGGCCAGACCACTGTTTCCGGCATGCATCCTGGTTATCGATCAAGCTGCCGGTATCGGAATCGCTTTCGCGATCCCGATATCGACCTCGATGGCCGCAGAATTATCCGGGTTTCCGGCACCTGCTTTGGGATAAAATAGTGCAAGCCTGAATTGCAGAGACGCAATGCGTAAAACTGGTCTGATGTCAATAATAGGGGTAATCTGTTTTGCCGGGTGGATCGCTGCAGTCGACAATATCGCAGATCCCGATGACGACATACCTCAAAAAAACACGCCCCGAAAACTGCAGGAATTATGGCTTCGCTTTCACGAAAGCGGTCTTTGCCAGGAGGTGGAGGCTGCATTTGTATTTGAAAACGGTGGGATGCAGATCTGGAGCCGGATCGAGACCGAAAAGGACTATTTGAAATTTCATGAAATTTTTGAGCCTCTGCGCGGTTTCCCTCGAGTCGAGCTACACACGAATCGCGTCCGATACGAGAAAGGAGCCAACGATGGGGACAACCCTCCCCCGAGCCTCTGGCAAAATAATGAATTGCGCGCCAACCTCGGAGATCGGGCCGCCCAACTCCCGACGTACAACGAGGAACAGATCGCGATAAATTCGGCTTCAGCCGATCCGCTGCTGAAGCAGCGCCTGTTTATTTATGCCGAGCAGGTGCTCGGCCGAAACAGGAAGATGGAGCGCTATGCGCTGGACATTTTTTCACTTGCCCGATTGGCCGCCGATCCCGACATCACGCCGGACGTCAGGTCAAAGGCCATTGCGATAGGCCTGGCGCATGCAAAAAATCTGGAGAAGAGCGTCGAGAAACTGGGGTCTGACCTGGAACAGGCGATTCCGAAACCGCCCAAAAGAGAAGGTGGCGCTATTCCACCGCCGTCGCCGAAAACACCAGGCAAGCCGATGCTGGAAGAAGCAGAGCAGTTATATAGAAACACCCAGAGCATTGCCCGGCGCATTCATGGTTTTGTTTATCCGGAATATTACACGGTTGAATTGCAGGAACTGCGAAAGCCCAGCCTCCTTGAATCGATAAGAACGCTTCAACAGATGGTGCTAGAATTTCAAAATACACTTGCCAAATTCGGCCGTAAATAGGCAGCAGGGGTTGCAGGCCGGTCCGGGAGCCTGTCCGAAGCAGAACTTGCCAGACTCCTTCGCTCCATGTGAAGATGACTCTCCAGGGCTCCGTCCGATGCATATAAGCGGACAGGCTGCTTGACCTGGCTGCGTTGCTGACCCGATAATATTTTTTGCTCGGTAAGAATTTCAAAAGGGAAGCTGTTGTTGGATTAACATCGATTCCAACATAGTCCGGCGGCAGCGAGTCCGGACGAGGAAAGAATTTCATGAGCCGAAGCGATCGATTTCTCAAAGCCTGCCGGTCTGAAAAGGCGGATAGCACGCCCGTATGGTTTATGCGCCAGGCGGGCCGGTATATGAAAGCATACCGGGATGTCCGGCAGAAGTACGGTCTGATGGAAATGTTCAAGAATCCGGAAATAGCTGCCGCGATCACTCTGCAGCCGGTTCATGCTTTTGCGGTGGATGCCGCGATTGTTTTTGCGGATATACTCCTTCCGCTGGAGGGCATGGGCGTGGGTTTTGAATTCGCGCCCGGACCCGTGATCCAGAATCCGGTTCGCACCACAGCGGATATCGAGGCTCTGCGGATCGCCGATCCCGAATCGGATCTGGCATATGTTTTAAAAACCCTGCAGCTGGTTCGTGCCGAAATCGATGGGAAGGTTCCCCTGATCGGATTTGCCGGAGCGCCCTTTACCCTGGCGAGTTACGCAATCGAGGGAGGATCTTCGTCGAATTATCATCTGACGAAGAATCTCATGTACACGGACCGTGGGGCATGGGATGCGCTGATGGACAAGTTCAGTCAGACCGTTCTGGCGTTTTTGAAGGCCCAGGTGCGGGCAGGCGCCCAGGTTGTGCAGCTCTTCGATTCCTGGGTAGGCTGCCTGAGTCCTTCGGACTATAGCGAATATGTATTGCCGCACAGCCGAAAAATTTTTAGGGAGTTGCGCAAAGAAGGCATCCCTTCCATTCATTTCGGCACGGAGACTTCTGGCTTACTGCACCTTCTTGCAAAGGCTGGCGGCGATATTATCGGGGTGGATTGGCGTATTTCCCTGGATTCCGCCTGGCGATCTATCGATACTGGCGCCGGTGTTCAGGGAAATCTGGATCCGGCAGCACTGATGGCGCCATTGCCCGTCCTGCAACAGAAGGCTGCAACTGTGCTTGAAGAGGCCGGCGGGAAGCCTGGGCATATATTCAATCTCGGCCACGGGATTCACCTGTCGACTCCGGAGGATTCTGTGAGAGCCCTGGCCGACTTCGTGCACGAATATGCGGTCGCAGGTTAATCGAAGACAACCGTTTGCAACGTAGTGATCTCGATCGTTTTGCCGCAGCGCGGATTTTTGCAGCGCAGCTTGTCGTCGAGTCGGATCCGATAGTCGCGCGCCTTGGCGAAACGCGCGCGATCCTGTTCGTTGGCGCCCCGGGGCAGTGAGGCCTTTTTGGTCCGGCGCCGCCAGCGAATCTGATACTCCATCGATGTCCGGCATTTCGGGCAATTGATTGTAGCCGGCACCATTTCGTCTTTCTCATTATACAGGTCGCGTTCTTCCATGGGATGCATTATAGGACGCAAACGCTCGTCGCTACAGCAAGAACTTGATGTAATATGTAAAAGGTACCTGTTTCAGCGGGCAAAGAGTCGTAAAACAGAACAGAATCGTGAGCTACGGGGATTGAAAAGCTAAAGCATATGGAGTTCCTTCGCAAGTTATTCTCAGCTGAATCCGAGCCGTCTGAACGACAAATCCAGAGAGCGCTCAAGCAGGTCACGCAAGTGCACGGCGAGGCGGCTACGCGCGTGGGCGCCATGGAGCGGCTGGCGTCGTGGCGAACGCCGGAGGCTGCGGCAGCGCTGCTGCGCCGCTTCACCGTCCAGACTCCGCAGGCAAGCATGGATCTGGAAGAAAAACAGTATGCCGTGCGCCTGCTCTCGCAAATGGGAAACGTCGCGGTCCAGCCGATCCTGAGTTATCTGCACGCGGAACCCGATGTGACATTTCCCGTTCAGGCCTTGAGAGGAATCCTGCCGCCCGAGGAGTTTCACAAATGCCTGATGGAGATTTTAGCCAGTCTTTCTTCAGGATACACGCGCTGGCCGGAGGCAAAAGCGGTTTTCATCGGTCATTTGTCCGACGATGCATTTCCTCTTGTCTCCGAAACGGTTATCCGATCGCTTGAAGACGAGGACGACGATGTTTGCATCGCAGCGATCGATTACCTGGCGCGAAACGGCGATGAGACGATACGCGAAAGGCTGATACAGCTTTTCCTGGAAGCCGACGCGCGTCCCAGAGTGCGCGGACGAATTCTGGATCACTTCTGCGAAATGGAGTGGCCCGTGAAGGGCTATAGAAAGAAGATGGAAGAGGCGATCGAGCTGCCCTTCTACCTGACTTCCCGCGGAACCGTGAAAAGAAAATCCGCCCAGGAATAACTTCGCGCCCGCAAGCTCTCGGCGGGCGCAATCCGCGCTAGTGTTCTCCGAGAAACGCTTCGACAGTTTGATTAAATGCCTGTGGTTTGTCCAGGAATATCGCGTTGCCTGCATCCTCGACAACCTCCAAAGTGGAACGGGCAATTTTGGCCTTGAGATATTCTCCATTTGCCCGGTTTTCGGAGGTCGTCATCACGAGAGTGGGAACCGAGACATGCCTTAATGCGGATCTCCGGTCTCCGGTGAAAAGATCGAAGTAAAGTGTGACAGCCGCTCCGGTGGAAGTCTTTTGGCTGCCATCCAATAGCTCTTTGAGGAGGATCTCCGGCTTGCCCGATTTAAAGAGTCCTCGTATGTATTGATCAATTGCCTTGGTCCGATCCTCCTGGAATGCCAGCAGAAGCTTGCGGGCTTGCTGTGGAGTTGTCGAACCGGGGTAATCTTCCGTCTTGACGATTGCAGGGCCGCCTTCCACGAAAACAACCTTATCGGGCATGAGTGATTCCGGGCTGGACAGATATTCGAGCAGAGTTGTTACTCCGGCTGCCCAGCCAACCAGATAACAGTGCTCCACTTTGAGTGTTTGAAGGAAGGCGTGCAGATCCGCAGCGTGCTGCTGGTATGTGTTGCCCACCTCGGTTCTTGTGGTTTCGCCCTGACTGCGCGGATCCATGGCAATAACCCGGAATCCCCGGGAAGAAAAATATGGGATTTGCTCTTTCCAGATTTCAGCCGGCGTCATCCATCCGGGGATAAAAACGAGAACCCGATCTCCTGAGCCCGCTTCCAGATAATGGATCTTGATGTCTCCAACCTGAATGTATTTGTCTTTCCACGGTCCGGTTTCCTTGCCGGCAAGCGTCAGAACCGACGCAATAAGCGCAAAAACGGCGATAAAAGCGATCTTATTCTTCATTGTGGCCTCGCATTATTAATATGCAGCAATACACGAACCATGGCAAGCCGCAGGCCAACTCAGCCATCAGCTCTCAGCTGACAGCCGACAGCCGACAGCTGATAGCCGACAGCTGACAGCCGACAGCTGATAGCCGACAGCTGATAGCCGACAGCCGACAGCTGATAGCCGACAGCTGATAGCCGACAGCTGATAGCTGAAAGCCAACAGCTGATAGCTGATAGCTGACAGCCGACAGCTGATAGCTGACAGCCGACAGCTGACATGGACTGAGCAGTTGCGCGGATCGATCCTATCCAATACAATTGGATGCTGTAGAAGTGCTTTGGCTTTGCCCGGGCGCCGTACCCAAGTGGCTAAGGGAGAGGTCTGCAAAACCTCGATGCAGCGGTTCGAGTCCGCTCGGCGCCTCCAATCGTTATTTTCCCGTCCGTGGCCCCCAAATCACTCAATTTCAGATTGGTGCACATAAAGTGCTGCCCGATATGGCTTTTGACCGATGCGAAAACAGGCCTTCCCCCTCCAACCTCGTCTGATTCAATATATTAAGGATGTAACAAGTGGTATTGACAGAACGTAATTAAACTGCGAAACGGGTTTTGGAGAAATCTGACAATTGGCTCTGTCCAGGGAAGCCTCGATATAGACCGGAAAGCCAATGCAGAATTTATTTTTAGGAGATAGGGTACCCCGCCATGATTCGACGACCTATCATTGCCGCTTTTGTTCTCATTGCCGCCATCAGTGTCAACGTGGCAAATGCCCAGCAGCCTGCGTCTTTTAAGAACTTCACCGCATTCAGAAGCGTTGCGCCTGATGTTGATTTCTTTGCATCCAACCGGCAGGTGATCGCTCCATATGAGAAACCGGTTAGCGAAGCGATCACAAAGCTGAAGCAGCTTTTTGGAGCGAATCTGCCCAAGGGCGCCATTTTTGTCTGTTCCACGCTCGCGCAGAAGGATTCTATTTATGAGCCTAAAGTGCTCAAATCGGGCTACAGCTGGACGCTGACTGCTGTTACTCCGGAAGTGAAAGCTCAGGAAATGCTGGCGCGGATCAAATCGCAGATGGGCGGTGAAGTTCCTGCGGAGATCAAGGATCGAATACAGAAGATGCAGTCGGACGTAACGTCAAATGCGCAACAGCAGATGATCACCACCGTCGTCCAGCAGATCGCGTACGCAGTTCTGCAAACGCTTTTGGATAAAGACATTCAATTCAGATCTTCGCGTCTGGATGACATGAGCAAAAGCCCTCTTCCGGATTGGCTGGATATTGGTATCGCTTGCTATGTCAGCGGCACAAACAGCGCTCTTTCCTACCTCAAGCAGAATATGGATCAGACGTTTCCGATTGAGGACGTTCTTTCCATGGCCCGCCCGTTTGTGGCTACATCATCCGGCCAGGGTGGCGGTAGCGGCGGCAACCGTGGCGGTGGCGGCGGAGCCTCAGGCGGCTTTCCGGGAGGCGGCGGATTTGGGGGAGGCTTACAGGGTGGTAGCCCAACCGGCGGCGGTTTTCCGGGAGGCGGCCAAGGGGGTTTTGGCGGCAGAAACATGGGTGGCTTCGGGGGAGCCAATGGCGGTGGCGGTCAGGGCAGCCAGCGTGGCGGATCGCCAAGACAGATGTCCAAGGATGAGCAGGATCGAATGCTTTTTGATGGCGAAGCCAGCACTTTCTTCTCCTATCTTATTGAAAAGATAGGGCTAGACAAAGTGAAAGAGCTTGCCAAACAGGCACAGGATGGGAAGGAAAGCAGGGAGTACTTGAGCAGGCCCGATGTGCTTGGATCAGACTTTGAAAAGATAGAAGAGGACTGGGCCGCATGGGTTAAAGCCCAGAAATAGAACTGCTCAACGAAATCGGTCCAAAATCACGCAAACAAATCGAGATCAACATTATGAGTATGGAAAAAAGACAATATTCCGGATCCAAGCCTTTAGTTACGAGCCTGGTGCGTATTGCTCTTCTGGTTGCAGCCTTGTGGTGCCTTCAGCCGGCATCAGCACAGAATCCCGGATTAACCGGCGCCAAAACTTCGACTCCCATCCCTGAGACGAACGCCGGTCCGGCTTCGAGCAAGCCTGAGGAATACAAAGTGACAGCTGGAGAGATCGTAAAAGAGATCATCCTCTCCGGGGAGCTCAAGGCGGAACGATCCATCGAAATTAATTCGCCCAATATCCGCAGCAGCTTTTTGAATACCGTTTCCATGATGGCACAGGAGGGATCCCTCGTCAGAAAGGGAGAACGCATCATTGAGTTTGATGATTCTTCTCTTATGAGCAACAAGTCTGAAGCCGAGCGGACTCTGGATGAGGCAAAACTGAACATCCTTAAGAAGAAAGCGGATCTGGAAGCCCAGCGTTGCGATTTGCTGAGTTCCGTTGCCCAGGCAGAAGGCCAGCTGAAGCAAGATGAACTGTATGGCAAGCTCGGCAAGGACCTGCTTTCGGGAAATGACTATCAAAAATATCAGTTAAACGTGACCAAATCAAAACTGGCTTTGCAGAAAGCCAAGGAAGAACTGGACAATTTTGAAAAAAGCTACGATTCGCAAATAGCGCTGGTGGAAATTAAGAAGTCACAAGCTGAAATCGACCTTAAAAAAATTGAAAGCGATATGGCGCTTCTTAAAATCGACGCTCCACAGGACGGAATCATAATTTACGGAGACAACTGGACCAGCAACCGCAAGATCCAGCCGGGAGACAGCCTCCCACAAGGCATGGAAGTTGCCAGTCTTCCCGATCTCACTAGCATGCTCGTTATTGGCTACGTCTACGATACGGAATACAGTTCTTTGAAACCTGATATGCGCTGCACGGTCACCTTCGATGCGCTTCCCGGTTACAGGGTTGGTGGAAGAGTAGCTTCGCTGACAAGCGTTGCCAGCCGAAAGAACTTTGCCACCACCAAAAAGGTCTTCCAGGCAACCATTCAGCTCGAAAAGGTTGACGCCTCCCTTTTGAAGCCCGGCATGACTGCCCATGTGAGAATCCCGATGGTTATAGCCAAAGACACACCGGCGATACCGCGCGAATTCCTGGGTACCGATCTACAGGGGAGATATTTTGTCCTGAAGAAGGGAGCTGACTCCAAACCAATTACCCAGATCGTCTCGATTGGAGTTGTCGGAGACAGATTCATTCAGGCAGTTTCAGGCGTTTCCATCGGGGATCCACTGCTTCCTGTGCAACGTCTTGCGGAGGTTACAAAATGATGTCCCGAAAATGGATTACCATAATTGTTTTAGCCATAATCATTGGGGCGGGCGCCTACTGGGTCTACAGTTCGCGCAATGTCTCCGCAAATGTCAGCGATAAAGACTTGATCACTGCCCAGCGGGTCGACTTCCCCTTAATTATCAGCGCTACCGGTACTCTCGAAGCGTCCCGCAGCGTAAGCATCGGTCCCCCAAAGATTCGCAATCAACGAATGTTCAAGCTTATGCGCATGGTGGATGAAGGAACGGAGGTATCCGAAGGGGATTTCCTCATGGAATTTGATACTTCAGATGTTGCGTCGAGCTTGAGAGATGAGACGGCCAACTTTCAAAGTGTCCAGGAAGAAAGGCAAAAGAAACGATCCGATTCTGATATTCAGCTCAAGAATCTGAAACTTTCATTGGAACAGGCTAAGTCGGATCTCGAGAAGTTGGAAGTCAAACTCAGTTCTCAAGCCGACTTGATCAGCGGCATTGAAGTCGAACAAATCAAGATCCAACGCGACACGGCCAGAATTAAGGTCGATTATCTAGAGAAAAAGGTCAAGTACCAGACTGAGAGCGGTCAACTTGATCTTCAGATTTCGCGCAGCAACGAGGGGCACTACCGAAGCCGCATGGATGCTCTCATGGATGCAATGGACTCCTATACCGTCCGCGCCCCGGTTCCAGGAGTGGTGATCTACAAGCGGAACTGGAATAACGAAGCCAAGACAATAGGCAGCAACATTTTTGCCATGGATGCGGTTATGGAAATCCCGGATCTGTCCAGTATCCGGGCCAAAGTCCAAATTGACGAGATCGATTCCGGAAAGATCAAAGTGGGACAGGACGCCAATATCACCGTGGATGCGGTTCAAGGGCGGTCGTTCGGAGGCACGGTAACTAATATCGGCTCCATTTTGAAACAGGCTACATTCGATCGCCCTCAGAAGGTGAATGACACGTACGTGGAAATCAAGGATGCCAACACAAAAATGCTTCGTCCCGGCATGAATTTAAAGGCGCAGATACGGGTTGGCGAATATAAGCAGGTCGTGGTCATACCGTTGTCAAGTATTCAGGAACGGGATGGCAGGTCCTTTGTTCAGGTGTGGCGGCCGGAAACCAAGTCATTCGACTGGCGTGAAATACAATTGAAAACAAATGACGGACTAACCGCTGTCGTGGAATCAGGGCTGAATGCCAGCGAAAAAATTCGCGCGAGGCCAAAAGTTTAAGATCTGAGGTAATTTATGAAATACACCGGCGAGGAATCCAAAATCCAAAAGAGTAGCTCGATAAAGAGTGTGGGGCGGATTGCAGCCATTGTTCTACTGGTTGCTGCTGGCGTGCTGCTTTTTCAATATCGCAGCAATCTCTCCACGCGCATCTCGAAGGTTCTGGCAGCTTCCGAAGAGGACCCCGTGCCAGTGACAAAACTGACGAGACAGCCATTCTCTCTCACTGTACCGTCAACCGGAGAGATAGTCGGGCTGGAAACAACGCCAGTGCCTACGCCCAGCACATCCTCAGGAAGCTTGACAATCGCCTGGCTGATTCGCGAAGGGAGCTTTGTAAAAGCGGGGGATCCTGTAATCCGCTTTGACAGCACCGATGCCAAACTGAACCTCGAGAAACAGCAGAACACGCTGGGTTCCAACCAGGAAAACACCAAGATCACCACGCAACAGCAGATCACCGATGACAGGACACTGGCAATCGATAAGGCCAGCGCAGAGGAAGATTACAAATACGACATGACCGTGATGCCCCAGGATGAAACCATTTATTCAAAATGGGATATTATCACGGCCCAGGCGGATGCCCGTTACGACAAGGAGCGTATTGAATTTCTGAAGAGCAAGGTAAAAACGCAAACGCGCATTGCCCGATCCGACCAGCAGATTCTGGCCATCGAAAGAAACAAGGCCCAGACACAGGTTTCCTTGCTCAAACAAACGATGAATTCTCTTGAACTGCGAACTCCTGTCGGAGGGCTCGTGCTCTATCGAAGAGACCGCCGGCAAGAACCACAGGTCGGAGATCGCTCCTATCCGGGGCAGGTAGTGGTCGAAATAATTAACCTGGATGTCCTGCAGGCGCGTTTGTATGTACTAGAAAGAGATGGGGGAAACCTCGAGAAGGGCCAGCCTGCAGTAATAAAACTGGATGCAATCCCGGAAAAGCAATACCACGGCACGATCCGCTCGGTCTCAACCGTGGCTGCCGCGTTAGAGGTAAACTCAGTGCTTCGCTACTTTACATGCGACGTGTACATCACGGACGCCGGAAGGGACCTGAAACGCATCCGGCCGGGCATGAACCTCGAGGGTGATGTCATTCTGCAAAACTATGAATCCTGTTTCGTTGTCCCGTCGGGCGCTGTTACCTATCGGGAAAAGGAAAGAAGCAGCCTTGTGTATGTGAAAAAGGGCGATAAATTTGTGGCAAAAACCGTGAAAACAGGGCTGAGTTCCCACGGTGAAGCAACGATACTTGATGGCGTGGAAGATGGTGAGCTAATCGCCCTTACCAATCCTTTTGAAACGCGCAAACTGTATCTTCCGGACTTCAGCAAGGGATCTACGACACAGCAAGGACGTGGGCCTATGGGCGGCATGCCTCCCGGAGGAGGAGGCATGATGATGCGAGGCGGGCCGGGTTTCTAGCGTGCTCGCACCCACCCGAATGCATCCGTAACCAAGAAGAGAGCATGGAATATTTGAGTGCCAAGCGCAACATCGAGAATATGAGGCCTGATTTAATATGATATCCACTGAAACAATGTTGGGTGCCCTGGTGAACCTGGGGAGACACAAGCTGCGGTCATTTCTGACTATGCTTGGAATGATTTTCGGCGTCGGCGCTGTGATCGCAATGCTTTCCATCGGCGCCGGAGCCGAGCAGGAAAGTCTCAAAATCATCGAGAATTTCGGTATCCGGAATATCATTATTCAGGCCAAGGAATTCAAAACCGAAGAGTTGAAGCAGATCCGTACTGAGTCCCTGGGTGTCAGCATGCGGGACGTGGAGGCGCTTCAGACGATTTTGAAACCAAGACCTTTAATCTCAGCGTCCAGGCTGGTAAAAACCTATCAGGTCAATTCAGACAAAGCGCGCAGCGACAGCCGGGTTTTGGGCGTAAGCAGCACCTATCCAACGATACAGAATTTGAAGCTGCTGCAGGGCGCGTTCTTTCTTAAGACCGACGAGGATTCGAATGCACAGGTTTGTGTGCTCGGAATAGTCGCAAAACAGAAACTTTTCGGGTTCGGCGATGTTCTGAATCAGCAGATCAAAGTCAACGATGTCTGGTTGACCGTGGTAGGAGTGCTGGCTGATTCGGCAGCGGAAAAGCAGGAATTTGAAGGCGTCAAAGTTCAGAATCCGAATAATGATATCTATATACCGATCACAACGGCCATCAGGAAATTTGATACTGAATCCGTCGAAAATGAACTCAATGAAATCGTGGTAAAGATTGCCGATGGAGCGAATATTTCCGAGCAGGCTTCGACAATCAACAACCTGATGTCCGTCATGCACCGGTATGTCGATGACTATTCGATTGTGGTGCCCGAAAAACTGCTTGAACAGAATCAGCGAACACAGGGCATTTTCAATATCGTCATGGGCGCGATCGCGAGCATTTCGCTGCTGGTCGGCGGAATCGGGATTATGAACATCATGCTGGCATCCGTTCTGGAACGAACCAATGAAATCGGCTTGCGCCGCGCAATCGGAGCAAAGAAGCTCGATATCCGCATGCAATTTATGGCGGAAGCGATTGCCATCAGCCTCGCTGGAGGACTCATCGGTGTTGCTCTCGGCTATGGCATTTCCAGAGCGGTCGCCGTTTTCTCGGGCTGGAGCACAATCATCACCATGGGATCCATCGGCCTTTCATTTGGCGTGAGTTCCATCATCGGATTGATATTCGGTATCTATCCTGCAGTCCAGGCCTCAAACCTGGATCCGATCGAGTGTCTCCGCTACGAGTAGCACGGGAATCACTGCAGGGGATGGCTCAGCAAATCACTTGCCGGAATGGAGGAGTATTTGGCAAAATCCCGATCCGGAAGAAGCCTGAAGAAATACGAATTATCCAACCTGCTGTTCTTTCTGGTGTTGATCGCAGCCTTCGGAGTTGTAGTAACTCTTGTCTTTCGCCACTACGGCATGCAAAGTGGGGAGTCGTCCGATGAAGGCGCGGTGGGCGTCGTTTCGGAAGCCGTAGGCTCCGGATCGGACATCGGCCTGTTTTACCTGGATACCAAACTTTCTGAGACAACCCGGCGATATAAGAGCCGGCTGGAAATCCCGCCGACCGACGACGGGCTGGTGCGCGAACTGTTCGCCTTGCCCGGAGTTGAAGAGGTTACGATCGACCAGAAGGTCCTCATACTCAAGAAAAACGGTTCTTCCCGCTGGGAAAGTATCCAGCCGGGCGTTCGACGAATCGTGAAAGACCATCTGCATATTCACTACTGAATTTTTGATTCTCAATTCTCAATTCTCAATTCTCGATTCTCGATTCTCAATTCTCGATCAGGCCGAATAATTCAAATCTGGAATTGAAAATTGGGACTGTTACCTGCACCTGCCTAGCTTCGATCAACAATTCTGAAGCCGCTGCCGGAAATGGCTGTCCGCCTGTTTCATTTAGACTCGAGTACATATAGAATATCCGTTTATAAAACGGGAGGAGTGGAAATGAGCAGAATCAATTTGTTCGCGGCAGTATCGGCTGTCCTGGTTTTGTTGGCAACGGCTTTGCCTGGAGCGGAACAAGGCAAGTCAGCTAAGCCGGCCGGAAAGCCGGTTGTCGCACTCGAGACGACGATGGGTACGATTCAGGTGCAGCTGGATCCGGTGAAAGCGCCCATCACAACCAAAAACTTCCTGAGCTATGTTAACGAGGGCTTTTATAACGGGACCATCATCCACCGTATCGATTTCGTAATCGGTCTCGGAGGATACACGGAAGCGCTGACAGGCAAGCCAACAAAACCCGGAATAAAAAACGAGTCAAAAAACGGGCTTAAAAACTTGCGCGGAACTTTAGCCATGGCCCGCTACGATGATCCGAACAGTGCAACATCTCAGTTCTTTATCAACCTCAAAGACAACAGTCACCTCGATCCGGCAGCGGGCGGGTTCGGATATGCCGTTTTCGGGAAAGTGATTGAAGGCATGGATGTAGTGGATTGCATTGCGAAGGTAAAAACCGGCAATAAGGGTCCCTTTCGCAACATCCCGCTACAGACGATTATTGTGAAATCCGCGAAGCTTCTTTCCAAATAATAATTGTCTCTTTCGGGGCTGGACTCCGGCGAACCCTTTTAAAGTCATTGTTTCCTGAATTTAGGAAATTCGCGGGCCTAGCTTTTTCTATTGATTCCTGTATCCTGTCTTCCAGATTCTTGTAACAATTAGTCTTTCATCCGTAACTGGTTAATGAGCATGACGAATTCGGCAGATGCTCTTCTGATCGAGAACACGCTCAAAGGGGACGAACGGTCATTTGCCGAGCTCGTACGCCGATACCAGGCTGCGATCTGGGGGACAGTACATCGGATTTTAGGCAATTCCTCCGAGAATGAAGATGCGGTCCAGGAGGTTTTTTTACGTGCCTATACTTCACTGCACAAGTTCGACCTCAAGTACCCGTTTGGACCCTGGATCCTCCGAATCGCCACAAACTATTGCATCGACCAGCTCCGTCGACGGAGGAGCCGCAAAATCCAGCTTTGGTCGGAACTCACGGAGTTCGACCAGCAGCGTTTACTGAACAATCTCTCTCGGGATAACGAATTGGAACCGATCAGTATGGAAGGCAGCGAGGGATACACCAGAGTGGCACAGGCTTTGCTGGATGGATTGAATCCCAAATATCGGGCCGCCTTTGTTCTAAGAGAGGTCGAGGAAAAGAACTATGACGAAGTCGCGCAGGCGTTAGGGACTTCGGAGGTAGCCGCCCGCGTGCGGGTTTCAAGAGCCCGTGCCGAGCTGCAGAACAAATTTCGCGCCTATCTTTCGGGCTTAAAGAAAAAGGAGCGAACCTAAAACGTATGCGAACCTGTGATCTGTTCGACAAGTATCGTGACGGGGAACTCGACAGCGCCAGGCAGATGGAATTTCAGGCCCATCTGTTAAATTGCGAGGATTGCCGGGCGAGATCTGCCTTCCTCAATAATTTGGTTCAGGTTCTCAAGCAGGAAGAAATAAGACCCATGGACCTTGCGGACCGAATCGCCCGGCAGGCATTTCTGAAAAGCAGATCGTGGGATGCCTTGGTAATATCTTGGCTGCGTCCCGGGCCCGTTCTGGCCGCTCTTTCTCTTATGCTGATTCTGTTTTCTTTCTTGTGGCTGTTGCCGGGCAATCGCCAGGTCTCCGCTTATTCCGAGTATGAAAAACTGATGGATGAAGCCGACTCCATCGATCAGAAAGCCAGCGTGACGCAGGTCGGCAGCGAAAGCGCCCTTGGCCTATGGCTGCAGCAGGAAGGAAGTTCGGAGTGAAAGACCGTCCGCGAGCACTTATTGTTTTGATCGTGGTATTCCTTTTGGGATGCCTGGCGGGATCCGCCGGATCCTATTACTGGTTTAAAAAATCCATCGAAGCCGGCAGGCGATCATCGGATTTCAGAGAAGGTGCGGTGAAGGACGGCTCTCGGCTTCGTCCGGAGCCGCCAAATTTTAAACAGATTCTCGACCTGACTCCCGAGCAGGATGCCAGGCTGAAAGAAATCGTTGCGGAATCCAGGAAACAAATGGCGGAGTTCCGCAAGCAAACGGATGCATTTCATTCAGAGCAGGATAACAAGATCAAAACGGTCATATCCGAAATGACCGGGAAAATAAATGCGATTTTGAACGAGGAGCAAAAGAAGAAATTCGCGGCGTGGCAGAAGGATTTTGAAAACAAAAGACGCCCGTCGCGCAGACGCGACTTCCCACCACCGCCTCCAGAATAAACTCCGGCATCCGGTTACTGACACGGGATTTTTATCGGAATGCGGAAGAAGATCCCGGGAGCCTCTGCGGGCAATAGGAGGGGCCCCTTCCATTACTCGCACAGGCTCCTAGCGGCTATTTCCTCGAATTCGCCGTATGACATTCCATTAGAGCTTTATGGAACAGAGATGAAGTCAGGAGTCGTCCGCATTCCTGGAAAGTTGCCCAACGGATCCCTTGCGCTCCCCGCATCCGCGGTATCCGCAGATCTGCATTGCAGAAGAATCCATAGGCCGTAATCCGATGATGGGTGATGCTGTGGCTGATCCTGGCGCATGGCGACGAAGGAAGCGTGCGCCCGAAGAGCTTGATACATAGCGCATTGACGGCTTCCTCTGCGGACTTTCCCTGCAAAACCCGGGTGCAGGGAAACCCCCATTTCCCTGGGATGATGGAAAGCTTCTGGCGAGAGGTCAGAAGAACCCGGCGTTGCTTTTCCACTATGAGAATTGCCACAGGAATCCGTTGGGTTGCGCGTTTCGCACGCGCAATCGGTATTCTGTCCTGGATGCCGAGCTTTCGACCTTCGCAAAGCGCCTCCGCCGGGCAGCTGGGACAAAGCGGATGCAAAGGCGTGCACACCGTTGCGCCCAATTCCATCATCGCCTGGTTAAACGAGGAAGGCTGCTTTTGGGAAATCCATGCAGACATGCGGTCCCAGAAAAAACCGTCGGGTACCTTTTTCCGCAATCCTTCGAGGCGGGTTATAACTCGCCGGACATTTCCGTCAACAACGGGCAGTGCCTGGTTGAAAGCAATCGAGCAGACTGCGCCGGCCGTGTATCTCCCGACTCCAGGCAGGGCAAGGATCGCCGAAAAATCTCCGGGAAAATCTCCATATTCTTTGACAATCAATCGGGCCGCACGGTGAAGGTTTCGAGCCCTGCTGTAATATCCAAGCCCTGACCACAGCTCGAGAACGTCGTGCTCCGAAGCTTGCGCAAGGGATTCCAAATTCGGGAAGCGATCGAGAAAGCGGCCATAACGTGGGATCACCGCCTTCGCCTGAGTCTGCTGCAACATGATCTCGGAAATCCAGATCCGGTATGGGGTGGGATTTTCGCGCCATGGAAAAGGCCTGCGATGTTGGTGATACCAACGCAGTAGTAGTTGGCGGAATTTCCGGACTCTCGAGATGTCCCAGCTGCGTTGCAGGCTCATATTCGCTCAGACGAAAAGCTGATAAACCCTCTGGAATTAACGAGACTCGCGACACCTGAGTCTGTCCATATCTATCTTAATTGGAATATATATAATTTCTATGTTGAAAAACCCGTATAAAAACGCTAGGCTATCACCTCTAGTTCCTACTAAAACATTAGCTGATACCTATTTGAAGGAGTCAGGACTTTGCCCAGAGACAAAAACAAAAGCAAATCGAAGAAATCCCAGGTAAGGCCTCGATGGACAAGAGAAGAAGTCGCGCTTCTAAAAAGGCTCTATCGCACACACAGTAATGCCGAGATCGCCGGAATTCTTGGACGAAAAGTGTCGTCGGTCGTCTTCAAAGGACACCGACTGGGACTGTCCAAGGGAGCCCGGAGGCTTAGGGATATGGGGCGTGAGAATATCCGGAAGCGCTGGGAACCCAGGAAGCGACGATCGGCTAAAAAAGCCAAGCGCTAAATAGCAAAGTCAGGAAGAGCGCCGATTCGCGATCGATCGAGAATGTCTCCACTGGCAAATAGAGGAGAGTAGTGTGCCGGAACGGACGGTTTGGGAAACGATCAGGCTTCAGGGGATCGAGCTCCTCGATAAGCTGAAGCAGGTCATCCACGAAGGCAATGTTCGCCGAATAGTCGTCAAGCAAGAGAATAGGATTGTTGCGGAGTTTCCCCTGACGGCCGGCGTAGTGGGGACGTTGGTTGCTCCTGTGCTGGCAGCAATCGGCGCTTTGGTGGCCCTGCTCAAAGATTGTTCCATCGAGATCGAGCGGGTTAAGTAGAGCTCGGGAACGGGAAAAGCTAGTCAGAAGGCGCTGTTTTCAGCCATCGCCTCGTCAATCGAGGCTCGAACACCAGGTAGAGAGCTGGAATCAGGAATAGGCTATCCCTCAGGATAGTCAGAGGCGAAATCCGTTCATCCAATCCAAAACATCCGCAATTCGCTTCTATGCCGCGCGAAATCGTGATTGCAAGGACGACGATAAAGAATAGGAGGAGCGCGGCCGTCGCTGCCGAAAAATGGCGAATTTTCCAGCCGATCAGCACGGCCAATCCCAGAATGATTTCCACCCAGGGCAGGGTTTTTGCCATCGGAAAAACCAGGTTTTCCGGCACCAGTTTATAGCCCGAAATAGCGACGGCGAATTGAAGGGGTTCCTGAAGCTTTACGTAGCCGCTGTAGATGAAGACTCCCGCAAGAACCAATCTGCAAAGCCAGTGAAGTATTTTTATGGCCATAGTTACTTAACGATGTTGTCGATGAATTGTTTCAGGACCACGTATGTTACAACCCCTTCCACCTTTTGCTGTTTGCCCGTGTATCGGATGAACATCGTCGGCGTCGATCGGACCTGATTCTTGTTCCCCAGGTCGATCTCTCTCTCAATAGCCAGGTTGATGTTCGAGTCCGACAGCGCATTTTTCAGTTTCTGAAAATCATCGCGAGAAAGGACTTTTGCGATGGAAGGCTCGATTTTTCCGTCCTGAGACCACACTGCCTGGTCCATAAAAAGGGCGTCCATAACAGCCAGCAGTTGCTTTACGCCCAACTTTCCCGCTGCCTCGGCGTACCGCGCAGCGTCCCGCGAATATTTGTGACTTGGTATCGATAGCGGGAATTCATGGTAAATGAAACAGACCTTATCTTTGCTGGAATACTCCTGCAATATCTGCCGCACGGTTCCTAGATAGAATTCGCGGCAGGCGGAGCACTCGAAGTCGGAAAACACCTCAATTTGTATCGGGGAGTTTGCCGATCCCCCCAGAACCTGGCCGGAAGACTCATCGTATGGCAGTGCTGACGCGGGCCAAATCAGGGACATGAGGATCAGGACTATCATCCATCCAGATTTGCGAATCATATAAAACCTCGGATTTTGTTGCATTACTTTATTTTGCGAAACGCAGCAAGGCCTAGAATAACAATTTCTCCCGAATCGGACAAACTTTTCTTTGTCCATCCGCTACTCGTTACAAGATGCAGAATGCAGGTCAGGAGTTTCAGGGTTCGGACGCTATTTCTCAAATGTCACTTATTGATTCCAGATTCCTGGTTCCAGGCAAAAACCGATCACCTAAGCAGAATATCGTGTATCGAGAATCTGGAATTTGGAATCTGGAACCAGATGCTTACTGATTTTGACGCACCTGGCGAAGGCGGAATTGGATCAGGTGTTCGGGCTTGAACCTGCGGCGGGACCAGCGATATCCTCCCTCGAACTCGACTCCGAGAAGATAGTTGGTTTTCTCGTATTTGCAGTATTTGATGCTAGCCTGACAGCGTTCACTCTTGAAGTGAAGAGTAACAACCGTATTGGGTGGAATCGGCTCTTCGAATTCGAGGCATGCGCCGGAAGGCGAAATATCTTCCAGAATCGCCCACTCACTGCGGCTGGGTCCGAATTCAGGCTTCCAGTGGATCTTTACCAGGTCCGCGCAAAGCTCTCGTTCACATTCTCGCCGATCAATTCTCACAACTGAATTATCGGCAAATCAGGGGAAAGATTTAGTCCCATTTCCCCGTGAAAATCGCGGAGCATTCCGATCGACAGATTGGCTTTGCGCTGGACGCCGGCTTTTTCAGGATTCCGATATCCGACTCGGAAGGCCTATTTCAACGCAGCAAGAGCCTTTTCGTAATCGGGCTCCTGCGCGATTTCGGGTACCTGCTCCGTATAGGTGACGGTCCCTTTTTCATCCACAACCACAATTGCCCTGGAAAATAATCCCTGCAGCGGGCCGTCCACTATCGCCACCTTGTATGCGCCGCTGAAGCTTGAATCCCGGTATTCTGATGCAGGAATGACATTCTCCAGTCCTTCTGCCGCGCAAAATCGCTTCTGGGCAAACGGGAGGTCTTTCGAAATGCACAGGACCACCGTGTCAGGAAATTTGCTGGCTTCCGCGTTAAACCGTCTCACCGAACTTGCGCACACCGGCGTATCGATACTCGGGAAAATATTTAAAACCACCTTTTTGCCTCTCAGTTCGCTCAGCGAAATGGGGGCAAGATCTGTCTTGATGACGCTGAAATTAGGGGCCGCAGTCCCGACTCCGGGCAAAGAACCTGCGGTGTTGATCGGATTTCCCTTGAATGTAATTTTAGCCATGCTTGTCCTTTCGGTTGTTTGTCTCCAATTTTTCGTTGATCGATGCCAGGAACGCGGGCCCTTCTATTGCTCGGACAGGTTCCTGGTGGACGCGGTCATGTGGAATGCCTGCTAGAAGGAATCCGTCAATTTTGACGGGCCATCGGCCAGATTCTCGACCGGATCGCGTCCCACAATGAAATCTCCGGTGATCATTTCCTTATAGCCCATGCCCGGCCCTACCATCGGATACACGCAAGCGTCCGGATCGATCATGACCTCGAGGAAGGCAGGGCCTTTGAATTGCACGAATTCCGTCAGAGTCTTTTTCAGCTGGTTCTTGTCGGCCACGCGCGCGGCGAACTCGAACCCGTCGGCCTCAGCGGTTTTGATGAAGTCTTTCAGACGAAGAGATTTGTCTGAGCCGGAAAAGCGGTTCCCAAAGTATATTTTCTGCCACTGGCGCACCATCCCGTCGCCCTGATTGTTAAGCACCAGCACCTTGATCGGCAGATTGTAGGTAGTGGCGGTTTCCAGTTCGCCGAGATTCATACGCATACTGCCGTCGCCATCGATGTCGATTACAAGGCAGTCAGGACACGCCATCTGGGCCCCGATAGAAGCCGGCAGGCCAAAGCCCATCGTGCCCATCGAGCCGGATGTCAGAAAGGACCGCGGGTTCTTGACCTCCAGGTATTGCGCAGCCCACATTTGATGCTGGCCCACACCCGTGCAGATGATGGCTTCGCCCCGCGTGATTTCGTTCAGGCACTCAATGACGTAAGGCGGCTGGATTGCCGTGCTTTCTCGATCGTAGTTGCGGACGTGGTTCTTCTTAAGATTGTCCACGTGATCCAGCCATTTTGAAAAATCCTTGCCGAATTCGCCACCGCTGTGCATCAGATCCGTCAACGCTTCCCGGGCGGAACCGACGTGGAACCAGGTCACGGATTTCACCTTGCCGATTTCCGCGGCGTCGATATCTATGTGCGCGAAGTATCGCGCCCGCGGCGCGTATTCCTGAACCTTCCCCGCGACTCTGTCGTCGAAGCGCGCTCCCACGGTGATCAGAAAATCGCAGTCCATCACTGCATAATTTGCATAGGCCATGCCATGCATTCCGAGCATGTGCAACGACAATTTGTCCGTTGTGTCCACGGATCCGATGCCCATCAGCGTTGTCACCACGGGGATCTGGAACCTCCTGGAAAACGTTCTCAACTGCTCGGCTGCGTCTCCGCAGATGATGCCGCCGCCCGCGCAAATAAGCGGACGCTCGCACTGCTGCAGGAGCTCAAAGAAATCCCTGCATTCATTCTGGGTCAAGCGTGCATCCGCAAGGGCTTTCATGCGGTTTTCATATCCGCGAAAGCGATAGATTCCTTCGCCCTTAAACGTGCCCTCCCAGTTCTGGACGTCCTTCGGAACGTCGATGACCACAGGACCGGGCCGGCCGCTCCTGGCAATCTCGAAGGCCGTGCGCACGATGCATTCGAGATCTTCGGGCTCTTCCACGAGAAACACATGTTTGGCGCAGGAACTCATGAGATTGAAGACCGGCGCCTCCTGGAAGGCATCTGTGCCGATGGCGTTGCGGGCCACCTGGCCGCAAATCAGCACCACAGGAACCGAATCTGCCATGCTGTCGCGAATGGGCGTCACGCTGTTGGTGGCTGCCGGACCCGAAGTCACGATAAACACTCCGACCTTTCCGCTCGCTCTCGCATATCCCGCCGCCATGAATCCCGCACCCTGTTCGTTGGCGGGCACGATCAGCTGAATCTGCTCGCTCGGCTTCGATTCATGTTCGACGTTGTATCGAAAAATTGCATCGTAAGTGGGAAGAATCGCTCCCCCGGTATACCCGAAAATGGTATCGACCCCTTCCTGTGCCAGAACATGGATCATCATCTCGGCGCCGGTCATGCGTTTGCCGGCCAGCGGATGGCGTTTGTTATTGAGTTGTGCGTTCATCTTTTCTGATCCTTTCCAATAACTGCTTATCTGGCCGCCGGCGAGGCTGCGTCGCCGCTTTCGTTTAGTCTGGCGGTTAAATTGCGATGGAGCGCGACTTTTCCTGTTCGCACCATCTCGTCGATGCCATAGGGTCGGACGACGTCGAGAAACGCCTCCACTTTACCGGAATCTCCCGTGACCTCGAAAACGTAGTTTTCGGGCGTCGCGGTGACGACTCTTGCGCGGAATATCTCCGCCTCAGTTAAAAGCGTCGTTCTCTTTCCTTCAGGAGCGCGCACCCGGACGAGAATCAGCTCGCGTTCGACGCAGTTGGTGTCCGTTAGATCCGTGGCCTCAACCGTATCGGGCAGCTTGTCGACCTGCTTCAATATCTGTTGAGCGAGGAGCGGTTCGCAGCGTACCACCATCGTTATTCTCGAAAGACCGGCATCCGAACTGCCGGCTACCGTGAGACTCTCAATGTTGTAACCGCGTGCGCTGAAGAGCCCGGCGATCCGGGAGAGAACGCCGAAACGGTTCTCCACAAGGATCGAGAGCGTGCGCGTGCCCTTCGAACTGTCGGATTTCGAAGCCTGAAAGCTGACATCTGTCATGGTCTCTGTCTCCTGAATTGTAGAAACAAGAAAAAAAAAGGCCGTCAGCCCGATTCGGGTGACGGCCCTGAAATAGCCAGTTTTGGCGCCATCACCCGAACCGTGCAATCCCGGTAAGGATGCTAATATTTACAATGAGTACGATTCCTACGATGACGGGCAGCGAGTTTTCTCTGGAAGCGAAAACTTTCATTACTGAAACTGGAGAGCGCATGCCCGAACCCGTCCTCTTATTCCATTTCCGCATATCCGCGGATCAGTAGGGTAAAGCCTAGCAGGGCGCGTCATTTTGTGTCAACGGAAATTAGCAGAGAATAAAGGCACTCCGGGAATGACCAAAGTTCCATATAATCATATTTGATGATGTGATTTGTGAATGGGTACGGAACAGCAGTGCGGAGGGTGTCGAATATTCGGTTGCAAATTCCAAATACCCGATTCTCAATTTCCGATCACAGACATGAAGCTCCAACCATTGTTTTAGACTGGAATCGAGAATCAGGAATCGAGAATCTTTATTGAGGTTGTTGCAGCATGAATCGAGCAAAGAACGGTGATGGGGCACGATTGGCGCTTGCATGGCGTCACCACGAGCGGCGGTGGAAGCAGAACCGTTATGTGTATGCAGTCGTTTCACGAAGAAGCCGCGGGATTTCGATTGGACTGAATATCAATCCCAATAAGGCATGCAGTTTCAATTGTGTCTATTGCCAGGTGAACCGCCGAACTCCGCCTGCGGTTCAAAAGGTCAATCTGCGCATGCTGGCCGGGGAACTCGACCGGATTCTGCAGGCCGAGAAGGATGGATCCCTCTATGTCGATCCCCCCTTCAACGCCCTGACTCCGGCGGAGCGTGGCGTGCGGGATATTGCGTTTTCAGGGGACGGCGAACCGACAATATTCGGGCGTTTCGGGGCGGCGGTCCGGATTGCGGCTGACGCGAGGTTGCGTTTTGGGCTGCATGCAACCAAACTCGTTTTGTTAACGAACGCTGCGAGTCTCGATAAACCCTCCGTTCAATCGGCCCTGGCCGTGCTGGATGAAAACAACGGGGAGATATGGGCCAAGCTGGATGCAGGCACAGAAGAATATTTTCGCGGAGTCAACCGGGCACACGTTCCGCTCACCCGTATTCTTGCGAACATCCTGGGCGCCGCGCGGATCCGGCCAGTAGTCATTCAGACGCTCTGGTTTCGGAAACGGAATGAAACCCCGCCGCGCAAGGAGATTGATGCGTACTGTGATTGTCTGCGCGACATGATCTCGGCGGGAGGGCAATTTAAAAAGATCCAGCTCCACACGATCGCCCGCGCGCCCGCTGAGACCGATGCCGCGCCGCTGCCCGACGATGCACTCGACAAAATCGCGGCCACGGTAAAATCCCGCATTGCGGTCCCTGTCGAAGTTTTCTATTCCGGTTAGGAGCCTGTCCGAGTAATAGGAGGGGGCGCGCGCATGGGGCTTACACGGCGAGCGCAAGGCGCGAGGAGGAGGCGATGTCGATGCACATCGTTGACGACGAGCAACGCAGCGATCGCCGTGGAACCCCCATGCGCCCTTCGGGTTCCGGCCTGGCAGGGACATCTGCTTTGTTGGCGCGCCTCGACGATGTGCATCGACATCGCCTGCGTCGCGCCGCCTCGCATCTGCCCCTGCCAGGCCAGGAACGCGGCCCCTCCTATTACTCGGACAGGCTCCTAGCTTGCGACGATATTGATGAGTTTGCCCGGGACGACGATCACCTTTCGCACGGTGATGCCTTCCGTGTGTTTTTTTACGCGAGGATCCGCCAGGGCGGCATCCTCGAGTTCCTTGCTGGTTGCACCGACCGATGCCGTGAGCCGCGCTCTGATTTTTCCGTTTATCTGAATCGGGATCTCGATCGTGTTCTCCTGAACGTACCGCTCCTCGAAAGCGGGCCAGGATGCGTAGGTCAGCGATTCCGAGTGGTCAAGAATCTGCCACAACTCCTCGCAGATGTGCGGGGCCATTGGCGAGAGCAGCAGAACGAAGGCTTCCATGCAGGAGCGCGGGCGGATTTCCTGACCTGTGAAATAATTGACGAATTCCATCAGGTGGCTGATCGCCGTATTAAAGCCCAGATTCTCCATATCCTGCGTGACGGATCGTATGGTCTTGTGCAGCACACGCAGCTGTTCCTCGTTAGGCGGCACTTCTTCCGGCGCCACTTTGGGGCTCAGTTGCATGGCGTCGGTGGACTCCTCCACGATCATTCGCCAGGCGCGGTTGAGGAAACGGCTGATTCCCTCCACGCCCTGCATGCTCCACGGTTTTGTGCTTTCGAGCGGTCCCATGAACATCTCGTAAAGGCGGGTTGTGTCGGCTCCGTATTTCTGAACCGGTACGTCAATAGAAATGACGTTTCCGCGGGACTTGGACATCCTTTCGGTTTCTCCGATGAGTTCTTCCCCGGTTTCGACGTGAAACGCTTTGCCCTCCTCGAACCGGATCAGGCTATAGGGTACAACCCTGCCATCCGCCGTGCGATATGTGACGGACAAAATCATCCCTTGATTGACCAAACGTTGAAATGGTTCCATCGTGGACACATATCCGCGGTCGAAAAGTACTTTGTGCCAGAAACGCGAGTACAGCAGGTGCAAAACGGCATGTTCCGCGCCGCCAACATAAAGGTCTACCGGCATCCAGTATTTTTCTTTCTCCGGATCCCATGCCTGCCGGTCGTTTTTAGGATCGCAGAAACGGAGGTAATACCAACAGGAACCCGCCCATTGGGGCATTGTGTTGGTTTCCCGCAAATATTTGCGGCCATCCATTTCGACCTGTATCCAGTGCTTCGCCTTTTCCAACGGACCGCCCGGCTTGCCGGTCGGTTTGAAATCTTCCATTTCAGGCAGGAGGACCGGCAGATCTCCAGTTTCCACCGCGCGGATCAGCTCCGTCGGGTTTCCCTGCGCATCGAGTTCGTGCAGGATTGGAATCGGTTCGCCCCAATAACGCTGACGGCTAAATAGCCAATCGCGCAGTTTATATTTAATGGCTGCGCGCCCGATGCCTTTATTGACGAGCCACTCGATAATTTTTGTTTTTGCCTGCGGCGTCGGCAACCCGTTCAGCGAGACTTCCGCATTTGCGGATTGCATCCCGATTCCGTCTTCCACAAATGCTTCCGGCAAGTCGCCGATCCTCTGTGCATAATTCTCGGCTGTGAGCGGTGCGGGCTGCATTCCTTTCAGCTTGTCCTGCATGCTGCGCAACCAGTCCGTGGAAGCCATCACCACGGCGCGCACCGGCAGATTGAAAGCCTGCGCAAACTCGAGGTCGCGCTGATCGTGTCCGGGCACCGCCATAATGGCGCCCGTTCCGTAGCTGATGAGGACGTAGTCCGCAATCCAGACAGGTATTTTTTCCGCGGTTACGGGATTGATGGCATAGCCTCCAGTGAAAATCCCGCTCTTTTCGCCGCGGCCGGCGATGCGATCCTCTTCGCTGGTTTCTGCGACGCGTTGCCTGTATGCTTCGACCTGTTCGCGGTTTTCTTCCGTGGTCAACCTGTCGACCAGAGGATGTTCCGGTGCCAGCACCATATAGGTGGCGCCAAACAGGGTGTCCGGCCTCGTGGTGTAAATCCGGATCGAGTCTGCGCCGGCGTTTTGAGGAAATCCCGATTTGGTTTGAGCCGCCATCCAGTCTTCAGAGGCGCTTTCCGGCCCGATGAAGAAATCGACCTCAGCTCCTTCGCTCCGTCCTACCCAGTTTTTCTGCATTTCCTTGATTGGTACCGGCCATTGCAGGGTCTCGAGGTCCTCAACGAGCCGGTCGGCGTATTGGGTGATTCGAAGCATCCACTGGCGCAAGGGAATGCGCAGGACAGGATGATCACCGCGCTCCGAACGTCCGTTGATGACTTCTTCATCCGCAAGCACCGTGCCGAGAGCGGCGCACCAGTTGACGGGGGATTCTCCCTGATAAGCGAGGCGGAACGAATCCTGATACAGACGAATAGCTTTTTCTCCCTGGACCCTGATGTTTTCCGGTATTGGCAATTCCGATATAGGGCGACCCTTGCCGATCCGTTTTTTGCCTGCTGTGTCCGTCCACTCAATCGTGCGATCAAACCATGTGTCGAAGAGCAGGAGGAAGATCCATTGCGTCCAAAGCATGTATTCCGGGTCGGTCGATGCGAATTCGCGGTCCCAGTCGTAGCTGCATCCGAGTCTTTTGATCTGGCGTCGTATATTGGCGATGTTGCGGTCTGTCGTAATCCGCGGATGAGCTCCAGTTTGTATCGCGTATTGCTCTGCGGGCAAACCGAACGCGTCATAGCCCATCGGGTGCAAGACATTGTATCCCTTCATCCGCTGATAGCGGCAATACATATCCGTTGCGCCATAGCCTTCGAAATGGCCTACGTGCAAACCCTCGGCGGACGGATAGGGAAACATATCCAGAACATAGAGCTTCTTTTTGGGGCTGATATCAGCGGCCTGAAAGGTTTTGTTTTTCTCCCAGTGTTCCTGCCATTTCGCTTCTATAGAGTGCGCGTCATAGGAAGGCATCTGCGATCCTCCTTCTGTAAACGAAAGAGCATAACGAGGTTTGGCGCGTAATTAAAGAGATTAGAAAAGAGTATTTACGATTGACGATTTACGGTTGACGATTGGAAACATACCTCGAAATCAGGGGGCTGCCCCGATCTGCATGTTTTGTTAATCGTCAATCGTCAATCGTAAACCGTCAATCGATCCGTCCTGCGGCACAGTAGGGCACCGTGGGAATTTTCGAGCCGTTGTCCGGCTCGGCGGTGACGACCACCGCGGTTGCTCCCTCGGCTTCTTTCGGCACAGGAAACTTTATAAAGAAGCGGCCGGCGCTATCGGCCCTGATGAGGCCGATGGAGACTTTCTTGGTGGCCGAGAAAAACCAGAGTTGGTATACCTTGCCCTGCGGTACGGGTTGGAAAGTGCCCAAAGCGAGGCACTCTGTGTTTCCGGTATCCCAGAGGATTGCGCCGACATTGGAAGGGCCTGCGGCTTGCCCTATCAGGCGTGCGATCCGTGTTCCCGGCCTGTTCATGATGACCCAGATCTGTTCCAGATCCGCAGTTCTTACTTTGCCGGTGTCGATTTGCTTTTGCAGTTCTGCCAGATCGCTATGGGAGGCGGAGAGCGTCGCCTGCAATTGATCGATTGTATCCCTCGAAGTTTTCCACAAGAAGAAGGTTGCAGCAGCCAGAACGATCAGCGCCACAGCGAGAATCCAGGGGAAAATCCGAGGGCTTTCCCGTTTCGGTGGAGCGGCAAAAAGCGGAGCCGTACGGGATGGAGCGGTTTTTTCTCGTGGAGTTTCGACTTTATCGGCCTTGGCTGGCGCAGGCGGCGGCGCCGCCGGCCTCCCTTCGCGCTCGATGCGGGCGAGGAGCAAATCGCGGAGATACTCCGGAGGAGTCACTTCTTCAGCCGCGAACCCCATCTCCGCCAGTGTGCGCGCGAACCTGCGGATCTCTGCCTCACAGACGGCGCATCCCTCCTGGATGTGTATTTCAAAGCTGCGGGCTTCGTGCTGCGTCAGAGAACCCAGGGCATAAAGGGCAGCCAGTTCACGGATGTCCTCAGTCGCTCTATCGTGTTTCACTGGTTTCCCCCCGTCTCATCCCCCGACTGATTCTGCCGCGCCAGGAATTGGCGAAACAGATCGCTCAGTTTGTTCAATCCCAGCCGCGCATGGGTTTTAACCGCTCCGACCGGTTTCCCGATTTGCGCGGCAATTTCGCTGCAGCTCAATCCCGAATAATAGGCCCATCCCAGAATTTCCTGCTGCGCAGGGACCAGGGAACCGAGAGATTGCCTCGCGAGGTCCTGCATCTTGGGAGCCACCGTCATGGCCGGATCGAGGTTGCGCGCTTGGAACGCCGATTTCCTCTTCAGCTGCTTGTTCCAATGCAGTCTGGCGAGGGCCCGAGCGCGCGCGATTGTGGTCAGCCACTCCATGGGCGATAGCACGGGATCGCGGGAGGCAGGTTCCTTCCAGATACAGGTATAGACATCGAGCAGGGCTTCCTCCGCGGAAGTCCGGTCTCCCAATATACGCAAAACCAGCCCATACAGGAGGCGGTTGGTTTTGTCATACAGGGTAGTCAACGCGGACTGGTCCCCATCCTCAATCCTTTTGAAGAGCGCAACGAGTGCTTCATTGCTGAGAGGAACTTCATGGTCAGTCTGAGCTGTTTGATCCACTATGGTCACCGAATTATCAATATTTCCGTGTTTGGGAAGAACCAGGCCGTTTCCGGGTGCAGGCTGAAAACCGGACTGGAACATCAGACGCACCTCATATTACACCATGTGGGCCAAAATCGAGGTAAGTGAAGAATAAAATTAGCGCAAAAATGTGCGTACGCGGTTGCCTCTGAGAATTGATGCAGAGGATTTATTAAATAGTCCAGGACCAGGACCAGATTATTATCGGAAATCTGGAATCGAGAATTTGGAATCTGACTAACAGGGGGTTATGTGCGTGCGGATGTAGTCCGCAAGGTTATTGAGGAGACATGTGGATGGAGCTTCCGGGGATGTTTCCGACAGCAGCTGCCGGCGCCGGATTGCCTGGGGTACTGCGGGATCCAGAGGAATCGATCCGACGAGCTCGATGTGCACCGGCTTTTTCTGTTCGGAATCGATGAATCGGGAAATCACATTCTGAAGGTGCCCAACCACGGAGTTTCCTATCTGGCTGAAGCTGGCTGGATTGGCTTGATTGACGATCAGGAGAAACTCGTTTCTGCCGTATTCCTGATTGAGTATTTTGATGGTGGCATAAGAATCCATGAGGGATGTCGGTTCCGGCGTGGCCACCAGGAGAATTTCGTCGGCCAGGTTTGCGAAAAACAGGACCACGTCACCGACGCCTGCTCCGGCGTCAAATAGGATGACGTCATAGCGATGCTCAATCGAGCTTAGGATCGTTGCCATGCCTTCCGAGAGGCTTTGTGTGAGTGTGGTTCCTTCGGGCAAACCCGATCCTCCGGGCAACAGGTCGAATCCCTTGGATGTATGCACCAGAACCTTCTCCGGCGGCTGCATGCCGTGGAGCGCGTCGAGCATGGTGAACTCGGGTTCGACATCCAGCAGGATGTCCAGGTTGGCTAAGCCCAGGTCCGCGTCCACAACAAGCACCCGGCGGCCGGTGGAAGACAGCCTGGCAGCCAGATTGGCGGTGATGACGGTTTTGCCCACGCCGCCTTTGCCGCTGATAACCGCTATCCGGTGCGCTCTTCTTGTTTCAGTCGCCATAAAGACCTTCCCCAAACTGCAAGTCCATCAATGCCGACCGTTCCTGGTGCGATATATGCGGTATCTCCGGCACTCTGTAACACAATTTTGATCTGCCGGCTCGCTTCGCCCGATACATTTCCTGATCCGCTTCCGACAATAACGTTACGGAGTTCATCTCAATGTTGGGATTGGTCCAGACGAGCCCGGCGCTTGTCGTCAGCCTCAGGATGCTTTGTTCGAGCGTAAGGATCAGGGGATTCAGAGAGGAGTGGATGCGCGTTGCGGCACTGACGGCATCCTGCGGCGTGCACTCCGGCAGGATCACTGCGAATTCTTCGCCGCCGATGCGCGCGGCGGTATCCATGCTCCTCAAGTTCAATTCCACCTGTCGTGCGACCGACCGAAGCACCTGGTCTCCCGTGGCATGTCCGTAAGTGTCGTTGACCTGTTTGAAATGATCGATGTCGATAACCAGCAACCCGCAGGTCCTGCCAGTGCGGAGACTGCGGTCGATTTCGCGGAACAGGAAGGCATGAAAAAAGGCGGCATTCATCAATCCGGTCAGCCCGTCATGCGTAGATAGCCTGCACAGGGCATCGATAATGCCTTGGAGCTGGATATTGAGATCGTCGCTGAGCAGCCGCGGATCGGCTAAGCCGGCATTCTGAATAATGCGGATGGCCTCGGTCAGATTCAGCTGCTTCTTGCCGTTCGGATTATGGTCGTCCATTATGCGCTCGTATGCACGCTTCCCCCTCTCTTTTCATCGGCAAAACCCGGCCTTTCGGCATCGAAATTTTGGTGGCCAGGCACAATATTTGCCGAAGGCATCGGCCATCGGACTCCGATCCTCTGATTTAATTGATTTGGGAGGAGAATCGCTCGGCAACTATTTCTCCGGCATTTGAATATTGAAACTTGGTGGCTCCATCCTGCATATTCAATCCCATGACGAAGATTAAGTTTTTGGGTGCAGCCGGGACGGTCAGCGGCTCAAAATACCTGGTCGATACGGGAGAAACTCGTTTTCTGGTGGATTGCGGCATGTTCCAGGGGCCGAAAAAGCTTCGCCTGTTGAACTGGGAACGTCCCGTAGTACCGCCTTCCACCATCGACCATGTGCTCCTGACCCATGCGCATATCGATCACTCGGGCATGCTGCCAGTCCTCGTGCGGGAAGGGTTCAATGGAAAAATCTGGACTACTTCGGTAACAGCGGAGTTGTCCGAAATCAGCCTCCTCGATGCCGCACACCTGCAGGAAGAAGACGCGCGCTTCGCCAACAAAATGAGATTCACGAAGCACAAACCGGCGCTGCCTCTTTTTACCACCGACGACGCCGAGCGCGTGGTGCCCCATCTCCGACCGATCGATTACGACAAAGTCACGCAACTCTCCGATGGAACCAGCGTCCGCTTCCTGGATGCCGGGCATATCCTCGGTTCCGCCATCGTGGATGCAAATGTTCCGAGCGACGGCAGCACGGTGCGAATCGTCTTTTCCGGCGATCTGGGCCGCTATGATGCGCTGATCCTGCGCGACCCGGAGCCCGTTGAGCATGCGGATTACCTGCTGGTTGAATCGACCTACGGGAACCGGCAGCATCCGCAGGATGAGCCCGTGGAGGCACTGGCCGCGATCATCAACGAAACCGCAAGACGCGGCGGCATGCTGGTGATTCCATCCTTTGCAGTAGGCCGCACGCAGACGATTCTGTATCTGCTGCGCGATTTGAGGCTTCGAAAACTGATTCCCGACCTGCCGATTTTCGTGGACAGCCCGATGGCCCAGAGAGTCACGGACGTGTTCTGCCGTCACATCGAGGTTTTTGACGAAGAAGCCCAATCGGTGTATCAGAAGACCGGCAAGTGCCCGATTCTTTCACCGAACGTTCAGTTCGTTCATACGAAAGAGGAATCGCAGAAGATCAATGACATGCGGTTCCCGGCCATTATTCTGTCCGCAAGCGGCATGGCTACCGGCGGTCGAATTCTCCATCATTTGAAATACCGGCTGCCGGATCCGCGCAACACTATTCTTTTTGTCGGTTACCAGGCCGTCGGCACCCGGGGACAGATGCTGCGCGACGGCGCGCGCGAAATCAAGATTCACGGAGAGATGGTGCCGGTGCGCGCACAGATCCGGAATATCGAAGTCTTTTCGGGACATGCGGATTCCACCGAGATCATGCGCTGGCTGCATTCGTTCAAGCAGCCCCCCAAGATGACCTTTATCGTCCACGGAGAGCCGGAGGCCAGCAGTGCTTTGGCCGGCGAAATCCACCGGACGCTCGGCTGGAAGACACATATTCCGGAATATCTGGAAACATTCAGCCTCGACTAAGAGATTGCATATGGCTATCTTTATTCCAGAGGAATCATGAAGCCAGTTCGTTTTATACACACGTCGGACGTGCATCTGGATACCAGTTTCTCCGGATCCGGGTTCCCATCGAGACTTGGGGACAGGAAAAGGGAAGCGATCCGCGGCACTTTTCGCCGCATCATGGACGACGCTCGGACCTCCGATGCCGATTTTGTGCTCATCGCAGGCGATCTCTTCGAGCTCGAGCGCATCACGCCGGACACCTTCGAATTTCTGAAGCGGCAGTTCGAAAGCCTTGGGAGCATTCGCGTATTCATTGCTCCCGGCAATCACGACCCGTGCGTCCAGGGATCCCCCTACAGGGAAGAAGCGTGGCCCGCAAATGTCCACATCTTTAATGCGGAAGAATTCCAGTCCGTCGAGCTTCCTGAACTTGGAGTTCGCGTGACGGGTTTCGGATTCACGCACACTCAAATGGACGCGCATCATTTTCAGCAACTCCCCATCCTACCTACGGAACTGTTCAATATTGTGGTGACTCACGGATCGGATGTGAGCCGTGTGCCCGCAGGGAAGTCAAAGCACGGTCCTTTTACCATCGAGGAAATTATCGGTAAGAACGTTCAGTATTGCGCCCTGGGACATTATCACCAGCAGCACATGGTATCGAATCCTGTGGATGATACGCTGGCCTGGTACTCGGGAATCCCCGAAGGGCGGGGATGGGATGAAGAGGGGGCCTGCGGATATCTTGTCGGTGAAATCGAGGATGGAAGGGTGCGCGTGGAAAGCCGGATCTGCAGCCAATACGACCTGAACACGCTGACGGTGAACTGCGATTCCTTCGCAACGCGCGAACAAATTCTGGATTCCATCCTGGAGCGGCGCGGCGTTGGGTTTAATTCAAAATCCATTCTTCGTGTACAGCTCACTGGTGCGATGGATCCGCGGCTCGACCTCTCCCTGACGGAGCTGGAAGAACGGCTGGCGGGAGAAGTCCTGCATATCCGCTGGGAAGATCAGACGCATCCGGCTTTGGATTTTGACTCCATTGCGCTGGAAAAGACATTGCGCGGGCGATTTGTGCGCATCCTCAATGAACGCATTGCAGACGCCGCGGAGAACGAACGAACCGTCCTGGAGCGTGCGCGTTTGTACGGCGTGCAGGCGCTCAGCGGCAGGGAAGTGAGGCTCCGGTGATTATTCTGCGCAGCCACATACTGGGATTCGGCAAACTCAGCGATCTCTCGCTCGATTTTCAGAGCGGGCTGAATCTCGTTTTCGCGGAAAACGAAGGAGGGAAGTCCACACTCCAGCGTTTTCTCGTCGGCTTGCTTTATGGGCAGCTGCGATCGGATCTGAGAGTGCAGAGGCGGCTGGAATCCTGGGTGGAGCAGTATAAACCGTGGTATGGGCAGGAGTTTGGAGGCGTCCTCTGGTGCCGACTCGCCGATGGACGCGAGATGGAAATCCACCGCTCTTTCGGAAAGGAGGAAACGCGAATCGACATTCGCGCTTCTTCCGGCGCGGACATCACAAGTCAATACGAGCAGCAGCGCAACGGCGAAGTGCTTTTTGCACAGATGCACCTCGGCATGACCAAGGAGCTTTTTGAATCCGTCGGCGTGATCCGTGAAAACAAGGTGGCGGAGATCTACGGGCACGAAACCATTCGCGATCGCATCGCAAACCTTGCCCAATCGGGCGACGAAGAGCTTTCCATCCGGCGCAGCCTGTCAAAACTCCAGGAAAAGCAGGATTCCATCGGGTCGGAGCGGGCTCCGACGAAGCCTTACAAACAGGCGCAGGATCTGGTGCAAGCCCTGCAGGCCGAGCGGAAAGCCCTGGAAGAGCGGCGGTCTCAGTTTCAGGGCTGGATCGGGGATCGCAACCGGATTGCCGGCGAAATCGCCAGGCTGGAACAGGGGCTGTCCATAAGCAGGCGCGAGCTGCTTTCCGCCCGGAGGCGGGAGTCGGCGGAAAAAGTCCGGGCGCTCGAAGAAATTGACAGCGAGCTGAGCGCGTTGAGAATGGAAATTGAATCTTTGGGCGCCCGCGCAGATTTTCCGTCAGGCGGCCTGGAAGAGATCAACCGGCTGGTGGGGGCCCGTGACAGCATTGCCAAACACCTCGCCGAAATTCGCGCAGAGAAGGGTGTGGCGATGACCCGGTTGTCCCGCGCCGAATCTGAAAGGCGCGGACTCGCGGCGTATGCCTCGTTTGTCGCGAGTCCGGAGGCCGAGCAGATCACGGAGTGGTTCGTCAACTATCTCAGCATATCGCTGCAGAAAGACGGCCTGCAGAAAACTGCCGGCCGCCTGCAGAGCGAAGCGGAGACCCTGGAAAAACGCCTGGATAAACTCGGCCCGGCCTTGATGGATCCCGATGCGGATTGGCAGCGCCTGGCGCGGGAAGCCGCGGAGGACGAACAGGTCGCCGCGCAAAATGGTGCGATACTGGCCGAGAGCATCGCACGCGAAAATCTGCGCTTTGCGGCCGCAAGCCGAAGAGCGCTTTTTCTGCGAATTGCTGGAGCAACGTTGATTCTCTTCGGCGCGGCATCGGTAGGCTTCAGGTCCATCCCGGGTTTCAACTTGTGGTCGCCTGCGGCGGGAATCGGGATTGGCGCGGGTTTGGCCGCGGTTGCCGCCATCCTGCTGGTAGCCGCCGCGAAATCGGCCAAAGCCGGGGCCGATTCGAGGCAAATGCTGGGCAATCTCGAGGCTGAGTCGCGCAGCATTCGGAGCGAAGGAGGCAAAAAGCGCCGAGAATTCAACGAGGTGATGGCGGATTCCGGGTTTCATAAGGTGGACGATTTCCTCGCTGCGGCAAAGCAGTCGGAGCAGGATCGCCAGAAGCTTGCCGACCTACAGATGCACCTTGCCGATTCCGAAAATCAGCGTCAGCAGCTGGAAGAAAAGTCGGCGGAGCTTTATCAGCTTTTGAAGGATGGACTGGCTAAGGTTGGGCTGTCCTGCTCGCCGGGAAGCCTGAATTTTCAAATCGACGCTTTCAGAGCCAATCTGCGACGGTTCCGAGACCTGGATGCCAATTACAGCGCCTGTGTTCAGAAGGCCGACGCCCTGAAATCCAGGGAGTCCGAGTTGAGCGACGAGCACGAGTCGAAATGCGCAGGCATCCAGCGGCTGCTGGATGAGGCGCAGGTCGAGACGCCCGAAAGATTCCGCGAGGAGTGCACCAAAAAGCAGAGACTGATCGATCTTCTCGAAAAGGAAACGTCGCGCATACGGGAATTCCAGCGGCTGGCCGGCAGCTGGACCCTGCCGCAATGGAGGGAACAGCTGGAGGAATTGTTGCAGTCGCAGGAATCTCTGTCTTCCGCGGAGACGGATCGAGAGGCCCCTGCGAACAGTGCCGGGGATGTTGAACCCCTTCTGCCCTATCAGCCAACCACGGCGGAAGCGGAGGAAAAAGAAAAGCAATTCTCTGCGAAGCTATCGAAGGCTCGTGAAGAGTATGCGCATGCCGTCGAGCGCATTGCCCAGGCTTTTCAGAGCTACAGGTCTTCTTCCGAAATCGAGGAAGACCTTGCGATGGCCGAGCTGGACTTCCGTGGATTGGATACAAACCGCCTGGCGCTCGGCGTCGCGCTCGAGACGATCGAAAATCTGTCCAGACAACAGCAGGAGGTGCTGGCGCCTCAACTGAATGCTGCCGTGGAACAGCGCTTCCTGCGGCTCTGCCGGCATCGATATGAGGAAGTGAAAATAGATCCGGACTTCCAGGTTTGGCTGAGGGAATTGAATTCAGGCGAACTCCGGCCGGCGGAAAGCCTGAGCCGCGGCACACAGGACCAGCTTTACTTTTCGATGCGCTTCGGCATTCTGGATCTGGTTTCGAATGAACAGGAACCCTGCCCAAGCCTGCTGGATGAGCCCTTCGCTGCCTATGACCGCGTTCGTCTCGGCGAAGCGTTCCAGGTTCTGGAAATGGAATCCGCGCGACGCCAGCTGATCCTGTTTACCTGCCGGGAAGACCTCCTGGACCTCGGCGCCGGCCACGGCGCCCACGTCATCCGACTCCGGCAATAATTCAGGAGACAGGAGACAGAAGACAGAAAGAACACGTGCTATCTCCTGTCTCCCGTCTTTTACATTTTTCCTTCGCGTGGAGAGGCGCGGACGGCGCGGTCATAGGCCCATGACCGGATGTGATCTACCTGTTCGCGCATGGTTTTGGAAAGCGGTATGACATTGAGCGCGGCCTGATGCAGATCGTCGAAGCTGACGAGCTTGTTCTGGAGTCGGACCTGGGTCAGCGCCGAGACGACGCACTGCTCGATTTCCGCTCCCGTCCATCCCTGCGTGATTTTTTTCAGCCGGTGGAGCTGCAGGTCGTCCGGGTTGATGCCGCGTTTTTGCAGGTGAATCCGGAAGACTTCGTGCCGCTCTTCTTCCGTCGGAAGGTCGATAAAGAAGACCTCGTCGAAACGGCCTTTCCGGATCATCTCCGCGGGGAGCAGATCGATGCGGTTTGCCGTAGCGGCGACAAAGAGACCGCGCGTTTTCTCCTGCATCCAGGTCAGGAAAAAAGCAAATATCCGTCCGAGGCTTGTGCCGCTTTCGCTGCTTTGCATCGTAAGTCCCATCTCGATCTCGTCGAACCAGACGATGGCGGGAGCCACGGATTCGACGGTGCGGCATGCCTGTACGAACGCAGCGTCCGGATTGCCGTGACGGCCGGAAAACACTTCGCTCATTTCGATGCGGTAGAGCGGCAGCCCGAAGCAGGAGGAGATCGCCTTCACCGAGAGGCTTTTCCCGCACCCCGACACGCCCATGATCAGCACGCCCTTGGGGACGATTTCGGTGTTCAGGCTGTCGCGTTCCATGAAAAGCTTTTTGCGTTCGATCAGCCACGCCTTCATATACTCGAGTCCCCCGACATGTTCGAGTTGCGTGGCGTCGGCGATGTACTGGATGAGCCCTGTCCGGTTGACGATCAGCTTCTTTTCAGCGGTCAGGCATGGCAGAGAACTGGCGTCGAGCGAACCGTTGACGGCAATGGCTCGGCGCAGCGCGTGGCGGGCTTCGTCGAGGGTCAGCCCCTGCAGCGCATGCACCATGGCATCCAGCGCCGGCTCGCTCCTGTCCACCTGTGCGCCCTGGCAGGCGATCGCCTCCGTTTCGCGTCTCAGGAAAATCGCCAGTTCGCCGAAATCGGGGGACTGAAGCTCGACCAGCGCGATCTGCCGGTCCAGTTCTTCCGGGATGGCGCGCAACGCGGATGTGATGACGACGAATTTCCCCGAATCGAAACAGGGTTGATACATGTCGCGCAAGCGCCTTCGAATCCCCGTATCCTCACACACGAACGGATGAAAATCCTTCAGTTGAAATATGCCCCGCTCCTCGTGCGCGGCGATGAATTCAAGCATGCCCTGAGGAGTCAGTTTTTCGAGCGGTCGACCGTCCGGATGCTGAAGTCCGGAAGTCAGAGACCAGCTCCAGACCGGCATCCGGCCGGCAAAGAGCTTATCCGCCACTTGCTGCAGGAGCGCGCGAACCCGCCCCTCTTCCGGAGTGCAGACAAAGATCAGCGGCCGGCCTCCCTGGAACATTTCCTTAAGAGCGGCATAAGCGCGGCTTTCCTGAAAATCGTTCTGTGGGTTCATAGGAAAACATTTAATCACGGATTCACGAGGATTCACACGGATAAATCTTGCAGTGAGACGCGCGCCGGTTTAGCCTGATGCCTGTGAAACAGACGACAATCCGCAGATACGGAATCCCGGTGTTGCTTTTTCTCGCGCTGCTGAGCCTGCTCTGGGCCCAGCGCGACGATCCGATCCGGTCCAATTATACCAAGCACGAATATCGGATCCGCATGCGCGACGGCAAGAAGCTGTTTACGGCGGTCTTCGAGCCCAAAGATACGTCGCGCACGTACCCCATCCTGCTGCACAGGACGCCATACGGCGTCGGTCCCTATGGAGAAGATAATTATCCCGTGAGCGCGGGGCCGTCGGATGAGCTGGCCAGGGAGGGTTTTGTTTTTGCCTACCAGGATGTCCGGGGCCTGATGATGTCCGAAGGGGATTTCACCAACATGACTCCCCAAAACCCCGATAAAAAGGGATCCAGGGACGTGGACGAATCGACGGATGCGTACGACACGATTGACTGGCTGGTCAAAAACATTCCGAACAACAACGGCAATGTGGGCATGTGGGGAATCTCCTATCCGGGATTTTATGCGGCCGCCGGTATGATCGATGCGCATCCTGCACTGAAGGCCGTGTCTCCGCAGGCGCCGATCGCGGACTGGTTTGTGGGGGATGATTTCCATCACAACGGAGCCTTTTATCTCGCGCACGCTTTCGGGTTTCTGTCGAGCTTCGGATATCCCCGGCCGAGTCCGACGACGCGATACCATCCAGCCTTCAATTTTCCTACTCCGGACGGATACGACTTTTTTCTCAGGATGGGCGCGTTGCCGGAAGCCGACGAAAAGTATTTCAAAAACAAAATTCCTTTCTGGGAAGACATTCTGAAGCATGGCAACTACGATGATTTCTGGCAGGCTAGAAACCTCAGGCCACACCTCAAGAACATCCGGCCCGCTGTCATGACCGTCGGTGGGTGGTTCGATGCGGAGGATCTCTTCGGAACGCTGCAGGTATACCGGTCCGTGGAGGCCTCGAGCCCCGGCGCCTACAACATCCTGGTGATGGGGCCATGGTACCACGGGGGGTGGTCGCGTTCGTCCGGAGACGCGTTCGGGGATCTGCGATTCGGCAGCGACACTTCGGTTTTTTATCGCAGGGAAATCGAGTTTCCGTTTTTCATGCATTTTCTGAAAGGCGCGGCAGACCCGAATCTTCCGGAAGCCTATGTGTTTATGACCGGAAGCAATGAGTGGCAGAAGGAGGATCAATGGCCGCCCCGGGATATAAAACCGAAACAGCTGTATTTATGCGCCAACGAAAAGCTCTCGTGGAATCCGGAACCGGGCGAAGCCGTCTCGCAGTTCGACGAATATGTCAGCGATCCCGCCAGGCCCGTGCCGTATACAACAGAGATCACCACCGGGATGACGCGCGAGCACATGGTGGACGATCAGCGATTTGCGTCGCGCCGTCCCGATGTTCTGGTGTATTCGACGGAAGAGCTGAAGCGGGACATCACGATTGCGGGGCCGGTCGCCCCGCGTCTGAGCGTTTCAACCTCGGGCACCGATTCTGATTTCATCGTGAAACTCATCGATGTGTATCCCGATGACACGCCGGACCTGATGGCGCTCCGGGATCGCGTGCGGTTGGGCGGATACCAGCAGTTGGTGCGCGGCGAGGCATTCCGCGGAAAATACCGCAACAGCTTTACGAATCCGGAACCTTTTGTCCCCAGGGCGATCGCGAAGATTGAATACCAGATGCCCGATATCTTCCACACGTTCCGCAAGGGGCACCGGATCATGGTCCAGATACAGAGCACCTGGTTCCCGTTGATCGACCGGAATCCGCAGCAGTACTTGGATATCTACCACGCCAAAAATTCCGATTTCATTAAAGCGACGCAGCGCATTTACCACTCGAAATCGGCTCCGTCGTACATCACGCTCTATCAGCTGGAATAGATTTCTGGATTCCCAATTCCCAATTCCCAATTCTCAATTCCAGATAAAAGCGATCTGAGGATGAGTTGTCGGATTCATAGGACACTTGCCCCAATCTGCTGCTGTTTGGAATTGAGAATTGGGAATTGGGAATTGAGAATTGGGAATTGGGAATTATCAGAGATACGCACGAATAGTTTTCCAGAGGCCCTGGATGGATCCGAACGTATCGTTGACAGCGCTGGCTTCGTATCCGCTGTGGACCATGCAGTTGGCGCAGCGTGGATTGCCGGACTCGGTCCCGAAGCGGGCCCAATCGGTCTTTTCGAGAAGCTCGGCGAAAGTATCAAAGTAGCCGTCCTGCAGCAGGTAGCATGGTTTCTGCCAGCCGAACAGGCCGTATCCGGGCATGCCCCAGGGAGTGCACGGATAGTTGCGCAAACCCATCAGGTATTCAAGGAACAGAGGGCTCTGGTTGAACTTCCAGGTTCTTTTGCGGTTGCTCAGAATTTCGGCGAAGAGTTTTGTTGTCTGGGACTTGTCAAGAAAGTGCTGCTGATCCGGCGCCTTTTCGTAGCTGTAGCCGGGAGACAGGGTCATTCCCTCGACGCCGAGCGCCATCATTTCGTCGAAGAAAGCCCGCACGCTTTGTGCGTCGGCGTCATTGAACAGCGTCGTGTTCGTCGTCACGCGAAAACCTCGCCGCACGGCTTCCTTGATCGCGTCGACGGCGATATCGTAAGCTCCTTCGCGGCCTACGGACCGGTCGTGGAATTTCTTCTGGCCGTCGAGGTGGACGTTGATGGTAAAAAATTTGTTTGGCTTAAAGAGATCGAGCTTTTCTTTGAGGATCAGGGCATTGGTGCAGAGGTAGACGTATTTCTTGCGGGCGATCAATCCCTCGACTATTTCGGCTATTTGAGGGTGCAGCAGGGGTTCGCCGCCGGGAATGCTGACCATTGGCGCTCCGCATTCTTCGGCTGCTTTGAAGCACTGATCCGGAGACAGATGCTGCCGCAGGATCTCGGCGGGGTACTGAATTTTGCCGCATCCGGAACAAGCCAGGTTGCAGCGAAAAAGCGGCTCCAGCATGAGCACGAGCGGATAGCGCTTCTTGCCCGACACCCTCTGCTTGAGGATGTAGGATGCTACGGCCCACATCTGCGAAACTGGAACACCCATATAGATCCCTTCGGAAGCAGAATCGTAGCGCATTGAGCCGCGCCCCGCAATGCTCGCTTCCTGTATTTGGATTCATGTCGGGGATCGCCATCGAACCCGATGCCGATCCCCGACAGCGATATCACGCGGCTATTCGGACTTCGTTGCACGAATGGGACGGATATATGCGCCCCAATAGCTCATTCCCACAAATACCGTTCCGCCGATAATGTTGCCGATTGTAACCGGCAGGAGATTATTCAACAGGAAATTGGGCCAGTTGATGATGGTGGGATCAACTCCGGCGACGGTCGGCAGCGTCAGTTTCTGCACAAACAGGATAGCGGTGGGGATGTAGTACATGTTGGCAATGCAATGTTCGAATCCCATCGCAACGAAAGCCATGATGGGGAAAAAGATAGCGAAAATTTTTCCAATCGTCTGCCGGGCGGCGAGAGCCATCCAGACTGCCAGACAAACGAGCCAGTTGCATCCGATTCCGCGCCACAGGGCTTCCCCGAACGTGAGGTGGAGCTTGGAATAGGCGATCTTGACGGCGGCGGCTCCCAAAGCTCCGTCGCCTGTCTTCCACAGGCCCGAATAGAAGAACAGGAGCGCGACGAGGATAGAGCCAATAAAATTCGCCACGAAAACGAGTCCCCATCGCTTCATCATTTTAGATAAGGAGATCTCTTTTGACATGACGCTTGAAACCATGAGGTTATTGCCGGTGAAAAGCTCGGCTCCGGCTATTACGACAAGCATCAGGCCGACGCTGAAAACTGCACCGCTGATCAGCTTTGTCAGCCCGGTTCCCAGTTTGGCGGCTGCATCGAAGGTGACCGTAGTGGACAGAAGGCCCCCGAAACCGATGTAGGCTCCGCCGAGAATGCCGAGCACGAGAACCGACAGCCACGGAGAAGTCGCCTTTGCGACACCGACAGTCTGGGCGACGGTCTCGGCGATATTTTTAGGTGCTTTGTCCTCGATGGTTGGTACCGGGAACTGCCAGGATTTCATTATTTTTTCGAAGCGCCCAACGGCCTTTTTTTCTTCCGTTACTTTTCGCCGGACGGCCTTTTTTACGACCTCGATGATTTCCTGGGGTTTAAAGGGTTTCGGGAGGTAATCCATCGCGCCGCGCTTCATGGCTTCGGTTGCCCGGCCCACAGAGGGGTGGCCGCTGATCATGACCATTGCGGAGTTCGGCGACCGTCTGTCGATCTCCTCGACGACATCCATTCCGTCAAAGCCCGGCATCATCCAGTCTACCAGGATGACATCGAACGCTTTTTCCGTGACGAGATTGAGGCCCTCCTGCGGGTTTTCAGTTGTTGTAACTTCAAAACCTTCTGATTCAAAAATTCTCCGACAAGATTTCAGAACAATCTCGTCGTCATCAATGATTAACATCATTTCAGCCATGCTGTTCTCCCTCGAACAATGGATTAAAGCGAAAATTTACCGTCAAAATTCCTATTTAAATTAGAGTTGTCGGATCTCCATTCCTGGCGGGGTTATGGATTCGGTTCCAGCCTGATGATCCGGCGCACCATGCGCGCCAGGTCCTCAGGCCGGAACGGCTTCGGGATGAATTCCGTCGCTCCCGCTTGCATGACGCATGCAATGGTCTCCGGAGTCGGGTATCCGCTCATGACAATGATCGGGATCTGCGGCAGGGCCTTCCGGATCGCCCTGATCAGGAACGGGCCGTCATGCTTCGGCATTTTGACGTCAGTCAGCAACAAGTCGAACGCATCCTTTTGCACTTTCTCCAGCGCTTCATCCGCACCCGGGACCGTCGTCACCTCAAAGCCGTCGGCTTCCAATATGCGCCGGCAGCTGGCGATCACGATCGCATCATCGTCAACGACCAATATCTTCATTCGGGCTTTGCTCCTCGATGGGCAACCAAATGATAAACGTACTTCCGCCGCCGACCTTGCTCACAACGCGGATGGTCCCCCCGTGGCGCTCCACGATGCCGCAGGAGACCGACAACCCAAGGCCCGTCCCCTTGCCGATCTCTTTGGTCGTAAAAAACGGATCAAAAATCTTATCGAGATTTTCCGGCGCGATCCCGCATCCGGTGTCCGCGCAGACGATCTCGACGCCTTTACTGCCGGGCTTGCCCGCCGACATGCCGATCCCCGTCGTTATTGTGATTTGTCCCCCGGAGTCTGTGGCGTCCAGCGCGTTGAGGATGATGTTGAGCAGGACGCTCTGCATCTGGTTCTTGTCCAGGGTGATCCGCGGCAGCCCGACGCTTTTTTCAAATTTCAAAGCCACGCCCTTTACGAGAGCCTGGTTCTCCACGATGGACACGGTGCTTCCAACGAGATCGCTCACTTCCGTCGGCTCCCGCACCAGCTCTGTCTGGCGGGAAAAATCGAGCAGGCCCCTTACAATCCTGCGGATACGCTCGGTGGCCCGTGCGATGTTCTCGAGGTCCGAGCGGACATCGGCCGGCAGGGTTTTGTTGCGAAGCAGCATGTCGGTAAATGTCACGATTCCCGTCAAAGGATTGTTGATCTCATGCGCGACGCCGCCGGCGAGCCTGCCGATGTTCGCCTGTTTTTCATACTGGATCAGCTTCGTTTCACTTTCGGCCTTCTGGCGCTCGTCGCGCTGCCGAAGCGATGCCAGCATTTCCTTGAAGGTCTTTTGCAGGACACCGATTTCGGTTTTCGAGATGGGCCCAAGTTCGGGATTCAGGTTCCCCTGCGAGACCTGTTCGCTGGCCTCGATCAGCTTCTTGACCGGCCGGCTTAGTTTATCGGCGAAAAGATATCCGAACGCGACGGCCAGCGCCATTCCCGCCACTGTGATCAGTACAAAGACCCTGATCACGCTCGAGCGTTCGTCCGCATATTTCGCTTCCAGGACACCGACGTAGAGCATGCCGATCCTTTGGCCAAAGACGTCCTCGATCGGTTCGTAGGATGTGAGATGCCAGTCATTGACCACAAAAGCCCTGTCCGTCCACAGCTTTCCTTCTTTCAAGACGCGCTCTGTCACCTGCTCCGAAGCGACGGTCCCGAGCGCCCGGTTCCCATCGGGATTGAGGACGTTGGTGGAGATGCGGATGTTCTCTAAGAAAATCGTCGCGGTGCCGATGCTTCGGCCGTTGTACATTTCATGCTGGAAGACCGTATCGCGCACAAGATCCACGATCGTATGGCTTCGGTTGAGAAGGACGCCGCCGTAGAGGACGCCGAGAAAAGCGCCAGCCCTATAGACCGGAACGGCGGCGGCAAGAGCCATGCCGGACACGGCTTCGTTTTCGATTTCAGGAGCGGTTATTTTAGTCGGCAGCAGCCGGATCCGTGCCCGTTCAGCCAGCTCGGGGTTTTCCGCAAATAAAAAGCGGTTATCCAGGACAACGGTTCCCGAAATTCCGATCTGCTTCTGCAGGACGAGATCCGCAATAGGGTTGGATGGGTCGCTCTTGCCGGGCATCGGATTAGGGCCGATGCGGCATACGACTTTCCCGTCCTTGCCGACGATGCCCATGAAATCCAGTTCGCTCTGCCGTGCAACGTCGTTCAGCCGGGCAATAAGTGTTGCAGGATCAAGCCGTTCCATGGCGGAGAGAAATCCGGACCCGGTGGAAGTCAGATTCAGGGCGACTCTGATCCCCCGGATGCGTGTGAGGTAGATCTCACGGGCTGCGTTCAGGTCCATGCGCACGCGGTTCGTCGCTTCGTTGAAGATGCCCCGGTAGAGAAGCTGGCCGCCGACCACGAGGGCGACACCACAAACAAGGACGGCAACGCCGACAAAACTTAAAACCAATTTGGATCGGGTTGTATAGAACAAGAAAGACTCCCGCCGCTACCCCGAAATCAATGGACCCAACACCCGTTATGTTGCGGCTTTCAGGCACACCCGTACCGAAAGCCGCCGTATTATAGCGTATGTTTGCGCCGTGTATAAGTCGCCGGCTCAGTCTTTTCAATTCAGGGCGCGAATCGCATGTCGCTGCGTCGAGTCAAATCCTGGAACCCACAGAATCATCGAACCGTAGAAACCGTGGACACCCACTTACTATGAACCCCATGTGGAACCATCATGAATCTGGAACCATCATGAATCATGGAATGAATCATGGACACCCACTTTCCATAGACCCTGCCAAAACTACAATCATGGACACCCACTTTCTTTCCTTTTCAGTTGCTTCCAAAATTCATAATTTTGGATTTCCATTTTTGAAGAAGTCCCGAACAATGGCTGTCCAAAGTTGCGAATGTTAACTGATGTTGACTTGAAGTCGGCGAAACGGGGACGTTCCAAGGGATAAAAAGCGTGGAATCTACCGTTTATCAGGGAGGGAAATTCACCAAATGGGTGTCCAAAATCCCTCCAAAATCTCTGTTCGGAATCGGCATCGGAATCGGGATCGATATCGCTATCGGAAATCGGAAGCAAAAGGCCGACAGCGAGTCCCGATTGCGATCCCGATAATCCTGTTTAAGCCTCTTGAGCGGCTCATGGACTAAAGCCTCCGGCTCTGCCGGATGATTCTTAAGTGGGTGTCCGGAATATGCAGTTTGCAGAATCTGGCAGAAGTGTTTTGCTTTTGGTGTGCAAAAGGCTCTTGGAAGCACTACATTAAGGCAGAGGTCGGAGGAGGAATATAAATGGAGATTGGCAGCAGTCCCGAAACAATTCTCAAGTTGGCCCAGGGCTTCATGGAATGCAGGATCTTCCAGACGGCGGCCGAACTGAACCTTTTTACCATTCTTGACCAGACTCCGTTGTCTGCAGCCGAGGTTGCCGACAGGATTTCCGGCGATGCCCGCGCCCTGGCGGTCTTGCTCGATGCACTTGTTGCTATGGGACTTCTGGTCAAGATTGGCCAAACCTATGAATGCAAAGGAGATGTTGCCGGAATGCTTTCAGCTCATGCCCCGCAATCCATCCTCCCCATGGTTCTCCACATGGCTTCTTTGTGGAAGCGTTGGTCCCGCCTGACGGACATCGTCAAGGGCAGAGGCGCTTCCGACGATGAGTTCGACTTTACCCGGGACGCCGATGAACTCAAGTCCTTCATCGGCGCAATGCACTCCATCGGCGCCCCCATGGCGAAGAGAATTGTGAAGGCAGCGAACCCCGGTGCCTCACGGGCGCTTCTTGATGTTGGCGGCGGATCGGGCACTTACACAATTGCCTTCCTACGGGCCGTTCCCGGGATGCGCGCGACGCTATTCGATCTTCCGGATGTGATTGAAATGGCTAGAGAGCGCCTGAAGAATGAAGGATTGCTTGACAGGGTAACTCTTGTGCCGGGCAGCTTTTATCTGCAGGAATTTCCAGATTCTCACGACCTGGCGCTGATTTCGGCCATCATACATTCAAACAGCATCGAAGAAAATCTGGAGCTGTATCGGAAGGTATTCCGCGCACTGCGACCCGGAGGACGCATACTTATCCGCGACTATGTCATGAGCCCTGACCGGACTTGGCCAAGGGACGGAACCGTTTTCGCGATTAATATGCTGGTCGGGACCACGGGCGGTGGAACATACACCTACGATGAAATCGAAACGGGCCTTCGACAGGCGGGCTTCGAGAAAATCAGGCTTTTGAAGCAAGGCGAGAATATGGACGCCATTGTCGAGGCCTTCAAGCCTTAAACGATGCATGCGCAAAACCGGAAAAGCCGATTGCGCCGGCGACAGCCAAACCCGAAGTGTTCCCGTATTTCCATGGCTTGAGCGTTTGTTCATGCTATAATGCCCGCCGTTTTTCTCCTGATCGCAGGGATTTTGCCATAGGATGCACGCTTGACCGTCGCCCGCAGAGAACCCAATATCGGCGTTGATTCTTCGAAAACTCCCCGATTTTTCTACGGATTCATCATCAGCATCGCAGCCTTTTTCGTCCTGTTCTCCGCGTATGGAGTCCGCTTCGCCTATGGCGTTTTTTTCAAGCCCATGGCTCACGAGCTCGGTTTCAGCGCCGCAACCACGTCGGCCGCATATTCCATATCCTTCTTTTTGGAGGGCGTGTTCTCTCTCGTTTCCGGCGGATTGGCCGACAGATTCGGACCGCGCAGAGTTGTTTCAATCTCCTGCGTACTGGTTGGCGCAGGCTATTTCCTGATGCCGCTGGTTCACACCGTGTGGCAACTCTATCTGTTCTACGGACTGATCATCGGCGTCGGAATGGGAGCCATGTTTGTCCCTCTGGTTTCCATGACAGCGCGCTGGTTCAGTGTCCGGAGAAATCTGATGACCGGCCTGGTATCGAGCGGCGCAGGCGCCGGAATGCTGATAGTTCCTTCTTCTACCGCCCACTTGATCGACGCCTATGGCTGGAGGACTTCATTCCTCATTTCAGGCGTTTTTGTAGCGATCATCGTTCTTGTCGCCGCCCAGTTCATGAAACGCGATCCGGAAGAGACCGGCACTGTGCCTTACGGCGAATCCCCGAGGCTTCCCGGGACTCAATCGGCTCCCGCGAATGGGCATTCGTTCCGGGAGGCTCTGCGCATTCCCCAGTTCTGGACGATCTTTGTCATGATGTTCCTGTTTGGCATCTTTGCCATGTCTTATAACATCCATATCGTGCCGGACGCGATCAACTCGGGAATGCCATCCACCGAAGCCGCGCAAATTCTGGCGACAACAGGAGCGCTCCTGATCGCGGGTAGAATTCTTATGGGAATTCTTGCAGATGGGATCGGGAACAGGCGGATCTTTATTTTGGGTTTCATGATTGCTTTCGGCGCCATGCTTTTCATTTCCTTTGTGCACACTCATTGGGCCTTCTTTGTGCTGGCAATCCTGATGGGCATCGCCCAGGGAGGAATCGGGACTTCCCAGTCCCCTGTCGTAGCTTCTTTGTTTGGGCTCAGGTCGCACGGGCTGATTCTGGGCTGTGTCGGCCTCGGAAATACGGCCGGAGCGGCGGTAGGGCCGCTGCTCACCGGCTATATTTTTGATTTGACTAAAAGCTATCACGTTGCATTTTTGATCTGTGCTGCATCCAGCCTGCTGGCCCTGGGTTTCGCGTTCCTTATCAAGCACATCGACGGCTCAGAGTCCACACACCGGCTGTAAACGGTTGCTCTGTCAGAAGCGAACGAGCCGGTGCCGACCCGCGAGCTGCAGCCCCTGCAATTTCAATCCGTTTCCTCCATCCTTGTGCTATATTGGCCGCCATACTCTACTGTAATCATTCCGACCTGACGGCTGGATTTTCTACAGGGGGCTGTTCCAGTGGTTCATGAATGCAAATTATTATGAAGGAGAGATTGCCATGGCGACTTCGAAATCGAAGTATGGAAAATATTTCATGACGGAACCTATCGAGATTGGGCCGATGCTTCACGTTTGCGGTGAAAAAGGGTGTGTTGGATCCAAGTTCAGCGGCTTTCCGATCGAGATGCAACTGCTTTGCCTAAGCAAGCCGGGCGTCATGATCCATGAGCCTCATGCGCACGAAGTGGATGAGCTCTTTTTCATCTTCGGCGGAAATCCCCATAACTACTTCGAATTCGGCGCAGAAATCGAGATCATGATGGGTGCGGAACAGGAACGCCACATCGTCGATAAAACTACCATCATTTATATCCCCAAGGGTGTCATCCACTGCCCGATTACCACGCTGAAAGTGGACAAGCCAGTTCAATGGATGCATGTCCTTTTCCAGGGCAGATATAAGATGGCGAAAGGAGCCAATGTATCTGCGCATCCAAAGCACAGCGACCGGCACCCTTATTCGAAAAAGGACATCCCCAAACTCCGGATGGGAATCACCGAAGGGATTATCGGAAAAGGAAAGGTTGCCCAGCGCACCTAAGTATCGGTGTTTTGCGCTCTGCGTGGTTATTTCAGGAAATCCACGGATTTTGCACGGATTTCCGCAATCGGGGGCATGTTTTTCGCGCGCATGCGCTGCATGATGCCCGCCATTTGTTTGTCACGTTTGCATCCGGCAGCGGCAATCACTTTGTTATTCTTGATATAGAACGCGACAAAATTCCTCGCTGCGACATCTCCGTCGAAGATGATCTCGTCCCAGGCCTTCGCGTGTCCCACGTAGCGAAGGCCAAAATTTCCCTGCTTGGTCCAGAAGAAGGGGACATTTGCATTCGCGGTGGGCTTCCCCGCCATGTTCAGAGCTGCATCTCGTCCCTGCTGCTCGGCAGTACGCCAGTGCTCGATCCGGACGTAATCGCCGGTAAGCCAGTCGGGGACACGGGCAATGTCGCCCGCTGCGTAGACATCTTCTGCGACGCAGAAATAGGAATCGGTCTGAACGCTGCCGTCCGGTTGTCTGGCAATGTCCGTCAGATACCCGGTATTTGGAATCACGCCAATCCCGACTAGAACCAGATCCGCTTCGATCCGCGTCCCGTTTTTCAGGATCACAGACTGCACGGTGTCTACCCCGCTAAACTTTTCAACCGCAGTTCCAAGCCGAAAGGCGACTCCGTTCTCTTCATGAATCTTCTGGATCATGCCGCCGATTTCCATCCCGAAAACGCGTTCAAAAGGCACGGCATCCGGTGCGACTACGGTCACCTGAAGTCCGCGTATTTTCAGGCTTGCGGCCGACTCCAGCCCGATGAAACTCGCGCCGACGATCACGGCACGCGAAGCCTTTTCGCAAGCTTTGATGAGAGCCCTCGAGTCGCTGAAGCTCCGGAGTGTGAAGATATTGGTCAGCTTTTCTCCAGGGACGTTCAGTTTTCGCGGAGTGCAGCCGGTTGCCAGAAGCAGTTTGTCATATTGGATGCTCTCGCCTGTTTCGAATACGAGCTTCTTGGAGCGTGTGTCGACCGCGGTCACATTTTTCCCGAGCATCAGCTCGATCCCGCGGTTCTGGAAAAATTTTTCCGACCGCAGCGGCATCCACTCGTCCTTGGCCTCTCCCTGAAGATAGTCTTTATCCAGATTCGGCCGGTCATAAGGGAGATCGCTTTCTCCGGAGATCATCACGATTCTTCCCTGGAAACCGTTTTGCCGGAACGACTGTGCGGCCGCGTTTCCGGCCGCTCCTGCTCCCAAAATGACGAATGTCCTCGGATCGCGCGCAGGATCGGCAGAAATCATTTCGGGGACGCGCACTTTTGAGATCTTCTCCGGAATCTTGAGGACGATGTCGTCTCCGCGGACAAAGGCCTCGAATTTCGGCAGGGCATTCAGTGCGGGCGGTTCCTTCAGGTCACCGGATTTTGCGCAATAACATGCCTGATGCCAGGGACAGACGATCGTGTCGCCGCTAAGGATGCCGGTTTCCAGGCGGGCGCCGTAATGAGCGCAGGATGCCCCCAAGGCCGAGATTTCGCCTCTTACGCTGGTTAAGAGGATCTCTCCACCCTCAACAGCGACCTGTTTCATTGTTCCGTCGGGTAACTCGCTAACTTTCGCGACAACGACTTCCTTGTATTCCATTTATTGCACCTCCTGAAGAATGGCGTCGACGATCGGCTGATAACCCCGGCCAAAGCGGTGCCCGCCCGGAATTGGAGTGATTTTGGCCAGATTTGGATCGAGCTTATCGCAGAGCTCGTCCTCGTCCCCGGTTCCATAGAAACAAAGAATCTTTTTGCCGCGAAGTTTTTCGATCTCAGGGCGAACGGGAAGAGAAGTCGACCGCTTGCGAGAAGAGAACCAGTCGATAAAATGGAACTGGAAATCCGCTGCAGAGCCCGGTCCCAGCAGCGTAATGACTTTTATCTTTTGCTGGTTTTCCGCCGGGATTCGATTCAGCATGAACGGCAGAACTTCGGCTCCGAACGAATAACCGACGACCACTATTTCATTCCGCTTCCACAGGGCACTGTAATATTGGAGGATCCGATTGAAGTCGGCGGCCGACTGTTCCGGCGTCTTGCGGGACCAGAAGTAGTGCAGAGAATTCAGGCCCACCACCGGAATGCCCTTTGCCGCGAGACCGCGGGCAATCCCTCGATCCGTTACGCCCCATCCGCCGTCGCCGGTTACGGCAATTGCCATCACTTTTGAATTTCCGCCCGCTGCGGGCACTTCAACGAGCGGCAGGTCGGCCAGAGGTTGCTGTTTCGCTTCGGGGGCGGCATTCAATGATTCCTGGTTTACGACCAGAACCGGTATCTGAAACAACAAAACGAGGCAAAGGACCGTTTTTTTCATCGGGCAATCTCCTTGTTTCCGCGCCGGAGGATACAGTCAATATTTTAGTCTACAAGGATTCTCCAGTGAAAAAGCTTTTATCTGGCCCTATCAATTCTACTAAAATAGCAATCATGCACTCAATTCGACCTTTGTGATCAGGGGATTGTTCTGTGAACTTGAGCCGCGATAAAAAAGCGAAACTGAAAGCCGCCTGGCATTTGATTCTTCCAATGACAGTTTTGTGCAGCGGAATGGTCAACCTGCTTTCTGTCATGGGACCGGCTCTTCCGGAACGCCGAGCCATCCTTCGAGAAATTTTCCCCCTGGTATTTATTCATCTGTCGCGATTCCTGACTCTGCTCACAGGCTTTACGCTGGTCATCCTTTCCATCAACATCTATAAGAGAAAAAAAAGGGCTTTCCGGATAACGCTGTTACTCTCAATTCTGTCCATATTTTTCTTTCTTACGAAAGGCCTCGACTACGAGGAAGCCACGCTGTCCGTCCTTTTGGTAGTGCTGCTATGGCTTAGCCGCAAATCCTTCACGGTGGAAAGCAGCATCCCCAGTTTCGGGTGGGGGTTCGTGCGAATGAGCCTGGCTGTGATCGCGGCCATGCTCTATGGCATTGCGGGCTTCTGGTTTCTCGACACCCGCGAGTTCGGCATCAAATTCACAATCGGCGAGTCGGTGAAACAAACCATAGCTGCCTGGATGTTTATGGCCGAGCCCGGAATTGTCCCGCATACGCACCACGCACGCTGGTTCCTGGATTCGCTCAACATCATGACGGTTCTGGCACTCGTATATGCGCTGTTTGCCATTTTCCGTCCCGCCGTATACCGTTTCCGAACTTTGCCGCACGAGCGCAAGATTGCCGAGGACATCACCTTAAAATACGGCCGGTCTGCGCTCGACTATTTCAAGCATTGGCACGATAAAACCTTCTTTTTTTCGGAAAGCCAGCAAAGCTTCATTTCGTTTCGGGTAGGAGGCGGCTACGCCGTCGTGTTGGGGGATCCGATCGGCCCCGATTCGGAGATCGAGGGGATCATTCAGAAATTCGTCGTATACTGTACGAATAACGACTGGCGGGTAGCTTTCCACCAGACGCTGCCGGATTATCTGCCCATCTACAAAAAGCTCGGGTTCCGCAAACTCAAAATCGGGGATGACGCGATTGTCGACCTGACAAAGTTTAACCTGGAGGGCAAGGAGGCGAAGAAACTGCGGCACGCGGTCAATCAGCTGGAGAAACAAGGAATTCGGTTTACCCGGTTCAAACCGCCCATATCCGCGGGAATCATGTCGCAATTGCAGCAGGTGTCCAATGAATGGCTCCAGATTCCGGGGCGGCGGGAGCGAATGTTTACGCTGGGGCGCTTCGAGCACGATTATGTCCGGTCGACACCCATATATGCGGCGGTGGACGCGTTGGGGAATATCTTGGCATTCATGAATGACATTCCCTCATTCCGCAAAGGAGAAGCGACCATCGATCTGATGAGGTACCTGCCGGATGCCCCTCCGGGAATCATGGATTTTCTTTTCATAAAGCTCTTCTTCGCCAAAAAGGAAGAAGGATATCAGCGATTCGACCTTGGAATGGCGCCCATGGCCGGTTTTGGGGAGCACGAAGAGGCTTCTGCCGAGGAGAGAGCCGTGCATTACTTCATGCAGCAGCTCAATTTCCTTTTCAGCTATCAGGGATTGTTGCACTACAAGTCCAAGTTTGCGACCATTTGGGAGCCGCGCTATACGATATATCGCAATGTTTTGAATCTCCCGCGTGTCGCCCGCGCAATATCCGAGGTTTCGGAGATCCGTGAATAGCACTATCATCCCGGTACAGATCCGAGGATAAAAGTGCAACGTGCCGAAACACCGCTTCAATCGAGGACGATGCCCGCATGGAAGAAGAAGATCACAGCGTTGATTCTGCTGTTCGCGGAAAATCGACCGCTTCTTCGCGGTTTTGGAAGGTAGCCCCCGGCTATTTGATTGCGATAGCCTGCCTGGTATGGATCTTTCACGATATCCGGATTCGTGAATTGACGAATTCGATGACCTCCATTAACTGGTGGTGGGTGGTGGGTGCCGTTTTATTTGACACACTCAGCTATGTCTTCCAGGGGATGCGTTGGAGCCTGCTGCTGCACCCGCTCGGGCGGGTTTCGGCGGTGCGGGCGACTGAAGCCGTCTACGCGGGCCTGTTCGTGAATGAGATGCTCCCAATGCGTCTGGGCGAAGTGCTGAGAATCTATCTGGTGTCGCGATGGATCGATGCGCGTTTTGCCGCCGTTATTCCTTCCTTGCTGGTCGAGCGGTTCTTCGATGGCGTGTGGCTGGCGCTGACGTTCGGCATAACGGTATTTGCGGTTCCTCTGCCCCAGTACCTGGTGGACGCCGAATGGATTTTGGGCCTGGCGGCATTGGTCGCAACCCTCCTCTTTGTCTATCTGGTGTTTCGCAAGAAACCGGTCGGTGCCCCTGAACCCGTCGAGGGTTGGAGGCGCTGGCGCCCGATCCGGTGGGTCGCAGGCCTCTTCGACAAAGTGGCCGGCGGGGTACGGGATATCGGCCGGTCGCGTTTTTTTTATTCGAGCTTCGCAATATCCCTGTTCCTGCTGCTCGGCCAGGTCGTGTCCTATTGGCTGGTTATGCTGGCATTCGGCTTGAAGCTTTCGTTCTGGCACGGAGCGGCCATATTCCTGATCGTCCACGTAGGCACCGCTCTTCCCGGCGCTCCGTCCAATGTGGGGACTTACCAGTTTTTTACCGTCGTGGGCTTAACGCTGTTCGGGATCGATAAAACCCTGGCAACCAGTTTTTCCATCGTAGTGTTTTTTATCCTCACAATCCCTCTCTGGGGCATCGGGATGCTGGTTTTTGGCCGTCTTGGGCTGAGCTTAAAAAAGGTCAGAACAGAGATCGCCGCGTTGACCCAAAACGGGACCCAATTAGAAGCAGACTAAACAACACCCAATCCACCTTTCCTGAAAAGTGGAACCTGTAACCTGCAACCTGCGAACCTGAACTTCCTCCTCGTTCCCATGGTCGCGCACTCGCATTCGCCGCAAGGCTGAACCCTTGCTGTGACTCTCGCATCTAATCAATTAGCAAAGGAACGCCAAGGTAATAGTGAGGCGAGGAAGGAGCGGATATGCTCAAAAAGATTTTGCAACGTTTTTCAGGGGCCGCCGTGTTCATTCTCATGATGAGCATGGTTCAGGTAGGCATGGCCTCAATTTCCAAAGGGACTTCGGCATCCGCCCCGAATGCGAAACCAAAAGATTTGCAGGATCGGGTGCTACATGCTCTTCTGATGCTCCCCACCTACGGAGTGTTTGACGATATTAAGTTTGCCCTGAAAGGCGACACCGTGACTTTGACCGGTGAAGTCAGAAAACCAATTTTGAAATCTGAGGCGGAAGCGACTGTGCGAAAACTGCCGGGGGTGACACATGTAATCAACAATGTTGAGATCCTGCCGCTGTCTCCGATAGATGACTCCCTGAGAGCGGCGACCTATCGCGCAGTATACTCGCAGCCAGGCTTCGAGCGATACGATATTCAGGCGTTTAAACCGATCAAGATCATCGTCAAGAACAGCAACATCACGCTTGATGGTGTGGTCGGGACGCAAATCGACAAGATTTTGGCGGGAGAAGCGGCCAGGCGTGTGCCGTTCGCATTTTCCGTCACCAACAATTTGACCATCGATTAGTTCTCCTGCGATAGTCACGAGCGGAGAGGAGGATCCCCTTCCTCCCTCCGCTTGCCTCTCCATACAATTCCCGGACACATATTGCACACTGCAGGATCGATAAACGACCCGCGTCGGAATCGCCTTTGGAATTCGGCTTTTGATTATGTAGTTCGGTTTGAGGGCCGTTCTTGCAGCCGATCTCAACGGATCAGTCTTTTACCGTATTCAACAATGCGATGAGGTCCGCGGGGGCATAGCGAAAACTGATTCCAAACCTGCTGCATTTGCCGTGATCGGACATCGCCCACGTTCCGCGGATCACCGTTCCGTCAAAGACCAACGGCTTTTTGATGGCCGGCGAAACAAGATTGACGGTAATGAGTGAATTCTTTGGCGGCAGGAAAGTGGCGGAAAAGAATGCGCCTTTGAGCGAGAGATCAACCATCACAGCTTTGTAGGTGACTCCCTCATGGGTGAAGTGGCAGTCCATGCGGACGATCATGCGCGAGATGTTTCTTCGGTCCTGAGTTGCACGGCTGCGGACAGTCATATTCCCAACCTTTCTTTGACCTGAATGCCTGATCGGAGCAGATGATCGAAAACATTAGGCTTTGAAAAAGGTAGTCATGTTAACCCGCACCTATATTATGCGCTGAAGCAACTTCCTGTATGCCGAAGGCCGAAATATTGAGATTCGCCTTCCCTTTCCAACCCATGATGCTCTAGCCAAGGGAAGCAGCCTTGAACCTTTGCTCGCTGCCATCGCCGCCTATTTCCCCGGCCAGGCTCGCAGACTAATTTGATTATTTCTAAGAATAAGCCCGCTTGGTTTCCCTTGGGTATGAGGCGACTTATGCCTTAGCATGTGCTTCTTCGTCCCATCTCGGTATTCTTTTAAAGTATAATCCTATCGAGCTCGTTTGATTTATCCCGAATTGCGGCTTTATTGTTACCATAATGGAAATTTATCAGTAGCCGTGTGAGTGGGATAAGACCGTCCCGGGCAATAAGGGCAGCTTGAAATTACTATCCTTTGGCTGTCGACCTGGAGGGAATTTCTCGTGATCGGCAAAACGATCGGGCACTACCGGATCCTCGAAGAGATCGGGCGAGGAGGAATGGGCATTGTCTACAAAGCGGAGGACACCTCGCTGGGCCGGTATGTTGCCTTAAAGTTTCTTCCTGCCGAGGTCCTTGGCAGCCCTACCGCTAGGGATCGGTTTCTTCGTGAAGCGAGGGCCGCCGCTGCGCTAAACCATCCGAATATCTGTGTCATTTATGAAGTCGGGATGTATGAAGGCCAGCATTTTATTTCGATGGAGCTGCTGGAAGGGCAGACTCTCCGCCAGCGAGTTGCACGGGGTCGGTTGAACACAGAGGAACTGCTGGAGGATGCGATCCAGGTCTCCAGCGCTCTGGACGCTGCCCACGCCAAAGGAATCATCCATCGCGACATAAAACCTGCGAATATCTTCATTACCCCGGCTGGACAAGTAAAACTCCTCGATTTCGGCCTGGCTAAGTTTCCCGCCGCGCATCGAAACGCTGCGGAATCAGAAGCTACAACACAAGAACCCCTTACGATTCCCGGCAGCGCACTGGGGACGATTGCATATATGTCTCCGGAGCAAGCCCGAGGCGAAGCACTGGATGTCCGCTCAGACCTATTCAGCTTTGGTGTCGTCCTATATGAAATGGCTACCGGCAAGCAGGCATTCACAGGCAGCACGTCGGCAGTGATTTTCGACTCCATTCTTAACAAGATTCCCATCTCGCCTGCGCGAATCAATCCCGACCTGCCCGCCGACTTGGAGCGCATTGTGAATAAATTGCTGGAGAAAGATCGCCAGATGCGCTACCAGACGACATCGGATTTGCGGTCCGATCTGCAACGATTGAAACGGGATCGCAGCTCCCGAGTACACGTCAGCGTATCAGCAACTGCTGAAGGGATTTCCCGCATTCTATCGCGGAAAAAGCTGGCGGTGACGGGGATTGCCATGTTGGCACTCGCCGTAGGGCTCCTTGCATTCAACATAGCCGGTTTTCGGGAAATGCTCTTCAAGGGCTTGGGATTGCCAGGGAATGAGAGCGCACCAAGAGTTGATGCGATTGCCGTCTTGCCTCTTTCAAATCTCTCCGGTGATCCTCTGCAGGAGTACTTCTCGGATGGGATGACCGAAGCGATTATCACGGAATTGCAGAAAATCAGATCGCTGCGTGTTATTTCAAGGACTTCTGTGATGCGGTACAAGAAGACGGAAAAGCTCCTCCCGGAAATCGCGAGGGAACTGAATGTCATCGGGATAGTAGAAGGCACCGTGTTGCGTTCGGGCGACAAAGTCCGTGTCAATGTGCAATTGGTACAAGCGTCACCGGAGGAAAAGCACCTATGGGCAAATGCTTACGACAGAGACATGCAGGATATATTGATACTCCAGAGCGAAATCGCCTGGGCGATTGCACAAGAGATCAGGGTGACGGTGACGCCGCAAGAGCAGAGAAGGATGACCAACAATTATAGAGTGAATGTTGAGGCACATGAAGCATATCTCAAGAGCCAATACTTCAGGGGGCTTTCAACACGCGGTGACGATGAGAAAGCCCTGTCTTACTCTCTGGAAGCTGTCGAAAAAGATCCGCAGTATGCTCGGGCATGGGCGGAATTGTCTGAAGCATACCTGATTATGGATCTTCGCCACCCGCCTGCATCTCGTCGGAACCAATCGCTGACCGCTGTTGAAAAGGCTCTGCAACTTGATCCCGAATATGCTGAAGGTCATGTGGCGCTCGGAAATATCCGGCAGGTCTACGACTGGGACTGGAAAGCTGCGGAGCAATCTTATAAACGTGCCATCGAGTTGGAGCCGAATAACTGGTCTCCTTATTCTAATTATGGAATGCTGCTGCAAAGAACGGGAGAGCCTGAAAGCGCCATTCCAGAGTTAAAAAAAGGGATTGATCTGAACCCGGCCCATTGGATTCTCTATTATCGTCTCGGGCTGGCCTATATTGCCGTTGGAAACCATAGGCTGGCCGTAGAAACACTCCTGCAGGCCTCCAAATTGACAAGCGATTCGAACGCATATATTGCCCGTTCTCTCGGGTGGGAGCTCTTGCGCCAGGGATCTTACGATCAAGCGAGAGAAATGCTGAACAAAGGGGCCCCGGTTCGGACCATTTTTGTCGATGCGGCACAGGGAAATAACGAACCGGCACAGAAAGCTCTTTCCGAGCTCCTGAATACAAAGATGGATCCTGTATCGAAGAGCAGTTCTCTGCTGTACGCATATTTATGTCTGAAGGAGGACGAGAAGGCGATCTCGCAACTTGAAGAAATGTATACACTCGACCGGGCTCAGCTAATTGAGATCAAGGTCGATCCATACCTGATCAGGCTTCACACAAAGCCTCGTTTCGTTGCTCTGCTGAAAAAGATGGGATTTAAGCAGTGATGTTTGGGAGAGCATCAATCCTCCCTTTGGGTATGGGGGGCGGTTTATGCCTTAGCGAGTGCTTCTTTGACACACCTCAGTTACCTTTTAGAGCATAATCCTATCGAGCTCGTTTGAATTATCCCGAAATGCCTCTCTGTTATCACAAGCCGGCTGAGCGGGATAAGATCGTTCCGGGCAAAAAGGGCAGCCTGAAACTACTATCCTTCTGGGAAATGGAAGGCAGACCTGCCAGCTGGCGCAAGCCGGTTGAAAAAGGAGATATGTTCAAGATTCGAAGCTTCTTTGTTCCTACCTGTAGTAAAATCGCGCTCGAAGATCCAAGAAAGTTTGTTTGATCGGAAGCATGATTGGTCTGACACGGCAAGAGCTTCGAAAAACCGGAGCTCATTTTTCCTATGGGCTGAGTAGTGGAAACGACCAATCGTGTTGGCAAGCCCGGAAGAAAATGCAGTTCACACTTCCTATCCTCTTAAGGATAAGGACAGGTACGAGCGAGACAAGGAGGGCCACAGAGCCATGATCTGGATTCCATTCGTCGTTATAGCGATATTCGTTCTAGCCACTGCGTTGGGCAGTTTTTTCACCGTCGAGACGGCTTGCGCCGTGATCGTTACGCGCTTCGGAAAATTTCTGAGAGTTGCCGAAGCCGGCCTGAATTGGAAGGTTCCCTATATTGATACCGTGGCCGGCAAGCTCAGTCTGCGCGTCAGCCAGATCAGTCTCACCATGGAGACGAAAACCAAGGACAACGTTTTTGTGACAATTCCAATTTCAGTCCAGAACAAAGTGCGCGGAGAGAAGGTCTACGATGCATTCTACAGGCTGACGGACCCCGCTGCGCAGATCAAGTCCTACGTCGAGCAGGTGATCCTCGGGCACGTACCGGGAATGACGCTCGATGAAGTGTTTGCCAATCAATCGAGCATCGCTCTTGCAGTAAAGAAGGAGCTCGACGCCGACATGGCCGGCTTCGGTTACGAAATTGTGAACGTCTTGGTTACCGACATCGTACCCGACGCCAAGGTGAAGTCGGCGATGAACGACATCAACGCGGCGCAGCGAGAGCAGGTCGCCGCCGCCGCCCGCGGTGAAGCGGAGAAGATCCTGGTTGTCAAAAAGGCAGAGGCGGAAGCCGAAAGCAAGGCGCTGCAGGGCCAGGGGATCGCCAATCAGAGAAAGGCCATCGTCGAAGGCTTGCAAGCCTCCATCGAGCAGTTTCAGAAGGCCGTCGAAGGCTCGACATCCAAGGACGTCATGCAATTGGTGATGGTAACGCAGTACTTCGACACGCTGAAATCAATCGGGGAATCCGACCGCACCAACACGTTGTTCCTGTCGCACTCTCCGTCCGCGGTTACCGATGTCGGTCAGCAGGTTCTCCAATCAATTCTCGCTGCGAACGCTCCGGGGCCTGGGGCGAAATAACGCAGAAAACCCGACGCTTCTCCTTCCCACGAAGGCTCGGCAGCAGCTGGGAACTGTCTGCGGATATGTTGCAGATCCTGAATTGGCTATGGAATTTATCCAGCCCAATAAGCGTTGAGCAAGTAGGCGTATCCTTCTCAATTCGCTAAAGGTTAGGATTCTATCGGAAGTGCCCCAGGCATGCTGATCACGGCCACGGGTTCTTTTGTACAACGGATATTCCTTCCGACTATTTTACGTCCCCATTTGCCTGGCAAGATCGACCATATCGTTGGAAACGACATCGAATTCGCCGGGATTTATTTTTTCTGTCCTACCGCCGGGACCGAGCTCGTTAGGGCGGTAAATAAATCCGGTGCGCAGGCCGCAATCTCTCGCAGCCTTTAGATCTCCGGAGTGGGCTGCGACCATCATGATTTCCTCCGGCTTTACGCCAAGGAAACCAGAGGCCGAAAGGTAAACTTCGCGGTCGGGTTTGTAGTGCCGGACCAACTCCGCCCCTAAGATGGCGTCCCAAGGCAACCCGGAACGTTTGGCCATGTCGGTCATCAAAGCGATATTTCCGTTCGATAGCGGTGCGATAACGTATTTTTTCTTAAGCTGTGTAAGTCCTGCGACGGAATCGGGCCATGGTTTAAGTCGATGCCAAATGCGATTCCAATGATCCTTTTCCTCTTCTGTCAATCCTTCGATTCCGAATTCCTTGAGCAACTGCTCCAGAATCATACGGTGCAAATCATCGAGTTTGGTCCACGGGAGCTCGCCTGTCCGGACACGGTTCATTGCAGGACCATAGCCGGCCCGCCAGCGGTCAGCAAAACCGGCCCAGTCAATCTGGATCTGCCTGGTCTTACCCCAGGCGGTGCCTTCCTCAATGATAGATCCCCGCCAGTCGACTACTGTTCCGAACACATCGAAGACAAGGGCTTTGATCGAGGAGAGGCCGTGGCCCGGCCCCTGGGCACGAACGTTGCGAAGTCCTATGACGGAGATCACCGTCGCTCCCGCGCCCAAGCCCTTTATGAATGATCTGCGATCCAATTTACAAATCATGTCAAGGATCCTCCTATGGACACATTTTCATCATCGCGTTCGCCAGATTCTGCATGGCGAAGCGACTGTTCTTCTGTAAATTCGTTTGAGTTGCGGCGCAGCCGAAACAAATCCGCCGGCGACTGTGACTCCCTTGATTCTATGTCGCCGCTTCGCTTTCTTTTAGAGACGGGTGTTTCGGGGGCTTCGCAAAGAGAATGCAGACGAAGGAAACAACCAGCAAAGCCAGCAGAATCCGGAATGCGGGCACATAACTGCCGAAGATGTCGCGGATATAACCTGTTATTGGCACTCCCAGACCGCTGATAAATGTATTAAACGGCATCGTGTAGCCCATGATCTTGGGAAATTCCGTCCTGCCGAAATAGTCGGGGAAAAGATTCCCCATGGCAATCGACTGTACTCCCTGGCTAATCCCATAAATGACCGCATATGCCAGGACCATTGGCACGGACTTCGCAATCAGCAGAAAGCCAAATCCGATCATCCCCATAAACATCGCCGAAGCTGCCAGGTAACGCATGTTGAAGCGGAGGCCGAGGAAGCCGATGCCGAGCTGGCTGATGCCCATTGCGGCTCCAAAAACTCCCCCGATGAATCCTGCCTTTGTAGGGGAGATCCCGATATCGAAATAGAAATTTATCTGGTTACCGAATAAGCCGTTCATAACGAAAAACTGGAGGGCACCGTTGACAACCAGCAGCCACAATGCCCCTGTCCTCAATGCCTCCTTTGCCGTGAAATCCACCGGTGTTTTGTAGACGCCCGTGTGCCTCTTATTGCCGGTGTCGGCTTTTGCCAATTCGGCTGATACGGGCCCGTCCGGGACTTGCCCAAGCTGTTCGGGCTTGTCTTTGAGGAACAGCGCGGGGATCACGACGCAAAACGCGAAAGCGACTGCAGCCATTAAAAGGTAAGTGTTCCTCCAGCCTACCGAGCTGATCAGCGCCATCAGAGACGGTTGAACGATCACGCCGGAGAAGCCGATGGAGGCCATCGATATACTCAAGGCTGCCGGACGTTTCATGATGAACCAGTTATTGATCACGGTCATGCCGGCAAGCATTCCCCCGATGCTCATGCCCAGTCCGAGAAGCACGCCTACGCCAAGATACAGCTGCCAGATGTGCTGCTGATATGCCAGCATCACCAACCCGGCAACGCTGAGGACATTGCCGATTACGATCGCCCGTTTCGTGCCCTTTTTCATTATGAAGATCGCCACAATCGGGGCTGCGATACCGGAAAGGTAAATGGATACCGTCTGGGCGCCTCCTGCCAGGCCTCGGCTCCAGCCGAATTCCTTGACCCAAGAGGGAAGAAAGGCTGCGAACGCCATCATCATCAGCATGATGGCAACGTTGAAGAAAAACATGACCGCAAGATTCACCCAACCGTAAAATCCATCCTTACCCAGCATCTTTAGCGCCATATGGCCTGTCTCCGCTGCAAAAGAAGAATTTCCGCATTTACCGCAATATCCAATTTCATCAGGTTCTTTGCCGCATCATATAGAATTTTCGGCGAAGCCGCACATGGAATCTGCTGAGGACAGTTCTTTTTTAAGACTGCGTGCGCCTTTGAAATTCCGGCGATGCTGTGCTACAGTCGAGGCAAACGCAACCCCCCCGCGTGAAAGGACTAACACTATGATCCTGGCTGAAGCTATTCAAACGGCTCTTCAATACGAAGGCCGCGTCATCTCAACGTATTTGGATGCAATGCGGCGGTCCCAGGACCCTGTCGGGAAGAAAGTCTTCAAAACGCTGAATGAGGACGAAGTCAGCCACGTCCGCTATCTCAAAGAAAGGCTCAATGAACTGGAGCAGACCGGCAAGGTCAAACGTGCGAAGCTGGCCACCACGATTCCCCCCGCAGATAAAATCAAGGCCGCACTGAAGGATACTCGAGCCGGCAAGGCGCTCCGCGTGCCGGAACAAGAAATCAATCTGCTGCGCCGGGCCCTCGCCGTTGAAACGGAAACTTGCGAATTTTATGAAAAACTCGTCAGGGAGCTGCCCGCTGCAGACCGGGCTCTGTTTGAGCGTTTTGTGGAGATCGAGGAAGGGCATAGGGCAATTGTCCAGGCCGAGATAGACTCGATCAACGGAACGAGTTTCTGGTTCGACATTCCCGAATTTCGCCTGGAAGCCGAATAAACGGCATTTTGCGAAAAGGCCGGAGCAACCTGAACGCAGTCCAAATCCATTCGCCGGATCTTTCTCCTGTGCACAGAGAGAAGTGCGGCGCGAAATAATCACCATCTGTAAAAGAGGAATTTGGCCATGTCGACAAACACTGTGAAAAGAGCAGCGATTGTTTGCTTTATCTTGGCAATGGGCGGGCTTCTTCTGGGTGGCCTGATTGCAAACAGGAAAGTGCCGCCATACCCAAACCGTGTATTGGGGTCCGGCGGCGCAGTCCTATTTACAAGAGCGGATATCCTGGCCGGACAGGATGTCTACCAGCGCTATGGGTTGATGGACCACGGCAGCGTTTGGGGACACGGTTCGCAGCGGGGAATGGAATTTTCCGCCGTAACCCTGCATAGAATTGTTGAAAAAGTCCGCGAACAGAATTCCGCCATGGTCTATGACCGCGACTATGCGGCTCTCGGGGCAGAAGAACGCGACATGATCGATATCCGGACGCGTCGCGAGGTGAAGACTAATCGCTACGATCCCGCCACGGACACTCTGCAGCTCACGGATTCCCAGGTCGCAGCACTCGCCGAAAATGAGGAGTTCTGGGAACGGACGTTCGCGGACGGCGACTCCAGATACGGCTTTCTCCCCGGAACCATCCCTTCGAGGGAAGAACGCAAACAGATCGGCCGGTTCTTTTTCTGGACTGCCTGGGTAGCCTCTGCCGCACGGCCTGACACGGATCACAGCTACACAAACAACTGGCCCGCCGATCGAAGCGCGGGCAACGTTCCAACCCCTGAGACCTATATCTGGACGATTGCCGGCATCATCTCTCTTTTTGTCACTCTGGGCCTGTTTATTTTCTGGATTCATCGCGATCGCCTCTGGTATGGCCAGCCGATGGGCGTGCCTCTGGCCGAGAAACTCCTGGATATGCCGCTTACGTCAAGCCAGATGAAGGCGGCGAAGTACTTTCTGGTGGTGATTCTGCTGTTTTTGCTGCAGACAACGTTTGGGGGCCTGTTGGCGCATTATACGGTGCATCCGGGCAGTTTTTATGTCCCCGTCATCGGGAAGTTCATCCCATACAGCTGGGCAAAATCGTGGCACCTTCAGCTGGCAATTTTCTGGATCGCGACCACGTGGATTGCATCGGCGATCTATCTTGCGCCCATCGTCGGCGGGAGAGAGCCGCGCAAACAGGGAGTTCTCGTTCAAATCCTGTTTGCGGCAGTAGTCCTGGTTGCTGTCGGAAGTCTCGCCGGAGAAGTCGGCGGCATCAAGGGATTCTTCGGAGACAAGTGGTTTTGGCTGGGACACCAGGGGTGGGAATTTCTTGAACTGGGGAGGCTATGGCAGATTCTCCTCTTTGTGGGACTCCTCGCGTGGCTTTTCATCGTCTATCGGGCGGTTCGAAACAAGTTCGCCAGGATTCAGGACAAGGATTTCCGGAGCCTCGTCAACTTTTATGTTTTGAGCGCTATCCTTGTCGTCGCCTTCTTTGCATTCGGCTTGTTCTTCAGTCGCGGATCGCACTTGAGCGTAGCGGACTACTGGCGATGGTTCGTGGTGCATATCTGGGTCGAGAGCATCTTCGAGTTTTTTGGCGTCGCCGTGATTTCCGTCCTCCTGGTGGCAATGGGGCTTGCCTCCGCTGCCGGAGCCTTGCGCGTCGCTTATTTCACGGCCTCCCTGGTCTTCCTTAGCGGAATTCTGGGCACGGCGCATCACTACTTCTGGTACGGAGGGCCGTCGCTGTGGCTGGCGATTGGATCGGTTTTTTCCTCGATGGAACCGGTGCCCTTGTTTGGGCTGGTCGTGCGAGGGTTGCTGGAATATAAGTCGATTCGCAACAAAGGAAAGGAGTTCCCCTATAAGTGGCCGATGTACTTTCTTGTTGCCAGTTCATTCTGGAATTTCCTCGGCGCCGGCGTGTTCGGCTTTCTCATAAACCTCCCGATCGTCAATTATTTCGAGCATGGGACCTACCTTACGATGAATCACGCACATGGCGCGCTTTTCGGCGTTTACGGCATGTTGTCCATCGCGCTGCTGCTCTTTTCCTGGCGCGGCCTGGTGGATCAGAAGCAGTGGTGTGACCGGCCGTTAGCCCTCTCTTTCTGGGGACTCAACGCAGGGCTGCTGACCATGGCGTTGGCCACTCTTTTCCCGATCGGAATTGCCCAGGCGTGGATCAGCTATAAAGAAGGACTATGGATGGCACGCGATGCCAGCTTTTTCGAAAGGCCGCTCGTCCATCTGCTTGGCCAGTTGAGGATCATTCCCGACACGGTGATCATCGTCCTGGGCGTGCTTCCCCTGGTCTATTTCCTCTTCAAGACCTATCCGCATCTCAAGGCTCAGGAGATCAAGGAGGGGGAGTCGGTCTGGGACCGGCTGGGCGTAAAGCTGTAATAAAAGATTCCAGATTCCCGATTCCAGATTCCCGATAAAATCACCTTGACCGGGCGTAATACCTGGAATTGAAGATCTGGAATCGAGAATTGGGAATTGAGAATCGAGAATCCTCCTTTGGAAATTGAAGTCCTGGATCTTAAATCTCTATCAGGATGCCGGATCCGCGGCCGTAGCGGAAGTTGACTGAAAGTCGGCGGCCGGCAAGGGGGGATTGTCACGCAAGGAGGAATGCCCTGAGGCTGGAATTATTACGTTGACAGCCGTAACGGCATT
>DATJPG010000196.1:0-36407 GCA_035506515.1 Acidobacteriota bacterium
ATATCCGAAATAGTACCGGCGCCGACGGTGCGTCCGCCTTCGCGAATCGCGAACCGCAAGCCCTTTTCCATCGCGATCGGTGTGATTAACTTGATCGTCAGATTGACGTTGTCGCCCGGCATCACCATCTCCGTCCCTTCCGGCAGTTCCGCGACTCCCGTCACATCCGTCGTCCTAAAATAAAACTGCGGCCGGTACCCGTTGAAAAACGGCGTGTGCCGCCCGCCCTCTTCCTTCGTCAATACGTACGCCTGCGCCTTGAAATGCGTGTGCGGCGTGATGCTCCCCGGGGCCGCGATCACCTGCCCGCGCTCCACTTCCTTCTTGTCCGTCCCGCGCAGCAGCAGCCCTACGTTGTCTCCCGCCATCCCTTCGTCCAGCAGCTTCCGGAACATCTCCACGCCCGTCACCACCCGCTTCACCGTCGGCCGGATCCCTACAATCTCGATTTCCTCGCCAACCCGCACCTTCCCCCGCTCCACTCTCCCAGTCGCCACCGTCCCGCGCCCCGAGATCGTAAAGATGTCTTCCACCGGCATCAAAAACGGCTTCTCGATTTCCCGCTGCGGGATCGGTACGTAATTGTCCACCGCATCCATCAACGCCATAATCTGGTTTTCCGCTTCCGCGTCATTCTGCATCGCCTTCAAGGCACTCCCGCGAACGATTGGAATCTCGTCTCCAGGAAATTCATAGAACGTCAGCAGCTCTCTCACTTCCAGCTCTACCAGATCCAGCAACTCCGGATCGTCCACCATGTCGCACTTGTTCATGAACACCACCACGCACGGAACTCCAACCTGCCGCGCCAGCAGTATGTGCTCCCGCGTCTGCGGCATCGGACCGTCTGCGGCCGACACCACCAGGATCGCCCCATCCATCTGCGCCGCGCCCGTGATCATGTTCTTGATATAGTCCGCATGCCCGGGACAGTCGACGTGTGCGTAGTGCCGCTTGGCCGTCGAGTATTCCACGTGCGCCGTCGCAATCGTGATCCCCCGCTCCTTCTCCTCCGGCGCGTTGTCGATCGAATCAAACGACCTCACCACGATCTTCGGATCCTTCTTGTGCAGCACCTGCGTGATCGCCGATGTCAACGTCGTCTTGCCGTGATCGATGTGTCCTATCGTCCCTATGTTTACGTGCGGCTTGCTACGATCAAATTTCTCCTTAGCCATACTTTCCTCCGAACGAATTAACTCGAAGACTTTCCGCGGATCTTGGAGATCACTTCTTCACTGACTGCCTTTGGCGCTTCCTCGTAATGCGAAAAATGCATGGAATAGGTTGCCCGTCCCTGTGTCATGGAGCGCAGGTCCGTCGAGTAACCGAACATTTCCGAGAGAGGCACTTTGCATTGAATAATGGTGGAACTAAGCCTGTTCTCCGTCGATTCCACGCGCCCTCTGCGCGAATGGAGATCCCCGGTGACGCTCCCCATGAACTCTTCGGGCACGACGACTTCCACCTTCATCATCGGCTCCAGAAGCACGGGTTTGGCCTTTTTGGCCGCATCCTTCAACGCCATGGAGCCGGCAATCTTGAATGCCATTTCCGAAGAATCCACTTCGTGATAGGTCCCGTCCGTCAGGGTCACTTTCACATCCACAACTTCATAGCCGGCCAGGACGCCCGTTTCCAAGGCCTGCCGGACGCCGGCTTCTACCGGAGCGATGTATTCCCTGGGAATTGCCCCGCCGACGATCTCGTTGACAAACTCGAATCCGGCGCCCGCCGGCTGCGGATCGAGGGCAATCTTAACGTGTCCATACTGGCCGCGCCCGCCGGTCTGGCGAACGAACTTTCCTTCAGCCTCGGCATGCTGGCGAATAGTTTCGCGGTACGCCACTTGAGGTTTGCCGATATTGGCCGCGACTCCGAACTCGCGCACCATGCGGTCGACGAGAATTTCGAGGTGAAGCTCACCCATTCCCGAAAGAATTGTCTGCCCGGTATCCGGGTCGGTATGCACGCGGAACGTGGGATCTTCGCGGATCAGTTTGTCCAGCGCAATGCCGAGTTTTTCCTGATCGCTCTTGGTCTTGGGCTCGATAGCGACGGCGATCACAGGCGCCGGGAACTCGATGGCTTCCAGCACAATGGGATTCTGCTTCTCGCAGATAGTGTCGCCCGTGCTGACCGATTTGAGGCCGACGGCGGCTGCGATGTCGCCGCAGTAAACCTCTTTGATTTCCTCGCGCTTGTTTGCGTGCATCTTCAGCAGGCGGCCAACGCGCTCGACCGAATTCCGGGTGGAGTTGAAAACGCTCGTGCCGGATTTCAGCTGGCCGGAATATACCCTGAAGAATGCCAGGTGTCCGACGAAAGGATCGGTCATGATCTTGAACACCAGTCCCGAAAACGGTTCTGCGTCGGAAGCTTTCCGCACCGGAGGCGTTGCGCCGTTGTCCGAGACGCCTGTCACCGGAGGAACGTCCAGGGGAGAAGGAAGATATGCGACGATGGCGTCCAGGAGCTGCTGGATCCCTTTGTTTTTGAATGCGGAGCCGCAAAGCACGGGGACAAATTTCTGATCGATGGTTCCCTTGCGCAAGGCGCGCCCGATATCTTCATTGGATATTTCGGTTCCGCCCAGATACTTTTCCAGCAGGTGATCGTCGGCTTCGGCGGCCGTCTCGATCATCATCTCGCGGTATTTGCGAACTTCTTCCAGGCAGTCCTCGGGAACATCCTCAACCTCGAAATCCGATCCCAGGTTTTCCTCACGGAACATGATGGCCTTCTGGGTGAGAAGGTCGATGACTCCGCGGAATTCGTCCTCGATTCCAAGCGGGATCTGGATAGCCACGGGCACGGAATGCAGACGGGTGCGCATCATTTCAAGCACTCGCGGGAAATCGGCTCCGGGACGATCCATTTTATTTACAAACCCTATGCGTGGGACGCTGTACTTATCCGCCTGCCGCCATACCGTTTCCGATTGCGGCTCGACGCCTTCTACGGCGCCAAAGAGGGCTACGGCGCCATCCAGAACTCGCAGGCTTCGTTCGACTTCTGCTGTGAAGTCAACGTGGCCCGGCGTATCGATAATATTGATGCGATGGTCCATCCAGTAGCAGGTAGTCGCGGCCGACGTGATTGTAATGCCGCGCTCCTGTTCCTGCTCCATCCAATCCATCGTGGCGGTGCCTTCGTGCACCTCCCCGAGCTTGTGAGTAATGCCCGTATAATAAAGGATGCGCTCCGTAGTCGTCGTCTTTCCGGCATCAATGTGAGCCATGATGCCGATATTTCTGGTTTGCTCTAAAGAGACGGAACGACTCACGGAGGAACCTCTTTACCAACGGTAATGGGCAAAAGCCTTGTTGGCTTCCGCCATGCGGTGCGTATCTTCCTTCTTCTTAATAGCGCCACCGCGGTTATTCGAGGCATCCAGAATCTCGGCTGCGAGTTTCTCGCGCATGGTCTTTTCGCCACGCGCCCGTGCATTCGTAATGATCCAGCGAATAGCCAGCGAAGTCCTGCGGTCCTGCGACACCTCGATGGGGACCTGATAGGTAGCGCCACCGACTCGTCGCGATTTGACCTCGAGGACTGGTTTGACATTATCGAGGGCCTTCTTGAAGACTTTGACCGGATCTTCCTTTGCTCGATCTTTTACCAAATCGAAGCTGCCGTAAAAAGCCCCTTCGGCGACGCTCTTCTTACCCTGGATCATCATGCAATTGATGAACTTGTTGATAAGCGTGCTGCCATACATAGGATCCGGCAACGTCTCTCGTTTCGGTACTTCTCTTCGCCTCGGCATACTTAAAGATCTCCCAAAGCCCTACTGATAATCATCCTTATAGAGTGAGGTTGCCCCCCTGGAACGAATCTTATCGGCTTCTGGCTAGCGCCGATGAAAGATTCTCGGCGGGTATGAATCGCTCACCCCGTGTAAACGGTTATGAAGAAGTGATTAGCTTTTAGGCCGCTTGGCACCATATTTCGAGCGGGAATTCTTCCGATCCTGAACTCCAACGGAATCCAGAGTGCCCCGCACGACATGATACCGAACCCCGGGGAGGTCCTTGACACGTCCACCACGAATCAGAACGATGGAGTGTTCTTGCAGATTATGTCCGATGCCCGGGATATAGGTAGTTACCTCGATCCCATTGGTGAGACGGACACGCGCGACTTTTCGCAGTGCAGAGTTAGGTTTTTTGGGTGTGGATGTGTACACCCTCGTGCATACACCTCTGCGCTGAGGACTCCCCTGCAAAGCTGGACTCTTCGTCTTAAAACGAATCTTCTTTCGGCCAGATCTTACCAGCTGATTGAAGGTCGGCAAACTTTGCTCTCCTTAAAAATAAAGTCAACGCACGGTCAGGAATGACAACACAACATTAGCATTCCCGGGCCATGCCTCTTTCAGCGAAAAACCCGAGGAATATAGCAAACCCTCAGAATCCTGTCAAGCAAATGAAACATTTGGAGATTCTTTATTTTAACGGCTCCTCCGCCCGGCATATCCCATGGAGCCAAAAACGCCAAAATTCAACACTTTTTTGTTCCTCGTTTCCCGTTTGCCGTTTCCCGCAAAATAAATATTTTACATTTTGGGGTATTTCTTCATAAAGAAGGCCTCCAAAATGCTCGTTTTCCCTCCCCCTTCATATGCGACTCCAACCGGAAACGGGCCCCCCCCAAAAAAATTTTGGCCCAAAAATCCCCGGGGCAGTTAAGTAAGCAGGGGGAATAGAGCATGGGAACAATGAACAAGGTCATACTGATTGGCAGATTGGGAAAAGATCCCGAAGAACGGACCACCGCAGGGGGCACGCGGGTGTCCAACTTCAGGCTGGCCACGGATACGTATCACGGCAACAATAGCGAAAAAACCACGGAATGGCACCAGATCATCGTTTACGGCAAGATCGCGGAGCAGTGTAACCAATATCTGAAAAAAGGGAGGCTGGTGTGCGTCGAGGGTTCCCTTCAGACTCGCACCTGGGAAAAAGCCCCGGGCGAAAAACACTATTTTACCGACGTCGTCGCAGCGCGCGTGACCTTCCTCGATTCCAAGGGCGCCGGTTTCTCTGATCAGCCTGCCGCCGCTGCCGAGATCGAGGCTCCTTTTTAGTGTAGTGCGCCATTGATCCCTTGACATTTGATCGGTGTAAACTAAATCCACCCAAAGGCCTCAAAGACAAAAATCGCCACGGATTACACTGATTGCACTGATTAAGGCATTACACTAGTGTCCCGTCCCGAATTGTGAAACCGGGTCGGTATGCTATAATGCGCGGTGATTATGGCTTCGCGACGCGCATTGCCTTCCGGAAAACGGACGAACCGGCTGCCCCTCTGGCTTTGGTTTTTTTACGGCCTGCTGATCATCTTTTTCCTCGCCGTCGGTGCGGGCTTCGGCATCCTGCGGGGCTACGAATACAACCTCCCGAAGATCCAGAGTCTCGAAGATTTCAGACCGGACGTCATCACCGAGGTTTATTCGGACGACAACAGGGTCATCGGGGAGCTTTTCATCGAGCGGCGCATCGTGGTGCCGTTCGAGGAGATCCCGCCCTATCTTCAACTGGCAATTGTCGCGACCGAAGACGATCAGTTCTACCATCACTCCGGGATCAATTATTTTTCCAATGTCCGGGCTATCTATAAAGATATCGTCAAACTGAGCTGGTCCGAAGGGGCCAGCACCATCACTCAGCAATTGGCGCGCATGCTGCTCGGCGATTACGAAAAAACCCCCGATCGCAAGATCAAGGAGTTGCTGATAGCCTGGAAGATCGAACGGCAGTATTCCAAGCAGCAGATCCTCACGCTTTACTGCAATCTGCACAACATGGGCCCCGGCGTTTTCGGAGTCGCAGCGGCCGCGGACTTTTATTTCGGCAAGCAGCTGAAAGATCTTTCGCTGGAGGAATGCGCGTTGATTGCCGGGTTGCCCCGGAATCCGACAGTGTACTCACCGAGATCGCACCCGAGTGTTGCGCTGGCTCGAAGAAACTTCGTACTCGACAGGATGGCCAGCGAGCACATGATATCCTCGAAGCTGGCAGCGGAAGCCAAGGCCAAACCGCTGATCCTGAAGCCTCCGGCCCATGGCAACGGGGCCACCGCGCCGCATTTTCTTGAGTGGGTGCGTCGATCGCTCGCGGATCGATATTCGACGGAAGAGATCTGGCGAAGGGGCCTGAATGTCTATACGACTCTGAACATAGAGATGCAGAATGCCGCGCAGAGCGCTCTGCGCGAAGGTCTGCGCAAATACGACAAATCGCGCGGCTGGCGCGGGCCGATCGACAACATTCTGAAAGATCCTTCGAATAACCTTGCGACCTATTCCCACCCCGACTGGCGCGCGAGTCTGTATCCGGAAGATATCAGGGTCGGCCTGATCGAGGGAGTTGCGGGGAACGAAGCGACGGTGCGGATCGGCAAATACCGCGGCATCATCGGCCCAAAGGAAATTGCATGGACAAAGGCGGCTGCGCCCGGAAAGATCTTGAAGCCGGGAGACCTGGCATATTTCAAGATTGTATCGCTGGATGCCACCCATCAGACTGCCTCCTTGACACTGGAGCAGCGTCCCGTCGTCGAGGGGGCGATCATCATCCTTCAGAACAGCACCGGCGAAATCAAGGCGATGGTGGGCGGGTATGATTTCGAAACCAGCGAGTTCAATCGCGCCACGCAAGCGATGCGTCAGGTCGGCTCGACATTCAAGCCGATCGTTTACTCCACGGCTCTTGAGAAAGGGATGACGCCCGACACCACGATCGTGGACAGCCCCATCAGCTATACCGATAGCCTCGGCCGCACGTGGAAGCCCGGAAACTATGACGGGAAATTCGAAGGGCAGATCACGATCCGGCGGGCCCTGACTCAATCCCGGAATGTCCCAACGATCAAAGTCGCCGCGCTTGTCGGGATCAAGAATGTCGTGGTGATGGCGCGGCGCTTCGGGCTCGCCGGCAACCTGGAGCCCTACCTGCCTCTGGCGATCGGAGCCGGTGAAGCGACTCCTCTGGAAATGGCCTCCGCATTCACCGTATTCCCGAACCTCGGAATGCAGGCCAAGCCGTATTTCATCCGCAGAGTCGAGGATTACGACCACGCTAAGAAGGAGGAGAGCAAGCCCCAGACGCGCCAGGTCCTCAGTCCTGAAGTCGCGGAGGGAATGCTCGGCCTGCTGCAGGAAGTCGTGCAGAACGGCACCGGCGTCGCCGCAAAATCCCTGGAGAGGCCGCTGGGAGGGAAAACGGGCACCACGGACAGCTTCACGGATGCATGGTTCATCGGCTTCAACCCGTCAATCACCGCTGCGGTCTGGGTCGGTTTCGACGAGAAAAAAACTCTGGGAGAGAAACAATCCGGAGCCGTCGTAGCGCTTCCGATCTGGATCGAATGCATGCGGGCCATCATGAAAGACAAGCCGGTCGAGCAGTTTCAATCCCTACAACAGCCGGAACCGACTGAACAATTACGAATGACGAATTGAAAACCACGAGTGATGATTCGTAAATCGTCATTTCTTTTTGATCTTTTTCTACACACCACAGACAAAGCACAAGCTTCCACAAATGGCAAACAGCTGAAGCTTAAGCCTCAATTCGTCATTCGTAATTCGTAATTCGTAATTTTCTATCGGTCTCTTTCCACGATGTAATCCGGGATGGAGAGTAGCGCATCCCTCGCGGGACAGTCGGGAAAATCGGTGAGGCAGGCCTTTGCTTTTTGCGCGTAATCGTGCGCCTTCTGCAGCACGCGATCCGCCGTATGGTATTCGCGAACCAGCCGCAGGACGGCATCTCGCGCAGGGGCATCCGGTCCGTTGTGTCGCAGCGCGTCCCGCACCAGTTCGCGGGTGCGCGGTTCGCCGTCCCGCATCAGGTAAATGAGAGGCAGCGTCAGCTTCCCTTCCTTCAGATCGCTTCCGACCGGTTTCCCCAAAATGCTTTCGTTCGACGTGAAATCGAGCACGTCGTCGACGAGCTGAAACGCGAGCCCGACATTCAGGCCATACAGGCGCAGGAGATCCTCCTTCTCGTCGCCTGCGGCACCCAGGATACCCCCGAGCTGAGAACACGCGGAGAACAGGAATGCAGTCTTGCGCATCGAAATATCGAGGTGCTGCTCTTCAGTGATGTCGAGATTCCCGTTGTAGGTAAGCTGGATGAGCTCTCCCTCGACCATTTTGCGTGTGGCGGCGATCAGCACATCGAGTACTTTCAGCTGCCGCTCCCCCAGCGCCAGGTTGAAGGAGGTCATATAGAGCCAATCGCCCATCAGGACCGTGATCTCGTTTCCCCACTGTGCGTTGACCGATGCACGACCCCGGCGGACGCTGGCATTGTCGATGATATCGTCGTGGACGAGCGTTGCCGAATGTATCATCTCAATCACGGCGCCCAGTCTCGGCCCGACCGAACCGTCGTATCCGCACATATTGGCGCCCAGCAGCAGAATGGCGGGACGAATTCGCTTGCCGCCGCTGTCGCAGATGTACCGGCCGATGCTATCGATCAGAGGAATACCGGAGTTGGACTGGTGCGCAAGCTCTTCTTCCACCTGCGCCATTCCCTTTTCAACCAGCCTGTAAATTTCTTGCGGATTCAATTGCATACTCTCGACAGCGGTTCAAACGGCACGGAAATAACCCCCAACGAAAGGGATCTTATCATAGGTACCTGAAGGAGAGTCATCAAATTGCTTACCGGAGCAGCGCTCCGTTGGAGACATCTTCCGTGAAAGTGGCGAGCACAGGCTTCCCGTCCACCGATGCGGCCACGATCATGCCGTTGGACTCGACACCCATGAGTTTCGCTGGCTTCAAATTCGCCACGATCACGACTTTCCTGTTCAGCAGATTCGCCGGCTCGTAGGCTTCTGCGATCCCCGCCACGACCTGCCGCACTTCTGTCCCAATATCTACTTTGAGTTTGATGAGCTTGCGCGAACCCTCGATCTTTTCGGCTTCCAGCACCTGTCCCACGCGCATCTGCACTTTGGCAAATTCCTCGATGCTGATTTGAGAAAGCAACTCTTCAGACATTTGTTCTCCTGCTCCCACTTTTAAATGGTTGAACCCGTTTCCCTTCGGGGCCATCCGCCCGAACCGGCGGTTGAAGACATCCTATTCTCCGGCCTGCAGATATGCGTGAACCGCCGCGGACTGAACCTCTTTCATCGCCACACCCTTTTCCATGGCAATCCGGCGGCAATCCTCAAATTCCGGGACGAAGTTGACGGGATGTTCTTCCAGGAACGAAACCTTCATCGTGACCGCGCCGAATTCCGTCTGCACCTTCCGGAACTCCCGGCGCAGCGTTTTTCGTTGCGCAATGGTGTATCGAATGCCGATCGTGGTCGTCTCGCGAAAAACCAATTCGGCGATCCTGTCCACGTCGGCCAACGCGCATACGCAGGTTATTTTCAAGGCCGGACGGTTCTTCTTCATAAAGATGGGCGTGGAATAGATGTCCAAGGCGCCGGCCGCCAGGGCTCTTTCCTGAAAATACCCGTAGATTTGCGGACTCATATCGTCGATGGTGGCATCCATCACCGCGACCTGTTCCCCCGGAGAAACAGCGACGCCGGCCGTCAACTCGCCGAGCGTAACCCTGAGGACATTGGCATTCCCGGGAGTCTGCCGTGTTCCGGCGCCGTACCCGGACGCCTGGACCTTCATCGCGGGTTGCTGCCCGAATTCCTCAACGAGCGTTGCGAGCAGCGTCGCACCCGTCGGCGTCGTCAGTTCCCCATCGACGGTATTTGAAAAAGTCGGAATCCCTTTGAGAAGCTCCTGCGCCGCAGGACCCGGAACGGGGTAGATCCCGTGCTGGCATTCCAGGGTGCCCCGCCCTACGTTCACCGGCGCCGACAGGATGCGAACCGGCAGGAAGGACTCCACGGCAATCATGGTGCCCACGATGTCAATAATGGAATCGACGGCGCCCACTTCATGAAAGTGGACCTTTTCCGGAGGATGACCGTGTATCTTCCCCTCCGCCTCCGCAAGCTTTCGGAATGCCTCGATCGATTTTTGCTGAACCCATGGGGACAGTCCGCTCTGTTCGATCATCTCCTTGATGTCTGAAAAAGTCCGGTGAGCATGGGAGTGTCCTGCCTGGACCTCAAATTTCATCGCCTGTATGCCCGAGCGGGTGCACTTCTGGCAAGAAATTTGATATCCGTGCAGATGGAGCCGGCTCAATTTGGCTCGCAGTTCTTCGAAGTCAAAACCGAGGTCGAGCAACGCCCCAACCATCATATCGCCGCTGATGCCGGAGAAAGGCTCAAGAAACAACGTCTTCCGATCGCTAGTAGGCATATACCCTCTCACCAACTATCCAGTAAAACTTCGAAGTGAGTCTATGGACGGTACGCTTCGAAGTCAAGCGAGTCGGAGAGAAGCAGCGGGAAACCGGCAGAAGTCGGTGCGCTGTATCCTGCGCGGGCGATCGTGTATTATGAATCCTGGATGTTGAATGCTGAACGCTGAATGCCCTTTTATCCGAGAAAGAGGAACATGCTACTTGCACTGACACGAAACCTGGAAAAAGCACTTCTGAGCCGTATTTCCGAGCGATATCAGATCCAATACAATTCTCTGAATTTCACGATTCCCCCGAAGATTGAACTGGGCGAACTGGCGCTTCCCATCGCCTTCGATCTGGCGCGAAAGGTCCGCCGTCCCCCCATCGAAATTGCGAAAGAACTCGCATCGGATGCGGGGGAGATCGCCGGGATCGGGAAAGTGGACGTGGCCGGCGGAGGATACCTTAATTTCCATCTCGACCGGGGAGCGTTCGCGCTCGCGCTGCTGGAAAGCATCGCGCAGCTGAAGTTCGGCAGGACCTCGGATCCGGAAGACACCGGCAAAATCATCATAGAGCACACGAACATCAATCCCAACAAAGCAGCTCACATCGGGCATTTGCGCAACGCCACTTTGGGGGATTCTTTAGTCCGCTGCCTTCGCTTTCTGGGCCATGACGTGGAAGTGCAAAACTACCTGGACAATACGGGAGTCCAGGTCGCCGATGTGGTCGTGGGACTGGAGCGCATGCAGGGGATGACGCTTCCGGAGGTGCAGGCGGTCGACGGAAAATTCGATTATTACTGCTGGGACGTCTATGCGCGGGTCGCGGAATTTTATAATCAGTCCGAGGAAAATAAAAAGTGGCGCAGCCTGACGCTGCAGGCCGTGGAGTCGGGCAACAATCCGACCGCGGAACTGGCGGAGCATGTCGCCATGCGCGTGGTGAAAGCCCATCTGGCGACCATGGAGCGCATCAACGTGCAGTACGATCTCCTCCCGCGCGAAAGCGAAATCCTTCACCTTCACTTCTGGGAAAAAGCCTACCAGCTCCTCAAGGACCGTGGGGCCATCTATCACGTCAATGAGGGCAAGAACAAGGGCTGCTGGGTCATGAATACTGGGGATTCCCCGGGAGATGCCACGCGCGAGGAAGCCGAGGATGACGAAAAGATCATCGTCCGGTCGGATGGAACCGTCACCTATGTCGGAAAAGATATTGCATACCAGTTGTGGAAGCTCGGCCTCCTGGGGCTGGACTTTCATTACAAACCGTATGACACGCGCGGCGGCCACAAAATCTGGATCACGACCACCGATGCCGACGCCGGTTCCGCCGCCCCCAGCTTCGGCCGTGCGCACCGGGTCTACAACGTCATCGATAGCCGCCAGTCGTACCTGCAGAATATCGTGGTGCAGGGACTGAAAGCACTGGGTTTCGACGAGCAGGCGGCGAACTCCATTCATTTTTCCTATGAAATGGTGGCGCTGACGCCCGCGTGCTGCGACGAGCTCGGGTTCCCCCTGTCCGAGCAGGACCGGAATCGGCCATACGTCGAAGTCTCCGGACGCAAAGGCCTGGGTGTCAAAGCCGATGACCTTCTGGATGCCCTGTGCGAAAAGGCATTGGCGGAAGTCCGTGCGCGGCATTCCCTGTCGGAAGAGGAATCCGCCGCAATCGCGCGCTCCATTGCCGTAGGCGCGCTACGCTATTTTCTGTTGCGATTCGCGCGCAACACGGTCATTGCGTTCGACTTCAAAGAAGCCCTCAGCTTCGAAGGCGAGACCGGCCCCTACGTGCAATATGCGGTCGTGCGCGCCAACAATATCTTCCGAAAGTTCGCCGAGTCAGGTGAGGAATTCACGGAAAGCTCTGCCTCCGGTTTCGGAGAGTTTCTTGCCGAAGACAATGAAATATGGGATACCGTTTACCAGGCTTCGAGACTCCCGGAAATCGTGCGGCAGATCGCCCAGTCGCTGGAATTGGGACAGCTCTGCAAATATGCGTTTTCGTTGGCGCAAAAGTTCAACCTCTTCTATCATAAGCACCACATTCTTTCTGAGACGGACCCGCAAAAGAGGCAGAGTCTTCTGCTGGTTGCGGACATTGTTCGCCGGCAGTTGGCGCAAGCGCTGTATCTGCTTGGCTGCGAGGTCCCTCCTAAAATGTGATTCGTATGCCATTGCTTGAACTGTTCACTTTTGTTCTATGTGCGTTTTTCCAGGCCCCGGCGGCACCTCTGAAGGAAGGCATTCTGGACGCGCAGGAAATGGCACAGTTCAGCAGGGCACAAAAGGTCGACGACCGCATCCAGGTATATGCCGCAGCTTCTTTGAGAATGGAGCGATCGATGACGGCAGAGATCGGCACGAACGACTTCTCGCACATTCCGAAAGAGTTGGATCTGTGGGTGGAGCTTCTCTCCGGCTCTTTGAACGATATTGATGCCAACATCCAGCCAAAGAAAAAGTCGAAATACCTGATCCGCTACGAGATCCAGGTGCGCAAGGCGCTCGCCGTCCTGAAGGAATTCAAGGTCAAGGCGCCCATCGATCAGCAGGATATATTCGATTCGAAGCTCACCGAAGCCGAAGCAATTCGAAAAAGATTTGTGGACATCATCTTTCGATGACAGGGATGCACCCGTGACATCATCGGATTTCCGGAATCGATTTCTGGCGCGACTCATGGCCGCCGTGGCCTGCGCTTGCATGGTCCCGACACTTTTCGGTAATCCCGCGAAAGAATTTCTCACGGACAAAGAAATTGAGCTGATCCAGGAGAATCATGAAATCAGTATCCGCGTGAAGCTATACCTCGATTTCGCGGCTTCCCGATTGAAGGCTGCAGAACAAAGGCTCTCGGGCAAAGAATCTGAAGCAGGCGACCCATTCGAGTTCCTCGCTCCGGAGGATATGCTCGATGGATACTACCGCATACTCGAAAGCGTGATGAGGAACCTGGATGACGCCGCTCAGAGAGCGGATCCTCAGGAAGAGAGCTCGATCCTGAAAGCTCTGAGGTCGCTAAAAGTGTCCATGGAGAGCGCTTTCCCGGAACTGGAGATACTGAAAAAAATCGCCGAGGAGAAGGACAAGGAGCACCTCTGGAACCAGGTGAATAAGGCGATCGATATCAGCAAGGGCGCTCATGAAGGAGCCGTACTCGGCCTCGCCAGGCAACCCAATCCCACCGCCAGGAAACCTCCCTCAAAATAACGGCATATTTCAGGTTCGCGGTTTCCCGCGAAACAGCCCGTCGATATCGGAATCGCTATCGGTTGTTCATTATCCTCGATTCCGAGGTTGAAAGGCGGAGGTATTGTACGAGTGCCGCACCTTCGGAGCTCGTCGGTATACTGCCGTCCTTCCCCGATCTTACGGTCGGGCCTATTTTGTGACGAGCCTTCGGCTCTCTCGCTGACCCTTTGGACCGGCATTTTGTGGAGCCTCGAAGAGGCGATAGAGAATAGCCGCGGCCGTAAGGCCGTGGCTTAAAGGGATCAATAAAAGGAGCTCCGAAGGTGCGGCACAAGATCTAGCTTCCGCGAAAGAGAGTATCCTCCCGCAGAGCCGGAGGCTTTAACCCATAAGCCGTTCAAAGCAGCCTGAACAGTGCAATCGGCGTCGGGATCAGAATCGCAATCGGATTTGGGTGCTCTGCTTGTTGCACCCAAAAGCGATTCCCGATAGCGATAGAAATTCCGATGGGCTTTGGACCGAATCAATCTTCTTTCCAGAAACTGGGCGAGACGGAGATTATCCCCTGTTTCCAGGCAAGGCATTTGCGCCGCTTGAGGTTCTGAAGAAGCCGAGAGAGAGTTTCCGGGGTGGCGTCGATCGCGGCAGCCAGCTGCTTCTTGTTGATTTCGGCCTGAATCTGTTCCTGCCGCCCATACTGCTCCAGAAGAAAAGCCCGCAGGCGCTGCTCCACATCCTGGCTTGTCAGCTGCTGAATTCTGTCCGCAAGATAGCGCTGCTTGCGCAGCAGCATCGCAATGAAGTCGTTGCGAAAATCCTCCTGCCGAAGCAGACCCAGCATGTCGCGGCGCAACAGCCTGAAAACCAGAATTTCGGTCAGCGCCAGAGCCGTCACGGGATACCGTTTCTGCTCAAACAGGATGACCTCGGCGAATACTTCACCGGGCTTAATGACCTTAATCACAGTTTCACGCCCCTCGGGCGAAAGCTTATGCAGCGAGATTCGCCCCCGCACCAGCAGATACATCGCCTCTCCCGGCTCCCCTTCGCGAAAAAGCACCGCATGTTTTTTTTTCTCGTACGGCATACAGTACTTGGAGAGCGATTCTTTGCTCGCGGCGGAGATACCCTCAAAAAATCCGGTTTGATCCAATATTCGCGAAATATTCATTTCCCCACCCTTGATTCTTGAGGCGATCCGTATAATTTATAGAATAATTGAGGATTCTTGATCCACATCAATTTTGTTCCGGGACCTGCAGTATAAGATGTCGCCTGTGGGTAAGCGATTACAAACTAATTTAGAGGGGAGCCAATAATGAGCATGTTCTGTTTTCAATGCGAGCAGACGGCCGGAGGCCGCGGCTGCGAAAAGCAGGGAGTATGCGGAAAAGATGCGACTACGGCCGCGCTGCAGGATCTGCTGCTCTACGCCACGATGGGCATCAGCCAGTATGCGGTGAGAGCCCGCCAGCTGGGCACGAAATCGAATGAAGTGGATGTATTTGTCATCGAAGCGCTGTTTACGACAGTGACCAACGTCAGCTTTGACGCAGCCCGCGTTGAAGCCATGGTCCGCAAAGCGGCGTCCGTTAAGAAGAACGCGCAGGCCCTGTATGAACATGCTTGCAGCGGCGCCGGCAAGCAGCCGGAAAAGCTGGAAGGGCCGGCACAGTGGACTCCGGCGGGCACGCAGGACGGTTTGTTAGGGCAAGCGGCGAGCATCGGGATCGCTGCGGCCAGGGCCAAGTACGGAGAGGATCTTGCCGGGCTCCGGGAATTGCTGACGTATGGATTGAAGGGGTTCGCGGCATATGCCGATCACGCGCGCAAGCTGGGCAAAGAAGACGACAAGGTGTACGCCTTCACGCATGAAGCTCTCGATTACCTGACGCAGTCCGCTCCGACGGTGGACAAACTTTTTGGGCTCTGCATGAAGTGCGGAGAAATCAACCTTGCAGTCATGGAAATGCTCGATGCGGTGCATACCGGAAAATACGGCCATCCGGTCCCGACCAGCGTGCGCGTCACGCCCGTGAAGGGCAAGGCAATCCTGGTTTCCGGCCATGACTTGAAGGACCTCGAAGAGCTGCTCAAGCAGACGCAGGGCCTGGGCATCAACGTTTACACTCACGGCGAAATGCTGCCCGCCCACGGTTACCCGGAACTCAAGAAATACGACAACCTGGCAGGCAATTACGGCGGCGCGTGGCAGGACCAGGCAAAAGAATTCGATGCATTCCCCGGCTCCATTCTAATGACCACCAACTGCATTCAGACGCCCAAAGCCAGCTATAAAGCGCGCATCTTCACGACCGGCCTCGTCACCTTTCCGGGAGTGACGCACGTCGAAAACGGAAAATTTAGGCCGGTGATCGACGCCGCTCTGGCCGCCCCGGGCTTCGATGCGGACACCGCGGAGAAATCCATTCTCGTGGGCTTCGGACACAACACGATACTCGGAGTTGCAGATAAAGTCATCGGCGCGGTCAAGGCCGGCCAACTCAAGCACTTCTTCCTGATCGGCGGCTGCGACGGCGCGAGGTCCGGCCGAAACTACTATACGGAATTCGCCGAGGCGGTTCCGAAGGATTGCGCGATCCTGACGCTCGCGTGCGGCAAGTATCGTTTCAACAAGCTGGAATTCGGCGATATCGGCGGAATCCCCCGTTTGCTGGACTGCGGCCAGTGCAACGATGCTTATTCCGCGATCAAGGTCGCAGGCGCGCTTGCACAGGCGTTTGGCTGCGGCGTCAACGACCTGCCTCTCTCGCTGATACTCTCCTGGTATGAGCAGAAAGCATGCGCCATTCTCCTCACTCTGCTCTACCTCGGCATCAAGAACATACGCCTTGGCCCGACACTGCCGGCGTTTGTCACTCCGACTGTGCTGAATGTGCTCGTGGAAAAATTCGCAATCAAGCCGACCACAACCGTGGAAGCCGATTTGAAGGCCGCTCTGGCAGGAGCATAGCAAATCTCGAATCCGGAAGACATGAAGCATACTGAGACTTCCGGATTCAAAGCGTTATTTCAGGGTCATTAAAAAGGCGATGAGATCGTTGAGATCTTTTTCCGGCAGGTTCGGATAGGGTTTCATGGTCGAATCGCCTTTCATGGTTTTGGGCGTTCGAACCCACTTCCGCATATCCTCGGGCTTTATTTGGGAGCCGACGCGGTCCAGGGGCATTTTTTTGCCGCCGATGCCGGCAATCGAGTGGCACAGTGCGCACTTCTGCATTGCATACACTTCCCTGCCGCGACTGGATGCATTCTCCTGGCTATGAGTATCAGCGGCACAATAAAGGATCAGCGCCCCAAGTATGGCAAGCACTCTGGCTGACTCCATCGCCCATTCTCCATTTCAATAAGCTTCCGCGCTATAGTGTGGCGGGTTAAAGAACCGGACGCCGCGTTTCTTGAATAGTCCTACTAACAGAACGCCGGCGATGAAGCCGCCGATATGCGCCCAGAATGCCACCCCACCCATATTCGGATTCCCGGCCGTCATGCTGCCGTTGATGAACTGCAGCAGGATCCAGAATCCAAGAATCACACCCGCGGGGAGATATATCATCCTGACGAAAAAGCCGAGAAAGATCAAAGTCCAAACACGGGCCCGCGGATACAGCATGATGTACGCCCCCATCACGCCGGCGATTGCCCCGCTGGCCCCGATCGACGGAATGCCTGAGGCCGGATCCGAAGCGATATGGCTGGCGGATGCCAGTATCCCGCAAACCAGATAAAACACGAGGAAGCGCACATGCCCCATCGCATCCTCGATATTGTTGCCGAAGATCCACAGAAACCACATGTTGCCGACCAGGTGCAGGAATCCGCCATGAAGAAACATGCTTGTGAAGACGCTGATCAGCGGAGGGATCACGACATACTGCGCCGGCAATCCCTTGGTTCCCAAAACGACGGCCGGGATAGCTCCGAACTGAAAAGCAAATAACTGCGCATCGCGGGGCGTCAGCGAAAGCTGGTACACAAAAACCGCCACGTTCACGAGAATCAAAGCCCATGTGACAACGGGCGTGATAGAAACCGGGTTGTCGTCGCGTAAAGGAAACATATTTGAATTACGAATGACGAATGACGAATGACGAATGAAAGCCTACGTGCCTGATGAGCGACACAGCCGTTTGGAATCTTTCACTTGTCATACTATCGATTACACCCCAAGCCAAAGCCAATTAATGATAGAACTGAGCCGACACGAACTACAAACAACGAATGGCTTAATTCGTCATTCGCAATTCGTTATTCGTAATTTCATCGGCGAGTGGGGCTGCGTCATATAGCTTTCGTAGCGCTTCGACGATCGCGCCCGTGTGCACGGCCACCGCACGGTTGTTTTCTCCGTTATAGACGTAATTGCCGACGAGGCTCTCGATGTTGCCGTCAAAGATCAGACCGACGATCTCCCCGTTTTTGTTAATCACCGGCGAACCCGAGTTCCCTCCGATAATATCGCAGGTGGACACAAAATTGACCGGGGTCGACAGGTCGATGTTATTTCGTCTCTCCATATAGCGCGCCGGCAGGTCGAACGGAGCCTTGCCATCGAAGCTGAGGCTGCGGTCGTAAAGTCCATAGAAAGTCGTCTTGGGGGGCGCTTCCGTTCCGTTCATCGCATACCCTTTGACGGAACCGTAGGAGAGTCGCAGCGTGAAGGTTGCATCCGGGTATTCGGTTTTGCCGTAAACGGCAAAACGGGCTTGCCCGATCTTCTCCCCGGCCGATGTCATCACGCTCTCGATATTGTCCTCCATCCATTTTTGAATTTCTCTCACGATAGGATCGATCTTCCGGGCGAGAACGATCGCCGGGTCGTCAGATCCGTCGACTGCCGCCGTCCCCCCTTGCAGCAGTTCCTTCCTGTATGCCGGATCCTTGAGACGGGTTCCTTCCACCACCTGTTTGGCTACCTCTCCGGGGGTACGACCTCCCAGAGCGGTCTTCACAAACGGATCGTTGGGACCCAGTTCATCCAGGGATTCCTGCAGGCTGTCGGTGAGCAGTGCGATTTCCATCTGCGGGTAGATCGGCGCGGGCGAGAAGAGACGGAATTTGAGGGATTCTACCTGGGAATCGTGAAACCCGTCCGTGCGCTCGCCGTCGGGTTTCTTGATCTCCGCAACATACTGGACGAGGGTGAAAGCCAGCGAGGCGATCCGCGAAGCGCGCAGAGAGCGATAGCGCAGCGCCTTGTACCTGGCAGCGCGCTTCTGCTCCGCACTCGCGATCTCATCCCAGGCCTTTCCATATTTTCCAGACATATCCGATTTGGCGGCGAGGCGGGCGCGGAAATCCGACTCTTCTTTCTGTTTTTGGGCAATGAGCGTTTTGTCCATGAGCCCGCCGTATTCGCCGAGATATGCCTTCAGCGAGTTGTCGAGGCTGCGTATCTGCGATGTAGCCTGGCGAGCCTGCTCTTCCCCGCCCTCCGAATAGCGTCTCAGGATCGCGAGCCGTCTTTTGATCAGCTTCAGCGTTTCGGGAATTACGACGTCGCGCTCGACTTCAATCTGTTTCATCGTGCTCAACCGGTCCGTGGACCCGGGATTGCCGGATACAAAAACCAGCTCGCCGTTCTGCGCACCCTGGGAATTCCATTTCAGGTAATTTTTGCTCTCGACCGGCTTGCCGTTTTCGTAAGCGCGGAACAGGGCCATATCCACATCGTAGCGCGGATAGGTGAAGTTGTCCGGGTCGCCTCCGAAGAATGCGATCTGCTGCTCCGGGGCGAAAACCAGCCGCACATCCGTGTATTTCTTATATCGATAAAGCCAGTATTCGCCTCCGGCATACAGAGCGATCACATCGGACCTGAGGCCCGTTGAATCCAGGCTCTCCTTCTCGATTTTGGCGATCTCCGCCTTTCGCGCCTGCAAAGCGTCTTTGTCGCTCATCCCCCTTTTGGCGGCCCCCTGCACGCGCGGCGTCACATCTTCCACCGACAGGAGAACATTCAGCTCGAGGTCCGGGCACTTCATTTCTTCCGCTTCACTGCGCGCATAAAAGCTCTCGTTGATGTAATCCTTTCCCTTGCTCGAGACTTTTTGCAGTTGCCCCAAGGCTACGTGGTGATTCGTGAGAATCAATCCATGCGGACTGACAAACGAACCGGATCCTCCATCGTTAAAGCGCACGCTCGAGAGACGTACATGATCGAGCCATTGCGGCGTTATGGTGAACCCATATTTTTCCTGAAGCTGCCTGGCGGGAGGATTGTCGAACGTCCACATCCCTTCTTCCGCTCGTGCAGTAAGCGAAAACATCGCAACCATCAAACCCATCAAGACCAAAGCCGATACCTGCAGACACCGTCCTCTCATGCTGACCTCCGAAAAGGATTATAGCCTAAAGAGAGCCTTAGGAGTGCGGCAGCTTGCCGCTTTTAAAAACAGCCTGTGAGGACAGCCTCTCCAGAGTCGTCCGGCTGCTGATTTTCTCGCATCGGACGGCTCCGGAGAGTCTCCCTCACAGATTATCTGTAAAAAACGCAAGGAAGCCTCGCCTGCATGACGTTTCGCTGTCCGCTGTGCAGACGGGCATATTTGAGGTAGGATTCCGGGAATGAAGGGAGAGCTTCCGGATGAGATTCGAATTCTCTACTGCCACGAGAATTATTTTTGGTCCAGGAACGGTGCGGGAGGCGGTATCCGCGGCTGCTTCCCTGGGCAACCGCGCGCTGATCGTTACCGGCGGCACACCCGGCCGTTTGGATTCCTTTTTTCGCGAACTAAATGTCCAAAACATCGAGTGCACATCGTTCTCGATTTCGGGCGAACCGACCATCGATGCTGTCCTGGAAGGAGTAAGAATTGCCAAGGATGTGCGATGCAAGCTTGTGATCGGATGCGGCGGAGGGAGCGCATTGGATGGAGCCAAAGCCATCGCGGCGCTCTCGACAAATCCAGGCTCGCCTCTCGAATACCTGGAAATTGTCGGCAGCGGAAAACCCCTGACGCAGCCTGCCGCTCCGTGTATCTGCATACCGACGACGGCCGGCACAGGCTGCGAAGTCACGCGTAATGCCGTGCTGGTCTCTCCGGAGCATCACGTGAAGGTCAGCTTGCGCAGCAACAGGCTGCTGCCCCTGATGGCCGTTGTCGATCCTGAACTTGCGTATTCGCTCCCTCCCGATATTACGGCAGCGACCGGAATGGATGCATTGACACAGCTCATCGAACCGTTTGTGTGCAATCGTGCCAATCCTTTAACGGACGCTCTATGCCGCGACGGGATCCGCCGCGTGGCGCGATGGCTGCAGCAGGCGGTCACACAGGGTACCAATTTCGAAGCGCGGGAAAACATGGCGCTTGCAAGCCTCTTCGGAGGCCTTGCATTGACCAATGCGGGACTGGGCGCCGTTCATGGCTTCGCGGCTCCGATGGGCGGCATGTTCCCAATACCGCATGGAATCGCCTGCGCATGTCTTCTGCCCTTCGTGATGGACGCGAATTTGAAGGCGCTGGGCCAGCGATCCGGAGACTCCGACGCGCTTGCCCGGTATGAGGAAATCGCCCGCATTGTGACACAAAGCCCGGACGCCAAAGCAAAAGCCGGAGTCGACTGGATTCACATGCTCAGGACCAAACTCTCGATTCCACATCTGTCGACCTTCGGCATCACCGAGAAGGACCTCACGGCAATTGCCGCTCAAGCGGACCGATCGAGCAGCATCAAAGGAAATCCGGTAAAACTCACGCAGGAAGAGCTCACGAGCATCTTACGATCTGCGCTTCGCGGCCAATAAACGGTCACGCAACCTGGCATCGGTGCCCAGATCGATCGCAGTCCATGCCATCGCGAGGGCCCCGTCATAAACGGCCTGATCGGCCGCGGTTGTGACACATTGTGCGGCAAATTCCTTCTGATGGCTCACTGCGGGAAAGGACTGGATTCCAATCATCGGCTGGATCGATGGAATGACGAGCGAAACATTGCCCATATCCGTAGACGCCACCGATCTGTGCTTCTCCGTTCCGACAATCGGATAGGACCGCCCCAGCGTCTCGCAGTTTGCCTTATAGCGAGCCGCGATATCGGGATCGTGGATCATCTCGGAATATGGTTTATTTCCCCCGACGATTTCGAGCTTGCATCCTGTGGCGAGAGCTCCGGCCTCAAAACAGCGATAGACGCGCGGCCGGAGTCGTTCCAGATCAGCCAGCGTTTCGCCGCGCACGATGTACCTTGCAGCGGTATGGCCCGGAACGATATTGGGCGCATCTCCGCCATGAACGATGATCCCGTGAATCCGGTCCGTCGGCAGGATATGCTGGCGCAACAGACCGATGGACGTTTGCGCGACCGTCAGCGCATCCGCCGCGTTGATTCCCATTTCCGGGAACGCCGAAGCGTGCGCTTCTTTGCCGGTAAATCGGACCTCGAACATGGAGGCCGCGATGACCTTGGGCATCAGGACATCGAAGGGCGCCGGGTGCACCATCATGGCCGCGTGTACGCCGTCGAACGCTCCGCGTTCGAGCAAAAGGATTTTTCCTCCGGCATCCCCTATTTCCTCGGCAGGCGTACCCAATACGGAAACGGTCAGGCAGGCTTCATCCGCCACAGCCGCTGCCGCAATGCCGGCACCGACCGCAGCGGCGGCAATGATATTATGGCCGCAGGCATGACCGATCGCGGGCAGGGCGTCGTATTCGGCACAAAAACATACGTGCAGCGGTCCTTGTCCCGCTTTTGCCAGAAAAGCCGTCGGCAGGTCATGGATGCCCGCCTGCACTTCGAGGCCCGCATCCGATAGCAATTCGCATATCCACGCAGCCGCTCTTGTCTCATTGAAACCTGTCTCCGGGTTTGCATGGATTGTGTGACTCAGATCCATGACACGTGAACGCAGTGACTCCAGTCTTTCCTTTGCGGCAGCCTTGACATCCATCGTTCTCTCTCCTCTCTGTTCTCCTATTATTACCCTTGGAGCGTCTTCATCTTCAAGACCGGGAGTGGTAAGATCGAAATTCAACTAGGAGCCTCTTGTATTAGAATGGTGTGTTCGAGGATACGACTATGACCTATCCATTGAGAAACCCTAATCGGGCGGCGAAGTATCGTGCCGTGTTTCGCTGCATCAGCGGTTGCCCCGGCGAATACCCGCTCAATGAAATCATCTATCAGTGCCCGAAGTGCCAGGATCTGCTGGAAGTAGTGCATGACGTCGAACCGCTCCGCATGACCAGCCCGGAAGACTGGAAGGACGTTTTCGACAGCCGCTTTATGCGCACATTTTGGCCTTACGGGTCCGGGGTGTGGGGCAAAAAGGAATTCGTCTGCCCGGACGTGCTCGATGAAAATATCGTTTCCACCTGCGAGGGGGGCAGCAACCTTTTCTGGGCGGAGCAGCTCGGATACAAATGGGGCCTGAAAGATCTATGGGTAAAACTGTGCGGCAACAGCCACAGCGGCTCGTTCAAAGATCTTGGCATGACGGTTTTGGTCAGCATGGTAAAACAGATGCGCCACGAGGGGAAGAATGTCCCGGCCGTGGCGTGCGCCTCGACGGGCGATACGTCGGCGTCACTGGCAGCCTATTGCGCGACGGCCGGGATACCGGCGATCGTCTTTCTTCCAAAGAACAAAGTGTCCAGCGCCCAGCTGGTGCAGCCGCTCGCACATGGCGCCATTACGCTCGCCATTGACACGGATTTTGACGGCTGCATGGAGATCGTCAAGCAGATCACCAGCCGCAACAACATCTATCTCGCCAACTCGATGAATTCCCTGCGCATCGAAGGGCAGAAAACGATCAGCTTTGAGTTGTGCCAACAGTTTGACTGGGAAGTCCCGGACCTCATCGTGATTCCGGGCGGGAATCTCGGCAACGTCAGCGCGCTCGGGCAGGGATTCCTGCTCATGAAGGCCGTCGGCCTGATCGACCGGTTGCCGCGCATTGTCTGCGCGCAGGCCGAAAATGCCAATCCCCTGTATCAGAGCTACCTTCACAGGTTCGACACCTTTGAGCCGGTCGCAGCAAAACCCACGTTGGCAAGCGCGATTCAGATCGGGCATCCGGTGAGCGTCAAGAAGGCGATTCGAGTTTTGAAACAATTCAACGGATCCGTCGAGCAGGCCAGCGAGGCCGAACTCGCGGAAGCCGCGGCGGAAGCGGATTTAACCGGGCTGTACAATTGCCCGCATACCGGAGTCGCTCTGGCTGCCCTGAAAAAGATCATCCTCCGCGGCGAAGTCCGGCCGGAGGAGCGCGTGGTGGTCATATCCACGGCGCACGGCTTGAAATTCACGAGCTTCAAGACCCGGTATCACACGTCGCAGTATGAAGATTTCAGCTGCCGGTTCGCGAATCCTCCGGTCGAAGTGCAGGCAAACTACGATTCCGTGAGAGACGCCCTTTTCCGCAGCCTGGACGCGCGCAACGCCCAGATTTCGAAAGCGTAGGCCGTTCGGATTTTAGGATGCGCGGCCCGCAGGTTTGTTAGGTTATTGCATAGGGATTTGAAGTGAAGTCGGCGGCCTGCCGCCGCGCCTCATGAAAACTGTTTGAGGAGACATACTCATGTTAGTCATGATGAAGTCGCACGCAACGCCTGAGGAAATCGATGGTGTCTGTCGCAAGATCGAGTCGTTGGGGTACAAAGCACACCCGATCCCGGGCAGCACGCGAACGGCCATCGGCATCACGGGAAACCAGGGGCCGATCGAGGCGGCGGCGATCGAAGCCCTGCCGGGCGTTGGAGAATGCGTCCCGGTTTCCAAACCCTATAAACTCGTGGGCCGCGAGCTGAAAGAAGAGACGACCGTCATCGATCTCGGGGACGGAGTGCGTGTCGGAGGGAAAGAACTTGCAATCATCGCCGGCCCGTGCGCCGTCGAGAGCCGGGAACAAACGCGGGCGATCGCCGCAAGTGTCGCGGACGCGGGCGCACGCCTGTTCCGCGGCGGCGCCTACAAACCGCGCACGTCGCCATACAGTTTTCAGGGACTCGCGGAGGAAGGCCTCAAGATCCTCGCGGAAGTCCGCCGCGATTACGGCCTTAAAATCGTCACGGAAGCGATCGACGTCGAAAGCGTCGATCTCGTGGAGCGATACGGGGACGTCATCCAGATCGGCGCGCGGAATATGCAGAACTTCTCCCTGCTCAAGCGCGCGGGTAGGTCGAGAAAACCGGTGCTGCTGAAACGCGGGATCTCCGCGACACTGGATGAACTGCTGATGGCGGCGGAATATATTCTCGCGGAAGGCAACTACAACGTGATCCTGTGCGAGCGCGGGATACGGACGTTCGCCGATCACACGCGCAATACGCTGGACCTGAGCGTCATCCCTGCGGTGCAGCGATTGAGCCATCTGCCGATCCTCGTGGATCCCAGCCACGGCACAGGCCGGCGGGAAAAAGTAAAACCGCTTTCGCGCGCGGCCATTGCGGTTGGAGCCGATGGACTCATGATCGAGGTGCATCACCAGCCGGAGGAAGCGCTGTCGGACGGCAACCAATCCATCCAGCCTCCCGAGTTTGAACAACTGATGGAGGAAATCCGCCAGATCGCGGCGGTATTGGACCGGACATTGGCACCGAGACCCAGTCACAAGGTATAGCGGATGCGCGTCGCGCCGCCTCGAGCGAAGCGCGCGCGCCGAATGTCCGCACCGTAGGGAGTTGGCCCATGAACATCCTTGTTACGGGAGCCGCCGGTCTCGTCGGAACCGCGCTCACGGCTCATCTGACCCAAAACAAACACCGCGTAATCCGCTTGGTCCGCAAAACCCAGGCCGCTCCCGGAGAAATCCGGTGGGACCCTTATGCCGAAACAATAGACGCGGAAGCACTGGAAGGACTGGATGCCGTAATCCATCTTGCGGGTGAAAACATCGCGACCGGGAGATGGACGGCCAGGAAGAAATTCCTCATCCGCGAAAGTCGTATTCAAGGCACGCGTTTTCTTTCCCAGTGTCTCGCCAGGCTCTTCGATCCGCCCAAAGTTCTGGTAAGCGTTTCCGCCGTCGGCTATTACGGGGACCGGGGAGAAAATTCTCTGGACGAGGAAAGCAAACCCGGAAAGGGATTCCTTGCCGATGTCTGCCGCGAATGGGAAGCAGCAGCAGCGCCTGCGCTCATGCGGGGGATTCGCGTGGTTCACCCAAGGCTGGGAATGGTTCTCACCACCGAAGGAGGAGCGCTGGCGCGCATGCTTCCTGCCTTTCGCCTGGGGGTCGGCGGAAGGATCGGTAGCGGACGGCAGTACATGAGCTGGATTTCGATCGACGATCTGGTCGGCATCATTGACTTTGCGATTCATGATTCGTCGATGCATGGCCCTGTCAATGTCGTTTCCCCAACTCCGGTGACAAACCAGGATTTTTCGCTGACGCTGGCACGCGTGCTGTCCAAACCGTCGTTTTTTACCTTGCCTGCGTTCGCCGCCCGCATGGTTTTTGGAGAAATGGCCGACGCGCTCCTTTTGGCCAGCGCGCGGGTTTTGCCGGCGAGGTTGAAAAATTCCGGATACAAGTTCCGGTTCCCCGAACTGGAAAGCGCCCTCCGCCACGCCCTGAAATAGGAAGTTGTTTATCATGAGAGCGCCGCCGTCCTCGGCGGCACACAGAGCTTTATGGCAAGAGGTGAGTTACAAAGAGATAATTTTGTTGAGAATTTTCAATATTGCGGCAATAAGCAGGCGAGGACGCCGGCGCTCCCAGCGATGCCGGAAACGGCTCCATGGACCTGAGTTTTGAGACAGTCTCTGGAGAGCCGTTCTCACAGATTATCTGCGAAAAGCGCTGGCAGGCTTGTGCACTCCGAAAGCTTCGCCTGCATAAATGATGCGGCATTAGCCATCCTCGGCGGCTTACGGGCCTTCGAGGCCTGAGGCCCTATCGATGGCACCACGAATTACCGGCAAAGCCAGCGCGCCTGACTCGCGGCTTCGTTTTGATCCGCTAGCTCTCGGACTCGAGCCTTTTCCCAGGGCATTCTACCTTCTCGACACCACGCGAGTAGCCCGCACAATCGTCGGCGCCTGGCTGGCTCGCCGGCACGGAAATCATTGGTACGGCGCACGCATCGTCGAAACGGAAGCATATCTCGGCAGCACCGATGCCGCAGCGCATTCGTATCGTGGAAGGCGGACGCCGCGGGTCGAGCCGATGTACCTGGAGGGCGGACATCTCTACGTTTTCTTCGTCTACGGAATGCATTGCTGTGCGAACGTTGTGACACAGCCGGCGGGGATCGCGGAGGCGATCCTTTTGCGGGCAGCCGAAATGACGGGGCAAGCGCCCGCAAACCTCTTGAGCGGTCCCGGCAAACTCTGCGCCGCACTCGGAATAAACATATCGCATAGCGGGCTTGACCTTCTTGCCGACTGCGACGTGCGGCTGTTTCAACCGCGCAAAGAGAAAGTGCGCGTCGGTGTGTCCCGGCGCATCGGCGTGGACTATGCCGGGGATGCGGCTGCTTGGCCGCTGCGCTTTTTTGACATGGATTCGGATGCCGTGTCCGGTCCAGCCAAGCTTCGCGCGAAACAATAGCGGGGATCCAATCGCAATTATTTTGAACCCAATTACCCGATTGAATCTCCATTCCAGATGAACCAATGGTTCTGTGGTAACGGAACGGACATGCGCACAAGGACAAAATCTGCAACTCTTACGGCTGCGCTATCTCTGGGTGCATTTCTGTGCATTGCCGACGGGAGAGCGCAAAGGGAAGGCGAGCCTGCCTCGGGTTCGCAGACGATCAAGGTCCAGGTCGAAATGGTGTCGATCCCGGTCGTTGTCACCGACCAAGCCGGGAATCATGTTCGGGATTTGAAAAAAGAAGATTTTCAAATTTTCGAGGACGGTGTCCGGCAGGAAATTGCAGCATTTGCCGCCGTCGAAGAACCGATCTCAGTTGCGTTGACGCTGGACACAAGCGGAAGCACGGAATTCCAGCTGGACAGAATCCGCCAGGAAGCGATGCGGTTCATCCGGCTGCTTCGCGACGACGATTCGGTTGCGATCGTTTCCTTCGCCGACGAAGTAAAACTCCTGGAACCGTTCAACCTCTATCACAAAAAAAACCCCGATGCCCTCCGCAGCCTGAAACCAGGCGGTCTGAGCGCCGTATATGAAGCCGTCTGGTTGTCCATCGAGCAGGTACTGAAGCTCGAATACGGCCGTAAAGCCCTGGTGTTTTTCAGCGACGGCGTGGACAACCGGAGTGAAACGGTAACCGAGGAGGAAACGCTGGATTTGGCCCGGAAAACCGAATCGACCATTTATTGCATCTATTTCGATACGGATAGGGATCGATACAAACGCATGCCCGCGATCATCGATCCAGGGATGAAATTCGCAGGGACTGCTTTTGCCGCCCAGTGGCCGCCGATGAAGATCCCGACAGGACGCGGCAAGAATCCGGAATACGCAGCCGGGCGCGAATACCTGTCAAAACTTGCTCAATACAGCGGGGGAATCCTTGTCGATGCCTCACACAACAACAACCTGGGAGCGGCCTTCAGCCGAATCGCGCAGGAATTGCGCAGCCAGTACAGCCTCGGGTACTACCCGAAAGACACCAGGCACGACGGAAGATTTCGGAAATTAGAAGTGAGGGTCAATCGCCCGGGCACCACGGCCCGCACCAAGCAGGGATATTATTTTATAAAATAGACCCTGTACTCGATGGAATGGATTCTTCACCAAAAAGAAACGCCACGGATTGCCCAGCGCGGCCGGCGGCCGAAACCAAATTCAAGGTGAGCACATGAGCCGGCCACGCTGGAGCTCTCAGCCGTCAGCTCTCAGCGATCAGCTTCGCTTTCAGCTTGAATATAAGCAATATCCTATGGCATTATTTCGGATAAACCATGGTTTCAGGATCCGGAAGCGGGATGCGCGTAATCTTCCCGCCCGCCATTTTCTGAAACGAAAATTGAGGTTTGTCAGGATCCGCCTTCAGCAAATCGTCCGTATTTCCCACCGCAAGGATCACGAGCTGATCCGGGTGCAGGTATTTCTGAGCGACGCGCAGGATATCATCAACGGTGACCGCCTTGATCTTATCGCGATAGGTATCCCAGTATCCGGGCTCGCGCCCCGTGAATTCGTCATCCGCAAACGTCTCGGCCACCGCGGAAGCGGTAGCAAAATAGCGCGGAAAAACCTCGATCGCCTGGTTCTTAACCGTTTCCAGTTCCTCCGCGGAAACTTTTTCCCTGCGAATCCGATCGATTTCATCGATGACTATTTGAGCCGCCTGCGCCGCAGTGGAGCTCTTGCTCTGGAAAGCCGCGCGGAACTGTCCCTCGTAGTAGATCCCCGGCACGTAATTCGACCCGGCACTGTAGGCCAGTCCTTCGTCGGTGCGCACTTTGTTCATGATGCGGGAAGTGAAACCGGAGCCGCCCAGCACGTCGTTCATCATATCGAGAGCGAATTCGTCCGGATTTCCGCGCATGATTCCGAGATGGCCGATTGAAACGCGTCCCTGGTTGACGTCCGGCTTATTAACCATGTACAAACCGGGGACAGGCGTGAAATTCGGTTTGGGGACACCGATCGGCGGCGCATCGGAAACCCATTCTGCCATCGCCTTCTCGATCTTCGCCTTCATCTCCGCGGTCTGAAAATCTCCGGACACCGCAAAGATGAACCGGCGCGGCTGGTAATTGTTTTTGTGGAACGCAACCAGGTCGTCGCGGGTAAGAGACTCGATGGAAGCCTTTGTGCTGAGCACGCTCGTGAAATGCTTTTCACCGCGCAGGAGCCGGTTCCACTCCCTGGCCTCAATCTCTTCGGTCCTGTCGTTGCGGCGCTCGATTCCCTGCAGCTGCTGGCTCTTAAAAAGATCCAGCCGGTCCTGCTGGAAAGCGGGATTGCGCAGCATGTCGAAAAACAGCTCCAGGGCTTTATCCGTATCCTTTGCCATGAAATTAGCGGCGGCGGTCGCGGATGTCCTTCCCATGCCGCTGGATATTTCCGCAGCAAGAAAATCCGCTTCTTCATCGAACTCTTCCGCCTTGTAGCGCGCCGTCCCCCCGGCGCGCATCTGGCTTGCGACAGCAGCTGCCAGCCCTTCTTTCCCCGCCGGATCCAGGTAAGGTCCTACGCGGACGGTTACGGAAATGTTGACCAGCGGAAGGTCGTGGTCTTCGACAAAATATCCTACGACTCCGTTGTTGAGCACCCGTCGATAGGCCGAGGCCTTGGGAGGCGTGTACTGGAGGGCTGGAAACTTAAGATCCCGAGGATGAGCCGGGATCTGCGGTTTGCTGCTCTGACCGAAAGCAAGAGAACCGGCGATGATGCAGCAGACGAGAGCGATTGGAAGACACCGTGTGCGGATAGTCCGTTGCATTACTTGCCTCCGTTCTTCTGAATTTTTTCCTGCAGGAGTTTCAGTATTGCTTTGATGAGCGGCTGCTTTTCCGGAGGCGCAGCGCTAATCTGCGGCTCCACTTTTTGCAGGATCGCCTTCGCTTCGTCGACGGACATCTGGGCGACGGCAGCCTTGAATTGCCGTACCTGCGCCTTATCCTGGTCGCTCAGTCCAGCGAGCACCGGGTCTTCTTCTGCCCCTTCAGACTTTTTGGTGTAGTACAGCGCGACGGCTCTGTTTTCCGGTTTAAAATACTTGTTGGCCACTCGCTGCACATCTTCAGCGGTTACTGCGGCAATTTTCTTGGGATCTTCGTTGAAGCTCTGCCAGCCGCGGTTGCTGTCCGCCAACAGAATTTGCAGCATCAGAAGGAATTTGCTGTCGAGGCGCCTGAAATTGAATGCGGCGAACTGATTTTTTATTTTCTGCAATTCCCTCTCATCGACTTTTTCCTTTTGCAGCTTTTCGAGTTCCTTGTACAAGGCCTGCTCCACGGCTTCGGGAGTACTGCCGGGTTTGGCCACACCACTCAGCGTGAAATATCCCGCCCATTTCAAGCCCTCCTGATCCGCGGCAACGCTGTTGGCAATCTGCTGGTCCAGGACGAGCGACTTATACAGGCGCCCGGTTCTGCCGCTCAGCAGCGAGCCCAGCACTACCAGGGCCGGTTCATCGACATGGCCATCCGCAACCGAATGGTAGCGGATCTGCACTTCCGGGTTGGTTTCGGCATACGCGACCATTCGCTTCTCCGCCAGTTGCTCCACTTCGCGCGTGCGCACCGGGGGCTGATTTTGCGGATTGCGTTTCAGACGGCCGAAATAGCGATCGGCCAAAGCCTTGGCTTGCGCCGGATCAAAGTCGCCGACAATACAGGCAGTGATATTGTTCGGTGCGTAATTCAGTGCAAAATAATCCAGCGCTTCCTGGCGTGTCAGTCCATCCAGATCGCTGGGCCAGCCGACTACAGGCCAGCTGTAAGGCGAGGACGTCCAGAACATCGCGTTGAATTCCTCTTCAAACTTTCCCGTGGGAGTGCTGTCCGTCGTCAGTCGGCGCTCTTCATGTACCACGTCCCGCTCCGAATAAAACTCGCGGAAAACCGGATTCATCAGGCGGTCGGATTCCATCCAGAACCAAAGCTCGAGCTTGTTGGAAGGGACGTTGATGAAATAGACGGTGTAGTCATTGCTGGTCTCGGCATTCAACCCGCTTGCACCGGCATTGGTATAAATTTTATCCAATTCGCTTTGAACGATCAGCGCCTTGCTTTCTTTCTCGATCGCGGCCAGTTCCTGCAGCAGTTGATTGTGCCTATCCGTACGGTTCTTCGGATCCTGCAAATTGTCGATCTGTCCCAGGCGCAACCGCCGGATCTGCTCCTGCTCTTCCTTGCGGATTTCGGCCTTGACACCGTCCATCCGCGCCATGAGTTCGAGATCTTTTTTGATGTCGGTAGTCCCGATGACGTGCGTCCCTTTGAACATCATGTGCTCGAAAAGATGGGACAGTCCGGTAATCCCGGGACGCTCATTCACGGACCCCACCCGGGCGACCCAGCCGGCGGCAACATTGGGATCCCCTTTTTTCGGGATCATCAGAAACCGGAGTCCGTTCTGCAAAACATATTCCTGGACCGCAACCTGCTGCGCCCAAAGGGCCGGCGCCAGCAACATCACAGCCCCTATGGCAATGATCGAGATTCGCTTCATAGAGTATCTCCGCATGATTCCTATAAAGATACTCGATCTGGAATAGGAAACAAGAAGGTAGGAGACAGAAGACAGTACAAAAATGGTCGAGTAGACAGGTCTTCTGTCTTCTGAAAAAACTACTGATCCAGCTTGATGCCGTGGGTGTCCAGAGTGCGGGCCGTGGCCCGATCCACATTCGCAATCGCTTCGGCCAGATCGGCGCGAGCGCGGACCTCGCTGCTTCGCGCGATGATATAGCGGTTCTGGCGCTGAAAAACCAGGAACATGGTCGAAGTGCCGGCCTGGAACTGGCGCTGCTCGCTCGCATACTGCGCTTCAGCCGCTCTGCTCGCGATGCGTGCCGCGTCGTGACGGGCGCGGGCAGTATTCCATTGTTCCAGGGCATTACGCACATCCGCTTCCACATACATTTCGGTTTGCTTTTTGACGATCTCCATGCGGCGGCCTTCGGCTAATGCATTGGCGGCATTCCCTGCTGCCGTACGATTTCTCAGCGGCAGCGATATTTGTATTCCCACTTTAGCCGTCGGATATCTTCCGTCCCAGATATTGGAAAGCGATTGCAGGTTGCCTCCCAAAAGATGCGGCGGGACATCGCCTATGGGAAAGCCCTCGAAGGGATTTGCCACTTGTTTTGTCCCCGCCAGTCCCGCGGCCGCAAACGTAGCAATGGCATCGACGCGCGGCTTCATCTGGTCTTTGTAATACTGAGTGTCCAGCTTGCTGATCGCCATGTTGATGGACTGTTCGGCGAGTTCGGGCCGCGACGCCAAGGCGTGAGCCAGGGCATCCTTCAGCGGGGGAGGTTCGACATCCGGGTCCGGGAGAGTTTCGGGAATCAGCGCCGCTTTCCAGAGCGGATTGACCGGGTCGAGCATCATCTGTTTCAGATTGTTTTCAGCCGCAGTCAATGTGTCCTGTGCAAGCGCCATGGTTTGCTCAAAAGTCGCGACTTCTGTCTGAGCTGCAACCACTTCGATGGGCGCAAGCAGACCCTGCTCCGCCTGCCTGCGGTTGCTTTCGTATTGCTCCTCGGCAAGCCGCACGCCCTCCTTCTGCACTTCAAGGTTCTGCCGGGCATAGGCGAGTTCCCAATAGAACTGCACCGCCTGGGTCACTCTTTCGATCACGCGCTGTCGAAATTGTTCGGAACTCAGTTCGTGATTCTTGCGCGCCACCAAAAGCGACCGCCGACCGGCATCAATGCGAAGCCCGCGCCACAGAGGTTGCGTGAAATTAAGGGTCACCGAAGTTGGATACTGCGGGTTTAACATGCTGAACGTGTTATCGGATTCCTGCCTGGAATCGGAAAACGTCAGGCTGTATGTAGACCCAAGCCAGGGCGTATTGCCGCTGATTCTTGGAGTGAAAAGAAGCTCTTTCGAAGTGAGCCGACCGCTTGCGGAACCACCGATCGCAGAAGCGATTGCGATGGATGTCCTCGATCTCGTGGCATCCATGCCGACCACAGGATCGAAATATCCCTGGGACGATTTTATGTTGTACCCGGCCTGTTCGAGATAAATTTGCGAGATGGCCAATTCCGGATCATTGGCCAGCACTTTCTCAATGACATCTTTGAGAGTGATTTTGGCCACGGTTTCGATTCCTATGCGGTCCTGCAACCTCGCTTCTCTCAGAGGCTCAATGATGACGGAATCAGGAGTTGGTCCCGTCTGGACAGTTGAAGGCGTCTGTGCAAAAGATGCCGAGATCATGATGGTTATCATCAAGATGGACGCAGCGCTTTTTACCGCGCGCTTGGCTGGCCATCGCACGAGCCGGATGGATCGGAGCCGGAGCCCCAGATCTTCCCATATGGAATAGAAGACGGGAACAGCCAGCAGCGTCAGACCGAGACAAAGCGTTTGCCCGCCGGCCACCATCCAGCCGATGGAGTGGTTTGTGGAAGCGCCGGCGCCGCGCGAGATCAGCAGCGGAATCATGCCGCACACCAGTGCCATCGTGGTCATGAGTATTGGCCGCAACCGGTCACGATTCGCCTGGATGATGGCCTCGTAGCGGCTCATGCCGGCTGCTCGCAGTCCGTTCATATGGTCGATCTGCAGAATTGCGTTCTTCTTCACAATGCCGAAGAGCAACAGCAATCCCAGACCCGACATGATCGAAATCACCTGGCCCGTAACGAGCATGGAAAGGAGTCCGAAGGGCACGGCCAGGGGAAGCGAAATCAGAATTGTGACCGGGTGGATAAACGATTCGAATTGAGCCGCCAGCGCGATGTACATAAAAATAAACGCCAGCGCAAATGCGATGGCAAAGTTAAAGGCCGCCTTGTTCATCTCACCGGTAATACCGGTTGCTCCACCTTTGTAATCGGGGCCCATATTCAGTTCGGCAATAAAGCGCTCAAGGCTTCTGACGGCTGTGGACGTGGATCCTCCGGGCAACAGGTTGCCCATGATCTGGACGATACGCTGCCGTCCAAGCCGTTTTATGGAAGATGGCCCGGAACTGGTACGGCTGCGCACAACCTCGTTCAAGCCGACCGATCCGGTCTTGGTGGATGCTACAGTCATCTTCTCAAGGCCCTCCACGGATCCGCGGAACCTGGACTCGGCCTGCACCACTACGTCATACTGGTCGTTGCCGGCATTGAACGTACTGGCTGTTTGCCCGGCAACCAGGGTATTGAGCGCCTGCTGGATGCTCTGGACCGAAACTCCGAGGTCTGCCGCGCGTGCCCGATCGATATCCAGCTGTACTTCCGGCTTTCCGGAGCGCAGTGAGCTGTCGATATCTCCCAACCCGGGGACGGTCTTGGCCCTCGCCACGATTTTGTCGGAGTACTCCGCAAGTTTTTTGATGTCCGGCCCTTGCAGATAGTACTGGATGTCGGACATTCCTCCGCCTCCAATGCCGCTGGCGGCAACCGCCGACAGGAAGATCTCGGGGGGATGATTTTTCATCATTTCCCGGACCTTTGTTGCCATTTCGTCGGCTGATAACTTGCGGTCTTGAATATCTACCAGCTTGACAAAAATTGAGGATTCATTGAGCGATCCGGTGTTGCCTCCACCCACGGTGTTCAGCGTATGGGTCACGCCCTCCAGCGTGCGCACTTTGCGGGCGATCGTTTCAGAATACTTCGTTGTCTCGGCCAGTGAACTGCCCTCCGGAAGACGTATCGTGACATTGAATTGCGACTGATCGTCTTTCGTCATCATGTTTTTGCCGATCACCATAAACAAGGGCAGGATACTGAGAATGACCGCAGCGCAACTCATCACGATGACTTTCCGGTGCCCCATCGCCCATACCAGGGCTTTCGTATAGGCAGTGTCGAGAATGCGGAAGAACCGGACATCTTTGGACCTATGCTGCGTATCTCCGCTTGGAGGGTGGACAAATCGCGAACAAAGCATCGGCGTCAAGGTGAAGGACACAAGCATCGAAACCACAACAGCCCCGGCGCAGGTGAACCCGAAAGCGCTCATGAAACGCCCCGTCATGCCACCCATAAATCCAACCGGAACGAAAACTGCCAGCAATGACACCGTCGTTGCCAGCACCGCGAGGCCAATTTCTTTGGTGCCGCGTTCAGCGGCCTCGAATGACCCCATCTTTTTCTCTTCCATGTGCCTGTATATGTTCTCCAAGACAATAATGGCGTCATCGACGACGACACCTACCATCAGAGTCAATGCGAGCATCGTGATTTGGTTCATGGTGTATTTAAAGATCGCCATGATCGAGAAGGCGGAAATGATCGACACCGGAATCGCGATGGCGGCAATCACCGTCGTGCGCCAGTTGGCCAGGAAGAAATACAGCACGATGGCAGCGAGCAGACTCCCCTCAAAAAGATGGTCTCGGATCTTATTGATGGTCGCTTTCACGAAAATCGACTGGTCACTGATGATCTGCACCTTGACGTCTTTGGGCACGCTCTCCCGGATTTGCGCCAGGCGCTCTTTGACAGCTTCCGCGACTTCGACGGTGTTCGTGCCCGATTGTTTGTAAACGGCGAGCTGCACGGCCGGCTCGCCGTCCAGCCGCACCGCCGTCGTCGGCTCTTCAGCCGAATCTTCGGAATACCCGATATCACTTACCTTGACGGTATACCCGTTCCTGTCCGCGATGGCTACATGACCAAAATCCGCAGGGTCTTTGATCTTGCCGGAAGTGCGGACCGTGAAATCTTTCTCACCGGCTTTGATGCTCCCACCGGGCATTTCCATATTCTGGCTTTGGAGCGCCCTGAACACATCCGTAACCGTGAGGTTATACGCACGCAGCCTTTCCGGATTCACAACGATGTGGATTTCACGATTAGCGCCGCCCTGTATCTTGACCTGGCCGACACCGTTGCAGTTTTCAAGTTTCTGTTTCATCAGCTTATCCGCGATCATCGTTAAATCCCGAGTGGAGCGCGGCGCTGAAATGGCGATCTGGAGAACGGATGAAGCATCGAGATCCATCTTCGTTATAACCGGAACCTTGGCGCTCGAAGGCAGATCATTGACGATCTGATTGATTTTGTTCTGCACTTCCTGGGCCGCGACGTTGCCGTCCTTCGACAGGTCGAACTCGATCGAGATTTGAGCCATTCCCTCCGCCGAAGTGGAGTTGAGTTCATTCAAACCGCTGATGCTGTTTACGGCGTCTTCGATTTTTTTGGTGATCTCGGTCTCGACTTCTTCGGGCGATGCCCCTGGATTGGCAACGGTGACCATAACATAGGGAGCATCGATTTGCGGCATCCGGTCCACACCGAGTGAAAAGTAAGCGAAGATTCCGGAAACGATAAATGCCAATATCAACATCGTCGCGAAAACCGGACGTTTAATACAGAGTTTTGCTAATCCATGCATGATGAAAAACCTT
>DATJPG010000197.1:0-8709 GCA_035506515.1 Acidobacteriota bacterium
ATGCGAATTGTCCGGCATCATGACCATGTATGTCGCGGATCTGCCCACCCAAACGCAGGCCGGTATGCGGCTCGGTTTCAATGAAAAGGACGAACTGGAATACTACCTGTTCCGGGGAACGGGCGAAGTTGTGGGCCATCTTGCCCGGCTGGAGCCATTCGACGAACACGGCGAAAAGATTAACCTCGGGCCACGACCAAAGCCAGGGGAATCAGCCGCGAATCCGAAAGGCCAGAGAACCGCATACCGGCCGGCGAGAACTTTTCCTCACATGAGTGAAGAAGAAATGCATCAAGCTGCGGAAAAAGGCACCATGGCCTGGAATCCCGACTCGCCCAGGGCGCAATTGAGCATAGTGTCGGCGAATATTCCACCATTGAGCAATCTCCTGGTCGGCAGGGAATTCACTCTCCGCTACGACAACGACGGCCCGATCTGGGAATATAGAGTGGTCGATACAAAGACTCTCCATTGGCGGAATAAGGACGAACCGCAATGGCACCAGGAGACCTACAGGGCTTTTGCAGCCGATGAAAAACTGGTATTTTTCGCCCACATGCACAGCGGAAGCAGGCCTCGTGCATCCGTGAAAATCGCCTTGGACCTGCTCAACGGCCTTACCACCTGCATTCTCTCAAAGATGGGCACGGAGTACTACGGGAACGAGGTTTCCTATCGAGTCATCTTCGGAGTCGCAGGAATGGAAGGAGTGGAGCCCCCGAAGTACATCCGTCATAAATTCACAGATGAACTGGTCGGTCACGGATACACACGGTCCTGGTCGGACACTATGACTTCCATGCATCTTTACACCACGCCTCATTCCGCTGCGTGGACGATATACACAGATGACCAAACCCTTGGTCTGCAATGGAGCGCTCCGTGCATTTACGTAAAGCTCCGCACCGGCGTATATCTATTCAACCTGGTGGAGGAAGCCTGCGACGGGATCGAGACCAGTATCGTGATGAACCATAAAACGATGCGTGTATGCGGATTTGAGTTCCAGGGAGGCAGCGGTGGAGTGGACCTCAGCGTTGAAGGGGCTATTGCGCGCTCTATTGGAAGCTACGACGTGAAACGTTTCTTCGAACCAAAGGCAAAGTGAAAGGAACATAGGTTTTCATGCTGACCGTTGTGGTGATTTTCTATTTGGGGCTGTCGCTGCTGGTCGGCGTTTTCCTGAGCCGCCGGGTGAAGAAGACCTCTGATTTCCTGATTGCCGGGCGCAAGCTCGGATTGTTGCTCACCACCGCCACCCTCTCGGCCGTGCAGATCGGGGCGGGCGTTATCCTGGGCGGCGCGGAAATGGGCGCGGGGAAAGGAATGTGGCCGGGTTTATGGTACGGCCTGGGCTGCGGAGGCGGACTGATCCTGGCCGGCCTTCTGGTAGCGGCCAAGCTGCGCGAGCGCGGCGGAGTCGTACCTCTCGATTTTTTCGCTGCCCGATACGGCGAACGTCGCTGGGTGCGAGTTTGGGGCTGGCTGTCCAACATCCCTAGCCTGCTTGGCATCCTGGTAGCCCAGTTGTTGGCTGCCGGTTCCATCCTTTCCATCTTTGGCCTCGACTTCCACGTGGGCTTGCTGCTCATCGGAGCTGTGCTGTTGTTTTACTCCGTGATGGGCGGAATGTGGGGTGTGGTGATGGTCGACTTCATCCAGGTATCGATCATCGTGCTCTGCATCCCGGTGGTGGCCCTGATTTCCTTGACGCGCGTGCAGTCACTGGCCTCGCTGCACGCCATCCTGGGAACGCCCTTCATCCCTCATGGAATGCTGTCGCAGGCGATTTTTCTCATCGCTCCCTTCCTGCTCTCCATCTCCGTCTCCTATGACGCCTTCATGCGCTACCAGTCGGCGCGCTCGGCGCGGGTAGCCCAGTGGGGATGCATCCTTTCCGGAATTATTGTTATTTTCATCAGTTTCTGCACCGCATTGATCGGCAGCGCAGGCCGCATTCTTTTCCCGGCGATCGAGAACGGCGCGGTGCTGCCGCACGTCGTGCGCGTGGCACTACCGACGGTCTTCGCCGGCATCGTGGTAGCTGCTCTGCTGGCGGCGACCATGTCCAGCGGGAACTGCCTGTTGATCTCGCTTTCCGGATGCTTCTCGCGCGACTTTTATAATATGGTGCTCAACCCCACTGCCAAGCTGGACGATTTGAAGTATGGCAAGCTTATCGCCCGGGTCACAATCTTCGTTGCTCTTGTGGTGGCCATCCTGGTCGCCTTTAGGGCAAAGGGCATTCTGCAGACCATCATCATCTTCAACTACCCTTATATGGGCAGCATGCTGGTGCCGTTGCTGGGCGGGGTGCTGTGGAAGCGGGCAACCTGGCAGGGAGCATTTGCAGCAATGGCAGCGGGCGGCATCATTGGCGTAGGCGCTTTCCTGCTAGGCATTCCCAGTCCATGGCAGGGCAAGGTCTCCATCGACTTGGGCTTGTTCATCGCATACCTGGTTTCGCTTCTCGTCTTCATCATGGTTTCGCTTTGGACTTCGCCGCGCCGCACGGGCCAGGAAGAAGGAGTGCTTCGATGAAAACAAATGGCAAAGAAATCAAGTGGCCTTATGCGCTGGCAGGCAATCGCTGTGAGGAGGCTTCCTGCGATGTGCTGATCGTCGGCGGCGGTATGGCCGGCTGCTTCGCGGCGATCACCGCAGCAAGGAGCGGCGCGTCGGTTCTGCTGGTGGAAAAAGCGGCCACGGAGAGCAGTGGTGCCGCCGGCTCGGGCTGCGACCATTGGGAATCGGCCGCTACCAATCCCTGTTCGAAAGTGACGCCGGAAGAGCTCGCCGATGCTATGGTGCGCAGCCATGCCGGCTACAATAACGCCATCTCCCATTACATCGAGTGCCGCGAAGGCTATGACCGTTTGCTCGACCTGGAAAAGATGGGGGCGCGCATCCGCGACATGGAGGACCGGTTCCGGGGCGCTCCCTTCCGGGATGAAAAAACCAAACTCCTATTCGCCTATGATTACGAGAATCGCTTTACGCTGCGCGTCTTTGGATCCACTTTTAAACAGGCGCTGTACCGTGAATGCAAACGCGCAGGAGTGCGCGTCCTGGACCGGTGCATGGCGACCGCACTGCTCAACTCTGGCGGGATTCCGGCCGAGCGTGTGACTGGAGCCGTGCTGCTCAACGCCCGCACTGGTCAGGTTACTGCAGTTACGGCCAAAGCGGTGATCCTTTGCACCTCGCGTCCCGCCCGGATCTGGCTTTTCTCGCCCGAGTTTCCCGGCATCTCCGAATTCCGGCCGCCTCAGACCACCGGCGACGGTCATGCGCTGGCGTGGCGGATTGGCGCGCAGTTTGCCATGATGGAGAAGTCAGTCAAGGGAGAGTGGTCGGGCATCCGCAGTTACCCGCCTTACTCGACCGGCAACAACCACAATACCTGGTACGCCTGCACACTGGTTGACGCCACGGGACGAGACATCCCATGGGCGGACCGCGACGGCCGAATCCTGGCCGACGTCGCCTCGCGCTACAAGCCGGCGCCGGGGCAGAAGTTTTTTCTCAAGGGCGGCGGCGAACCCGATTTTCCGTTTTACGAATTCCAGGGCCCGGAGGTGCTGGGAGTTGAGGAATTGCTGCAACGCGGCTACAAGCTGCCCTTCTACGCGGACCTTGGCGCCATGCCGGAAATGGAGCGGCTTGTGATCTGGGGCATGATGGTCGGCGAGGAGGGCAAAACCCGGGTGCCGGTGCTCCAGGCCTATGAACGGGATGGCTTCGACCCGGATCGAGACCTCCTGCAGAGCTACGGCGACGGCTGGAAATCGGGCTCGTTCCTGCCCCAGGAGCGCCAGCTCTTCGGCGTTCCCGGCGGAGTGCTGAACGACTGGCGCCTGATGACCAATATCGAAGGGCTGTTCGCAGCCGGCGATATCCTCTTTGCCGGAAACTGCGTTGGCCATGCCGCAGCTACCGGCGGATACGCAGCCCGCCACGCCGCCGCTTACGCGGCCGGGGTCAAGGAAAACAAAACCGATTCGCGCCAAATCAGGGAAGAGCTTGACCGCATCCGCTCTTTCCGCCAGGCACCAGGCGACGCTGATTGCAGCGGGCCGGATTGGAAGGAGTTCAATGCTGCCATCTGCCGTATCATGCAGAACTACTGCGGCGCGCTGAAAAGCGAGGAGCTTCTGAGCACCGGCTTGGAACAGCTGGCGGAATTACGGCTGCACGATCTGCCTAACCTCAAGGCACACAACCCCCACGAACTGGTCCGTTGCCTGGAAGTAGAGAGTATTCTCACCAACGCCGAGCTGGTTATTCAGGCCTGCCGTGCTCGGCGCGCATCCTCGCGCGAGCTCCAGTTCCAGCGTTTGGATTTCCCGGAGATCGATCCGCCGGAATGGAATAAGTTTTTGGTAATTGAGAACCGCGGCGGAAAAGCGGAGTCCACTATTCTACCTCTCGACTTCGCCGGAGACCTGGCCGAAAACTACGAGCGTTACAATCCGCCGTCCTTGGGGAGTAAAGAATGAGTCGAGCAAGAACATGCCGGGTCATACCCGAAAACACATCCCACTGCCCCGTGATCATCGACGCCGAACTCTGCACGGGATGCAACCGCTGCGTGGAAGTTTGCCTGGCCGATCTCTTTCTGCCAGACCAGACAAAGGGTAAACCGCCCCACGTTGTTTTCGGAAGTGAGTGTTGGTATGAAGGAAGCTGCGTCACCGCTTGCCCGGTGGAGGCCATCCGTCTGGTGCCCCCTCTGGTCAATCGGGTTCACTGGAAACCGCGCTTTTAGCTCTGGAAAGCCCGAGCTTGGGCTTTTGGATTGGTGAGCATAATCGGCCAAGAGGGATCAGCAATGTACAAACACTATTTAAAAGCAGTTTGCTTTTGGGTTTTTCTTGCTTGTGCTTCATCCGTTTTGATAGCACAGCAGAAGGAGACAGTATCGTTCGTTCTTTCTATGGAACAGCCCGCTTCGCACACATACCATGTCGAGATGTCCTACAGTGGAGTCATGGGCGAAATTGTTGATCTAAAAATGCCGATGTGGACACCAGGGTATTATGGAATTCTCGACTTCCCGAAAAATGTCAGGAATCTTCGCGCTGCGGATGGTACAGGAAAACAGCTTGCCTGGGAAAAAACAACTGAGAACTGTTGGCGAGTCTGCTCCAATCACTCTTCTCAGATCAAGGTGACATATGATGTACTGGCCGCTACTCCATTCGTGGCAAATTCCTACCTTGACGAGAACCGCGGATATATCATGCCCGCAGGGATGTTTTTCCACATTGCCGATCGCATCCAACAGCCCGTGACATTGACGGTCAATCCGCACGGTTCCTGGAAGGATATCGCAACCGGTCTCGATGCGGTTTCCGGGAAGAAGAATACATACTTAGCACCCGACTTTGATGTCCTTTACGACAGCCCGATCCTGATCGGAAACCTTGAGCGCCTGCCTTCATTCACCATTCGGGGAGTCGCTCATGATTTTATAGGCTATCAACTGGGAGATTTCGACCGGCAGCAATTCATTAAGAACCTCAAAGCCGTAATCGAAGCCGGAGTCAACATCATCGGAGAGGTTCCATACAAGCACTACACATTCATTGCCATCGGTCCCGGTCAGGGTGGCATCGAACACCTGAATTCAACATCGTTTAGCTTCAGTACCAAAGGTTTAGATTCGCGGGCGGGCATGAACGGCTCGCTCAGTTTTCTGGCGCATGAGTATTTTCACCATTACAACGTGAAACGGATAAGGCCTTTGGCATTGGGTCCCTTCGATTATGACAAGCCAAATCTGACAAACATGCTTTGGGTATCGGAGGGATTTACCGTCTACTATGAGTTTTTAATGCTGGCTAGAGCCGGCTTGATGACACAGGAAGAGCTGCTTGAAGCTCTAGGAAAGAGCATTGCCTCCTATGAAAACAAAACCGGCCATTTCTTCCAGTCAGCGACCCAATCCAGCTATGAAACCTGGGAGCAGGGACCGTTTGGCGGGCGCGGCGAAGGGATCAGCAAAACCATCTCTTATTATGAGAAAGGTCCTGTGCTGGGATGGCTGCTGGATTTAAAGATCAGGCAGGAGACACAGAACAAAAGAACGCTTGATGATGTGATGCGGACGCTTTATCGGGAATTTTATAAGGAAAAACAGCGGGGGTTTACGGATCAGGAATTCCGCGATGTTTGCGAACGGTTAGCTGGCGCGCAACTCGCGGAAGTTTTCGAGTATGCTTCGACGACAACGGAGATCGATTATGCAAAATACCTAGCCTATGCCGGGCTTGAGCTGGAGCAGCCGAAAGAATTGCCGACTCCATACCTTGGCGCAATTGTAGAGGACAAGGGTGAAGATCTGGTGATCGCGGCGGTGGAAACCAATTCGCCGGCGCGGCGAGCGCAACTTGAAACTCAAGGAATAATAAAACTGTTGGATGGAACCAAAGTTAATGCGAAAAAATGGAACGAAGCAATTGCTGCCCGAAAGCCCGGTGACACGATCAGACTTACGATTGCATCCGGCGGCGCAGATCGTGAAGTTACGATTTCCCTGGGCCACAAGATGGAGCAGCCCTATCACATAAAGGCGATTGTGAATTCCACGCCGCTTCAGGCAAAGATACTTCAGGGTCTCATGAGGCAGGAATGATATCCGGAAGGAAGATCTTATCCAGCAGGGTTGGCACATTCTCACTTTCTAGAAGGCGAAGAATCTGCACCGTCTGCAAGTCACCGCGGCGCTAATGAGCTTGTATAGGGTCAAACGAGCGCTGCTCAGAGCTTAGGAGAGGTATTGATGGAAATTGGGATACTCCGGGATAAAGGTACTCGAATGAAGCAGTTTTGCGCTGGAATGGTTATGGCATGCCTCGCGTTGCTCGCGACACAAGCCTCCGCGCAGATCAGTTCTGTAGAGGGGCCGGTACCAACGGGCCCGGGCAGCAGCATTTTCATAGCAGCCGATGTGCCGGGTGCGAGGTTGTCGATTCCTCTGACACCTTACGGTTATGTTGAAGAGGAATATTTCGTCAAAGGTACGGCTGCAGCCTACACGCATTCCCCTTCGGGACCGAATGTGTTGCGCGCCAAATTTCCTTACACGACACGGATCATCGTGCGGAGGCCTGCCGATCCGAAGCGGTTCAGCGGTGTTGTCCATTTTGAGCCGATCCATCCGACCCAGGGGTATGTGGGGCACTGGATGGTGCTGGACCGCTACTTGATGTCCCGTGGTGATATCTACGTTGCTGCCGGAGTGGGGGACGCCGACAAGGGGTGGTCGGGGAGCCCCCATAACCCCAAGGAATCAGCTCCGGTCGGATCGCACTCGGTGACCAAATGGTTCGATCCCCTGCGCTACAGTGCGCTCCAATGGCCCGAAGAAGAAGGCATCCGCTACGAAGTCATGGCCGATATCGGCCGGAAGCTGCGTAGCGATGATAAAGACAATCCCCTGCGAGGCATGTCGGTCAAGGCGATACTGGTCGGCGGATGGTCCTACACCGGAAGTTTCCAGCGCGTCTTCATCAACGAAGGCTTCCATGACCGTGCGCGTCTGGCCAATGGTAGGCCCGTATTCGATGGTTATCTTATCGGTGTTTCGTCGCAGTGGAACGATCCTGGCTATTTGCCTCTCTACAATGATGAACCATTCGTGCCAGTCGGCGACGCGCGGCGGAATCTCAAGAAAACCGATGCACGCGTAATCGAATTTCTGACCGAATCCGAGGTGGATTTGGGTACAGGGCCGCAGGCTCCGGATAGTGATGAGCAGCTTGGCGGTCATCGCATTTACGAGCTTGGGGGTGTGATTCACGTGGCAAACCTTGCGGACCCCACTCTGTCCGAACGCGAAGAGCCCGCTGTGGCACAACTCCTCCAGCGCGGTTATCCGCTGAAGCAGGTGCCGGAAGAGCCGGTCTTTTCTTGTCCGATAGCGCAGAGCGACATTCCAGAGGGCGCATTCGTGAGGGCGGCTGTCGATAATCTTCGCCGCTGGGTATTGGATGGCCAGGCCCCGCCCAGAGCCGAATCGCTGGCTTTGAACGGGAAAAAACTGGCGCGTGATGAAGTGGGCAATCCCAAGGGAGGCATTCGAGCTGCGGAATTTGTTGTCCCGCTTGCGCGTTACGGACGCTATGAGGGGAGTGACAAGCCGAGTTGCCGTGAAGACCGGCCCTATCCTTTCGTGTTCCTGCTACGGAATGAATTGTATCCGCAAGAGCTTTACCGTCGCTATCAATCGCCGAGGCACTACCTCGATCTCTATGACAGTGAAATCGATCGCCTCGTCAGGCAGCGCTGGCTCCTGCCAGAGGATGGGCTGAGACTTAAAGCAAAGGCCATAGAAGATACTGCGCGGCAGTTCTAGTTGGAATCAGAGTTGTCCATATTGGGGGTTTGATACGTCTCTTCCTGATTACTTAGACAAACATCAAATGGAGGGAGTAAAAAGATGAATATTAAAACGATCAACAGATTGCCTGGTTTCCTGATGTTATCCTTTCTCACTTTGGTTTGCTTCGTAAGCGGTGCAAAAGCGCAAGTCGCTTCCGCTGCGCAATCGCCCCAAGTGACCGCACTGATAGACCGAGCCACTATCGAAAATCTGATGGTGGACTACTACTCGCACATAGGCAACGGCTCGTTCAATTTCGGCCAGTATTTCGTCAAGGATGGCGTACTGGATGTCAATGGCATCGTCGCAAAAGGAGCGGAAGA